>NZ_JAYPTL010000067.1:0-15376 GCF_038133525.1 Erythrobacter sp. | reverse complement strand
GTGCAGAACGGAACCAGGTGATCGACTACCAGATCTACGGCCGTCGTTTCCTGGCGGGCTTCACCTACAAGTTCTGACGCAGAACTGACTTGCGGGGCGGCCACTCTCCTCCCGGCCGCCCCGCCCCCACTTTGGCCTTGATGCCGGATGGCCTGCTATGGCCCGGTCGGAATTTGACCCAGGGGGATCGACTCGATCATGACCCACTCAAAATCTGATAGCGGCAAACACATGCGCTACATCATCGCCGGAGGTGGAACCGCCGGCTGGATGGCGGCCGCTGCACTGGCCCGATTTGCCCCTCCCGGCACCGAAATCACACTGGTCGAAAGCGACGCCATCGGAACTGTCGGCGTCGGCGAAGCGACCATTCCCCAGATTCACCTGTTCAATGGCGCGCTGGGCCTCGACGAGGCCGAGTTCGTTCGCGAGACCAAGGCGACCTTCAAGCTTGGCATCGAGTTCGATGGCTGGCTGCGCGAAGGCGAGGCCTACATGCACGCCTTCGGTGCAATCGGCCGACGCGCGGGGCTGCTTCCGTTCCAGCACTATTGGCTGCGCGCAAAGCAACTCGGCTTCGCCAAGCCGTTGATGCGCTATTCACTCAACGAACTCGCCGCCCGCACACTGTGCATGCAGCGCAGGCGCCGGGCCCCCGGCGCTCCCGAGATGCCTTACGCCTATCACTTCGATGCGGGGCTCTACGCCGCCCACCTACGCCGCTTTGCCGAGGCGCGCGGGGTGGTGCGCCATGAAGGGTTGATCGAGAATGTCGCGCGCGATGGCGAGAGCGGGGCAATCACATCACTGCAGCTCGATGGCGAACGCACCATCGAGGGTGATTTCTTCTTCGACTGCACGGGCTTTCGCGCCCTTCTTATCGGGCAGACGCTCGACACGGGCTATGAGGACTGGACCCGGTGGCTGCGGTGTGACCGTGCGCTCGCCGTCCCCTGCGCGAATGGCGGGGATTTCACGCCCTATACGCGCGCCATTGCGCGTAAGGCTGGATGGCAGTGGCGGATCCCGTTGCAGCACCGCATCGGCAATGGGCTGGTCTATTCGAGTGCGCATTTGAGCGATGACGAGGCGGCCGAAACGCTCCTCGGCAATCTTGACGGTGCACCCCTCGCCGATCCGCGCCCCATCGGTTTTACCACCGGCGTCCGGCGGGAAATGTGGCGTGGCAATTGCCTGGCCATCGGCCTTTCCGCCGGATTCCTCGAACCGATGGAATCGACCTCGATCCACCTTATCCAGTCGACCATCAGCCGATTCCTGAGCGTCTTGCCGTCGGGCAAGCCCGATCCTGCCCTGGTCGACTGGTTCAACGCGCAATGCGCGTTCGAATGGGCCCGCATCCGCGATTTCCTGATCCTGCATTATCACGCCAATGCGCGCGAGGGCGAAGTCTTCTGGGATGGCGTACGGGCAATGGACCTGCCCGACACGCTCAACGCCAAGATCGCCCAGTGGCAAGCAAGCGGCTTCATTCATCGCGAGCACGAAGAACTGTTCACAGAAGTTGGCTGGTTCCAGGTCCTGGTCGGTCAGGGTGTCGAAGCGCGTGGTTACAATCCGCTTGCCGATGCAATGCCGGAAGGCGACCTGCGGCAGTTGCTCGACGGAACCGAAGCCATGCTCGTCGAAGAAGTGCGGCGGATGCCGACACATCTCCAGTTTGTGCAAACCATGCTCAAGACAACCAATCCCCAGGGAGTGCCCGCATGATCCGATCCGTCCTGCCCCTTCTGGCTCTTGGCATGGCGTCCTTGGCCTATGCCGAGCCGCCGTCCGACGGGGCAAAGGCAGCCATGCGCGATCGGCTTCCTTCGGAAGAGGTCGTCTATTTCGTGCTGCCCGACCGGTTCGAGAACGGCGATCCGTCGAACGACAAGGGCGGTTTTCGCGGCGATCGTCTGAAGACCGGCTTCGACCCGTCCGCCAAGGGCTTCTATCATGGCGGGGATCTGAAGGGCCTGACCAGCAGGCTCGACTACCTCGAGAAGCTCGGCATCACCGCGATCTGGTTCGCACCGATCTTCCAGAACAAGCCGGTACAAGGCCCGGCAGGCGATGAGAGTGCCGGATACCACGGCTATTGGGTGACCGACTTCACCCGCCCCGACAGCCATTTCGGCAGCCGGGACGAATTCAAGGCCTTCGTCGACGCGGCCCATGCGCGCGGGATGAAGGTCTATATGGACATCATCACCAACCACACTGCCGACGTCATCACCTATTCCGACGGCGCGGAGACCAACTTCGAATATCGCAGCAAAGCTGACTATCCCTATTCGACCCGCGGCAAACCCGATGGTCAGCCGACCAATCCCGGCTTCATGGGAGACGAAGACAGCTCGGAAGCGAACTTCGCGAAACTCACCGATGCGGGATACGCCTATCGACCGGTCGTTCCGGCATCCGAGAAGGACGTGAAGGTTCCCGCCTGGCTCAACGACCCGATCTACTACCACAACCGCGGAAACAGCAGCTTCACCGGCGAGGATAGCCGGTTCGGCGATTTTGCCGGGCTCGACGACCTGTTTACCGAACACCCGCGTGTCCGCGCGGGAATGATCGAGATCTTCTCGGGCTGGGTGCGCGATTTCGGGATCGACGGCTTCCGGATCGACACTGCCCGCCACGTCGATCCCGGCTTCTGGCAGGCATTCGTCCCGGCGATCGAAAAGGTCGCGTATGAAAACGGCATCCCCAACTTCACCATGTTCGGCGAAGTCTACAAGGACGTGCCCGACAGCGGCTACATTGCCCAGTACACCCGCCGCGACAAACTGCCTGCGGTGCTCGACTTCGCTTTCCAGGCGGCGATGCGCGAATTGCTGGGTCGCGACCAGGGTACCGTCGTCCTGGCGCACATGTTCGACGGCGACGTGCTCTACGAAGGTGGCGAGGACGCAGCGCGCAACCTGCCGACCTTCCTTGGCAATCACGACATGGGTCGCTTTTCGACCCTCATCAAAGCCGACAAGCCCGATATCTCGCAGGAAGAACTGTTCCAGCGTGTGATGCTTGGCCATGCGATGATGCTCAGCCTGCGCGGTGCACCGGTCATCTATTACGGTGACGAGCAGGGCTTCGTCGGCGACGGCGGCGACCAGCTTGCCCGTGAGGACATGATGCCGTCGAAGACCGCGGTCTATAACGACAACGACCTGATCGGCACCGACGCGACCACAGCGGCCAGCAATTTCGACGAGAGCCATCCGCTTTTCGCGCTGATCGCGGAATTCAGCGCGATCCGCAGGAACCACCCCGCACTCACCCGTGGCAAGCAAGTGGTCCGCCACTATGAACAAGGTCCCGGCATCTTCGCGGTAAGCCGGTTCGATCCCGTCGACGGCACCGAATATCTCGCCGTGTTCAACACCGGCAGCGCACCGCGTGATGTCAACGTAGCCCTTGGCTATGGCGCACGCGGCCTCGAGACCCTATCCGGCGCCTGCCCCGCCCAGGTTACCGCGCCGGGCAGCGCCGCATTTACCCTGCCCGCCTTCGGTTGGGCACTCTGCCGAGTTTCGGAGACAATTGAATGAACCGCCAAGCCGCGATCGCCCAGGTCGCCGATGAAAGTGCTGCCCTGCCGTGGTGGAAGGGCGCGGCGATCTACCAGATCTATCCGCGCAGCTTCCAGGATTCGAACGGCGACGGAATTGGCGACCTGCCCGGCATCACGCAGCGCCTGCCGCATGTCGCTTCGCTTGGCGTGGACGCCATATGGATCTCGCCCTTCTTCGTCTCGCCGATGAAGGACTTCGGTTATGACGTCGCCGATTATTGCGACGTCGATCCGATCTTCGGCACGCTGTCCGATTTCGACGCATTGGCCGCGCGCGCGCACGAGCTCGGACTGAAAGTCCTGATCGATCAGGTCTTTTCGCATACGTCGGACGAACACGCCTGGTTCGCCGAAAGCCGTTCGGACCGCACCAATCCAAAGAACGACTGGTATGTCTGGGCGGATGCCAAGCCCGACGGGTCGCCACCATCCAACTGGCAATCGGTATTCGGGGGGCCCGCCTGGACGTGGGATGCCCGGCGCGGCCAGTATTACATGCACAACTTCCTGAGCTCGCAGCCGCAGCTCAACCTGCACAACCGGGCAGTCCAGGACGCGGTGCTGGATGTGATGCGCTTCTGGCTGGACCGGGGCGTCGACGGTTACCGGATCGACGCGCTCAATTTCGCCATGCATGATCCCGAATTACGCGACAATCCGCCGGCCCCCGCCAGCGATCGCCCGCGCAGTCGGCCATTCGATTTCCAGCTGAAGAAGTACAACCAGTCGCACCCCGATATCCCGGCGTTCATCGCGCGGATCCGCGAACTGACCGACGAATACGATGCGGTGTTCACGGTGGCAGAAGTCGGCGGGGACGAAGCGGAGGCCGAGATGAAGGCCTTCACCGCGGGAAATACGCATCTTAATTCGGCCTATGGCTTCAACTTCCTTTATGCTGACAAGCTGACGCCTGGCGCGATCTCGGCCGCATTGGCACAATGGCCAGACGAGGAAGGCATAGGTTGGCCGAGCTGGGCGTTCGAAAACCACGACGCCCCGCGTGCGATCAGCCGCTGGTGGAGCGCAGACCAGCACGCCCCCGCTGCGCGCCTCAAGATGCTGCTGCTCGCCTGCCTGCGCGGCAATATCATCCTCTACTACGGCGAGGAGCTGGGCCTCACCCAGGTCGATATCCCGTTCGAGCAGCTCCACGACCCCGAAGCGATCGCCAATTGGCCGCTGACATTGAGCCGCGACGGCGCGCGCACGCCGATGCCCTGGCAAGCCGATGCCAAGCACGCCGGATTCACCATCGGCGAACCATGGCTACCGGTGGGTGAAGACAACCTCACCCGTGCGGTCGACCGACAGGAAGCCGATAAGGGTTCGCTGCTCAACCACACCCGCGCAATGCTGGCGCTGCGCAACGCCAATCCGGCGCTGCATCACGGGGCGGTGACCCGCTGCACGCAAGTCGACGGAGTCTTCCTGATCGAGCGGCAGAGCGATGGACAAGCGGTCCGATGCCTGTTCAACTTGGGCGCCGCGACATTGGTAATTCCGTCGGAATTGCAGCCCGGAGCTGTGATCGCCGCCGTCAACGGTGCGAGCCCGACCTCCCTTCCTCCCTTCGCTGCATTGGTCCTCGAACTATGACGTTCTTCCGTTTGCTCCTTGCGGCCCTCCTGCTGGCCACCGCACCGACGGCGCTCGCCGGAGAGACCGTCAGTTCGCCCGATGGTCACCTGACCATTACCGTCGACGTAAACGGTGAAGGGCGGCCATTCTACCGCGTCGAGAGGGACGACAAGCCAGTCATCACCGACAGTCGCCTCGGTTTCCTGCTGACCGATCAGGACAAGCTGGAACGTCGCCTTGCCGTGGTCGGGAGCAGCCGCGCGAGCCATGACGAAACCTGGGAACAGCCCTGGGGCGAGCAGCGCTTCGTCCGCGACAATCACAACGAACTGACCGTTCGCTTCGAAGAACTGAGCGATGCGAAGCGCAAGTTTGGCGTGGTTTTCCGCGTATTCAATGATGGCATCGGTTTCCGCTACATGTTCGACGACGCGAGCATGGGCCAGACCGTGCGGATCGCGGAGGAACTGACCGAGTTCAATATCGCGCAGGATGGGACCGCCTGGTGGATCCCTGGTGGCGAGTGGAACCGCTACGAATACCTCTATGAAGAAACGCCGATCTCGGGCGTTTCGGTCGCGCACACACCGCTGACCTTCCGCACGACTGACGGCACGCACATCGCACTGCACGAAGCCGCGCTGGTGGATTTCGCCGGCATGTGGGTCAAGCGCACGACCGGTACCAACTTCCGCGCCACGCTGGCCCCCACCGGAAGCGGCGCAGCGCGTGCCGTGCGCGATGTACCCTTTGCCACCCCATGGCGCACGATCCTGATCTCGGACGATGCTGCCGGGCTGGCGATGAGCAACATCGAACTCAACCTCAATGAACCCAACAAGCTGGGCGACGTGAGCTGGTTCAAGCCGCACAAATATGTCGGCGTGTGGTGGGGCATGCATCTCGCGGTAGAGAGCTGGGGATCGGGCCCGATCCACGGCGCGACCACCGCCAACGTCAAACGCTACATCGATTTCGCCGCGAAGAACGGCTTCGAAGGCGTGCTGGTCGAAGGCTGGAACGTCGGTTGGGATGGCGACTGGTTCTTCAATGGGTCGCTGTTCAGTTTCACTCAGCCCTATCCCGACTATGATTTCGACGAGCTGGCGCGCTACGCTGCGAAGAAGGGCGTGCCGATCATTGGCCACCACGAAACCTCGGGCGACATCGGCAATTACGAGGCGCAGCTCGAAGCCGGGCTCGACCTGATGGCCCAGCACGGCGTGAAGACCATCAAGACGGGCTACGTCACCGATGCCTGCAACCTGCGCTATGTCCATGCGGATGGCAGCGAGACGCGCGAATGCACCGAAAGCCAGGTGATGCAGCGCCACCACTTGAAGGTCGTGACCGCGGCGGCAAAGCGGCACATTGCGATCAACGCGCACGAACCGGTCAAGGACACCGGCTTGCGGCGGACCTATCCGAACTGGGTCGCCCGCGAGGGCGCGCGGGGCATGGAATTCAATGCCTGGGGCGTACCGCCTAACGGGCCGAGCCATATCCCGACGCTGGCCTTCACCCGCATGCTGGCAGGCCCGATGGATTACACCCCCGGTGTCCTCAGCCTGGAGGGCCGCGGGCAGCCGCTGCAGATGACACAGGCGCGGGCACTGGCGGAATATGTGGTGGTCTATTCGCCGATCCAGATGGCGGCCGACCTGCCTGAGAATTACGCGAAGTATCCCAAGGCCTTCCAGTTCATCAAGGATGTGCCCGCCGACTGGGCGGAAAGCCGCGTGCTCGATGCGCAGGTGGGCGACTACGTGATCACCGCGCGCAAGGACCGGAACAGCTCCGACTGGTATCTCGGCGGGGTGGCCGACGAGCAGGGTCGCGACAGCCGGGTCTCGTTGGCATTCCTCGATCCGGATAGGACTTACCGCGCCCAGATCTATCGCGATGGACCTTCCGCAAATTGGGAAGGCGAGGCGCGGTTCGACATCGTCATCGAGGGAAAGCGCGTCACCGCAGCCGATACGCTCGATCTGCGCATGGCACCGGGTGGCGGATTTGCAGTGCGGCTGATACCGCTCAAGCGGTGAGCACTCCCACACCTCCCCGCGTCGTCGTGCTCGGCGGCGGCAGCGCAGGCTGGATCACCGCCTGCCTGCTGCACAGGGAATGGGGTACACGGGGTGGATCGGTCACGGTGGTCGAAAGCCCCGAGATCGGGATCATTGGGGTTGGCGAAGGGTCAACCCCGCAGCTCAAGGCCTTTTTCGACCACCTCGGCATCGCCGAGGCCGAGTGGATGGCGGCCTGCGACGCGACCTTCAAGCTGGGCATCCGCTTCACCGGCTGGAGCGAGCAGGCGGGCTGCGAGAGCTATTTCCACCCCTTCCCCGGCCCGGTCGACCTGCACACCGAACCGCAGTTCCTGCGCAATTGCGCCTTGCGGCGACGGGGCGTGGACGTGCCCGCGCATCCGGACGACTGGTTCCTGGCCGAGACGCTGGCCGAAGCGCGCAAGGCACCGCAACCCAACGATAATTTCCCCTTCGCACCGAGCTATGGCTATCACTTCGACGCGCACAGGCTGGGCGGATTCCTGCGCGAATGGGCGGTTGCGCGCGATGTAGTCCACGCACAGCTTCGCGTAGTCGATGTAGAGATCGACGTAGAGGGCAATGTGGCTGCGCTGCTGTGCGAAGGCGGCGAACGTATCGAGGGCGACCTTTTCGTCGATTGTTCGGGCTTCCGTTCGATCATCGCCCAACAGAAGCTCGGTGTGCGCTTCCTGCCTTTCGCCGACAACCTGTTCAACGATCGCGCCGTGGTGATGCCGACCGCGCATCGCCAGCCGATCAAGCCGCAGACCGACAGTATTGCCATGGCGGCTGGCTGGCGCTGGTCGATCCCGCTGACCTCGCGGGTCGGCAACGGCTATGTCTATTCGTCGAAATACATCTCCGACGAAGAGGCCGAGGCCGAACTCCGCGCGGCGATCGGGATGGTCGACGAAGGCGATGCGCGGTTCCTGCAAATGCGAGTCGGGCGGGTCGAGGACAGCTGGACGCGCAACTGCCTGGCGGTGGGCCTGTCGCAGGGCTTCATCGAGCCGCTCGAAGCAACGGCGCTGCATATCGTGATCGCCACCGCGCTCGACTTCGCCAAGGCCTATGAGGGCGGCGGTTTCTCCGCGCAACACCGCGAGACCTTCAATCGCCGCATCGCCGCGAAGTATGAGGGTATCCGCGACTACATCGTGGCACATTACCGGCTCAACCAGCGCAGCGACGCGCAGTACTGGCGCGACAATGCGGCGAACCATGCGCTGTCTGATAACCTCAAGGCGATGATGACCGCCTGGTTCACCCACGAGGACATCACCCAGCTCAACAACCAGCAGCATGACGGCGCGCCGCATTATGCGACCATGAGCTGGCATTGCCTTTTCGCGGGTTACGGCACCTTCCCCCCGCAGGCGAAGATGCAGCCCCCGCCACCGGGGCTTGCCGCGGGCGATCCGCAGGCGGTGCGCGCGATGCTTGCAGCCTGCGCTACCAACTTCCCCGACTACGCGCCCGCCTGACTGGCGCCGCGCTGCATGACGCGCTAGGCCTTGGCGCGATGAGCGAGACCGCAGCGCCGCCCCCGCCGCCATCAGGCGAACCGCCGAAGGTGACGCTCGACTTCTCGCCCGGGCTTGCCGACTATCTCGCCCAAGCCGGCATCTCGCTCGCCTTCACTTCCTACCAGTCAGGCTACCTCTACCTCGTCGGCCATTCGCCCGACGGCAAGCTGGCGGTGCACGAGGCGTTCTATCCGCAGGCGATGGGCGTGGTCGGCGATGCGCAGCGGATCTACCTGGGCACGCTGACCCAGCTCGTCCGGCTCGAAAACGTCCTCGCCCCCAACGAACGCGCCAATGGCAAGCATGACCGGCTCTATATCCCGCGCAACATGCAAGTGATGGGCAACATCGATTTCCATGAGCTGGGCATCCGCGCCGATGGCGGCGTGGTGGTGGTCAACACGCGCTATTCCTGCCTGTGCGAACCCAGCCTGACACACAGTTTCCGCCCCCTGTGGAAGCCCGATTTCATCAGCGTGTTGGCGCCCGAGGATCGTTGCCACCTCAACGGCCTCGCCATGGTCGATGGCCAACCTCGCTACGTCACCGCCGTGGCCCGATCGGACGTGAAGGATGGCTGGCGCCCACACCGGCGCGACGGCGGGATGGTGATCGACATCGCCAGCGACCGAATCGTGGCGCAGGGCCTGTCCATGCCGCATTCGCCCCGCTGGCACGAGGGGGAGCTGTGGGTGCTCAATTCGGGCACAGGGGAACTGGGCCGGATCGATCTCGATAGTGGCCGGTTCGATCCCCTGTGCTTCCAGCCCGGCTTCCTGCGCGGGCTGGCGCTGTTCGGCAATCATGCACTCATCGGACTGTCGAAACCGCGTGATGGGCGCTTCGAAGGCCTGGCGCTGGACGAAACACTGGCGCAACGCGGCGAGGAGGCGCGCTGCGGCATTGCCGTCGTCTCGCTGGAAACGGGCGCGCTCGAACAGTGGTTCTATCTCGAAGGCGCGATTGGCGAGATCTTCTCGGTCGCCGTCCTGCCCGGCGTGGCAAATGCCCTGACCATCGGCCCGCAATCGCGCGAGATCGCCGAACTGGTCACCTTCGAAAGGCCCACGTGGGAAAGCTAACCCACGGAACTCGGCTTCAAATTTGACCTCGAAGATCGGTTGCGGTGGACAACTGGTTTGCGCTCGCCCATTCTACACAAGAACATTTCGACAGAGGGTGCGCAATCGCAATGGTTAGCTTCACGATCAACGGCAAACCGACCACGGTAGAAGCCGATTCGGCCACGCCGATCCTGTGGGTCATTCGCGAAAAACTGGGCATGACCGGGACCAAGTTCGGTTGCGGCATCGCCCAATGCGGGGCCTGTACCGTGCACCTCGATGGCCAGCCGATCCGCAGCTGCTCGACGCCTGTGTCGGAGGCCGAGGGCAAGGCGATCACAACCATCGAAGGTATCGCCGGACCCGATGGCGAATTGAGCCGGATCCAGCAGGCCTGGATCAGCGAACAGGTACCGCAATGCGGCTATTGCCAGTCGGGCCAGATCATGGCGGCCACTGCACTGCTGCGCGACAATCCGCGCCCCACCGACGAACAGATCGACGCCGCCATGTCGGGCAATATCTGCCGTTGCGGCACCTATGTCCGCATCCGCCGCGCGATCAAGGTCGCCGCCGGGATCGAACCCACCTCGACCGAGGAGGCTGCGTGATGGACAATGCCGACAATCCCAAGCCGCAGCGTAGCCGCGCGGCCAAATGGACCCGCCGCGGCTTCATCGGCGCGGGTGTCCTTACCGGCGGCGCATTGCTGATCGGCGTCGGCGTGCGCCCGGGCAACCCGGTCGGCAAGCTTGGCCCGATCGTCGCCAATGGCGAAGGCGAACAGCTGATCAACAGTTGGCTCAAGATCGA
Organism: Erythrobacter sp.; assembly: GCF_038133525.1. GTDB lineage: Bacteria > Pseudomonadota > Alphaproteobacteria > Sphingomonadales > Sphingomonadaceae > Qipengyuania. The sequence continues at coordinate 4,761 of NZ_JAYPTL010000067.1, read as the reverse complement.
CGCCAACAATGTCGCTACTGCGATCGTCCCGCATTGCGAGATGGGCCAGGGCGCGCATTCAGCGCTGGCCCAGATGCTGGCGGACGAGCTTGACGCCGACTGGTCCATGGTGCGGGTGATGCAGGCGCCAGCAGACGGCAATTACATCGTCACCGACACCGCGCGGCTGTTCGTCGCACCGGGCACGGTCGACGCACCCGACTGGCTCGAGCCGACCTGGAACGGGCTGTTCACCAATATCGGGCGACTGGCCGACGCCATGATCACCGGCGGCAGTTCCTCGGTCCGGTCGACCGGCCAGCACACGATGCGCATCGCGGGTGCAGCCGCGCGGCACATGCTGGTCGCCGCAGCGGCGAAGAGCTGGGGCGTCCCGGCCAGTGAGATCACGACTGCCAACAGCATGCTGAGCCACGCCGCATCGGGCAAATCGGCCCCCTATGCCGAATTCGCCGCAGCTGCCGCCGAACAGGACATGCCGCAGACCCCGCCGCTCAAGCAGCCCAAGGCCTATCGCCTGATGGGCACCGACGCGCCGCGGCTCGATATTCCGTCAAAGGTCGATGGCTCGGCCAGCTTCGGGATCGACGCAGTCGTGCCCGACCAGCAACTCAGCTACGCCGCGGTGCGCCGCGTACCGGTTCCGGGGACACGCGTGACCTCGATGAAGGCGGAACAGGCCGAAGGCATGCCCGGCGTGCTGCAGATCCTCAACATGGGCGATTTCATCGCAGTGGTGGCCGATGGGTACTGGCAGGCGCAGCAGGCGCTGAACCTCATCACCGCCGAATACAGCGAACCCGAGAGTACGATCCGCACCAGCGACGACCAATATGCCCGCTTCACCGCCGCGCTCGACGAAGCCGGTGATGACGGCGGCGACAAGGCGGCCAGCAATGGCGATGCGGTGGAGGCATTCGGCAGCGCTGCGACCAAGGTAGAGGTCGAATATCGCGCACCCTATCTCGCGCATTCCCCGCTCGAACCGATGAACGCCACGGTATGGGTACGTGACGGCAAGTGCGATGTCTGGACCAGCACGCAGGTGCCGCTGATGGCGCGCACCGCAGCAGCCAAGGCCACCGGGCTGAGCACCGACGATGTGACCATCCACCACCCGCTACTGGGCGGGGGCTTCGGGCGACGGCTCGAAACCGATTACGTGACCATGGCCGCGCGGATTGGCGCGGCGACCGGCTATCCGGTCAAGATGATCTGGTCGCGCGAGGAAGATACGCAAAAGGGCCTGTTCCGCTGCGCCGATATCAGCCGCTTCAAGGGCGGGCTGGACCAGAACGGCAAGCTGGTGGCCTACAACAATGTGTTCACCCAGCGGCACGACCCGCCGGGGTCGTTCGATTGCGCCTTCTACGACATCCCCAACAAGTCGATCCGCGTGGCCGAGGCCGAACTGCTCCTACCCTTCGCTTCGCTGCGATCGGTCGACCATGGGCAGCAGGGTTTCTTCATCGAAAGCTTCATCGATGAAGCCGCTGGCGCCGCTGGTAAGGATCCGGTCGAATTCCGGCTGGGAATGCTGGGCCAGTCGCCGCGCCACAAGGCGGTGCTGGAGAAGGTCGCCGCCATGGCCGACTGGGGCAACACCCCCGAAGGCCACGGCAAGGGCGTGGCGCTGGTCGAATCCTTCGGCACCATCGTGGCCGAGGTGGTTGAAGTCGACATGACTTCGGGATCGCCCAGGCTGGTCACGGTGTGGTGCGCGGCCGATCCGGGCTTCGCGGTGAACCCCGACGGTTTCCGCAACCAGATGGAAGGCGGCATCGTCTATGGCCTGACCGCCGCGCTTTATGGCGAGATATCGCTCAAGGATGGCGCAGTCGAACAGAGCAATTTCCACGACTACAAGATGCTGCGGATGAACGAATGTCCGGCCATCGCGGTGGAGATCATCAATGGCGATCACGTGACGCTGGGCGGGGCGGGCGAGCCGGGCCTGCCCCCGGTCGCCCCGGCGCTGGCCAATGCGATCTTCGCCGCAACGGGCAAGCGGTTGCGCGAAATGCCCTTCGCCAAGCAGTTCGCCTGAGCGCAGAGGAGATTCGGTGCATGCACAAGTATACTCTCGCCCGTCCCCTGGTCCTGACCCTCGCACTGGCACTCGCGGCCTGCGGATCAGATCCCGAACCGCCGGTCGAACAGATCGTGGTGCGCGAGCCCGGAGCCCCCGTGGCCGCTCCTTCTGAGGCAGCCACATCCGACGGCGCGGCTGCCGACCCGGCTGCGGCGGGCAAGGCCGCTTTCGCCGCCTGCGCGGCCTGCCATTCGATCGAACCGGGCGGCGCTTCGGGCGTCGGGCCCAATCTCGCCGGGGTGGTCGGGCGCAAGGCCGGCACGCTGGCCGGTTTTGCCTATTCGGACGCCATGAAGGGATCGGGCATCACCTGGAGCGAAGCGGAACTTGACGCATTCATCGCCAATCCCGCTGCCAAGGTGCCCGGCACCTCGATGGCCGCAGGCGCGGTGAGCGACGAAGCCAAGCGCGCCGCGATCATCGCCTATCTCACCGGGATCACCGGATAGACCCCCGATGGATTCCCCGCGCGTATTTCGCTTCCTTGCGGGGAAACTCGGCCAGGGCCAGCACTGCGTGCTGGTCACCGTACTGGCGGTCGAAGGCAGTTCGATGCGCAATCCCGGCACGCATATGGGCGTGTGCGAGGACGGCAGCTTCAACGGCTCGCTATCGGGCGGGTGCATCGAGAACGCAGTGGTGGCCGAGGCGCTGGCCGCGCTTGACGAAGGTGCGCCGCGGATCGTGCGCTTCGGCGCGGGCTCGCCCTATCTCGATATTCGCCTGCCCTGCGGCGGCGGGCTCGATATCCATTTCCAGCCGCTTGCCGACACAGCGCTGGTAGAGGCCAGCCTGGCTGCGGTGGCCGCACGCAGGCCGTTCTCGATCGCGATCACGCCCGATGGCGCAACCTTCGAAGCGGCTTGGGCCAGCCCCGCCTTCGATTTTGCCAGCGGCTGCGGGCGCTTCGGGCACTGGCCGCAGCCGCGACTGGTGCTGGTCGGCCATGGCGCGGGTGTTTCCGCGCTCGCCCGCCTGTCCCGGACCATGGATCTCGAGGTCGAAGTCCTGTCGCCCGACGGCGATCTGGTGGCCGCGCTTGCCGGCGAAGGGCTGGCGGCCAGCCAGCTTACCCGCACCACCGAGACCGACGGGCTGCACGGCGACCACTGGACCGCCTTCGTCTTCCTTTTCCACGATCACGACTGGGAACTGGCGCTGATGCTGCGCGCGCTGGCGCTGCCGCATTTCTACTTCGGGGCGATGGGTGGGCGCCGCGCCCACGCACTGCGCTGCGAGGCACTGGCGCAGGCGGGCATGACGGAACGGCAGGTCGCCAGCATCCACGCACCGATCGGTATGTTCCATTCCTCGCGCGATCCCGACACGCTGGCGCTTTCGGCGCTGGCGGAGATCGTCAAGGCCTATCAGGACACCCCCTTCGAGGCCGGGCTTGGGTGACGCCCCGCGCCTTGCGGTGACGCTGCTCGCCGCCGGGCAATCGCGCCGGTTCGGCGGCGACAAGCTGGCGGCGGGTTTCCGTGGCAGAATGCTGGGCCTGCACGCCGCCGACACCCTGGCGCGGTTCGCCTTCGCCCATCGCTGGGTAATCGTCTCCGATCCGGGGCATCCCTGCGTTCCCGGCTGGGTGGAGACGGGTTTCGAGCCGATCCTGAACGTGGATGCCGCGCAGGGCATGGGAACTTCGGTGGCCCTCGCGGGGCGGCTAGCCAGAGAGGCTGAGGTCGATCAGCTGCTGATCGCGCTTGCCGACATGCCGCTGGTGACCCAGGCCCATTTCGCCGCCTTGCTCACACGGGCAAGCCCAGGAGGAGAGGGGGCGCTGGTCGCCTCTACCGATGGCGCGGCTGCGATGCCGCCTGCCGTTTTCGGCAGCACGCATTTCGACCGGTTGGTGCTTGCCAGCGGCGACAAGGGCGCCCGCGCCTTGCTGGGCGCGGCAGAGCTGGTCGCGGCACCGCAGGGCACCCTCGCCGATGTGGACGACGAAGCTGCCCTGCGCGCGCTCGGTTAGGCGTCAGACCGCCGCGTTGCGCTTGACCGTGATCACCTGCGGATAGGTGAATTCCTTGAGGCCATCGAGCCCGTATTCCGCGCCGAAGCCCGACTGCTTGTGCCCGCCGAAGGGGGCCAGCGGCGAGATATGGAGGAACTCGTTGACCCACACCGTGCCGGTTTCGAGCTGCTCGGCAATCTCGACGCCCTTGTCGACGTCCTTGGTCCAAACCGCCCCGGCCAGCCCGTAGTCGGAGTTGTTGGCCCGCGCGATCACCTCGTCGACGGTCGAGAACTTCATCAGCGGCATGACCGGGCCGAACTGTTCCTCGGCCACGATCCGCGCGTCTTCGGGCGGATTGTCGAGGATCGTGATCGGCACGTAATAGCCGGTGCCCGAAGGATCGACATTGCCGCCGGTCAGGAACTTGTAGCCCTTGTCCTTGGCATCCTGGATCAGCTCGCACACGCGATCGAACTGCTTCTTGTTCTGGATCGGGCCGACACCCGTGCCCTGCTGCGATCCGTCACCCACGGTCACGCCCTTGGCATATTCGGCGATCGCCTTGCTCAGGTCGTCGTAGATGTCTTCATGGATGTAGATGCGCTTCGCCGCGACGCAGATCTGCCCGGCATTGGTGAAGCTCGACCAGAACAGCTGCTCGGCGACCTTTTCGACATCGGCATCGGGCAGCACGATCGAGGCGTCATTG
>NZ_JAYPTL010000066.1:0-15405 GCF_038133525.1 Erythrobacter sp. | reverse complement strand
ACCCCTTCGTGATGGTCGAGGAAGATGGCTATTATTACGCGCGCGGTATTGCCGATACGAAGGCGCTGGCGGCGATCTGGGCGGATACGCTGATGCGATATCGCCAGGCGGGTGAGCAACCGAAGCGGGCGCTCAAGCTGGCACTGACCTGCGGAGAGGAGACCAACGGTGCCTTCAATGGCGCGGAATGGCTTGCAGCCAACAAGCGCGATCTGATCGATGCCGAATTCGCCCTGAACGAGGGTGGTGGCGGGGCAACCGACGGCAAGGGAAAGGTGGTCGAGCAGGCGGTCCAGGTTGGTGAAAAGACCTTTGCCACCTTCCTCCTGGAAACGCGCAATCCCGGCGGCCACAGCTCTGTCCCCCGGCCTGACAATGCGATCTACCAGCTCGCCCACGCGCTGGTGAAGCTGGAAGGTCATGAATTCCCGCTCGAGTTCACCGACACCACGCGTGCTTATTTCCTGCAGGCCGGGTCCGGGCGCAGCGACGAGATGGGCAAGGCCATGGTCGCGCTGGCAAAGGACCCGAGCGACACGGCGGCAGAGGAAGTGGTCAATACCGACCCCTTCCTTCATTCGAACCTGCGGACCACCTGCGTTGCGACGATGCTCGATGCCGGGCACGCGCGCAATGCGCTGCCGCAACGCGCCGGGGCCTACGTCAATTGCCGTATCTTCCCCGGCCACAGCATCGAATCGGTCCGGGATGAATTGGCGGGCGTCGTGGCTGATCCCGGGGTCGGCTTCACAATACTTCCGCCCAAGCGGCCATCGCCGCCCAATCCTCCGCTCGATCCCAAGGTGATCGATCCGATGCGTGAACTGGCGGCGAAATACTGGCCCGGCGTGCCTTTCGTGACGCAGATGGCCAATGGCTATACCGATGCGACTTTCCTCGGAGCCGTCGGCATCCCGACCTATGGCGTGCCCGGCATGTGGAGCGATCCCGACGGCAATGGCGCGCATGGTCTGAATGAACGGATGGAGGTGCGATCGGTGCAGCTCGGCCGGGATTACCTCTACGAACTCGTGCGGCGCTACGCCGATTAAGACTCGACCTTGCCAGCGTGGCGTGGAACGCCGCGACAATTCATTGGAGAAATACAGATGATCGGACGTATCCTCGCTTCGGCAGCGGCATTGGCCTTGGCGGTTCCGGCAGGTGCCCAGATGAAGATCGAGCCCATGGGCCCCCTGCGTCCCGATCAGCAGCAATTCTTCGATCTCTACAAGGAGCTGGTGGAAACCAACACGACGGTTACCAACGGATCCTGCACGCAGGCTTCGGCGCAGCTCGCCGCGCGGCTTGAAGCGGCAGGCGTGCCCAAATCCGACATCACGCTCTTCTCGGTTCCCGAACATCCCAAGGATGGTGGCATCGTGGTCGTCTGGCAGGGCAAGTCCAAGACGCTCAAGCCCATGCTGCTGCTGGGTCACATCGACGTGGTTGAAGCCAAGCGCGAGGACTGGGTGCGCGAACCCTTCAAGATGATCGAGGAAGACGGCTATTACTATGCGCGCGGCGTGGCGGACGACAAGTTCATGTCTGCCGTCTGGGCCGATACGCTGGTTCGCTTTGCGCAGGACGGATACCATCCAAAGCGCACCGTAAAGATCGCACTGACTTGCGGTGAAGAGACCGATACCGCCTTTAATGGTGCGCAATACCTCTCGGCCGAGAGGCGCGACCTGATCGATGCCGAATTCGCGCTCAACGAAGGCGGCGGTGGGCGCACCGACGGCAAGGGCAATTTGCTGGTCCAGACGATCCAGGTGGGTGAAAAGGTCTACCAGGATTACAAACTGGTCACGACCAACCCCGGCGGGCACAGCTCGCAGCCGGTCCGCGACAATGCAATCTATCGCATGTCCGCGGCGCTATCGAAGATCGGTAACTATGAGTTCCCGGCGGAGTTCAACGATACCACCCGGGCCTTCTTCACCAAGGCTTCGGCGATGCGCCCCGATGAAACCGGCAAGGCGATGGCGGCACTTGTCGCCAATATCGACGATGCCGAAGCCCTGGCGGTGGTGGACAAGGACAAGATGCTCCACTCGCTGTTGCGCACGACTTGTGTCGCAACGCTGATCGATGGCGGCCATGCGCCCAATGCGCTGCCGCAGCGGGTGGAGGCCAACGTCAACTGCCGCATCTTCCCTGGCCACACCCCGGCGGAAATCAAGGATGAACTCGCGCGGGTCATCGGTGACGATGGCATCTCGATCGCCTTCGCGCGTACCGACAAGCCGCTGGCAGTGAACCCGCCGCTCGATCCCAAGCTGATCGGACCGATGGAAAAGCTTGCCGCGAAATATTTCCCCGGAGTCCCCGTACTGCCGGCAATGTCGACCGGGGCGACCGACGGGGTTTACACCGGTGGCGCGGGCATCCCGACCTATGGCGTTCCGAGTGCCTGGGGTGACCCGGACGGCAACGGCGTGCACGGGCTCAACGAAAGGCTCAACATTCGCGGGATCTATACCGCGCGTGACTACCTCTACGATCTGGTTAAGACGCTGGCGAACTAACGCTCCAGTGCCAGCAAGTCCTCGCCCCGTGCCGGCTCGAGCGCGGGGCGGAAGGGCACGCCGCCTTGCCAGACGCTGGCGGTGAGCGCCGGGACCAGCGCCCCGCGCGTGGCGGCGTCATATTGGCTGACGTGGCATGCGAAGGCGTCAGCCGCTGCGGCGACGGATCCAGGTGCAAAGCTGGCGCGTACGGTCAGCAGATCCGGCGCAGTTTCCGCCCACCCCATTGCAACCAGCTCCGGGATCGGCGGCAACGTGCCGTTTGCCATTGCGGGATAGAGCAAGAGCGGGCGGTCGGTTTCTCGCGCTGCGACAATCTGGCTGGCCACGGCGCCAACCAGCCGATGGTCGGGATGGCCATAGCCGCCGTCGGGTCCCCAGGTGATGACGATGTCGGGTTGTTCTTCTTCGACCAGCGCAGAAAGGCGATCCTGGAGGCTGCGCAAAGGCGCCCAGGGCGGGCGGGCAATCGCGCCAAGCTGGCCATCGCCGAAATTGAGCAAGGCGGGATCGGCCAGTCCAAGCGCACGCGAGGCGCAACGCGCCTCTTCGCTGCGCAGCGCGGAAATCTGGGGGCCGGGGGTGAGGTCGGTTTCGGGAGCAGAAAGGTCCCCCTGCGTTGCATAGGCGATGCGGACATGCGCCCCGCGTGCTGCAGCGTCCGCGAGTGCAGGTGCCGCCACCGTTTCATCGTCCGGGTGTGCGAATATCGCGAGAATGCGCGGCTGGTCGGAGTCCTCGGCGTGGAGCGGCGTGGTGGTAGCCGACAATGCCAGGGCAAGAATGGGCAGTATGCGCATGGTCCGGGTGTCTCTCCTCATCCGGTCGCGAATTGAACGAAGGGCGGGGGCGAAGCAAGCGTGACGTCAGTGACGTCGGCGGACTGCGATTGCCCCCTCGACAACTTCGACGCGCCCCCTAAGGATAGGTGCATGGGAGAGATGCAGACCGCCGCCGTACTTGCCGAGCCATTCGGTGATTTTTCCGCAATCCTCGCGGCCAATGCCGTCGCCTTGGGTGGCGAGATCGCCATGCGCGACGATGCTGGCGAGCTTAGCTGGGCGCAGCTGGGCGACCGGGTCGAACGGATTGCCGCACGGCTGATCGAGGATGGCCTGCAGCGTGGCCAGTCGGTTGCGATCCTTGGTTATTCCTCGATCCCCTATGCGCTGGTGTTTCTTGCCGCGGTTCGCGCCGGCGGGGTTGCGGCGCCGCTGACGACCAGCGCCAGCCCGGAACAGCTTGCCGGCATGGCCAGCGATTCCGGGGCGAAACACATCTTCATCGATCGGGCCAAGCTGACCGAACTGGGCGAGGATTGCTTCCCCGGGATGACTCGCATCGTGCTCGACGAAGATCTCGATGGCTGGATGGCACCAGAGGGCACGCGCGCTCCCGCGTTCGTGCCTGGCCCGAAGGATCCGTTCAACATCATTTATTCGTCGGGCACCACAGGCATTCCCAAGGGCATCGTCCATTCGCATCAGATGCGCTGGCGCCAGTTCGCGACCAGCGCGGCGAGCTGGCTCGAAGCGGGCATGCCGGTGCGCAGCCTCGCGTCGACCCCGCTCTATTCGAACACCACCATGGTCGCCTTCCTACCCCCGCTGCTGGCCGGCGGGATGGTGCGGGTGATGCGCAAGTTTGATGTGCTGCGCTGGCTCGAATATGCGCAGCAGGATCGCACCACCGTGACCATGCTGGTCCCGGTGCAGTACCGCCGCTTGATGCAGGAGCCGCATTTCGACGAGTTCGATCTGTCGACACTGCAGCTCAAATATTGCACCTCGGCGCCCTTCCCGGCCGACCTCAAGCGCGAGGTACTCGACCGGATGCCTGGTGCGCTGATCGAAATCTATTCGATGACCGAAGGCGGGGTGGTCTGCCTGCTCGAAGCGCACAAATTCCCCGACAAGCTGCATACTGTCGGGCGGCCAGCGCCGGGCAGCGAGTTGAAGGTGCTCGATGACGAAGATCGCGCGGTCCCGCCGGGAACCCCCGGCAATCTGATCGGGCGCAGCCAAACGATGATGATCGGTTACAAGAACCAGCCCGACAAGACGCGTGAAGGCTATTGGACCGATCCCGAAACGGGCGAAGTATGGCAGCGCATGGGCGATATTGGCCGGGTCGATGCAGAGGGTTTCGTCGAACTGGTCGGGCGCGCCAAGGACATGATCATCTCGGGCGGCTTCAATATCTTCCCGGTCGACCTGGAAGATGAACTCGCCAAGGAAGATGATGTTGTCGAGGCGGCGGTTATCGGCGTGCCGTCGGAACGTTGGGGGGAAACCCCGGTCGGGTTCGTGACGCTGAAGGGCGTTGCGCGCGATTGCGAGGATATCCGTTCAGCGGTCAATGCGCGACTGGGCAAGACCCAGCGGCTCGCGCAACTGCATGTTATCGAAGAGATGCCACGCAGCCATATCGGCAAGCTCCTGAAGACGGAGCTGCGCGATATGGCGGCGCGACTTGGGCTGCCCGACTAGCGGGCGCTCGATCGTCAGGTGACGATCGTGTGGCCCAGCATGAGGGTGCTGAGGCTGGTTGCAAGAACCAGCACGATCAGGCGGTTCACAAAGAGAGCCATGGCTCGGTCCTTTCCTATTGTTGCCCGCAGTCCCCTGCGAGGCGCGATTGAACTGCGCACCTGTTGGGGCCTTGCGGGGTTCGAGACGCGGTGCCGGTTCGGGGGGGAGGGGGAGAGGTGAACCGGCAGCCGCGTCTCTACTCGCTGCCATATCGCCTTGTCCGGGCGGCGGGCCTCTAAGGGCGGGCCACGGGGGCAAGGAAGGCCAGTGCGGGCGGACGCATGGGGGTACGTGGGCCCGACTGTCTTGGCGGAAGCGATCCTGGGAGGAGGTCACCGCTTCCGTCTGAATGTTGTAATAATATTTCCAGTTCGCGAACTAAAGTGAGAAAACATCGAGATGTGTTGCGTTTCATGCAACACAAATGGCGCTGCGCGATCCGGCCTTGCATCCAGTACGGGTGCGTGTCCTCACTTCTATGCACCGCTCGGGGCCGCCAATGCTGGACAGCTACGGCATGCTGCCCCTAACGGGGCGCCATGGACGACGCGCACCTTCCCGATTCCATCCTCATCGTCGATTTCGGCAGCCAGGTCACCCAGCTCATCGCCCGCCGCGTGCGCGAGGCTGGGGTCTATTCCGAGATCGCGCCCTTCACCATGGCGGAAGAGGCCTTCCACCGACTCAAGCCCAAGGGGATCATCCTTTCGGGCTCACCCGCCGGAGTGCCCGAAGATGGCAGCCCGCGCGCGCCAGAGATGCTGTTCGAAGCGGGCGTGCCGATCCTTGGTATCTGCTATGGCCAGCAGGTCATGAGCCACCAGCTTGGTGGGCGCGTCGAGCCGGGCAAGGACGGTGAATGGGATGGCGAATTCGGCCGTGCCTATATCACCGTGACCAAGAGCTGCGCGCTGTTCGACGGATTGTGGCAGGTCGGTGAGCGGCACCAGGTGTGGATGAGCCACGGCGACAAGGTCACCCAGTTCGCCCCCGGCTTCGAAATCGTCGCCACTTCGGACGGCGCCCCTTTCGCGGTCATCGCCGACGAGGAGCGCAAGTTTTACGGCACGCAATTCCACCCCGAGGTGGTCCACACGCCCGATGGCGGCAAGCTGCTCGCCAATTTCGTGCGCCACGTCTGTGGTCTCGCCGGCGACTGGACCATGGCCGAATTCCGCAAGACCAAGATCGAGGAAATTCGCGCCCAAGTCGGTGATGGAAAGGTCATCTGTGGCCTGTCGGGCGGGGTCGATAGCGCGGTGGCTGCGGTCCTGATTCACGAAGCGATCGGCGACCAACTGACCTGCGTTTTCGTCGATCACGGGCTAATGCGGATGAACGAGGCTGAGCAGGTCGTTACCCTGTTCCGCGATCACTATAATATCCCGCTGGTCCATGTGGATGCCGAACAGCTGTTCCTCTCCGGTCTCGAAGGCGAGACCGACCCCGAGAAGAAGCGCAAGTTCATCGGCAAGACCTTCATCGACGTGTTCGAGGAAGAAGCGAAGAAGATCGGCGGGGCCGACTTCCTGGCCCAGGGTACACTTTACCCCGATGTGATCGCAAGCGTCAGCTTCACCCGCGGGCCCTCGGTCACGATCAAGAGCCACCACAATGTCGGCGGCCTGCCCGAGCGGATGAACATGAAGCTGGTCGAGCCGCTGCGCGAGCTGTTCAAGGACGAGGTCCGCGCGCTTGGCCGTGAGCTCGGCCTGCCCGAAGTTTTCGTCGGTCGTCATCCATTCCCCGGACCGGGCCTCGCGATCCGTATCCCGGGCGAGGTGACCAAGGAACGGTGCGATATCCTGCGCAAGGCCGATGCGATCTACCTCGAGGAAATCCGCAACGCGGGTCTCTATGACGCAATCTGGCAGGCCTTTGCGGTCCTGCTGCCGGTCAAGACTGTGGGTGTGATGGGCGACTATCGTACCTATGACAGCGTCTGCGGTCTGCGCGCGGTGACCAGTACCGATGGCATGACCGCGGATATCTATCCCTTCGATGCGCAGTTCCTCAGCCGTTGCGCCACGCGCATCATCAACGAGGTCAAGGGCATCAACCGCGTGGTCTACGACTATACGTCGAAGCCGCCGGGCACCATCGAGTGGGAATGATTTTTGCCCCTCCGGCAGTATCCGATTGTACGCCAGGGTACGGCATAAGTATCTGAATAACAAAGATAAAACTGTCATCGTCTATCGCCATCTATCGAGGGACAGTGCTCCGGTTTGACGGTATAGTGGACGGTATGGGGGAACTTGTTCGGTTAGAGATTTCGCTATACCGTCATGGCCAAGAGAGCTGCTGACGGTATAGTTTTTGGCCTTAAGGCATTGAAAGAGCGAATGAAATTCACTTTCAGTGACCCCAGTTTTGGGCTGACGGTATAATCGGTGCCTCTCTGCTGTTTTTGGACAGATTTGGAGGTCTCCATGCTCACGGACACAGCGATTAAGGCGCTGAAAGCACAGAAGAAATTGTACAAGGTGAGTGACCGTGACGGTATGTATGTCGTGGTCCAGCCGTCCGGGGCGATCGTGTTTCGGTACGACTATCGACTCAACGGACGGCGCGAGACGCTGACGCTCGGCCGATATGGCCCTGACGGCCTCTCACTTGCCAGGGCTCGCGAGAAGCTGATCGATGCGAAGCGGGCCATTTCAGAGGGGCGGTCGCCTGCTCAAGAGAAGCAGCATGACAAGCGGCGACTGAAGGAGGCGAAGCGATTCGGCGAGTTCGGCGAAAAGTGGTTCCAGGAGTCGCGCATGGCGGACAGCACGCGGGCTATGCGGCGCTCCATCTACGAGCGCGACATTCTGCCGACATTCCGAAACAGGCTCCTAACGGAGATCACGCCGGACGATCTCCGTATGATGTGTGGGAAAGTGAAGGATCGCGGCGCTCCAGCCACGGCCGTCCATGTGCGCGATATCGTGAAGCTGATCTTTGCATTCGCCATCCTGCATGGCGAGAAGGTCGCCAACCCAGCGGATGAGGTTGGGCCTGCGTCCATCGCGACCTTCGTGCCGAAGGATCGGTCCCTATCGCCCGCGGAGATCCGCGTCATGCTCGGTCAGCTTGAGCATGTGCCGACACTGCCGACCATACGGTTGGGAATGAAGCTTTTCCTCCTGACGATGGTCAGGAAGAGCGAGCTCCAGGATGCCACCTGGGATGAGGTCGATTTTGAGAACGCCGTCTGGTCGATACCCAAGGAAAGAATGAAGCGGTCGAAGGCACACAACGTCTACCTGTCTCAGCAGGCCATCGACATCTTCATCGCGTTGAAAACCTGCGCCGGCAATTCGCGCTATGTCCTTCCGTCGCGATATGACGCTGACGCGCCAATGTCGCGGGCGACGTTCAACCGGATCACGACCGCCGTGGTCGCTAGAGCGAAAAAGGAGGGGCTGCCACTTGAGCCCTTCACTGTTCACGATCTTCGACGCACCGGGTCCACTTTGTTGAACGAACTCGGCTTCAACAGCGACTGGATCGAGAAGTGCTTGGCGCATGAGGACGGACGGTCCTCGCGTGGCGTCTACAACAAGGCGGAGTATGAGCACCAGCGCCGGCATATGATGCAGGAGTGGTCCAACCTGGTGGACGCTTGGGTCGCGGGTCGGAAGTATGTGCCGACCCTGCTCCCGGCCACGATGGAGCTGCTTGAGCTCGAGCCTAGTGTTTGACAGGCCGAGAGCGGCGCAATCTCACGTCGGGGCTTGGAGCGCGTTCGATAGCATTGGCCCGAGAGGCACGGCGTCGAGCGTCAAGCCAAGCTTCGACTTCTGCCAGATCCCAGACGACGCAACGCGAGGTGAGATAGAAGCGCTGCGGGAATTCTCCTCGCTGCTCCATGTCGTAGATTGTGCTGTCGGCAAGCGGCACGATCTCTCGTAGCTGATGCCGGCGAATTGTCCTGCGGGCGACATGCGGCGCAACGCTCATACCGTATCTCCACTTCTTTACTCTTGTGGAGATAGAAGGCGATAGATCTTCCGATTTGAAGCCGCCGCGTGAAGGGATGCGGTAATATCGGGCTATAGCGTGCACATCGGACGGGCCGTCTCAACGGGCAAGTGCCATCTAGGAGTGTCGGCTGACCCTTGGGTTCTTGTTTGAAGCGCCGTCATCCGTGGAATAGCAGCCCGATGAAAGCCGCGACTCACTTCAAAATCCGCCGTAGAAATACGTGTCGGTTCGAATCCGACCGCCCGCACCATCTACCCAAAGCGGCACCCTAAATGGGGTTCTAAGCCAGAACCGCCGAAATTTCCGTCATCCCAGCTCCAGCCCCGCCACGAGCGCATCCAGGTCGATCATCTTGCCGTCGCTCTGGAAGGTGTAATGCCCGTTCAGCAGGATGTGCCGCCAGGCCGCCGGCGATATCTGGGTCAGGAGAGCGTGCGCCTTGGCGTTGCCGCTCGCCTCGTACTTCATCAGCAGCCGCGAGAGGATGGCCGAGTTGTAGAAGATGACCGCGTTGGCGATCAGCCTGGCGCACTGGTTGCTGATCTCAATTTCGATGTCGGTGCGCCCGGTCAATTCCTTCTTGCCGCCGACCTGGGCGATGGTTGAGCGTAGCTGGTGATAGGACTCGATGCGGTTCTGTGAGCGGTGAACGTTGCGCTCCAGTTGCGGATCGCGCAGGTAGCGCAGCGTGTAGATGCTGCGGATGAGCTTGTCGAACTCGAACACCGCGCGCCGCGTGGGGTTCGGCGCGGTGTAGGTGCATAGCTTGCGGATCAGCGTGCCCTGCGTCATCTCCTTCAGTCCGAGCGTGGCGACAATCTGGTCGAGGTTCGGCTTCTCGCTGACTATGAGATCGCGGTCGATTCTCCCGGCCGGCCGGATCAGGCACTGATCGTACAGCGCCGGATCGTCGGCACTGTAGAGTTCCTTCAACTGATCGCCAAGGTCGGTGAAGCGCGGCTCGAAACGCAGGCCGAACCAGTGCAGGATAGCGAAGTTGGCCTTGTTGACGCTGTGCATGTCGCCGGTGATCGCGGTCGGCACGATGTCCGACGTGTTGCGATACCAGATGTCGAACACGTGATGGGCCTCGTAATCGTGCGCGCCGATCAGGTAGCCGTTGAGCGGCACGTGGTTGCACAGCAGCGTGTAGGCGACCACGCCCTTGCCGCGCCCAAAGTATTTGCGCGAGTGGCGCGCTTTCACGGTCGGCCGCTCGACGCCGAATTTCTGACCATCGACGGCACCGTACAGTGCATCGAGGTCGAACGAGTAGTACGGGAAGATCGGCAGCGCGGCGATGGCGTTGCTGATGCAGTCGTTGGCCGCGTGCAGCGTTGCGTGGCGCAGGTACTGTTGGTAGGCGCTCTCCAGCACGTGGTACGGGATGTCGCTGGTGCGTGCCATGACCTGGTTGCCGTGGTTCATCGCCTGCGCGATGATGACCGCCATCAGGCTGTCGGCGTCGGCGACCTTCTTCGCATAGCGCGGCTGCAAAGGCGTCAGCGCCGACAGGAACTGGCACTGGCCGTTGACGAAGCGGAACACGTCGGCCACGTCGCAGAACGGCAGTTGCTCGTAGAACGCCTTCTCGCGCGCCTTCTGGTTCTCGCCCTTGGGCTTGCGCCATGTCAGCTTCTGCGTGTCCTTGTCGTATTCTAGGTGCGTCAGCTTGCCCTGCTTCAGCTCGCGGTTGAAGGCCAGCCACTGAGCGCGCAGCTCGGTCGCGAGCGCATCGAGCTGGGCATCGAGTGGCTGCCGCAGGAACGGGATGTCGATCTGCGCCAGCACGGCGGCCTTCTCATCCAGCGAAACCAGCTCGTCGGAAAAATGCCGGTGCTGCAAGCTGTCGTCGAGGTAGAGTTCACCCGACTGGAAGCGCTTCCTGACCTGGCGGTACAGCCAGAACTCGTAGCGGTCGGCATGCAGGTCCGTCGGCTTGCCATCGGCATCGAAGGTCAGCAGGTACGGTCGCAAGCGTTTCGGCAGCGTGGCCGCTGGACATTCGGCGAGCGGCCGTTGCGATAGGCGCTGCTGTTTGGCGAACACGTCCTTGGCCCAGGCCAGCGCCACGAGCCACGGGCTGCCCGGATCAGTGCCAGCGAGGTCGAGCGCGACATACAGCGGCCGAAGATGGCGGCGGATGCGCTCAGCCAGGCCGTCCACCGCCTGCCAGTGCAAAGCCAGCTTGCTCACCGGCTTCACGCTCATGCGCTGCGCGGTGGTTTGCAGCGTATCGCGGGGCATGATTTTGTAGGCGCGCTGGCGCACATCGCCGAACGGCGTGGGATCGGGCACGCTGTCGTCGATGTAAAGCGACAGCAGGCGGCCGACCTGCGGTGTGTCTTGCTGACGGCGCACCTGCTCGGCGACAAAGGATTGCTTTGCGCCCGCACTGCTTTCGTCCTCCAACTGCTTCATGTGGTAGGCCATCGCATCGACCAGGTTGTCGGAAAGCTGCCGGTAGCGCACCCAGGCATAGCAAAGCAGGTAGAGGTAGGTCTGATCGGCCTTCAGGTTGCGTAGATCGTGGACGGTGTAGAAGTTCGCCAGGCTGGCGTAGTACAGCAGATTCTGCTGCGAGACGCCGAGCTTGGGCAGCAGCGCCTTGGCGATCCGGTGCAGCGGCTCCAGCGTGGCGCGCTTTTCGCGTTCGCGGGCCATCTGACGCCAGCCAAAGTCCTTGGCGTCCTGCTTGAGCGCCGCCAATTGCGACAGGGTGTCGTCACGCACTAGAAGCCGACCCAGCGCGGCCTTGGCCGATTCGTCCAACACTTCCGACAGCAGGCCAGCCAGCCGCCGACGCTCGGCGGACAGGGCTTCGCTCACCAGCTCTTGCAGGGTGGTATAGCCGGGCCGGATGATCTTGTGCTCGTTTAGCCAGACGATCAGCTCGGCGGCGATGAACCCCGGCATCACGTCGCGCCGCACGGTCTGCGCGGCCTGCTGCGCGAGCTGCGCCAGGAACTCGGCCGCCCACGGCCGGTAGCCGAACAGATCGGCAATCCACTCGCGCTGGGTGTAGTGCTCGTGCTTGGAGATTGGCTTGTGCTCGAAGGACTCGCCGTGGAAGTAGCGGCTCAGCACGAAGGCGCAATCGTGCTCGACCTCACTCCAGTCGAAGCGGAAGAAGGCATGCTTGGCCTTGAAGTAACCGATCTGCAAGATGCAATAGACCTGGGCATGGAGACCAGGCCGGCTGCTGGCGAGCGCCAGTTCGGTTTCAGTCAACGCCAAGTATTCCAGCCGCTGGGCGTCGTCGAAGTCCGGCAGGCCGTACAGGGCTTCCTGCTCGGCGTCCGACAGGACGGTCAATCGTTCGCTCTTGGTCGTCATCGCGATGACGCTCCACGAGAGCCCGTCCAACCAACCCGTGCCAGGGTCTCGATCAGCGTGGTTCGCTTGACGCCGAAGTTGCGGCACACCGCCGCCTTGGACATGCCGCCATCGAGCGCAGCGACGATGGCCTCCAGCTTCTCGCCGGTGATCGCCTGCGGCCGGCCGCCGATCCGGCCGCGTTTGCGGGCGGCAGCCAGACCGGCGACGACACGTTCCTGGATCAAGGCGCGTTCGTACTGCGCGAGCGCGCCGAACACCTGGAACAGAAACTCGCCCGAGGGCGTCGTGGTATCCAGGTTCTCCGTCAGCGAGCGGAACGCCACCTGCTTTTTCTTGAGCGAGGTCACGATGGCGAGCAAGTGCGACAACGAACGGCCGAGCCGGTCGAGCTTCCACACGACCAACACGTCGCCAGGGCGAACGAATTCGAGCGCCCGCGCCAGGCCCGCGCGGTCGTCCTTCGCGCCGGAAGCATGATCCTCGAACAGATGCCGCGCATCGACGCCGACGGCGAGCAGCGCATCGCGCTGCAAGTTCGTGCTCTGGCGGTCGGAGTCCGACGACACGCGCATGTAACCTACCAACATAAGCGGAAAACCATTAAGACGAGGTTTCCGTATGGTAGCGTCTGGCGACAGAGTTTTCCGCACAATTTTGCGGCCACTCGGAGGTTGGTGCAGAGGACCGTTGAAGGCCTGTCGAAAAACAAATGTTTTCCGACAGGCCTTGGCCTAGCGCACGCCCGCCTTGCAGCGTTCTGTGAATAGCGCTTAGTAATGACGGCGTATATACTTTGTTAGTATCAAGTGGCAGGAGGCCCCGATCATGTCAAAACAAGCCGTTTTCACGATGAAGCTGGAGCCTGAGTTGCGCGCCGAGTTTATGGCCGAAGCCGAGGCGGCCCATCGCCCGGCGTCGCAAGTGCTGCGCGAGCTGATGCGCGAGTTCGTTCAGCGCCAGCGCGAGTCGCGCGAGTACGACGAGTTCCTGCGCCGCAAGGTCGAAGCCGGCCGGGCTTCGATGCGCGCTGGATTGGGGCGGTCGAACGATGAAGTTGAGGCCGAATTCGCCGCACGGCGTGCCAGTGTGGCGAGCCAGGCGTGAGGGTTGTTTGGACGCCCGAAGCGCAGCAAGACCGTGCCGATGTGTGGGACTACATCGCAGCCGACAATCCGCGCGCGGCGGCCCGGATGGATGAGATTTTCAGCGACGCGGCCGCCCGCTTGATCCAGCACCCCATGCTGGGCAAGCCGGGAAAGATTCCCGGGACCCGCGAGTTGATCCCGCACGAAAGCTATCGCCTGGTGTATCAGATCGACGGCGAAACGGTGTGGATACTGACGCTGGTTCATACTGCCCGCCTGTGGCCGCCTGTGCGCGATTAAGATATGATCATGTTCAGCAGTTTCGATTCGAAAGTTCAATGTGATTGCTGCGGGCGGTCGTCGCAGTTGCGCGGAGGCGATGATGCACAAGCACGGGATCGGCAGATAGGTTCTTCGAAGCTGCAAGAGTTAAAACATTCACACATGAAAGATTGAAATGGATACACGATTATTTGCTTTCGTCGGCGCAGACATTGGCCCTTGGCGGATTGTCAGGGCCGAAACGAGAGTTGGCGAGCCCCTGCCTGAAGCCAAAAGGCTCAACGTCGTATCCGCTTCAGAGTTGCAGTCTGAAACCAATGCACCCTGGATACTTCGTGGAATAACCAGCAATGAACGATATGTCATGCGCGCAGAGAAGAATGAAATTGTAGCGAAGCAGCAAGGTCTGGCGCGCCCAGAAGCAACGTGCGGTGCGCTAATACCGATCCGGAAGAACGCAGCTTGGTGGGAGCTCACGCAAGACGAACGCCGGAGCGTTTTCGAACAGTCGAAGCACGTCCAAATCGGGCTTCAGTATTTGCCTGCAGTAGCGCGCAAGCTCCACCACTGCCGCGACCTCTCAGAGAATGAACCGTTCGATTTTCTGAATTGGTTCGAATACGCGCCAATTCATGAGGTTGAGTTCAACAGGCTGCTTTCCGAACTGCGTGCGTCAGAGGAATGGAAATACGTCGACCGAGAAGTCGATATTCGTCTTACGCAAGCACAGGTCTAACCCGCCGATGAACACGGACCCCCAACAGCGGCGCGTTGCGCCGCCGTTTCGGGCCGGTTATCGGCAACGTAGAACTCTCGGATACAGTTGTTCTGTAATAACTTCTCAAGCCAAATTGATTTTTGGAGTGGATATGGAAATGGAATCAAGAATATTTTCGGTAACAGAATATATTCGTCCGTCTGACGGCGAACCAATTCGTTCAGTGGTTCTGGAAACCAAGGACTCAGCAGTTGTTGTTTGGCATGCCCATCCTGGGCAAGAAATAACCGCTCATGTTCACCCGGACGGCCAAGATACTTGGACGGTTATCTCTGGAGAGGCTGAGTATTACCAAGGAGGCGGCAAAGTCGCTCATCTAAAGGCTGGAGATATTGCCATAGCAAAACCTGGCCAAGTGCATGGCGCTCTAAATACTAGTCCAGTGCCGTTTGTATTTGTCTCAGTGGTTGCATCTGGCAACGCGGGTTTTGCGTTGGCTGAAAAATAGTCTTTCTCAAATGTGTGCCCCAGAGAGTTCTAACCCATCCATCAACACGGACGCTGCGCGATGAAGCCGCGCCGCGCCGGCTAACTCCACGTTGAGCGTCAGCTTTCCATATGTCTGGGGGTCTGCAACGGGTCGGGTGCCGTCGCGTGCGCAGTGTCAAAGCTGACATGACTAATACATGAGATGGGCTGATGCTCGCCGTCCGGTCAGGCAGCTGCCCCCCTGCAGGACTCACAGCAGTTGTATGCCACCCGTCATCCGAGACGTCAGTCGGCCTCATCCAGACCGGAACAATCTGGACGTGACGTCCGGCTGGCATTGCCGTGATCGAAATGGCGGCTAGTGACACGACTGTTGGGTCTACCCCATCGACCGGGCGCGGGACAAGCCACGTTGATCGGCTGACGGAATTTTCGGCGGTTCCGGCTTAGAACCCCAA
>NZ_JAYPTL010000065.1:0-16355 GCF_038133525.1 Erythrobacter sp. | reverse complement strand
AAGTTCATCTTCCACGATGGCCCGCCCTACGCCAATGGCGACATGCACATCGGCCATGCGCTCAACCACACGCTCAAGGACATGGTCTGCCGCACGCAGAATCTGCTGGGCAAGGATGCGCCCTATGTGCCCGGCTGGGACTGCCATGGCCTGCCGATCGAATGGAAGGTCGAAGAGCAGTACCGCAAGGACAAGAAGGCCAAGCCGGTTCTGTCGGGCAACGGCCGCAACGAGGCCGAGGTCAAGGCCTTCCGCGATGAATGCCGCGCCTATGCCCAGCACTGGGTCGACGTCCAGCGTGAGCAGTTGAAGCGCCTCGGCGTAATGGCCGATTGGGACAATCCCTACCTCACCATGCAGAAGGAAAGCGAAGCGATCATCGTCGCCGAACTGATGAAGCTGGCCGAGGCGGGCAATCTCTATCGCGGTTCGAAGCCGGTAATGTGGTCCCCGGTCGAGGAAACCGCTCTGGCCGAAGCCGAGGTCGAGTACGAGGACATTGTCTCGACCCAGATCGACGTGGCGTTCGAGATCACGGAATCGCCGATCCCCGAACTTGTCGGCGCGCATGCGGTAATCTGGACGACGACGCCGTGGACGATCCCGGTCAACCAGGCGATCGCCTATGGGCCGTATGTTGAGTACGTCCTCCTGTCAGTTACGGCTGATACACCCGGAACTGGTGGGAAATTCGACAAACAGGTTAACGAGGTTCTGGCAGCAGCCGGAATCCCGTTCCACACAAACCGCATTTCCAAGTTTCTTGTCGCAAAGGAATTGGCAACTCCCTTTGCTGATCGACTGAACAGAATGGCTAAGGCGCTCGACTACGGCGATGCCGTGGCGCCATCGCTCCAAGAGTATATCGATCCGTATTCCGAGCGTGATGCTTCGATCAAAGGCTCCGACCTCGCCGGAACCGTCGCGCGCCACCCGATGCACCATCTCGGCGGGTTCTATGCCAAGCCGCGTCCCTTCCTGCCGGGTGATTTCGTCACCACCGATAGCGGCACCGGCCTCGTCCACATGTCGCCTGACCATGGAGAGGACGATTTCGAGCTGTGTAAGGCGAACGGGATCGAGCCGCAATTCGCGGTGATGAACGACGGGCGCTATCGCGACGACTGGCCCTGGCTGGGCGGTAGCGACGAGCGCCGCCGTAGCGTCATCAACAAGCCCTTCAATGCGCCCGAAGGCCCAATCTGCTCGGATCTGCGCGAGGCTGGTGCGCTGCTCGCTGCGAGCGAAGACTATCAGCATTCCTACCCGCATAGCTGGCGGTCGAAGGCCAAGGTCATCTTCCGCTGCACCCCGCAATGGTTTGTGCCGATGGACAAGCCGCTGGGCGTGGGCGATTTCGACGTCGCCCCCGGCAGTCCGTTGGGCGGGGCCATTGCGCCCTTCGTCAGTCACGATCATTCGACACTGCGCGAACGCGCGATGCAGGCCATCGCCGATACGCGCTTCGTGCCCGAAAAGGGCCGCAACCGCCTTGGCGCGATGGTCGAGGGGCGGCCCGACTGGGTGCTCAGCCGTCAGCGCGCCTGGGGCGTGCCGATCACGCTCTTCGTGCGCTCCGACGGCAGCTATCTGCAGGACCCCGGCGTCAACGCGCGCGTGATTGCGGCGGTGCGCGAAGAGGGCATGGACGCTTGGAACGAAGGCAACAAGGCTGCTTTCCTCGGCCCGGACTACGACCCCAACGAATTCGAGATGGTCACCGACATTCTCGACGTGTGGTTCGATTCGGGCTGTACCCACGCCTTCGTGCTCGAAAGTGGCCGCTGGGGCGATGTGCAGTGGCCGGCCGACCTCTACCTCGAAGGCAGCGACCAGCATCGCGGCTGGTTCCAGTCCTCGCTGCTCGAAAGCTGCGCCACCCGCGGCCGCGCGCCTTACGATCAGATCCTGACGCATGGCTTCACCATGGCGAGCGACGGGCGCAAGATGTCGAAGAGCCTCGGCAACACTGTCGACCCGATCAAGGTCATGGAAACCTATGGGGCGGACATCATCCGCCTGTGGGCGCTGAGCGTCGATTTCACCGAGGATCACCGCATCGGCGACGAGATCCTGAAAGGTGTCGCCGACCAGTATCGCAAGCTGCGCAACACCTTCCGCTACCTACTCGGCGCGCTCGACGGGTTCGACTACGAGAGCGAGCATGTCGGGTTTGCCGAAATGCCCGAGCTCGAGCGGTACATGCTCGACCGGCTGGTAGCGCTCGATGCGACGATCCGCCGCGCGATCGTCGACTACGACTTCAACGAATATACCCGCGCTCTGATCGACTTCTGCAACGAAGACCTGTCGGCCTTCTTCTTCGATATCCGCAAGGACCGGCTCTATTGCGACGATCCGGCGGGGACCGAACGGCGCGCCTATCGCACCGTGCTCGATATCCTGTTCCAGGCGCTTGTCCGCTATGCCGCGCCGGTGCTGGTGTTCACCGCCGAAGAGGTATGGGGGACACGGTTCCCCGAGCGCGGCAGCGTACACCTGCTCGAAGTGCACGACTTGCCCGCCGACTGGAGCGACCCGGCCCTGGCCACCCGCTTCGCTGCCCTGCGCGCACTGCGTGAGGAAGTGACCGAAGCGATCGAGCCGCTGCGCCGCGACAAGACCATCCGCTCCAGCCTTGAGGCCGAAGTGGCGGTGCCCGCCGCACGGGTCCCCGAGGGCTTCAACGATGCCGATCTTGCCGAGTTGTTCATCACCGCGTCAGTGACGCGCGGCGATAGCGAGGGCGTGAGTGTGGGCCGGACATCCGAACACAAGTGCGGACGCTGCTGGCGTCTGCTTCCCAGCGTGCCCGAAGACGGCGCGCTATGCGACCGCTGCGAGCCGGTGGTCGCAAGCATGGACGCTGCCGCATGACCCCTGTGCTGCGCTATCGCCTGATCGGCTGCGCGGTGGCGCTGCTGGTCCTGGCCATCGATCAGTGGACCAAGTGGTACGTCACCGGCCCGTTGAGCATCGATGAAATCGGCGATTCGATGCAAATCGTCTCGATCTTCGACCTGCGCTTCACCCGCAATTTCGGTGTCTCGCTCGGCATGTTCGAGGCGACCAGCCCGGAAATGCGCTGGGGCCTGGTGCTCGTTACCGGGCTGATTGCGCTGACCGTGACCATCTGGATGCTGCGCGAGAAACTGCTGGGCGATATCCTGGCGCTGGCGCTGATCCTCGGCGGGGCGCTGGGCAATATCCGCGACCGTTACGAGTTTGGCTATGTCGTCGATTTCGCCGACCTACACTTCGGCACGTGGCGCCCGTTCCTGATCTTCAACGTTGCCGATGCAGCTATCACCATCGGCGTTCTCATCGTCCTTGCGCGGGCAGTCTTCATGCGCGACAAGGACAGCGATACCGAGACCCCAGAGGCGCCTGGCGCCGCGGAGACCATCTGATGACCAAGCTTGCCCGTTTCGCCCTTGCTGCCGGCCTCGCTGCCATGACCGCGGCCTGCGGTGGTGGTGGGATCTTCAATCGCGACCGGCCTGACGAAATGGCGGTTCAGCGGCAGGCTCCGCTGGTGGTTCCGCCCGATTTCAACCTGACCCCGCCCGCCCCCGGCGCTCCGCGCCCGGGTGAAGGCACGGCGGCCGAGCAGGCGCTCGACGCGCTGTTCGGTGGTCCGGCACCGCGTTCGCGGGTCGAAACCAGCGTGCTCGACCGTGCCGGCGCAGCGGATCCTGGTATCCGTTCGAGCGTCGGCGATCCGGAGACCGCGACCGTGGCCAAGGGCTCGGTCACTCGCGACATCATCGCCGCACCTGAAGGTGACGGCGCCAGCGCGCAGGCCGTGATACCGGGTTAAGCTGATCGCTCCGCCTTGTCGGCGGCGTTGGTATTCTTGATCATGGCGCGCATCTGCTCCCACTCGGCATCGCCGAGGCCGTGGAGCGCACCCCAGAATGTCCCGCCGGTCGCCTGATATCCGGCGCCGTCGATCGCGATGGTCTGGCCGTTCACCCATTCTGCCCCCGGACCCATCAGGAACACGGCGAGGTTGGCGAGTTCGTGCATCTCGCCATGGCGGCCCATGGGGTTAAGATCGTCGTTCGAATTGCCTCCTCGCCCACCGGGCGCAAGCCGCGCGCTCATGCCCTTGGTCGGGAATAGCCCCGGTGCGATAGCGTTGAAACGCAGGCCATAGCGGCCCCATTCGACCGCCAGGCTTTGGGTCATGACATTGATCCCCGCCTTGCTCATCGCGCTGGGCACCACGAAGGCGCCGCCGTTCCACACCCATGTGGTGAGGATGGCGAGGAAGCTGGCCTTGCGCCCTTCGGCAATCAGCCGGGTGCCGACTTCATGCGTGACATAGAAGGTCCCGCGAAAGACGATGTCGCTGATTGCGTTGAAGCCGTTGATCGAAAGATCTTCGGTCCGGCTGATGAAATTGCCCGCAGCGTTGTTGACCACGCCGGTCAGCGGACCATGCGCCCAGATTGCATCGACCATGGCCTTGATCGCTTCGGGGGAGCGGATGTCGCAGGCATGGCCCACAACCTTGCCGCCGTGTGCCGCCATGAGCTCTTCGGCCGTCTCGTCCAGCTTGCCCTGCCGTCGCCCGCAAATGTGCACCTCTGCACCCAGCTTCAGGAAGGCTTCGCTCATCTCGCGCCCCAGTCCGGTGCCCCCGCCGGTGACCAGGATTCGCTCGCCTTGCATCAGCCCTTCGCGGAACATCAGCTTCGAAATGTCCATGTCTCTCTCCCTCAGTCTTGGCGGCATAGCGCAGGAAGGGGTCGAAACCAGATTGAATCGCGACAGTGTATTGCCTAGCTAGAACGGCATGGACGCAGAGAACCTGACCCCACTCGACCCGGCCTATGCCAGCATGCTGCGGGTCAAATTCGGAATCGTCGCCGCCGTGCTGCTCGCGGGGGCGTCCATCGCGGAGATCGCGATACCGGGATATACCGGTGCGGTATGGCTGCCAGTGGGCCTTTTCGCCCTGTGGCTACTCATCCGCATGCCGATGCGGCGCTACGCCGCACGCGGCTATTCGCTCGAGGGCGAGCGGTTGCGCGTGGTGCGCGGCATCCTGTTCCGATCGGATTCGGTGGTCCCCTTCGGTCGGGTTCAGCATATCGATGTTGACCAGGGGCCGCTCGAACGGGCCTTCGGCCTGGCGACGCTGACGGTGCACACTGCGGGGACACACAATGCCTCGGTTTCACTGCCGGGTCTTGCCCAGGCGGATGCGGCGGCGATCCGCGAGGATATCCGCGCCGCAATCCGCCGCGACACGCAATGATCGAAGCCTCGGCCCATATGCCGCAGCGCACCGATCCGCGCACCTTCGCGGTCAAGGCTGTGTCGATGATGACGCAGCTTGTCGTGCCGCTGGCGATTGCCGGGGCGACGATCTTCGACAAGGCAGGCGATGCCGACAAGCTGGTCTATGCCTTGCCCTTCGTGCTGGCGGTGATCGCGATTAACTTCGCGCTGGCCTATATGCGCTGGCTCCGGCTGACATATGAAGTCCGCGAAAACGATATCCGGGTCGAAAGCGGCCTTCTGTCGCGCTCGGCGCGTTCGGTACCCTATGAACGGATCCAGGACGTCAGCCTCGAACAGAAATTCCTGCCCCGTCTGTTCGGACTGACCGAAGTCAAGTTCGAGACCGGTGCCGGTGGCGGCGAGGACCTCAAGCTGTCCTTCCTGGCTGAAGAGGAAGGGGAGCGACTGCGCCAGCTCGTTCGCGCGCGTCGTGACGGGGTCGAAGTGCTCCCCGAAGCGGAGGCGGTGGATAGGGAAGAGCCGGAGGTCCTGCTCTTCGCGATGGGTCCGCGGCGCGTCCTGACGCTCGGGCTGTTCGAATTCTCCCTGGCGGTCGTGGCATTCGTTGGCGGCGCGGCGCAGCAGTTCGATTTCCTGCTGCCTTTCGAATGGTGGGATGTGCGCCAATGGTATGCGGCGCTCGACGGGCCGGGCCATCGGCTCGCCCAGTTCGGTCTCGTGGCGCAGGTTATCGGGATCGCGCTGGCCCTCGGTTCGCTGTTGCTGGTCGGTACCGTCACGGGGCTTGCTCGCACGGCCTTGCGCGAATGGGATTTCCGCCTGGAACGTGGTGAAAAGGGTTTGCGCCGCAGGCGCGGATTGCTGACCCGAACCGATGTAGTCATGCCGCTGCATCGCGTGCAGGCGCTGCGGCTGGGCACGGGTATCTTGCGGCGCCGTTTCGGCTGGCATTCACTCAAGGTCGTCAGCCTGGCCAGCGACAGCGGCTCTGCCAATCACGATGCGGTGCCCTTCGGCCGGATGGAAGAGATCGCCCCGGTGGTCGCGGAAACCGGCTTTGCGCTGCCGTCTATCCAAGTCGAATGGCATCCTTCGGCAATTGCATACCGTCTCGACCGGGCGATCATTGGGGCGGTGGCCCTGGGCATGGTTGCGCTCGGCAATCTCGCCTTCGGCCAGTGGCCCATTGCAATTGGCGTGGCGCTGGTCGGCTTCGTCTGGATCCCGCTGCATGAATATCTGCGCTGGCGCTTCGATTGCCATGCCATCGACTCGCGCCAGCTCTATTCACGGCATGGCTGGCTGGCCCCCAGTCTCGCCATCGCCTCGCGAATCAAGCTCCAGTCGGTCGAGATTGCCCGGGGTCCGTTGGGCAGGCTACGCGGCTATGCCGACCTCCATTTCGGGCTGGCTGGGGGCAAGTTGCGGATGCGTGGGGTCCCGCTTGAGGACGCGCAACGCATTCGTGCCGCCGTGCTCGATTCGATTGCCGGGACCGATTTTTCCGAGCTCAACGTCCCGCTGTGATCAGCTAGGCGCGCAAGTCCGCCCATTCGGGGTGGCGCTGGAACGCAGCGACGACATAGCTGCATTCGGGTGCAATGCGGAATCCCTGTTCGCGCGCGTCAGCGACCAGCGCATCGATCAGCCTGCCCGCAATACCCTTGCCGCGCAGTTCGTCGGGCACAAAAGTGTGTGTGGCGTGCCGCACGCCTTCGCTCGCAGTCCAGGTCAGTGTGGCGTGGCTTGTCAGGCCCGGCGTGCGGATGACATAGGTCCCGTGCTTGCCGTGGTCTCGCCGCTCGACGCTGATGGCCTTGCTGTCGCTCATGCAGAATTCCTTTCTGTGCAACCAATGCACCCGCGGTTATGCGCGTTCCGATGCAGTTCCTGTCCGACAATGCCGCCAGCGTCCATCCTGCAGTGTGGGATGCACTGCATGCCGCCGACAATCCCGATGCGCCCTATGACGGCGATACGATCAGCGCCGGGCTCGATGAAAAGGTTTCGGCGCTGTTCGGTCGCGAATGCGCGGTGCTGTGGGTGGCGACAGGGACGGCGGCGAATTGCCTTGCGCTGGCTACCATGGTCCAGCCGCATGGCGGCGTGGTGTGCCATGAGGAGGCGCATATCGAGGTGGACGAGGGTGGCGCTCCCGGCTTCTACCTCCACGGCGCCAAACTGCTGCTGGCGCATGGCGAAGGGGCCAAGCTGACCCCGGATGCCATCCGCGCGGTGATCGATCCGATACGCGATGACGTCCACCAGGTACAGCCGCACGCGATCTCGATCACGCAGGCGAGCGAATATGGCCGCAGCTATCGCCCCGAAGAGGTCGTCGCGATCGCCGCGCTGGCCGAGCAACGCGGCCTGGGCCTGCATATGGATGGTGCGCGCTTTGGCAATGCCGTGGCCTTCCTCGGCTGCTCTCCAGGTGAGGCGGCGGGACCGATTGATGCGCTGAGCTTCGGCTTCGTCAAGAACGGCGGGATGAGCGCCGAGGCGATCGTGTTCTTCGATCCGGAACTGGCCGATGTCGCCCGCTATCGCCGCAAACGCGCAGGACATTTGCAGTCTAAGGGCCGCTACCTCGCCGCGCAGATACACGCCATGCTCGACAATGACGTGTGGCTGGCCAATGCGCGCAATGCCAATGCGGCGGCGGCGGAGATCGCGAGCGTCTGTGGTGAGCGCCTGATGCACGCGGTGGAGGCGAACGAGCTGTTTGTTCGCTGCACCGCTGGCGAACGGGAGGCACTACGCGTGCAGGGTTTCGGCTTCTATGACTGGGGTGCGGACGCAGCGCGCTTTGTCACCGCCTGGAATACGCGTGAAGAAGATGCGCGTGCACTGGCGCGGGCGATCGCGGGCCTATGAGCATGCATACCGAGGAGCATAGCCTCCTCGCGCCCCGTAATCTGGCCGCATTCCTGCTGGTGAGCTTCATCTGGGGCGGCACCTGGCTGGTGATTCGCGACCAGATCTCGTCGGTCCCGGCAAGCTGGTCGATCGCCTATCGATTTATCGTTGCCGCCGCGGGAATGTTTATGCTGGCGCGGTGGCGCGGCGAGCCCTTCCGGATGGTGAAGGGGGGCTGGCCATTCGCGATCGCGCTCGGGATTTTCCAGTTCTCGCTCAATTTTGCCTTCGTCTACCGCGCCGAGGGCTATGTGACCTCGGGTCTCGTTGCGGTGATTTTCGCGCTGCTGGTCGTGCCCAACGCAGTCCT
Organism: Erythrobacter sp.; assembly: GCF_038133525.1. GTDB lineage: Bacteria > Pseudomonadota > Alphaproteobacteria > Sphingomonadales > Sphingomonadaceae > Qipengyuania. The sequence goes on along the minus strand of NZ_JAYPTL010000065.1, from coordinate 7,873 downwards.
TGGGCGGATTGTACTCAAACAACCGATCCGCAGCGAATTCGTGATCGGCTCGGGCATCGCCGCCTTGGGCGTGGCGATGCTGTTCGCGCAGGAATATCGCGCCTCTCCAGCGACGCTGGGCGAAGTACTGACCGGTGCGTTGCTGTGCGTCGGCGGGATTCTCTCGGCGAGCGCGGCGAACATCCTTCAGGCGACCGAGGGGGCCAAGCGTCAGCCGCTGCTGACCTTGCTGGCGTGGTCGATGCTGTGCGGAGTTGCGATCAACGCCGTCTTTGCGCTGGTTACCGTAGGTCTGCCGCAGTTTGACCCGCGACCGAGCTATGCGCTCGGTGTGCTCTACCTTGGGGTGATGGGCTCGGTGGTCACCTTCCCGCTCTACTACGGGCTGGTGCGCAAGGTCGGGGCGGGGCGGGCAGCCTATTCCTCGGTCGTGGTGCCTGTCGTGGCGATGATCCTGTCGACGCTGTTCGAAGGCTTCGTCTGGGGACCGTTGGCGATTGCCGGGGCGGTGGTGACCGTGGCGGGCATGCTGGTTGCCATGCGCACCCGCAGCGCGCCGCCGCCGCGCCGCGCTACGCCTGAGCCATGATCGCGGCCAGGCCTTCGCGATAGGTCGGATAGAGCGGACGCCAGCCGAGCAGCCGCCTGGCCTTGCCGTTCGCGACGCGGCGGTTCTCAGCATAGAAACCGTGCGCCATGGGCGACAGGTTAGCTTCCTCGAGCGTCAGCAAGGGTGGAGGTTCGATGCCCAACAATCGCGCTGCTTCCTCGATCACTGCATTCTGGCTGCACGGCAGATCATCGGCGAGATTGTAAGCACCCGGTGGGGCATTGCGCTCGATGCCTGCAACTATCCCGCTGACAATATCGTCGACATGGATGCGGCTGAACACCTGGCCGGGCAGGTCGATGCGGTTGGCCTTGCCCGCGCGGACGCGATCGAGCGCACTGCGCCCCGGGCCATAGATGCCCGGCAAGCGAAAGCTCCGGGCGCCCAGGTCCAGCCAGCGGGCGTCGCTTTCCGCGCGGGCGGAGCGGCGGCCGCCGCCGGTGGGTGATCCTTCGTCGACCCAGGCACCTTGCGCATCGCCATAGACGCCGGTCGAGGAGAGGTATCCCAACCACTTACCTGCCAATTCACGGCCATAGGTATCGAGGACCGGATCGCTGCCCGATGCGGGAGGAACCGAGCTCAATATATGGCTTGCATCGGCTAGTGCCGCTTCAACCGCTTTCTGATCTCCAAAGGTCAGATTGCCCGCACTGCCGGTCGCATCGACTCGCCATCCTTGCGCGCGCAGGGCGGAGGCGATGCGTGCGGCGGTGTAGCCGAGGCCGAAGATCAGCAGGTTGCTCACTTGGCGTCGAGATAGCCTTCGTCGGGTACCACGATCTGCGGATCCTTCATATGCCGGGCCTTCCACTCCATCGACATGCGTACCCGGGCCGCGCCGCTGGGATGATCGAAGAACACCAATTCCTCGATCGGCCCCGGCTCGATCTTGCGATATTCGGACAGGCGCATGGCGACCTTGGCGAAGCCATCGGGCTCCTGCGCAGCGTCCAATCCGAAGGCGTCGGCCTGGCTTTCGGCCGTGCGGATAACCGAATTGGTCGCTGGCGTCGCGAACAGCATATAGATCGCAAACACTATGGCGATCACCGGCATTGAGGCGGGATCGGCAATATCGCGTATCCCCCAGGTCTGGCCGTAGCGCGCGATCAGCAGTGGTCCCGCCCGGCTGACAATGAACAAGCCCAGCCCGAAGATAGTGAGTAGTCCAATCGTGTCGAACCAGACATGATCCAGTTTGTAGTGGCCCATCTCGTGACCCATCACCGCAAGGATCTCGGGCTCGCTGGTGCGGTTGAGCAAATTGTCATTGAGCGAGATGCGGATCGTTGGCCCCAAGCCTGACACATTCGCCGAAATCCGCTTGGTCTGTTTCGAAGCGTCAAAGACGTAGATGTGCTCGGCCGGGATGTCATACTTGGCCGCGATGGTTTCGATCTTGGTCCGTAGTGGGCCCTGTTCCATCTCGGTGTAGTCGTTGAACAGCGGCGAGATGAACACTGGTGAGATCACGATGCCGAGGAACAGGAATGCGCCGATAACGCCCGTGCCCCACACCCACCAACTGCGCGGGGCGCGGCGTATCAAGGCATAGATTGCCACGATAATCAGCGGCCCAATCACCATGGTGAAAGCGAAGTCGATCAACTCTTCGCCAACCCAATCGAAGAAACTCGAGTTCATCAATCCATACTGCGCTTCCCTGACGAAGCCGGTGTAGATCGCCCACGGCAGGGTGAGGATGTAGCCGAGCAGGAGGTAGCCTAGCGCTGTGATCCAGGTCACTAGCCAAGGGCGTCGTGTCCGGCTTTCGCCGAAGGCACGCAGTCGATGTGCTATGCGGAAGTGCAGCAGGAGCCAATCGACCAGGACGCTTGCCACGGTGCCCCACAGGATCAGCCAATAGCCACCCTCGAAATAGGCATCGGACTGGGCCCGTGCGGGGCCTTGCAGCGTGTCGAGATAGGCGCGCGTCGCCGCCTCGATATCGAATCCCGAATTGGCCGCAGCCAGTAGGTCGATGATCATGGTCTTCCTCCCTGTTCGCGTAACCGGCTGCGGCTATCGGATGAAACTGTCAATCCGTCGACCTTCTCTTGCCGACCGGCGAACGCGAAGGCTCGACGGGCGTTGCATGAAGTGACAGAGGAAGCCGCGCAGCAGCGCGACAGGAGAGACATGGATATCGCCCGCACCCCCGAAACCCCGGACGGCAATCTGGACATGGCTGACGCCGCGCCGCAGCCCAAGGCTCCGCCGCTGATCCGGCGCGAGGATTATCGCCCCTTCGGCTGGCTGGTCCCTGAAACCAGGCTCGACTTCGATCTCGGTCTGGACTGCACGCGAGTGGTCGCGACACTGACCGTGATACGCAACGCCAAGGCCGATCCTACGGCGGTCATCCGCCTCAACGGGGATGGGTTGTCGCCTGAAAGCGTGCTGGTTGACGGGGTGCCCGCGACGAACTGGGCCATGGATGATGGCGACCTGATGTTGCCGCTGACGGGCGAAGCACATGAGATTCGTATCGCCACGACCATCGAGCCGGCTGCCAATTCGCAACTGATGGGGCTTTATGCCTCGAACGGCATGCTTTGCACCCAGTGTGAAGCGGAGGGTTTCCGCCGCATAACCTTCTTCCCCGACCGCCCCGATGTGCTCAGCACCTATACCGTACGGATGAGCGGGCCGAAGGCGCAGTTCCCGGTCTTGCTGTGCAACGGCAACCGGACCGCCATGGGTGAAGATGGCGACAGGCATTGGGCCGAATGGCATGACCCCTGGCCCAAGCCATCCTATCTCTTCGCGCTGGTCGCGGGCGATCTGGTCGCGCGCAGCGACAGCTTCACGACGATCAACGGGCGCGAGGTCGAGCTCAATGTCTACGTGCGCGAGGGCGATCTCGACCGGACCGAACACGCGATGGAGAGCCTCAAGCGCTCGATGAAGTGGGACGAGGACGTTTTCGGACGCGAGTATGATCTGGACCTGTTCAACATCGTTGCCGTGTCCGATTTCAACATGGGCGCGATGGAGAACAAGGGGCTCAACGTCTTCAACACCAAGTTCGTGCTCGCCGACCCCGAAACCGCCACCGATGCCGATTATGACGGGATCGAAGGCGTCATCGGCCATGAGTATTTCCACAACTGGTCGGGCAATCGGATAACTTGCCGCGACTGGTTCCAGTTGAGTCTCAAGGAAGGCTTCACCGTGCTGCGCGACCAGCTGTTCAGCCAGGATATGGGCAGTGCCCCGGTCAAGCGGATCGAGGATGTGCGTATCCTGCGCATGGCCCAGTTCCCCGAGGACTCGGGCCCGTTGGCGCACCCCATCCGTCCAGATTCCTATAGCGAAATCAATAATTTTTACACGGCAACCGTTTACAATAAGGGTGCCGAGGTGATCCGCATGATGCGGACCTTGGCGGGCGAAGAGCGCTTCCGTGCCGGGACCGACCTTTATTTCGACCGCCACGATGGCGAAGCGGCGACCTGCGAGGATTTCGTCACGGCGATAGAGGATGGGGCTGGACTCGACCTCAAGCAGTTCCGCCTGTGGTATTCGCAGGCCGGCACGCCGAAGGTCTCGGTTGCGCTCGATCACGAAGGTGGCGTCGCCACGCTGCGACTGACCCAGATCGTGCCATCCACGCCGGGCCAGCCCGACAAGCAGCCGATGCCGATCCCGCTCAAGCTCGCCCTGTTCGATCGCGCCAGCGGAACGCATGGCGGCGAGCGATTGGTGGTGCTCGACAAGGCGACGGACACGTTCACCTTCGAAGGCTTTGCCGAAAAGCCGGTGCTGTCGATCAATCGTACTTTCTCTGCGCCTGTGACCATCGAACGCGATGTTCCGCGCGAAGACCTCGTCTTCCTGGCGGCCAAGGACGACGATCCCTTTGCCCGCTACGAAGCGATGCAGGAGCTGATGACCGGTCATCTCGTTGCCGCGGTTTCAGGGGCAATGGGTGACAATGATCGTGCTGCGGCGCGCGCCGATATTGTCCGTGCCCTTGGCGCGGTGATTGCGGACGACACCCTCGATGACCTGATGCGCGGCGAGCTGCTGCTGATGCCCGGACAGACCTATATCGCCGAACAGATGTTGGTGGCCGATCCGGGGCGCATCCATGAGGAGCGCGAGGCGCTGAAGGCCGCTATCGGTGGCGCGCTGACGGAAGAATTCACGGCGATGCATGCGCGGGCTTCGGCCCTGCCCTTCACCATGGACGCGACGGGCAAGGGGGCGCGCAAGGTCAAGACGATTGCGCTGACCTATCTTGCCGCAGCCGATCCCGTGCGAGCTTCTGAGCTGGCCGCGGCACAATATGATTCTGCCGACAACATGACCGACCGGCAAGGCGCACTTATGGTACTGGCTGGCCTGGCCACAGACGAGCGTTCCGAGCGATTGGCAGATTTCTACAACCGCTATCAAGGCAACGCACTGGTCATCGACAAGTGGTTCGCCCTGCAGGCTTCATCGCTCCATCCGCAGTCGATCGCGCATGTCCGGGCGCTGGCCGATCATCCGGACTTCACCCTGCGCAACCCCAATCGCGTTCGCTCGCTCTACATGGCCTTTGCCGGGAACCCATCGGCATTCCATGCCGCAAGTGGCGAAGGATACCGGATGGTCGCTGACCTGATTCTCGCGCTCGATCCGATCAATCCGCAGACTGCGGCGCGGTTCGTTCCGCCGCTTGGCCGCTGGCGCCGGATCGAACCGGGTCGCGCGGCGCTGATGCGGGCGGAGCTGGAGCGAATTGCTGCCTCGCCAAACCTTTCAAGAGACACACTCGAACAGGTCACCCGTTCGCTTGGCTGAGGTGCTTCGCTCCGGACTGATGGGCTCGGTACCACACGGCTTCTCGACGCGTGCCGGGATTGCGGCCGGCGATGTGCTTCCCGGCGCCTCGCTCATCCGCGTCAATCAGGTGCATTCGCCCGACACCCTTATTGTGAAGGATCCTTGCGACGTTCTCCCCTCGGCAGATGCGCTTGTCACCGACCGGCCTGGACTGTTGTTGGGAATCGTTACCGCGGATTGTGCGCCGGTGTTGTTCCACGACCCGCAGGCGGGCGTCGTCGGCGCGGCGCATGCGGGCTGGCGCGGAGCGCATGGCGGGGTGATCGAAAACACGCTGGACGCAATGAAGGAACTCGGAGCGCAGGCGGACCGGGTGCGCGCCGCCATCGGGCCCACCATCGCGCAGGCGAGTTATGAGGTCGACGTGGGATTCAGGGAGCAGTTCGGTCGCGAAGATGACGCCTTCTTCGCACCCGGTCGCAGCGGGCATTGGCAGTTCGATCTCCCCGCCTACGTTGCATTCCGGCTACGGCGTGCCGGAGTGACGGTGATCGATGACCTGGCGCAGGACACCTATGCCGATCCGACCAAGTTCTTCTCCTTCCGCCGCGCCACCCACCGTGGCGAAGACACCGGGGGTCGGCAGCTGAGCGTCATCGGCTTGCCCAATTGACGGTGCAGTTGATGGAGGACAGCCGCCAAAATGGCTGTTGGCAACCTGTCGCATAGCCGCTAGAGGCGCCACCAAACCGGGATTCCGGGGGCTTTCGCGCAGGCTTCTTGCAGGCATTCGTGGTCCGTCCCCGTCCGGTTACGAGATCGCAAATTGCGCCAGTCCGATCCTGGGTCCTGGCGCCGGAACAAGGCAGGTAAGGCAAGGCGCTGATGGCAGACTCCGCTGCAACCGCAACTCCCGAAATGGCTGGCGCGACTGACGACGGTATCCGTCGGCGCGACTTCCTCGACATCGCAGCCGTCAGCGCGGCGGGTATCGGCGGCCTCGCGGTCGTCTATCCGCTGGTCAGCCAGATGGCGCCGTCGAAGGATGTGCTCGCCGCCAGCTCGACCGAAGTCGACGTGTCGGCGATCGAGCCTGGTCAGGCCATCAAGGCCGTGTTCCGCAAGCAGCCGCTGTTCGTGCGTCGCCTGACGCCGGCCGAAGTGCAGCAGGCTAACGACGTCGATGTTTCGTCGCTTCGTGATCCTCAGTCGCTCGAAGAGCGGACCAAGGAAGGTCACGGCGACATGCTGATCACCATGGGTGTCTGCACCCATCTCGGCTGTGTCCCGTTGGGTGCCGCTGAAGGCGAGGTGAAGGGCGAGTTCGGCGGATATTTCTGCCCGTGCCACGGTTCGCACTACGATACCGCTGGCCGCATTCGCAAAGGTCCGGCGCCGAAGAACCTCGAGGTGCCGGAATATGAGTTCGCCTCCGACACTGTCGTGCGCGTCGGCTAAGCCTGAAAGACGAGAGAGACACCATGAGCTTTCCCTGGGCCAAGGAATATACCCCGACCAATCCGTTCATGAAGTTCATGGACGAGAAGCTGCCGTTGCCGCGCCTGGTCTATAACGCCGTAGGTGCCGGTTATCCGGTGCCGCGCAACCTGTCGTATTTCTGGAACTTCGGCGTACTCGCCGGCTTCTTCCTGGTTCTGCAGATCGTAACCGGCGTGGTGCTGGCGATGCATTATGCAGCGAACGCGTCGGTCGCCTTCGCCACGACAGAGCACATCATGCGCGACGTCAACTGGGGCTGGCTGATGCGCTATGCCCATGCCAACGGCGCGAGCTTCTTCTTCATAGTCGTCTACCTGCATATCTTCCGCGGCTTCTTCTACAGTTCGTACAAGGCTCCGCGCGAGATGATCTGGCTGCTCGGCGTGGTCATCTTCCTGTTGATGATGGCGACCGCCTTCATGGGTTACGTCCTGCCCTGGGGCCAGATGAGCTTCTGGGGTGCCAAGGTCATCACCGGCCTGTTCGGCGCGATCCCGCTTGTTGGCGAACCGATCCAGATCTGGTTGCTAGGCGGCTATGCGCCCGACAACTCGACCCTCAACCGCTTCTTCTCGCTGCACTTCCTGCTGCCCTTCGTGATCGCCGGCGTCGTGATCCTGCACATCTGGGCGCTGCACATCCCGGGTTCGTCGAACCCGACTGGCGTTGAAGTGAAGCAGGAAAGCGATACGATCCCGTTCCACCCCTATTACACGGCGAAGGACGGCTTCGGCCTGGGCGTGGCGCTGCTGTTCTACTTCGCGCTGGTGTTCTTCCTGCCGAACTATCTCGGCCACCCGGACAACTACATCGAAGCGAACCCGCTCTCGACCCCGGCTAATATCGTTCCCGAATGGTATTTCTGGCCGTTCTACGCAATCCTGCGTGCTTTCACGGCGGACTTCTTCTTCATTCCGGCCAAGCTGATGGGTGTGCTCGCCATGTTCAGCGCGATCCTGGTGTGGTTCTTCCTGCCCTGGCTCGACA
>NZ_JAYPTL010000064.1:0-16775 GCF_038133525.1 Erythrobacter sp. | reverse complement strand
ATGTGTTTCGTAAACATCGAAGCTCATCCGATCGAGCTCTTGCAGCAGATCGTTGGGAAACTCGATATCCGCCTTGTCGATCTCGTCGATCAGCAGCACCGGCAGCTCGGGCGAGGTAAATGCCTCCCAAAGCTTGCCCTTCTTGATGTAGTTCGAAATATCGTGAACCCGCTCGTCACCCAGCTGGCCATCACGCAGGCGGGCGACCGCATCGTACTCATAAAGACCTTGCTGCGCCTGCGTGGTCGACTTGACGTTCCACGCGAGCATCGGAGCGTTGAGCGCCTTCGATATTTCATGCGCCAACACCGTCTTGCCGGTTCCAGGCTCGCCCTTGACGAGGAGCGGACGACGAAGCGTGACCGCAGCATTGACCGCAACCTTGAGGTCTTCGGTCGCGATATAAGAGCTGGTACCTTCAAAACGGGTTTGTTCGGACATCGGTTTTCCCTTGCAACTTTACGTAAGCGTTAGGGGGCCAAGAGGCGAAGGGCAAGAGGGCGCGCGTCGAGCCCTGGTCACATTTACTCGCGTATCTCAGCCTCCACATGTTGTGGGCCTGTCCATGCTGTGTAAGACGTTGATAAGCAGGTTGATTGACGGAGGTAGTGTGGAGGAGCTGCGGTACGCCGGTCAGTTAGACACCAAGTCAGTGCGCGGATACGCTTGGCTGTTTGCAGTGATTAACGTCGGGACACTGGCCTATTTGCTCATCAGTTCTTCGGATAATATCGACGCTTTCGGCCAGATTATCGGAAGCGATTTCCTGAGTTTCTGGGCTGCGGGTAAGCTATCGACTTCGGGTCAATCGCCTTACGATGCTGGGGCACACCTCGCGGTTATGCAAACGTTCGCCCCGACGCTGGGTGGATATCCGGCATACTTCTATCCGCCAATGTTTCTCATCGCTTGCTATCCATTGGGCTTTCTCTCTTATTTCGCCGCACTTGGACTATGGCTCGTGACGACCGGCACCGTGTTCGTTGCGACCGCCAGGATGTGGGCGAGGCATCTGGACTTGAAGCTCCCAATCTGGCTGTGGCTCGCCGCATTCCCGCCAGTTCTGATCACGATCACACACGGGCAAACGAGTTTCCTGCTCGCGGCCCTGCTCGGTTCAGGCTTGTTACTGGTGAGAGATCGGCCTTGGATCGCCGGCCTGCTTCTGGGTCTCGCAACCTTCAAACCCCAGTTTGGGCTACTTATCCCAATTGCCATCTTATTGACCGGCAATTGGCGGGTAGCAGTAGTCGCTGTGGGAACGGTCGCGCTTCAGACACTATTTGCAACGCTCGCTTTCGGACCGGGTATCTGGGTCGACTGGTATGAGCTTACCGCCGATGCCCAGGAATCGATGGCAGGCGGCAGTATTGGATACGGCAAGATGGTGAGCGTGTTTGCCGCATCAAAATTAGTCGGTGCGTCCGATGTTTTCGCTTATGTGATTCAACTCATCGTCGCGGGAACCGTCAGTTTGGCAGTCGTCTCGGTGAGTTGGCGGCGGGACTGGTCGCACGCATTAGCCGCATTGGTGCTTACTGGTGCAGCGCTCGTGACACCATTCGCACTGGACTATGACATGGTAATCTTGGCCTTGCCGCTGCTTTATCTCGCAGGTACCGGTTATCGCGATTGGGAAAAGGCCATCAGTGCCTTCGCTTTTCTCGCCACACTATTGGCCAGGCCGTTGGCACTTCAATTCGGCGTTCCAACAATTCCACTCGCTTTGGTTGGCCTGTTTTGGGTGCTCTGGCGCCGGCTGGCACTGCCACAAGAGACCTAGGCGTCGATCATTTCCCGATCGATGTCGCCGGCATTGTTCTGGATGAAATTGAAACGATGTTCGGGGTTGCGGCCCATCAATTCGTCGACCAGGCGCGCCACGCCCGCTCGCTGTTCGAATTCTTGCGGTAGCGTGATACGGATGAGGCCGCGGGTAGCCGGATTCATGGTCGTTTCGCGCAGCTGGGAAGGATTCATCTCCCCTAGACCTTTGAACCGTGCCACTTCGACTTTCTTGCCCTTGAACACCGTCTCCTCCAACTCCCTGCGATGAACATCGTCGCGGGCATAGCGGCTCTCCTTGCCTGCGGTGAGGCGGTAGAGTGGCGGTTGGGCAAGGTAGAGATGCCCGTTGCGCACGATGTCAGGCATTTCCTGGAAGAAGAATGTCATCAGTAGCGTCGCGATGTGGGCGCCATCGACATCCGCATCGGTCATGATGATGATCCGGTCGTAACGAAGATTCTCAGGATCACAGTCCTTGCGCGTCCCGCAACCCATCGCGAGCGTCAGATCGGCGATCTCGGAATTGGCCCGGATCTTGTCTGCCGTTGCGCTGGCGACGTTGAGTATCTTGCCCCTGATCGGCAGGATGGCCTGGGTCTTGCGATTGCGTGCCAGCTTGGCGCTGCCGCCTGCGGAATCGCCCTCTACGATGAAGAGTTCGGTCTCCCCGTCACCCTCGCCAGAACAGTCGGTGAGCTTGCCGGGAAGGCGTAGCTTCTTGGCATTGGTAGCAGTCTTCCGCTTGACCTCACGTTCCGCCTTGCGGCGCAAGCGTTCGTCCATCCGCTCCATGACTTGACCGAGCAGAGCTTTGCCGCGTTCCATATTGTCGGTGAGGAAGTGATCGAAGTGGTCTCGCACCGCATTCTCGACGAGGCGTGCGGCCTCTGGCGACGTCAGGCGGTCCTTGGTCTGGCTCTGGAATTGCGGGTCGCGGATAAAAACACTGAGCATGATGTCGGCGCCGGTCATCACGTCGTCGGCGCTGATCTCCTTGGCCTTCTTCGCGCCCGTGAGTTCACCGAAGGCGCGCAGGCCCTTGGTCAAGGCCGCGCGCAGTCCCTGTTCGTGCGTACCACCGTCGGGCGTCGGCACCGTGTTACAGTACCAGCTTGTCGATCCATCCGAATAGAGCGGCCAGGCGATCGCCCATTCGACCCGCCCTTGCGGCATGTCACCAAGGTCGGGAAAGTCCTGCGAGCCCGTAAAAGGCTGCGTGGTCACGCATTCGCGCCCGCCAATGATTTCGGCGAGATGATCGGCGAGGCCGCCCGGAAACTTGAAAACTGCTTCTTGCGGTACATCCTCGGTGGCAAGCGAGGGTGCGCATTTCCAGCGAATCTCGACCCCAGCAAAGAGGTAGGCCTTGGATCGGGCGAGTTTGAACAAACGCTTCGGACTGAAGGCGCGATCCCCGAAAATCTCTGTGTCGGGTACAAAGCTGACGGTAGTTCCCCGGCGATTGGGGGTGGGGCCAAGGTCCTGCAGTTTTCCGGTTGGGTGCCCCTTGGAAAACTCTTGAGCGTAAAGCTGCCTATCACGCGCCACCTCAACCCGCGTATGGCTCGACAGCGCATTGACCACGCTGACGCCAACGCCGTGGAGGCCGCCACTTGTAGCATAGGCCTTGCCCGAGAACTTGCCGCCCGAATGCAGCATGGTGAGGATCACCTCGAGCGTCGACTTGCCCGGGTATTTGGGATGTTCGGCAACCGGCATGCCACGGCCATTATCGGTGATGGTGACCTGGTTGCCCTCATCAAGCCGCACCTCAATCCGGCTCGCATGGCCAGCCACCGCCTCGTCCATGGCGTTATCGAGCACTTCGGCGACGAGGTGGTGCAAGGCACGATCATCGGTCCCGCCGATATACATCCCCGGCCGGCGGCGCACCGGCTCCAGACCCTCGAGAACCTCGATAGATGATGCGTCATAGTCACCGCTCGAAGCGGGGGTATTGTCGAAAAGATCGTCGGACATCGCTCTGCTATATCGCGCGGTTTCGCACCCGAACAAGCGGGCGAGGGCGGTTATCCGCCCCGCTCAGAACTTGGTGGGTGCGTTGTCCACCACCACGACACCCCCGGCGCGAACTTCGCGGACCTCCATTGCTCGTTCAACCACGCCTGTGCGACCAAACCGGAACGCCCCGTCGAGGCCAAGGAAGCCGTCTTCGCTGCGTAGCGCGGCGAGTGGAAAATTGGTTCCGACCTTCCAGTCGCGTGCCACGCGCAGCGTAAGCAAGACCGCGTCATATCCCAGGGTGGCGATACGATAGGGTTGGGTGCCGAACCGGGCCTCATAACTATCAACGAAGCGCTTGTAGCGCGCGTCTGACACGGCCGAGAACAAGGCCCCCTGCATTGCAGTGGCACGGGCGACCGAACTTTCGCCACTCCACAATTCGGTTCCCAGCAGCCGGACGGGGCCTGTCCCGCCAGGTTTCAGCACCGCCGCAGCTTGTTCGGCCAGTCGCGCACCATCGGCGATCAGGACGGTGTCATAGCCGCCATGCACCTTGAGGCGCTCCGCTGCGCTGACGATCGATGTGTTCCCGCGCGAATAACGCTCGGTCCAGACAACTGTGCCGCCATAAGCGCTAACCGACCGCCGCATGGCTTCTTCGGCGCGGACACCGTAATCCCCGTCAGGCGCAATGATCGCGAAATTCTGCGCCCCCCGATTTCGCGCAAACTGGATTGTCCGCATCACCGATTGTTCCGGCACATGGCCCATTACGAAGACGTCCGGGCCCGCGGCATTGGTATCGTTGGAGAAGGAGATCACCGGCACGTCGGCAGGCCGCGCAACCGATAGCACAGCAGGGATATTGCTCCCCAGCAGCGGGCCGAGGATCAGCTTATTGCCTTCGCGTACCGCCTGCCTTGCAGCGGCATCGGCACCAGCGGCGGTATCATAAGTCGTGATGCGCAGGTTGTTCGCGTTTGTATCAAGCAGCGCCATGGTGGTGGCGTTCGAAATCGCCAGCCCCACGTTGCCATTGTCGCCGGACATTGGGACAAGCAAGGCAATGCGATGACGCGTCTGGTCTTCCGGCAACACGCTATCGCTCGGCTCGGCCGTCGGTGTTGGTGCTGGTGCGGGGCGTTCTGCTCCCTTGGGGATGATCGAACACCCTGCCAGCAATGCCGCCAATCCGGCGGTCACGATAGTCCGACGGTCGATTGTCCAGCGCTTCATCTTGCGGCGTCCCTCTGCAATGGTTCATGGGGGATCGGTGAGCGAGACCCACCTTCCCGAACACAGCCTCAATCCGGGGCTCTATATCGTCGCGACCCCGATCGGCAACCTTGGCGACATAACTCTCCGCGCAATTGACGTGCTGCGACGATGCGATGCCGTTGCTTGTGAAGATACGCGCGTCACCGGAAAATTGCTGAAGCATTTGGGCATATCCAAACCGCTGTGGCGCTACGACGATCATAGCGAGCACCGGGACAGAAACAGGCTTGTAGACGCAACGAGAACACGTGCGGTCGCTCTGGTGAGCGATGCCGGGACCCCTCTGGTGAGTGACCCCGGTTATCGCTTGGTCAATGACTGCCGGTCCGAAGGTATCGCTGTGACGGCGATCCCCGGTGCCTGCGCTGCAGTGATGGGGCTTTCGCTTTCCGGCCTGCCCAATGACCGTTTCCTGTTTGCAGGCTTCTTGCCGGCGAAGGACAAGGCTCGTCGTGAAGTACTGGAAGAACTCGCAACGATCGATACCACTCTAATCTTCTACGAGACGGCGCCACGCCTGCTCAAATCGCTCGAATCGATACGGGAGTGCCTGCCGGATCGTGAAGTGGCGGTAGGGCGCGAATTGACCAAACTGCACGAAGAAACGCGCCGCGGGCTACCTGACGGTCTGATGGCCTATTACGAAGCGAACCCGCCTAGGGGAGAGATCGTGCTGCTGGTCGGGCCTCCCTTGCCTTCGGTTTCATCGGAAGCGGACCGCGACGTATTGCTGATGGAAGCGCTCGAGACCATGAAGGCTTCGCAGGCAGCCGCGCAGGTCGCCAAAGCCACTGGCCTTGACCGCAAGTCGCTCTACGCTCGTGCGATGGAACTGCGCAGGGAATGACGCGCCAGATTGCCGAACAAAGCGGGCGCAGCGGTGAAGTGCGCGCATCGTTATGGCTGCGTGCCAAGGGCTGGCAAATACTCGACCGGCGGGTCAAGACTCCCGTGGGCGAGATTGACCTGGTGGCGAAGCGCGGCAAGCTGATCGCCTTTGTCGAAGTTAAGTGGCGGAAGCGGAGAGAAGATCTCGATCATGCGATCGACGAATTCCGGCTGGGCAGGGTCGCCGCGGCGGTCGAGGCGGTGGCGCATCGCTACGCCGAGGGCGGCGAAGATATCAGGATTGATGTTATCCTCCTTGCACCCGGCGCCTTCCCTCGCCACATCGCCAACGCTTGGCAGCCTTGAGGAGTTCGCATGCCGTTACGCGTCGCCATCCAGATGGACCCGCTGGAGACCATCAATATCGCGGGTGATAGTTCGTTCGCGCTCATGCTGTCGGCGCAGGCGCGCGGGCACGAAATCTGGCACTACGACGTCGCATCGCTCGCCTACGAAAGCGACGGCACGCCGCAAGGCCGGATCACGGCGCATGCCGCACCAGTCACGGTGCAACGCGTAGCGGGCAATCACTATACGGCAGGCGAACGGCGCAGGATCGATCTTGCGCAGGATATCGACGTTATCCTGATGCGGCAGGACCCGCCGTTCCACCTCGGCTACATCAGCGCTGCCTTCCTGCTGGATCGGCTCAAGGGCACAACACTGGTGGCAAACGATCCGCGCGAAGTGGTCAACGCACCCGAGAAGATGTTCGTGCTCGATTATGCGCGGTTCATGCCCCCGACGCTGGTTGCACGCAGGTTGGAGGATATTCGCGAATTTCAGCAGAAGCATGGATCTGTGGTGGTCAAGCCGCTGCATGGCAATGGCGGCAAGGCGATCTTCCGTATCGATGCGGAGGGCACCAACTTGTCCGCGCTGTCAGAGGTTTTCAATCAGACCTGGCCTGAACCGCACATGGTCCAGCCTTTCCTTCCCGAAGTCGCCGAAGGGGACAAGCGCATCGTGCTCGTCGATGGCGAATTCGTTGGTGCAATCAACAGGTTCCCTGGTGAAGGTGAGTTTCGTTCGAACTTGGCCCAGGGTGGGCACGCGGAAGCGACTACGCTGACCTCACGCGAGGAGGAAATCTGCGCTGCAATGGGGCCGGAGCTGAAGCGGCGTGGTCTTGTTTTTGTAGGCATTGACGTGATCGGCGGCCAATGGCTGACCGAAATCAATGTCACTTCACCAACCGGCATTGTCGCCATCGACAAATTCAACGGGACCGATACGCCTGGGCGCATCTGGGATGCGATTGAGCGCAGGCACGCGAACCTTTAGTCAATAATCGCGTTAGTCCATCAGTGAACGCCTTCATCCTCGAAACCATTGCTGCTGGGGGATACCTCGGCATCTTCGTGCTGATGGCGCTTGAGAATATTGTCCCACCAATACCATCCGAAATCATCATGGGCTTCGGTGGCGTGCTCGTCGCACGTGGCCAGATGGCATTTCTCCCCCTGCTGCTTATCGGAACTGTCGGCACTACAGCGGGAAATTACTTCTGGTACTGGATCGGTCGCCGTTGGAACGAGAGTGATCTGCGCAGTTTCATTGACGCGTATGGCCGTTGGCTGACCTTCGAGTGGTCCGACTTTGAGAAGGCACGCCGGCGTTTCCGGCGCAACGGTGAATTGATCGTTTTCCTCCTGCGTTTCTCACCGTTCCTGCGGACGATCATCTCGCTGCCAGCGGGCCTCGCACACATGCATCTCGGCCGGTTTCTGCTGTTTACCTTTCTGGGTTCGTTGATCTGGAATGGAGCGCTTATTGCCGGGGGCAGTTCGCTGGCCCACCTGATGACCCGGTATGAATCCGCCGCGGGCTGGGTGGTGGGCGGGTTCCTGGGCGCTGGTGTGCTCTGGTATCTCTATCGGATTATTACCTGGAAACACCGGATCGACCCCAGTTAGTCTCGTTCACGGGGGTGCGAATTCCGATAGGTTTCAAGCAAGGTTGCAGCGTCGACCTTGGTGTAAATCTGGGTCGATCCCAGACTTGCGTGCCCAAGCAGTTCCTGCAAGCTGCGCAGGTCCGCTCCAGCCCCGAGCAAGTGGGTCGCGAAGCTATGACGCAAGGCGTGGGGAGTGGCCGTGTCGGTCAGTCCCAGCGCCTTGCGCGCTCGTGCTGTTGCCTTCTGCACCATTCCCTGGCCCAGCGGACCGCCTCGCGCTCCCCGAAAGAGTGGTGCATCCTTTTCGACTGGCCAGGGTGAACGGCGCACATATTCCATAACCGCATCACGGACAATTGGCAGGATAGGCACCACGCGCTGCTTCCCACCCTTGCCGGTGACCGTCAGACGCTCTGCGAGAGGGTAGTCGCTTCCCTTGAGCGAAAGTGCCTCCGCAATCCGCATGCCGGCACCATAAAGCAGCAGGAGAATCGCGCGATCGCGCGCGCCGGTCCAGTCTTCCAGGGCCATCGCCTCGACCGTTTCGGCCAAGCCCAGAGCATCATCGGGTGTGACGGGACGGGGCAGCCCCTTTTTGATCCGTGGTCCTCGCAGGCGCGGAGCGTCGGTATTTTCGCGCCCCGCCTGAACGCGGGCAAAGGCAATAAAGCCCTTGAGCGCAGACAATTCGCGCGCGGCGGAGACGTTGGACAATCCATCTTCGCGTCTGGCAGCAATGTGGCTGCGCAACCGTGTCGCGGTGACGTCGGCGATGTCATCCCAGGTCTCGAACCCAAGGCCGGATAAGAGCCGCTCTGCCGCCTTGTCGTAGGCGCGGACGGTGTGTGGCGATCGGCGACGGGCGAGGGCCAAGTGGACATGCCATGCTTCGAGGATATCGGCACGGCTCATGGCGTCACCAGTTCCTCTCGAACCACTTCACCAAGTAACGCATCCAGCAGAGGCATGCCTTGCGGCGTGACGCCAATTCGTCCTTCCCCAGACCACATCAATCCCAAATCGCGGTACAGCGCCAGCTTGGCGTCATCGATCAGTCGCGGCTGTTCGACGTCGAAGCGCCGTGCCAGCCCGGTGAGGTCGATGCCTTCGGCCAGCCTCAGGCCCATCAGCAGGGCCTCCGAAGCCTGCTCGTGTCGCTCAAGACTGCGTTCTTCGGCAATGCCGTGTCCGGTTGATGCCACGGCAGCGAGGAAGTTTTCCGGCTTCTTGTGACGCACCGTGGCAGCATTCCCGCGTCGTCCATGTGCCCCCGGTCCGATCCCGACGTAATCCTGGTAACGCCAGTATGTGAGGTTGTGGCGGCTTTCCTGACCCGGTCGCGCGTGGTTGCTCACCTCATATGCGGGCAGCCCGGCCGATGTGGTCATGTCACGTGTGACGGCGAAGAGGTCTGCCGCATGATCATCATCGAGCGGAGTAAACACCCCACGGCGTACGTCGGTCGCGAAGCGCGTGGCAGGCTCGATGGTCAGCTGGTACAGGGAAAGGTGATCAGTTCCCAGTGAAAGCGCTTCACCAAGCTCTCCGGCCCACTGTTCTGCAGTCTGGTCGGGCCTGGCGTAGATCAGGTCGATCGATACGCGATCGAAGTGACTCTGCGCTGTCTCGATAGCCTGGAACGCCTCGCCGACGTCGTGGAGCCTGCCGAGAAAACGCAACACTTCATCGCGGAGCGACTGCACCCCAAGGGAAACTCTGTTCACTCCGGCCGTTGCAAGGGCGGCGAAGTTCGCAGCCTCGACGGAGGATGGATTGGCCTCAAGGGTAATCTCGATCTCGGGATCGAAACCCCACAGAGCTTCAACCTCGGTTAGGAGGCGGGCCACGAGCGCGGGCGGCATAAGGGAAGGAGTTCCGCCGCCAAAAAAGATACTTGCGAGCGATTCCTCGGTTGTACCGTTGGATGCCTCGTGACGCATATCGGCAAGCAGTGCCGTTTCCCAGTCACCAATATCGGCCGCGGCGCGAACATGGCTATTGAAGTCGCAATATGGACATTTCGCGAGACAGAAAGGCCAGTGGATATAGAGTGCGCGTGCCAAGGATGCCTTCAGAGATTTTTTACCCGATCCACCGAAAATCGCAGGCGATGGTCAGAGCGGTAAAGCAGTTTGCGCCGTGGATCGGCGCGCTGGGAGTGGCTTTTGCCACGAGCCTTGCCGTGGCTGCAAGCGCAACGGCACCAGCGGCCCCAGAAGACCCTCACCTAGCATCGAGAATTCTCGCGACGCACAACGCCGAGCGGGAGCGCCTTGAGGTCCCCCAGTTGCGCTGGAACGTGGCGCTCGAACGCGAAGCTGCACAGTGGGCGCAGTCTCTGTCTCGGCGCGGCGTCTTACAACATGCCGATGCCGGCATGCGCAATGGGACGGGTGAGAACCTGTGGATGGGCACGGCAGGTCATTGGCCGGTAGAAGATATGGTGGGGATGTTCATCGCCGAGAAGGCGAACTTCCAGCCCGGTACCTTTCCGCATATCTCCAGAACCGGCGACTGGGCCGATGTGGGCCATTACTCGCAGGTGGTTTGGCGCGATACTCGCGAGGTCGGCTGTGCGCTCGTGACCGGGCGGGGTAATGACGTCCTGGTTTGCCGCTACTGGCCCGCTGGAAACGTGTGGGGCCAAAAAGCCTTCTGAGAAATCAGCCGAACTGCTCGGCAACGAGTTTTGCGAATGCATCCGCACGGTGGCTGATCGCGTGCTTTTCGGCGGGCTTCATCTCGGCCATGGTCTGATGGCGGCCCACCGGTACGAAGACTGGATCATAGCCGAAGCCCATCGTGCCACGCGGCGGCCAGGTCAGCGTGCCCGCCACGCGCCCTTCGTAAATGGCATAGTCGCCATCAGGCCAGGCGAGGGCGAGCACGCAATGGAAAGCGCAGGAACGGTCTACATCGCCACCCTTTTCTTGCAGCAGCCCTTCGACCTTCCCCATCGCCATGTACCAGTCGCGACCCGGTTCACCTTCGAACCATTGCCGTTCAGCCCAGTCCGCGGTGTAGACCCCAGGACGCCCATCCAGCGCGTCGACCGCAAGGCCGCTATCGTCTGCGAGAGCGGCAAGGCCTGACGCCTCAGCAGCAGCGCGGGCCTTCAGCAACGCATTCTGGACGAAAGTCGTCCCGGTTTCCGCGGGTTCAGGCAGGCCGAGCGATCCTGCTGACAGACATTTTACGCCGTGCGGTTCGAGCAGTGCGGTAATTTCCTTGAGCTTGCCCGCGTTATGCGTGGCAATCACCAACGAGCCCGAACCGAGGCGACGGGTCATTTGCGGGTTGCCTCATCCTGTGCCTTGAATATCTGCGCACAGCCTATCTGGGCGAGCCGGAGCAGCCTAAGGAACCCTTCTTCGTCATAGGGTGCGCCCTCGGCGGTGGCCTGCGCTTCTGCGATCTTGCCGCCCTCGATCAGGACGAAATTCGCATCGGCATCGGCGCTGCTATCTTCGGGATAGTCGAGGTCCAGTACCGGCGTTCCCTGATAGATGCCGCACGAAATCGCAGCGACCTTGGCGGTGATCGGGTCGTCCTTGATCGCGCCCGATTTGAGCAATCCGTCGACGGCCAGTCGCAAGGCAACCCATGCACCCGAAATCGAGGCGGTACGAGTCCCGCCATCAGCCTGCAACACATCGCAATCGAGCGTGATCTGGTGTTCGCCCAGCTTCTTCAAATCTACAACGGCGCGCAAGCTACGACCAATAAGACGTTGAATTTCCTGTGTACGCCCGCTCTGTTTGCCCTTTGCCGCTTCGCGTTGGCCGCGCGTATGGGTGGCTCTGGGGAGCATGGAATATTCGCCGGTGACCCAACCTTCGCCCTTACCGCGTAGCCAAGGTGGCAAACGATCCTCTACCGATGCTGTGCACAGCACGCGCGTTTCGCCGAAGCTGATCAGACAGGAACCCTCAGCGTGCTTGGTATAGCCGGTTTCGATTGTGATGGCGCGCATTTCGTCGGGCGCGCGGCCGGAAGGTCGCATGGGAATCTCCAGTGCAGTCGAATCTCGACGAGGCGTTTGGCGCATGGCCCTTGAGGCCGCAAGCATGTGCGCTAGATAGACCCCATGAATTCCCCGCCGCTCACCGACCTTAGCGATCGTGCCCGCGAAATTTTCCGCCTTGTGGTGGAAGGCTACCTTGAAAGCGGCGTCCCGGTTGGGTCAAAGACTTTGGCGGGGGAG
Organism: Erythrobacter sp.; assembly: GCF_038133525.1. Taxonomy (GTDB): domain Bacteria; phylum Pseudomonadota; class Alphaproteobacteria; order Sphingomonadales; family Sphingomonadaceae; genus Qipengyuania. The sequence goes on along the minus strand of NZ_JAYPTL010000064.1, from coordinate 4,755 downwards.
GGTGCGCTGAACCTCTCGCCTGCATCTATCCGCAATGTCCTGGCCGATCTTGAAGCTCGTGGGCTGCTTTCCGCGCCCCATACCAGTGCAGGGCGCATGCCGACCGAAACCGGGTTGCGCCTGTTCGTCGATGCGATGATGCAGGTAGCGGAACCAACCCGTGAGGAGCGCGCTGCGATCGAGCAGCGTCTTTCCGAACCCGGTCCGATCGAACGCGCCTTGGAGGAAACCAGCGCCCTGCTGTCAGATCTTTCGGGCGCGGCAGGCATGGTCATGGTGCCACGGCGGGAACCGCGCCTGGCGCAGGTGTCGCTGACGACGCTGGATGCCAACCGCGTTCTTGCCGTTCTGGTGGGCGAAGACGGGCATATCGAGAACCGCGTGCTGGCGCTGCCGCTGGGTACGCTAGGTGCCTCACTCGAACAGGCAAGCAACTTTTTGACCGCGCGCACGGCAGGTCGAACACTTGCGGAAGCGGCCCAGGCGATCGCAACGGAAATCGCAGGCGGCCGCACCGCGCTTGACGAGGCCAGTCGCGATCTTGTTCAGCGCGGCATCGCCGTGTGGACGGAAGACGCGGCGCGGCGCCCGGTCCTGATTGTTCGGGGGCAGGCCAACCTGCTCGACGAGGCGGCACTGTCCGATATCGAACGGGTTCGCAGCCTGCTCGACGACCTCGAAAGCAAGCAATCGGTTGCCGAACTGCTCGAGCGCGCGCGCCGCGCCGATGCCATGCGTATCTTTATCGGCAGCGAGAACCGGTTGTTCTCACTCTCCGGCTCGTCGGTGATCGCCTCGCCCTATCGCGACCGCGAGGGTAGAGTGGTCGGCGTATTGGGCGTGATCGGTCCGACTCGGTTGAATTACGCGCGGGTCGTCCCCATGGTGGATTTCACCGCCCGTTCGCTGGGCAAGAGAATAGGCTAACAGGGTTTTTCACGTGATTGACGAGAACAAGGACGAACCGCAGACCAAGGCGGTCGACGAGGAACTGGCACGCGAGATGGAAGGCGTGCCCGAACACCTGCGCGACGATGGCGAAGGCGAGTCGCTCGCGGATGCGCTCGGCAAGCTCAAGGACGATCTCGAAGCTGCGATGCAGGATGTGCTTTACGCTCGCGCCGAAACGCAGAATGTTCGTCGACGGCTCGAGAAGGAAATCCAGGACGCGCGCAGCTACGCCGCCACCGGCTTTGCTCGCGATATCCTGAGCGTGGCAGACAACCTGTCCCGGGCGCTCGACCACATTCCTGAAGAGCTGCGTGAAAGCGAGAAGTCGAAGAACTTCATCGCTGGCATCGAAGCCACCCAGCGTGAGTTGGAGAAGGTGTTCACCCAGAACGGCATCACTCGCATCGCATCGACCGGGATGCCGCTCGATCCGAACCAGCACCAGGCCATGATGGAAATCCCCAGTGCGGATCACGAACCCGGTACCATCGTGCAGGAAATGCAGGCCGGATACATGCTGAAGGATCGCCTGCTACGGCCGGCAATGGTCGGCGTGGCCAAGAAGCCAGACTGAACCTGCAGCGCGAGGGGGTACAATGAGGAACGCTTTCATCCCGGTGGCGGTCCTCGCCGCCTCGCTTGCTGCGCCTGCCGCTGCGCAGGAGAGCGCCGATGCAGCACTCTCAGCGCTCACCGAGCAATGGTATGAGCAGCGACTGGTCGATTACGGCCAGGTAGTCGAAGCGGACGGCAGCACTTCGCAAGGTGACCGCCTGCCGTCGGCGACGCCGGAGGCAAACCGCCTGCGCACGCAATTCGCGCAGGTGACGCTCGACAAGCTTCGCGCGATCGATATCGTGCAGCTCTCTGCCAGCTCCAGGATTGATGCCGAGGTCTTCCGGACGCTGTTGCAGATCGAGATCGGCGATGCGCGCTTTCGCGAATGGGAAATGCCGTTCGATAGCGACAACAACTTCTGGAGCTATCTCGCCGCGCGCCGCGGCTTCACAACGGTTCAGGGTTACGAACGCTACATCGGCCGGATGCGCGATCTGCCGCGCTATTTCGCCGAGCAGGAGGTCAATGCGAGGGCGGGGCTGGCGCGCGGCTTCAGCGTGCCCCGAGTGACCCTTGAAGGGCGCGATGCCTCACTGGCTGCCTATGTGGTCGACGATCCCGAGAAGAGCCCTTTCTGGGGTACCTTCGAGCAAATCCCGGAACGGTTCAGCGCCGAGGATCGGGAACGGCTGCAGCGCGAAGGCAGGGCCGCGATCGAGGCAGCGGTAACGCCAGCCTATGCGAAGTTCCTGCGCTTCTTCCGCGAGGAGTACCTGCCCCAGACGCGCACCACGCTGGCGGCCGAGAAAATGCCAGACGGTGCCGCCTACTATCAGCAGAACATCCGCGAATACACGACGCTCGACCTGACTGCCGAGCAGATCCACCGGATCGGCCTCGACGAAGTCGCCCGGATCACTGCCCAAATGGAGCAAGTGAAAGCCGAGGCCGAGTTCGCAGGTTCGCTGGCCGAATTCATCCACTTCTTACGCACCGATCCACAGTTCGTCGCCAAGACACCCGACGAACTGATGGGTGTTTCAGCCTATGTGGCAAAACGTGTGGATGGGCGGATTGCCGACTATTTCGGCTTCCTGCCGCGCCACCGTTTCACAATTCGCCCGGTCGATCCGGCCATCGCGCCGTTCTACACCGCTGGCCGCGGCGGACTCGATGCGTGCCAGATGAATACCTACGATCTCCCATCGCGCCCGCTCTACAACATCCCCGCCCTGACGATGCATGAATGCATTCCCGGGCACAGTTTCCAGGCCGGGGTGGCACTTGAGCAGGATGAGGCGCCACGGTTCCGGCGGGAGACCTATTTCTCGGGCTTCGGGGAAGGGTGGGGCCTCTATACCGAGTATCTCGGCAACGAGATGGGGATCTACCGCACACCCTACGAACGGTTTGGTCAACTCAGCTACGAAATGTGGCGCGCCGTCCGCCTGGTTATCGATACTGGCATCCATCATTATGGCTGGAGCCGTGAGCAAGCGGTCGACTACCTCGGAAGCCGAACCGCCTTGTCCGAGCACGAGGTCAACACAGAGGTCGATCGATACATAAGTTGGCCGGGGCAGGCGCTCGCCTACAAGCTTGGCGAAATGACCATCCGCCGGGTCCGCGCCAAGGCGGAGCAGGAACTCGGGCCGAAGTTCGACATTCGCAAGTTTCACGACGTGGTGCTTGCGCTCGGTTCGGTACCGTTACCCGTGCTGGAACAGCGCATCGATGCGTTCATCGCTGATGGCGGCCAAGGCCTGTCCGGCGTCAAGTACGACTGACGGTGCCCCGAAAGCGCACTAGCATATCATAGGTGCTAGCGTCCCCGACGCCCGCCAGCTTGACCCCGTTTCGCAATAAGAAGGCGTGGCGAACAATCTCCGCCTGTTGCTCGATCCCGTACTTCTCAAGGCTCCAACCCGGCTTCAGGCTGTAATCGTAACGTGCCCAGGGCATGCGGCGGGTAACAAGGTACCAGTTTCCCTTGGTCTGGGTCTGCCAGACATGCGTCAACTCGTGGATCAGGAAGGCCTGATCGAATATGCCCGCGGATGAGAAATCATCGCAGTAGCGGTCACTACGCGGGTGAAAGTGGACATGCCCTCGCGGCGCCATCGTGACCCGTCGCGGTTGGAAGGGAAACCACTTCCGCCGCCTTATCGTGACCTGGCTATAGTCAATTGCCGTGCCAAAGATGGATCTCGCCAGTTCAACCTCACCAGGGGTCAGCGGTCGTTCCCCGCCGATCGGACATGACGGGATCACTTCGCGATCGCCACCAACCCCCGAGAGTTCGCTCAGCGATCTTCCCCCGCGCCGACAATGGCGATTTCGGCAGTGGAGGTCTTCCCGCCAGCTACTGTCAGCGTTAGTTCGGTTTTCCCGCCGGCAGTGAGTGAGGGATCGAGGTCGAAAGCCATCACATGCTTGGCGCCAGATTCGAACGTATCCGTCCCTCCGGCCGGGACCATTACAGGACCCATTTCGCCCATCACCATCTGTCCGTTCCACTCCGATGTGTCATGGATCTCGGCGCTGCTCGCGCCCTTGATGGTGGCTTTGCGGATGGCGACGTTCTGGTCCCCAGTGTTCTTGACGTCGAAGAAAACTGCACCTGGCCTGCCCGAAACTGCAGGCAGGATCAGCCGACCATTGGTTATCTCAAGCCCCGCAGAGTTGGCATCAGCGACCGCCTCTGTCGTCGCTTCCTGCCCACCGCAGCTGGACAAAGCCAATGCAGCTGCAGCAAGGGCTCCGCCGGCAAAATACGAAAATTTCATGGATTTCCCCCTGTCTCTCGAATGAGCAAAAACTAGCGAGGCGCCTCCCTTGTGCCAAGCGAAACCACACCTATATCGCCCGAGTAACAACTACCTAACACACCACTCGAACGAGCCGCCGAGTGGTCTTGCCCATAGGGGAGACCGACAGAGCGGCGTCCAACGAACCAATTGATGGGGAAACCATGGCTAAAGTAATCGGTATCGACCTCGGCACCACCAACAGCTGTGTCGCCGTGATGGATGGGGGCAAACCCAAGGTCATCGAGAATTCGGAGGGTGCGCGCACGACGCCTTCGATCGTCGCCTTCACCAAGGATGGTGAGCGCCTGATCGGGCAGCCGGCCAAGCGCCAGGCCGTCACCAATCCCGACAACACGCTGTTCGCGGTCAAGCGCCTGATCGGCCGCCGCTTTGACGTCCCGGTGACCAAGAAGGACAACGAGCTGGTTCCCTATAC
>NZ_JAYPTL010000063.1:0-17112 GCF_038133525.1 Erythrobacter sp. | reverse complement strand
AACATCATGGAATTCTGCAAGGCGTTCAACGCCGCGACCGACAGCCTTGAAAAGGGCATGCCGATCCCGACGATCATCACCGTCTATGCCGACCGTTCGTTCACCTTCGTCACCAAGACCCCGCCGGCAACCTTCCTGATCAAGAAGGCCGCCAAGCTGAAGTCGGGTTCGAAGGAGCCGGGCAAGGTCAAGGCTGGCACTATCAAGCGCTCGCAGCTTGCCGAGATCGCCCAGACCAAGATGGCCGACCTCAACGCGAACGACATCGAAATGGCGACCCGCATCATCGAGGGCTCGGCCCGTTCGATGGGCCTCGAAGTGGTGGAGGGCTAAGAACATGGCCAAGCAGACCAAGAAGCAGAAGATCCGCGCCGCACTCGACGGCGAGAAGCTCTACACCGTCACCGAGGCACTCGCCACGCTGCGCGAGCACAAGAGCAAGTTCGACGAAACCGTCGAAGTTGCGATGAACCTCGGCGTCGACCCGCGCCACGCCGACCAGATGGTCCGTGGCATGGTTTCGCTTCCTTCGGGTACCGGCAAGGACGTCAAGGTTGCCGTGTTCGCCCGTGGCGACAACGCCGAGAAGGCGCTGGCTGCCGGTGCCGACAAGGTCGGTGCCGAAGATCTCATGGAAGACATGCAGAACGGCAACCTCAACTATGACCGCGTGATCGCCACGCCGGACATGATGGGCGTCGTCGGCCGTCTCGGTAAGGTCCTCGGCCCCAAGGGCCTGATGCCGAACCCGAAGCTCGGCACCGTGACCCCCAACGTCGAACAGGCGGTCAAGGACGCCAAGGCCGGCCAGGTTGAGTTCCGCGTTGAAAAGCTGGGCATCATCCACTCGGGCCTCGGCAAGCTGTCGTTCTCGGACGACGCGCTGATCGCCAACTTCAAGGCGCTGACCGAAGCAGTGGTCAAGGCCAAGCCGTCGGGCGCCAAGGGCAAGTATGTCCGCAAGGTCACGCTGACCAGCTCGATGGGCCCCGGCCTCAAGGTCGACCTGGCGGAGGTGGAAGGAGCCTAAGCTCTTTCCTACTTGAAACCGAACATGCGAAAGGGCCGGCGGGTGCGAACCTTCCGGCCCTTTCTCATGTCCTGAGTGCGCGCCGCACCAGCGCTTCGGCCCCCGTTTTTCTTGCCACGGCCTTGGCCGCGGAAACGCCCGCATTGAAACTGGTCAGGGCCCCTAGCAGAGCGCGGTTGGCCAGGGTTGGACGCAGCAACAGGAAGCTGGAGCAGGCGATGCTGTTCGTGCCGAACAGTGCCTTGTGTGCGCCACCGCCTTCAGTGAAGTCGAAATAGTGGAAACGGTTCTCCGCGAAGAGCTGCTCGAGCACTGCCAGCTGCAACACCGTTCCGGGCGACAGCGCCGCATGCTCGGGAGCGTAGCCGAGATGGGCGTAAACCAGCGTATGACCGACCACCGGTAGGTAGAGGTAGGCCACTGGCTCGCCTGCGAGGAACAGCAGGAAAGCGCGTAACCGGTCCCCCTCGGCCAGCGCCATCATCTGGGCAAGCGCTCCGGGATCCTCGGGTAGCCCGGCATCGAGCAGGCGCGCCTGATAGGTGCGGCGCGACAGCGGCAGGGCCAGGGCGAGGAACTGCCGAAGTTCTTCCGGCGTACTGTAGCTGCGCAGGTCGAATGATTCGCCTCCAGCTTCCTCAAACCTTCGTCGCTTGCGCTTGAACGTCGCGCGGGTCTTGCCTGAGAACTTGCCAAGATAGTCGTCAAAGCTGCCGTCCATCGCGATATATGCGCGCGGATAATCCTCGCGGCCACCGATCAGCCAGCCCGGATGCTGTTCGATGATATGGCTGGCCAGTCCGTTGGGTGCCGAGAGTATACGCAACCCGTCGGTTGCGCGCAGGTCAGGAATGTCCGGCAAGCTCCCTGACAGCGCGTCTTCAAGCGAGAAGGCGAGCGGGACCAGGTGGCGCTGAACACCGAAGAGACGGCGGGACCCAAGCGTGAAGGACACCGGATGGGATACGGCGAGGCTCATTGCGTCAGCTGCGACCGTAGATGGCGTTGGATAGTGCCTGTTCGGCGATGCGCAGGCCGGTGCGAACTTCACTCACGGGCATGCGGGCCGCGCCGGTCTCCTCACCAAGCCGGGGCGGACGTGAACGGAAGGTCGCCGAATGGGCGCCATCGATTCGGGCGATGTCCCGGCACAACTGTGTGAAACGCCGCACGAGGAAGGGGTTGGCCAGTTTCCGGTCGCGGCTCATCAGTTCGAAACTGTGACTGACGAGGTTGAGCATGGGGATGCCTTGCGCCACGGCATGGCGCAGCGCCGCTCGCATTTCCCAGTTCGATACGGCGGTTACCTGTGCGTGCCTTTGGCCGCGCAGGGCATTGATCGACCCGGTCGGGACTTCGATCGTGCCATGGTGTTCGACCACCTGGCGATCCTTCTGGCCCAGCGATATCCGGCAATCGGACGACGGGAGCCCCGGCACGTGGCTACTGTCATAGCGAATTCCGCAGCGAAGCAGCGCGCGGAGCGTGGCGTCGTCGGCGGCGTAGTTGCCTGCGCGAAAGGCAGTCGGGGCAGGTGCACCAGCCTGGACGAGGTACTCCCGCGCGATCTCGATAAGCTCGACCTGCTCTTGTTCCGTGAAGTCATGCATCGCCCGGCCAGTGCGCCCACGCAACGGGTTCGCATCGCCGGCGATTTCCAGCCATTCGGGGTGGAGGTGCAACTGCACTTCATGCCCACGCTCCAGGATCGGCTCTATGACGTCTGCAATTGCGCGCACGCCCCAGATCAACGCCGGCATGGGATCGACGAAGAAGACGCCCTTGATCTGGTGGGCATCCATTACGGCCATCTGGTGGACGATTCCCACGTCGCCCATCGGTGTCTTGCAAGTGATCGAGCGGTCGAAAACCTCCTGTCGTGCGCCCAAACCGAGGCGCACGGCGAGGCCAGCCGAATATTCGGTATCGATCGTGATATAGACCGCCGTCATGGCCGCAACGCTAGCACGGCAGGGTTAATGCATCGATTACCCTGCTCCTGCGGGCGAGCCGCGCAGTTGGCGCGAATAGAGCCAGCCAATGCCGATCAGGCTGAAGCCCAGCGCCATGAAGCTGGCAATCCTTAGCAGTCCCTCCAACCCGGCGGCATCGACGATGAATACCTTCGCGACGGCGAGCACCATCAGCACCAGCGAGCCGACCCGCCAGCTGCGCTCACCGCGGCGGCTGCCGAGCAGCAGGAAGCCAATCGCAAGGAGGATGCCGAGCAGCGATCGCAGCAGGTCTTCGGATTGGGTCATCGCGGCTTCCATCGGGATGGTCCCGGCAAAGGCCTGCCTCAACAGGGTTAGCGCGCCAAAGCTGACGAGTGCGACCACCAGCCCGTCGAGCCAGGGGCGCAATCGATCCGGAAAGGCACCGCGCAACAGCAGGGCGGCTGCGACGGCGATAGCGTAGGCGGCGAGGATGAGGTTGGCGACCGGCGTTGCACCCACGGCCTGCTGGTCCCACAGTGGATTGTGCAGCAAGCCGCTGTAGAGGAGGAAGTGCGCGAGCGCTGCCGCAACGAGTATCCTCCCGGCCCATGTGAAGCGTGTCGAAATGGCCCAGCCCGCGGCGAGCAACAGGCCTTCCCAAAGCGTCCGCTCGGCCATTCCCTGTGACACGAAGCCACTTACCGTCTCGATGGCGAAGAACTGCTTGTAGCCGATGTGAAGTGCGACCAGCGCTGGCAAGGTGGCCAACCACTCTAGGCGCCAGGCGAACCCGCGCCATTCACGCGTATGTCCACGCAGCAAGGCCAGGCCGACAATGGCCGGGATGATGTAGAGCGCGGTCTGGCGCAAGGAGGGTAGGGCATCGACATAGACCGGCTCACCGAACAGCGAGATGACACCGGCGCCAATCCACCGCGTCGCAGGGTCGACCGACCACAGCAGGGTTATCGCGATCGAGAGGTATCGCACCACGGGCCTGTTTGGCAGACCAAAGGCGGCCGCCGCGGTCAGCACCGCTGCAGTCCACGCCAGCGCGTCGCCCGGGAGAACCTGCGCCAAGGCGCCGTAGACGAACACGGTCGCCGCACCCTCGGCAATCTGTCGCCCAACCTTGTCCCTTTCGTGCCAGGCGAGCACCGCGAAGGCTGCTGCCGGCGTTGCCCAGCGCAGCAGGCTGCGCAGGGCCAGCGAAGGGTCAGGCCAGCCAGCCAGTCGCGCGATCTCGGTATCGAACAGGTCCAGGCCAAACAGGGCGAGTGCGGTGAGTGCGGCACCCGCCCAAGGCAGCGCGCGCAGCTCACCTTCGCCGCGGTCGCGCAACAGGACGAATAGGCCCGTGAAGACAAGGCCTGCAGCAAGCGGCGCCAGCCATGCCGGCGAGACCATCCACAAGGCACTGGTCGTGAGCAGTGCAGCGACGGCAATCTCAATCGCCAGGAACGGCGCCTTACCGCGCTGCCAGATCCTCCAGGCGCCCATTGCCGGGATCGCAGCCAGCGCCAGAGTTGCCGCTGCAAGGGTTGCCTCGATACGATCGGCAAGGAACTCGCCAAACTCGCCATAGGTCAGGGCTGCCATGACGGCCGGAACCATTGCGACCTGTAGGAGGTCGATGATCCGCTCTTCCTTCCGCCAGACATGCGCCAAGGGTACGAACGCGAAAACTGCGGCCAGCCCCGTGCACACGATGAAGTATTCGAGTCCGCTCTGCACCGGCCACATGGCCAGCAGCAGCAGTGCCACAGTTGCCGCGACGGCGTTCCCTTCGCGCATCTGCGGTTGTTTCCAGCCGAAAAAGGCCAGCGTCGCGCCGAGCAGGAGATACAGCCCCCAAGTGAGCATCGAATATCCGCCCTGTTCGACCAGCAGGGCTAGCTGGACGCTGGCGACCAGCGCTGCCGCGAGGCGAATGGGTACTTCAAACCGGTTGGATGCCGCAAAGGCGGGCACCACCACGCCGAGCATGGTGAAATACAGGCCCAATGCGATGACATCGGCCACGCTGGTATTGCCCGCGAATAGCAGGAGCGCGCCCCAGCCGAGCCCGCCTATGAGGGCCGCAATACCCATCCATTGGCGTTTCTGTTCGCGACCCGCGAAGGTGAGGCCACCCGTGACGAGGCCGAGGTAGAGCGCAAGCAATGGAATGTTCGCTTCCTCGCCGCCAACCAGCGCAGGGGCCGCGAAGCCGCCTACCAGCCCCAAAACGGCGCTTGGCAGGCCGAAGCGGAACGACAGGGCAATCGCGCCGGCGGTAACCGCGGCGAGGCCGAGGAAGGCGAAGCCTTGCCCGATCAGGCCATATTGCGTGCCTGCCAGGTAGAAACCGGCATAGAGCGTTGCCAGACCTGCCCCCGCCAGTGCCTGCGCCACGCGCGGGTCCGCCACGCGGTCGCGATAGCGATAGGCCGCCTCGGCCCCGGCGATCAGCCCGCCGCCGAAGACAAAGGCCATGATCACGCGTAGCAGGGGCGTGATCAGCCCGCGCTCGATCGAATATTTGACGAGGAATACGCCGGCGACTGCCAGCGTTACCCCGCCGGCCCAGATCGGGAGGCGACGACCGAAGATTTCCTCAAAATCGAACTGAAAGCGCTCGCGTAGTGGAGGGGAGGCCGGTTCGGGGCCGAACTCCGGCAATGACGGCTCCGGCTGTGGTGGCTCGATCCTGACAGCCTCACTCTCGCTGCGTCGCAACGAAACGGAAGGTACCGTGACGCGCTGGGGAGCAGGTTTTGGTTCAGCAGCGAGTTCCGGCTTCTGTTCCGCAGCAGGGGTTTTCTCGTCCTGTGTGGGCTCAGGGGCGGCGACGCCGCGGCGGTGCAGGTCGCGCAATTGTTCTACTGCAAGGTCTTGCAGCTCGTGGAGCACGGCTACGCGGCGTTCGAGCTTGTCGATCCGGCTCCACAGCATGGCGACAAGGCCAGCAAGGCCGAAGATGAACAGCCATTCCATACACCTATCCCCTCTTCTGGGGGATTATCCCGGCTACGGCGGGCTGGAAAGAGTGGTTCAGATTCCGCCGGGGGTAAAGTCGAACCCGGCGGTGGCCAGCCCGTCGCACAGGCTGTCGACACAGCTCTTCAACTCATCCGCATCGGTCGAGCGGATGACGAAGTTTGCCCCGACGCGGCCTTCGCGGAAAAAGGGATAGCTGCCGATCTGGCAGCTCTCATGCGCCTTTTCGGCCTCACGCAGGATGTCGGCCACCTCACTCTCCGCCGTCCAGCACCCGATGGTTTCGCTGAGCAGCGGCGCCCCACCGTCGAGTGTCCCGGTCAGTGCGTCGAGCATGCCCGCCGTGATGTGCGGAACCCCCGCCATCAGGTGAAGATTGCCGATCTTGATGCCGGGTGCCCCCGACATGCGATTGGGTATGAGTTCGGCGCCTTCCGGCACGCGCGCCATGCGCAGCCGCGCTTCGGTCACCTCTAGCCCACGGCTGCCGTAGTAGCGTTCGAGCATCGCCCGCGCTTCCGGGTGAACGACAACTCCAACCCCCAAGGCTTCGGCCACGGCGTCAACGGTAATGTCGTCATGGGTCGGGCCGATCCCGCCGGTGGTGAAGAGATAGTCGTTCTGTTCGCGCAGCGCGTTGACCGCCTCGACGATTCGCTCGACGACGTCGGGCACCACGCGCACTTCGGCCAGGCGGATGCCTTGCACCTGCAGCCAGCTCGCCACCTGCGCGATATTCTTGTCATGCGTGCGGCCCGAGAGGATCTCGTCGCCGATCACGACGAGTCCGGCGGTATAAATGCGTTCGCTCATGTCAGCTGCCGTAATGCGCAATGCGCGCGAAAGCTACTCCGCTGCTTCGAGCTGCTCCTCAGGCTCGCGCGTATTGGCACCATGCTGATAAAGCCCAAGGATTCCGTCATCGACAGGGTCGGTCTTCATCCGCTTGCGGTCGATCACATATTCCTGGTTGAGCCGCCAGGGATAGGCCACTGCGTTCTTCGGCATGATGTGCTTGCCGCGCTGGATATAGCCGCTCGAGAAGTCGAATATGTCGTCTTCTTCCAGCTTGTGGTCCGCCGGCAGGACCGGGACGGCGACGTCGGTGCCGGTGGCCTTCTGGTGATTGAGCACGCGGCAGATGTAGTCCGAGTTGATATCCGCCCGCAGCGTCCAGCTGGCGTTGAGATAGCCGAATACCACAGCCAGGTTCGGCACGTTCGAGAACATGCATCCCTTGTAATAGAAGTGATCCGCCAGGTTGATCGGGGTGCCGTCCTTCGACAGTGCAATCTTGCCCGCAACGGCAAGTTTGAGGCCGGTCGCGGTGACGACGATATCAGCTGGCAGGAAGCGATCGTCGTTGAGTCGCACGCCACCCTTCTCGAATGCCTTGATATGGCCGGTGACGACATCGGCCTTGCCCTTCTTGATCGCGGCAAACAGGTCGTCGTCAGGCACCAGGCACAGGCGCTGGTCCCACGGGTTATAGGGTGGGGTAAAGGGCGTGAGGTCGAAGTCCTTGCCCATGATCTTGCGGATCTTCGTGTGCAGGAACTCACCGACCTTTTCCGGTCGCGTGCGCGCGCGCTTGAAACTGATGTCCTGTAGCGTGATGTTCTTCCAGCGGGTGATCCGATAGGCCAGCTTCTCTGGCAGGATCTTGCGCAGCGTATTGGCAAAGGCATCCTTGGCCGGCCTGCTGAACATCCAGGTGGGGGTGCGCTGGAGCATGGTGACCTTGGCCGCCTTGTCGGACATCGACGGTACGATGGTCACTGCGGTCGCGCCCGATCCGATCACGACGACATTCTTGCCGGTGTAGTCGAGGTCCTTGGGCCAGAACTGCGGGTGGATCACCTGGCCTTCGAATTCGCCGAAATCGAAGCCGGGGTCGTAAGGCTCGTCGTAATCGTAATACCCGGAGCCGAGGTAGAGCCAGTTGGCGGAAACGTGCTTCTTTTCGCCTTCGCTTGTCTCCAGCGTGACGTGCCAGCGTGCGTCGCTTTCGTGCCAGTCGGCCGCGACTACTTTTTGGCCAAAGCGGATGTGGCGACGGATGTCGCGCTCATCGACGATCCGGTCGAGATATTCGAGAATGGCGGGGCCGTCCGCGATCGATTTTTCGTGCTTCCAGGGTTCGAAATCGAAGCCCAGCGTATGCATGTCGCTGTCGGAGCGGATGCCGGGATAGCGGAACAGATCCCAGGTCCCACCCAGATTGTCGCGCCGCTCGATGATGGCGAAGCTGTGCCCCGGCGCCTTCTCGCGCATATGTGCTGCCATGCCGATGCCCGAAATGCCTGCGCCGACGATGAGGACGTCGAAATCGTTCGCCTGTTGATTCATCCAGTATCTCCCAGTTGACGTAAACGTAACCTAGTCTGGCGGGGAGCGCCAGTCAGTTTTGAAGTGCAACTCCTTGGCCTCTTCCCGCACCTTGTTTATCGCTGCCCCGATGACCCCTCGTTTCCATGGCTTGCTGGTGGCCCCGCTCCGCGATGAGCGGGCGGTCAACCTCGCGCATGGGCACGATCCGCTCGACGTCTACCTGCGTTGCGCCGCCCTGTGTTGGAGGTCGTTTCGTTACGGCGGCTATGAATGGGAACTGGTGACCGATGATCGGGACCGGCTTCTTCGTCGCTGTGCAGCTTTGGGAATTGCCGGACTGCCGATCCGCGAGGAGGTGTTTGCCTGGGAGGTGCCGGGCGATCTTCGGTTCCGCTCGGCCCACTACAAACTCGAGCTGCTGACGAAATTCGGTTCGGGTGACTATGGGGATTATCCGGCGCTGGTCGATCTCGATGCCGTGTGCCTTGGCAGCTTGCCCCCCGGTATCTGCAGTGAGGATGCGCTTGTCGGTTATGACCTCACGCCGGTTGCGGCCGCTGGGGCAACTGCCGCCGAAGTAGCCGCCAGCCTTGCGGTGCTGTCCGGGCGCGATTGTTCGGCCGAATGGTGGGGTGGGGAATTCATCATGGGGCCGGCGGGTAGATTTGCGGAGCTGGCGGAACACATCGCAATTTTCTGGCCGCGCTATCTCGAGGCGAGCAGCGCCATGGTCCATGTTGGTGACGAGATGGTCCTGACCGCTGCGCTGCAGGTCTTTCGCGGAGATGGCGGGACGGTAGAGGATGGTGCAAGGCTGCGTGCAATCGCTCGCTATTGGTCGGCGCGTACGACGCAGGCCTTTCCGCCGTTTCGGGAGGTTGAAGCCTGTGCAATCCTGCATCTGCCTGCCGACAAGCCGTTTCTGGCTGACTACCCTGCTGACGCATTCAATCCTGAGGGCTTTGTCCGGTCCTATCGCCGCTACTTGAGGGGACGCATTGTACCGCGCCGGGTGGCGGCACTGGTTGCGAGATTCCTCGGCGGTGAGCGCGGCCACGCTCCTCGCTTGTGATGTCAGGCGCGTCGCGCCAGTTCGCGACGTCGCTCAACCGGGCTGGTCGGGTTGTCGGTATTCGAAGGGTCCGGCACCCATCGCGAGGTGGGACGCGATTTGATCCGCGCGAAGGCGAGCACGAGCAGGAAGGGCCCGAAGTAGAAGGGCAACTGGCGTAGCAGCGTCAGCAGGATCCCGTCGCGGAACACCACCAGCGATGTCGCGGCCAGCAACACATAGGCGAGCCGGGGTAGTGGATCCTGCGATTGGGTCAGCAGCCGAGTGTAGACCAGCCCGTAGAGGAAAGCGAAGAACGCAGCCTGGATCACGATCCCCACATAGCCGAGCGACATCCAGCCCGCGCCGGGAAGCGAAATCGTCATCCCTATCGGCGTGCCGTAATCCCACAACTCGAAGAACTTGACCGGCGACCCGACCGGCTTGTCCTTCCACAATGCCCGGGGGACGGGTTCGGTGAAGATCTGCAAATTGTGCGCGAAATAGTCCCAGCTGCCCGTCCGCTCCGGGACGGCATAGGTGATGAACTCGAAGTACTCGAGATTGGCGAAATCCATATGTTCGAGCGGTGCGAGATCGCGGGCGCTGGTATAGGTCTCACCGCTGTCGGCGCCGAACAGCTCGCGGACCGTTGCCCCGCGGTCGATCACGATGAGGTTGAAGGACACAAGACTGACCAGCGTCAGGCCGGCGATCTTCCAGTCGAACCAGTTGCGGCGCTTTTCGAGCAGGTACAGCATGGCCAGCGCCACCGCCGTGAATACGAAACTTCCCCTTCCTCCCGAACCGAGGATCAGCAGGCTGGAGAGGCCGAACACGATCCATGCCGAGGCGCGGTATCGCAGCAACCAAACGACAAGGACAGTCAGCGGGGCGAGCATCAGCGCGGCGTCGTTGAACCATCCGTTGGCGCCGACATTGACCATGATGCCGGTGCCGGCATCGCGGGCCATCGAAGCATAGGGATCGGCGCGGCGCGACCAGGCTTCGAGTTGCGATGCGATGGCGAGCGGCGCGAGCAGGATCGAGGCCGCAATGATCGGTCCTGCGAGAGCGCGGCGAAGCCGGTCGAACTCGTCGCGCGATGGAACGGCCAGGACCGGGCGGCCTGCAACCAACAGAGAAACGCCGGTGAAGACCAGCATCGCCAGGTTGGCGCCGAGGATCACCGTGATCTTGTTCGCTATCGACGGCTGGAAATCATAGACCCGATAGACGAGGTCGAAATGATACCAGCGCGCAAACAGCGGCCGGATGACGAAGATGAAGCCGTGGAAACCCAGGTAGATCGTCGCGGGGTGGAATAGGCTCGCCGCTTCGTGCCTCGCATAGGCGAGGCACACGCCCAAGAACAGGACGCAGGATGCGATGAGCAGCACGTCATACATAGGCCAAACCTTTAGGCGCTAGGGTCACGCGGGCAAGCGGCCGCTAACGGCGATGCACCAGAAAACGCATGAGCTGCAGAATGTCGCCGATCCTGTCGCGATGGAACAGCGCCGCCAGCAGATCGCGTTTGCCCCATTCCAGGTGGAGCAGGATAATGCGAAAGGCGGGGATGGCCTGCCCCAGTTCGGCGGGTATCAGCACCAACAACACGATCGCCAGCGGCAGTCCGGCGAGCGCCAGTCCTGCAGCCACCGGCAGACAGGCGAGCGATACCACAAGGTAGCTTGTCGCCAGCCTCGCATGCATGTTTTCCGCGGCGATCAGGGCCTGCGGCGTGGTCGCCAGCGCGCGGATCAGCCCCGATGCCAGCAGAACCAGGGCGACCACTGGGTCAAAGGTACTCTTGCCCGAACTGAGCACTTGCTGGAGCCATGGACCCACGAAAACCAGCGCTACCGAAAAGGCCACTACCCCGCACAACGTGACCATCGTCATGGTTGCCAGTTGGCGGCGCTGGATGTCGCGCTTGCCGGCGCCAAGATAGCCCGCCTCGTTGAATTGCGAGGCGTAGATGACCGACATGACGACATCTATCGCGCGGACGATCACGCGGGTCGCGACAAAGCCCGCGACCGTCGCCGCTCCAAAGGTTGCGCCGACCACGAGAGTGTAGCCCTGCAGGTTCAGGACATAGACCATCGGCAAGACCATGAAGGCAGCTGATGGGATCGCCACCGCCCGAAGGCTGCGGTCCAGCGCTGTGGCCGAACCGTGGAAGAGTGTCGGGCTTGCCTGCCATGCCAGCAGGGTGAGGATCATGGCGACGATGACCCGGAGCATCGCCAGGCCGAAAGCCAGCAATTCGTATGAATCGCTCCGCGGAACGCAGATCACCAGCACGGCAACTTCAGCGAGGCTGGCCAGGTTCTGTACCGTGTAGAACTGTGGATAGCGTTCGCCGACCCGCATCGGCACAAGCATTACCGACGCCAGCGCGACAGCGATGAAATAGACCCCCAACCACAGGGCACAGGCCCGCAATTCTGCAGCGCCTAGCAGACCCAGCTGTTGGGCAGTGCTGTCGTTGACCAAAGTTGCAGCGGCATAGAACAGCCCCGCGATGCCTACACCTGATGCCGCCGCCCAAACCCAGCTTGCACGGAACGCTGCGCGCGCTTCCGCCCAGCGCCCTTCGCGCGATGCGGCCAGCGCCAGGTTCCCCCCGGCACTGGCAAAGGCGCTGCCAGCCACCACGAAATAGGAGGGCAGGGCATAGACCAGCATCCAGGTGCCGACGCGTTCAGCAGACCAATGCGCGAACAGGATCGGCAGCGCGGCGATCTGCACGATCACTCGTGTCGCAATTCCCATCAGGTAGGAAAGTAGCGCCTGGATCAGGCGGCGCTGCGCCGTCCCCGGCATGTCAGTGGCTATCTCTGTGATCCATCTCTCGACGAATATGCTCGAGCACGCTGGGGTGGAGCGGACGTTCGAACTCGCCCCCCACCGTGCTGCCGTCCCGCCATTTCACTTCGGTCGGAATTGGCCCGATATTGCCGACCTTGATGAGGATTACGCTGTCTATTTCCAGGATCGAGAACTTGTCGAAGAAGCGACAGCCGTATTCGGAGATGTCCTTGATCCAGATGTCACGCGACATGCCGTGGCGGGCACGATAACGACCCGCAACTTCGACTACGAAGCGCTCCTCCCTTCGGTTTTCCCGTGACATAGTCTTTTCCCGCAATCACTCCCCTTATGCGCCGCAATCCTGCCGGTGCAAGTCTTGGATGTCCCTATCGCAATCCTGTTCGCAGTGGTTTAGGGCGGCTCAGAAGAAGAATGGGGCGAGGAATGCCGAACAACGACAAGGCCAGGATGCGTCGCGTTACATCGATCGACGTGGCCGAACGTGCCGGTGTGAGCCAGTCTACGGTCAGCCGGGCGCTATCCGGATCCGAGACGATTACCGAGGCAACGCGTCGGCGGGTAGAACAAGCGGCTGCCGAGTTGGGGTATTTCGTCAATGCGCGTGCAGCCGGTCTGCGCAAGGGAGAGACAGGCACGATCGCTGTCGTGGTGATCGGTCGTGCGGGTGAAGGCGCCGCCAGTATCAACCCCTTTTACTACAGCATGCTGGGCAGTACCTGCGCGGCCGCAGCCGAGCGGGGGTACGAAGCGCTGGTGTCGTTCCAGGCGCAGCCGGAGGATTTCTTTGGTCACTATGTCGCGCGGCGGCAGGCCGACGGCGTGGTGGTTATCGGCACCGCGACCAATGCGGCGGCATGGGAATATTTCCGCCAGTGTGCGCAGGAAACCGACGCAATCGCTTTCTGGGGCTCGCCGTTTGACGATGCTGTCTGGGTTCGATCGGACAATCGGCAGGGCGGCCAGCTTGCGGTCGAACGACTGGTCAGGGGCGGGGCCAAGGACATCATATTCGTTGGCGACACTGCATCGTCGCAGCGCCAGTTTTCGGAACGATACGAGGGGTATCGCGCCGCAATGGAGGCGGCAGGTCTCGCTCCGCGCGATCCGATGGTAAGCGAAGGCGAAGATCGCGTTTCGCAGGGTCGCAATGCGATTGCATCGCTGGTCGAAGGCGAAACTGCCTTCGACGGCCTGTTCTTTGCCTGCGACGCGATGGCCCTGGGCGCGCTCGAGGAGCTTTCGGCACGGGGGATATCGGTGCCGGGCACTGTCGGTGTCATCGGCTTCGACGGCCTTGGCTCAGGTGAGTTCAGTTCACCGCCATTGACCACGCTGGAACCCGATTTCGCCCTCGCGGGGAAGCTGCTGGTCGACACTGCACTTGCCGGTGAAGGTGAAAAGCCTGAGCGTCGCGTGCCTGTGCGGCTGGTAGAGCGAGCCAGCGTTGGCTGACAACGGCTGATCTGGCTCGACGAACGACATTTGCCCCAGGCTTCGCTCCGCTTATGAAGCTGGGTGAGTTTTTGGGGAAACCAGCATGAAATCGAGTATCGCATCCGTTCTCGCGGTTCTGTTCGCGAGCCAGGCAGCCTTCGCGCAGAACGCCGAGCCCAGTCCAAATCCGGTTGAAGAGCAGGAAGTCGGCGCGTCGCAGGGGGAAGGGCCCAAGGACGGATCGGGGATGGCGGTTCAGGCGGCGCCGGCAACCGCGACCGGGCCGGCCAAGGAAGACGACAAGTGGGACGTCACGGCCCCACGCGATGCCACGATCCGGCAGGTCCCGATCCGCACGGACGAAGGCACGTGGATGGATGTCGATGTTTCGCCTGACGGGACACAACTGGCTTTCTCGCTGCTGGGCGACATCTACACCATGCCGATCACAGGCGGGACGCCGACGCGCGTTGCCGATGGACTTGCCTGGGAAGTGCAGCCGCGTTTTTCGCCCGATGGCAAACGGATCGCCTTCACCTCCGACCGCGCAGGCGGCGACAATATCTGGGTGATGAATGCCGACGGGTCGGACAAGCGCCAGGTCACCAAGGAAGATTTCCGCCTGCTCAACCAGCCCAGCGGGTCACCCGATGGCAATTACATCGTCGCGAAGAAGCATTTCACCACTCAGCGTAGCGCCGGCACAGGCGAGATCTGGCTCTATCATGTTTCTGGCGGTGGCGGGGTCAAACTGGTCGCCCGGGCCAGCGAGGCGCTGCAGAAGGAGCTGGGTGAGCCGACATATGCGCCGTCAGGAGACGCGGTCTATTATACGCGCAACGTAACTGGCGGGCCGATCTTCGAATATGCGCAGGATTCGACCCAAGGCACCTTTGCGATCGAGCGTTATGACTTGGCCACCACCGAAGTCACGACGGTCGCCAGCGGTTTTGGCGGGGCGGTGCGGCCTTCTCCGTCGCCCGACGGAAAGAAGCTCGCCTTCATCCGCCGGGACAAGGATCAAACCGAACTCTGGGTAAAGGACCTCGCCAGCGGCGTCGAGCGCAAGATCTACGGCGATCTAGAGCTCGACATGCAGGAAACCTGGGCGGTCTATGGCTTCTATCCGTTGATGGACTGGACGCCCGATGGCCAGAGCATCGTGGCCTGGGCAGGCGGCAAGATTCAGCGCATCGCGGCCGATGGCAGCGGCGCAACCGTGATCCCCTTCCGTATCGACGATACTCGCGGGGTGGTCGACGCGCCGCATCCGGTGATTGCGGTGGGCGAGGCAAGCTTTACGGCCAGGATTCCGCGCTTCACTTCAGTGTCCCCGGATGGCCGAACCGTTGTCTTCGAAAGCCTTGGCAAGCTCTATAGCAAGCCGGTGGGCGATGGTGAGCCGCGCAGGTTGTTCGCCGATGGTGGCGATGCTCTCGAACTATGGCCCAGCTGGTCGCGGGACGGCAAGCGCATCACCTTCGTGCGCTGGACCGATGGCGGCCTGGGGCAGGTCATGGTCGCCGACGCCGCTGGCCGCAACGCCCGCGTCGTGACCGACATGCGCGGGCATTATGCCCTTCCGCAATTTTCGCCCGATGGGCGCACGATTGTGTTTGAGAAGCGTTCGGGCGGCTACCTGACTTCACCCGAATACTCGGAGAACGAAGGCATTTACGCGGTGGCGAGCACGGGAGGCACACCCAAGCTGATCGCCCGCGACACATCCGAGCCGCAGTTCGGCGCCTCAAGCGATCGCGTTTTCATGCTCGGCCGTTCGGGCGGCAAGTTGCAGCTCCTGTCCGCCGAACTCGATGGCGACAAGCGCCAGGTCCATGCGGAAGGTGAGCTTGTCAGCGGCTATAGCGTGAGCCCGCGCGGGGACTTGCTGGCCTTCCGCGAGAACTATGAGGTTTTCGTGACGCAGCTGCTGCCCGGTGGGCAGGCGGTGACCCTGGGTGAGAAGGCCAGTGCGCTGCCTGTCGTCCGCGCCAGCAAGGGCGGGGCGGACTACATCGGCTGGACCGATGGCGGCAGCACGCTGACATGGTCGATGGGTCCGACGCTGTTCCGCGCGACCACCGCAGCGATGTTCGCCAACGCGCCGAAGGACAAGGACGCACCCAAGTTCGAACCGCCGGTCAGCGGGGTTTCGCTGGCGCGGACAATCACCGCGGCCAAGCCGGGCGGAACTGTGGTTCTTTCGGGCGCACGGATCCTGACCATGGCGGATGACGGTGCCGGCGCGATCGAGAACGGCGTGATCGTGATCGAAGGCGATCGGATCGCTGCAGTGGGCCCGGCTTCGGAGATCGCCATCCCTGCCGGGGCAAAGGTGATCGATGCCAGCGGCAAGGTGATCATGCCCGGCCTGGTCGATGCCCATGCGCATGGTGCGCAGGGGCAGGGTGATCTTGTCCCGCAGCAGAACTGGTCGCTGGTCCAGAACCTCGCGCTTGGCACCACGACGATTCACGATCCGTCGTCCAGCGCCAGCATGATCTTCGCCGCGTCAGAACGCCAGCGCGCGGGGACCCTGCTCGCCCCGCGTATCTTTTCGACGGGCGAGGTGATCTATGGCGCCAAGGCGCCGGGCGTCTACGCGCGCATCGATGGTTATGAGGATGCGCTTGCCCATGTCCGCCGGATCAAGGCGCAGGGTGGGGTTTCGGTAAAGAACTACAACCAGCCCCGGCGCGAACAGCGCCAGCAGGTTGTCGCGGCTGCCCGGGCCGAAAACATGCTGGTGGTAGCCGAAGGCGGTTCGCTGTTCGGGATGGACATGAACCTGATTGCCGATGGCAATTCGACGGTCGAACACAATGTCCCGGTCGAGCATTTCTACGAGGATGTTCTCCAGTTCTGGAGCGGTTCGCAGACCAACAACACCCCGACCCTGGTGGTTACCTATGGCGGGCTGGCAGGCGATCCCTATTGGCGCCAGGCGACCGACGTATTCGCCAATCCGTTGATGGTGCACACGCCTCCGCGCCAGCTGATCGCGGATACGGCGCGGCGAGTGAAGGCACCCGACTGGGCCTTCGTCGATGACGATTCCGCGCGCGAGGCAAAGAAGCTCAGCCAGCGCGGGGTCAAGATCAGCATCGGCGCGCATGGCCAGCAGGCGGGCATCGGTTCGCACTGGGAGCTGTGGAGCTTCGTGCGTGGCGGCATGACACCGGTCGAGGCCCTGCGTGCGGGCACCATCGTCTCGGCCCAGTCGCTCGGCATGTCACGCGATATCGGCAGCCTCGAGGCGGGCAAGCTGGCCGACCTGCTGGTGCTGTCCGAGGATCCGAGTGCCGACATCCGCAATTCGGACAAGATCGAGCGGGTAATGCTGGGCGGTCGTCTCTACGACGCCAAGACCATGAACGAGGTCGAGACCGGCGACAGCCGCCGCCAACCCTATTGGTGGGAATGAATGGATAGCGGCGGCTCGCATCTCGCGAGCCGCCGCCCCCCCTTGTTCGGGGCTGTTAACCGGCGCGGGCAGCGGAGAGGAAGGC
>NZ_JAYPTL010000062.1:0-17990 GCF_038133525.1 Erythrobacter sp. | reverse complement strand
ACATCGGTGAAGAAGGTTTCGCAGAACGGGCTGGTGCCGCTGATCATGGTGATCGGGCGCACTTCCACGCCAGGCGTGGTCATGTCGATCAGCATGAAGCTGATGCCACGATGCTTGTCGCTCTTGTCGGTGCGAACAATGGCGAAGCACTTGTCGGCCCACTGGCCGCCGCTGGTCCAGGTCTTCTGGCCATTGACGAGGTAGTGATCGCCCTTGTCCTCGGCAAAGGTCTGCAGGTTCGCGAGGTCCGATCCGGCGTTCGGTTCCGAATAACCCTGGCACCAGCGCACTTCGCCGCGGCAGATCGCGGGGATGTGCTCCAGCTTCTGCTCTTCGCTGCCGTATTCGAGCAGGGTCGGGCCGAACATCATCACACCCATGCCGCCGATCGGGTTGTATGCCCCCGCCTTGGCGAATTCCTGGTCGACGATGCGCGCCTGTCCCTTGGTCAGGCCGCCACCGCCATATTGCTTTGGCCAGGTGGGGGTGCCCCAACCCTTGGCGCCGACTGCTTCGCGCCAGGCCTTCATGGCAGGAGTTTCGTCGGTCGGGCCGTCGACACCGGCAAGGGCATTGCCCTTGTTCTTCAGTTCGGCAGGAAATTTGTCGGCAAGGAAAGCCTGCACTTCTGCGCGGAAGGTCTCCTCGTCAGTATGTGAATCGGCTTCGAGCTGGGTCGCCATGGTTTGGGGTCCTCTCTGTCTCTCTGGCGACTCCCATACCGCAAATTTTGGAGGGACTGAAATACGCTAGGGAAGGGCCTGTTTGCGCCCGTCCTCAGTCCTC
The DNA here is from genome assembly GCF_038133525.1 of Erythrobacter sp. Taxonomy (GTDB): domain Bacteria; phylum Pseudomonadota; class Alphaproteobacteria; order Sphingomonadales; family Sphingomonadaceae; genus Qipengyuania. The sequence continues at coordinate 17,204 of NZ_JAYPTL010000062.1, read as the reverse complement.
CAGCTTGGCCACTTCGGCAAGGACTCGCTCGGTCCATTCGGGGCGGCAAATCAGCAAGTCGGGCATGTAAGTGTTGGCCTGGTTATAGACCAGTGCACTGCCGTCGACGCGGCTGGCATGGAGTCCATGGGCAAGCGCCACCGCAACCGGCGCCGCGCTGTCCCATTCGTACTGCCCGCCAGTATGGAGATAGATCTCCGCCTCACCGCGTACCACTGCCATCGCCTTGGCTCCGGCAGAACCCATGCCGATCAGTTCCGCGCCGATGGCTTCGGCCACTGCAACCGCTTCCTTGGCTGGACGGGTGCGGCTGACGACCATGCGCGGCTTGGCTGCGGCGGCAGGCGTGGCGGTGGGAGCATCGCTGCGCAGCACCACATCGAGCCCAGGTAGTGCGACTGCGCCTACCTCAGGCTTGCCGTCGACGCAAAGCGCAACATGGACTGCCCAGTCGGTCCGTTCCTCGCCATATTCGCGGGTACCGTCGACCGGGTCCACGATCCATACGCGGCTCTTTGACAAGCGCTCGTCGGTGTCCTTGCTTTCTTCGGACAGCAGCCCGTCATCGGGTCGCTGGTGACGCAGCGCATGGACCAGAAACTGATTGGCGGTCTGGTCGCCGGCCGTCCCCAGGCTCTTGCCTTCGAACATGCCGCTGGTGCGAACCTGGATCAGGATCTTGCCTGCGACATCGGCGAGATGGGCGGCAAGTTCGGCGTCGGTCATCGTGGAGTTGTCCCTTGCGCCTGAAAAGGCTTGGGGTCCGCATGGCAGACCGAAACCGCCTTGCGAACCCCAATTAGTGCGCTGTCGAGACCTATGCTGGTTTGCGCGCGAAGATCCCAAAGCCGGCGATGATCGCATAGCAGGCGGCGGGCAGGGCCAGCGCAGCTGCCAGGCCAACCTGGTCCGCCAGTGCGCCATAGATCGTCGGGATCACTGCACCGCCGGCGATGGCGACGTTGATGATGCCCGAGCCATCCGCGGCGCGCGGTCCCAGCTTCTCGCAGGCGAGCGAGAATATAGTCGGAAACATGATCGAGTTCATCAGGCCAACCGCAAGGAGCGAATAGCCGGCGATCACCCCGGTGCTGTTTGCAGAGATGGCGATCAGCGTGATGGCTCCGGTAGCTACCGTTGCCAGCAGCAGGCCCGGGCTGACCATTCGCAACAGGCCGGAGCCGATGAAGCGTCCGACGAGTGCACCGCCCCAATAGAGCGAGATAAGCTTACCCGCATCCTGCTCGCCCAGATTGAGGACCTCGGCCTGCATCAGGTAGCTGACGATGAAGCTGCCGATGGCAACTTCGGCGCCGACGTAAAGAAAGATGCAGGCGGCGCCATAACCGAAGCGCGGACGCTTGAGCAGGGCGATCCCTTCCGCAAGGCTTGATTCATCGTGCTTTTCGCCCTTCAGGCGATTGCGGAAGGCCCATACGATTGCGGCGACGACTGCCAGTGCGGCGGCGAGGCCAAGGTAGCCATTGACGATGGCCTGGCTTTCGGCGGTGCGATAGGCTTGCAGTTCAGCGCCCGACAACTCGGCAGCAGTGACCGTAGCAAGGCTACCGAGGATCAGGACCGATCCGACATAGGGAAAGATCGTGGTGCCTAGCGAATTGAACGCCTGTGCGAAGGTCAGGCGGCTGTGAGTCGTCTTGGCCGGGCCGAGCAGGCTGATCAGCGGGTTGGCGACGATCTGGACCAGCACCACGCCGGTCGCGAGGATGAAATAGGCAAACAGGAACACGCCGAAGACGGCGGTCTGGCTGGCAGGAATGAATAGCAGGCAGCCGACCATCATGGTGAGCAGACCGGCAACCGCGCCGCGCATATAGCCCAGCTTCTTGACCAGCCGTGCGCCGGGGATGCCGACCACAGCATAGGCAATGAAGAAGCAGAACTGCACCAAGCTGGCCTCGAAGAAGCTCAGCGTGAACAGTTCCTTCAATTTGGGAATGATCACGTCGTTGAGCGAGGTGATGCCGCCAAAGATGAAGAACAACGCGAAGACGAAATAGTTGAGGCCGGGTGCGTCGATCGGCGGACCCACTTCCTCGATTGGATTCGGATCGGTGCTGGTCGCAACCCCAGGTGCAAGTGCCATGTTAGATATCCTCCCGTGCCCGGCCTTCAGAAGGGGCCGGTGCAATCCATCTGTGCTGCCTGCGGCACCACCTTGATCGAATCCAGTTCGAATACGAATGCGTCGCTGCTGGCGATCTCTATACCCGTGATATCGCCAGTGGCGAGGCAGGAGAGCGGAACCTCAAGCTCGCGCATGCCCTTGCCTTCGACCAGCGAGAAGGTGGAGGTGAGATCACGCGATCCCGCCGCGTTCGCACCCAGTGCCTTCAGCGTCACCGTTCCGCTGGGCCGATGTTCGACCTGGACCCGCATGCTCAGCGCGGCCGTCTCTGGGAAGGGCAATGCATCCCAGCGCAATTGCAGGGTTGCAGGACCGCTCCACTGCAGGCGCCGCGCATCTTCTTGCGCCCCGATATCGAAAGCGGTCGACTTGAAGCCCGGGCCTGCGCCGACGAGGTTCACCAGGCCGGTGTCGCCGGTGAAGGCCCAGATGCCCGATTGCAGCCCGCGGTCGTAGATTGAAAGGCCGTCCCCGCTCTTAATACCTGAGAGAGAGCATTCGGTAGCCAGCGCGGGGACGGCGGGCTTCGCGGCATAGCTGCCACCGAAGCCCAAGGGGAAAAGGTCTGAGGCGCCGGGTTCGCAACCCGAAGGCCAGGCGAATGACAGCGTGCCGGTGAAATCGCGCGGCGTCTTGCCATCTTTGCCCGCGATCAGCACGTCGGCAACGCCTGCACCTTGCGAACCGGGCAGCCAGGCCGCGACGAAGGCATCGGCCGCGGTCATCTCGGGTCCGACAAACATCGGCCGGCCTGAAAGGAAGACCGCGACTACGGGAACGCCTTGTTCCTTGAGCGCGACAATGGTTTCGATGCCCTTGCCGGTGAAATCGAGGTGGGGGCGATCGCCTTGGAACTCGGCATAGGGGGTTTCGCCGAATACCACGATCGCAACGTCGGGCTTTTCGCTGAAGCTGCCGTCAGCCGATAGCGTGGCCTTTCCGCCGGCCTGGCCTATCGCTTCGGAGATACCGTCCCAAAGCGTCTGGCCATTGGGAAAGTCGGCCTTGGTCACGTCGGTACCCTGCCAGCCGATGGTCCAGCCGCCCGACTGCATCGCCATGTCGTTCGCGCCGGGGCCGGCAACGAGCACCTTGGCGCCGGGCTTGATCGGCAGCACCGATCCCTCGTTCTTGAGCAGCACGAGTGACTTGCTGACCGCCTCGCGAGCGATGGCGAGGTGGGCAGGGGATCCGATTACTGAAAAGTCGCCGCGCTTGTCCGGCTGGCCATCCATCAGGCCGAGCTTGAACTTGACGCGCAGGATGCGGCGGACCGCATCGTCGAGCCGGTCCATCGGAATTTCGCCCGCTTCCGCCCGGCTCAGCAGGCTTTCGTAGAGGCCCTTCCAACTGTCGGGTGCCATGTAGAGGTCCAGGCCGGCAAGAAGCGCAGTCGGGCAATCGGTCGGTTCGCAACCGGGGATCTGGCCATGCGCGTTCCAGTCGCCGACGACCAGTCCTTCGAAGCCCATTCGCTCCTTGAGCGCATCGGTCAGCAACGACCGGTTGCCGTGATGCTTGACACCCTGCCAGCTGGAGAAGCTGGCCATGACGGTCAGGGCACCGGCATCGATGGCGGGTGGGTAACCGGCGGCATGAATACGGACGAGCTCCTCTTCGGAGATTTTCGCGTCACCCTGGTCCTGGCCCTTGTCGGTGCCGCCGTCAGCCAGGAAGTGCTTGGCGGTTGCGGCGACTTTGTCGCGGGCAAGGATCTGACCGGCCACGAGCTCGCCCTGAAGCCCTAGCACCATTTCCTTGCTGTAGGCGGCGACGATGGAAGGATCGGAGCTGTAGCCTTCATAGGCGCGGCCCCAGCGCCCGTCCTGAGGCACGGCCAGGGTCGGGGCAAAGGTCCATTCGATCCCGGTCCCTGCGATCTCTGCCCCGGTGACCACGCCAATGCGATAGATAAGGTCGGGATCGTGCGTCGCGCCTAGGCCGACATTGTGGGGAAACAGCGTCGCGCCGGGAATATTGTTGTGACCATGAACCGCATCCACCCCGAACAGGATGGGGATGGCAACGCCGTCGGCGCGCGGCTGCATCGATACCGCGCGGAACTCACGGATCAGCTTGTCCCAAACTTCGGCGCTTGCGCGATCATTCCCGTGGGGGCCGCTGTTGCCGCCTGCTAGGATCGACCCGAGCGGGTAGGTCTTGAGGTCTTCGGGTTCGATCGAGGAAATATCGCCCTGGACCACCTGGCCGACCTTCTGGGCCAGTGTCATCTTCTCGATCAGGGCGGTGATCGCCGCTTCGGTCGCGGGATCGGTGATCGCTGCGGGGCTATGTGCCTCGGGCCACAGCTCCGCATGGGTCGTACCCGGCGCCCCGGTTGCGGCGTCCGAAGCGCTGGCAACTGCACTTTGATCCGGTACGCAACCGGTCACCGCGAGCGCCGCAACAGAGGCCCACAACCAAACCTTCATCCCCAAATCCCTCCGGTTCTCGAGTTATATTGAGAACGTTCACAACTCTGGTGCCATGGCTGAGGTGGGAGGTCAAGCGCCTAGATGCCGCGCATCGACAAGAGGATCAGGCAGGCTGCGGCTGCCAATGCCGCGAGGAGGAGAAAGAGAGCATGGAAACCGAACATCGGTACCAGCGCCAGGGTGAGCCACGGCATGATGAGCGATGGCACGGTATTGGTCAGGTTGAAGAAACCCAGGTCGCGTCCACGGGTTCGCGCGCGCGGCAGCACGCGTAGTGTCTGGCTAGAATGCAAGGCGAGGAAGACGCTGGTTGCCAGCCCGAACAAGACGTAGCTGCCAATTGCGGTCGGAAGGGTTTCTGCCATCGCCATGGCGACAAGCCCAAGCGATCCCAGCCCTGCCCCAACTGCCAAGGGCAGAACAGGGCGATTGCTACGATCCGACCAACGACCGGCAAACAGAGCGAGCGGGACCGACACGCCGAGCACTACGCTGAATACGGCAGCGGTATCGTTGTCGGTCACGTCCCCGTCGATGCTGCGAAACCAGAACAGCAGAAAGGCGAACAGGGCCGCCTCGGCAACCTGGACGAGGAGGCGAGCCAACCACATGCGAGCAACTGGCGCACGCCTGACCTGTGCAGGTTCTTGCACGGGCGGCGGCTCGTTCATCAGGGCGGGCATTGTAATTGGCCGCCCAAAGACCAGCACGGGCAAGACCATCGCTGCCACTATTATGGCCACCAACGCCAACCTTGCATCCGGCGTCGCCAGTCCAGGCCAGGTTACCAGAGCGCCGGAGAGCGCGCCTAGTGCGGGGGCCAGCGATAGCAATCCCCCCAGCAATCCCTTCTGGCTGTCTGGGACCACATCCCCGGCCCAGGCGGCCAGGGGGCCCAGCATCATGTTTAAAGCCAGCTGCCACGCCACAATCATCGGGATCAGGTCTGTGAGGCTGTCGACCCGGGCCATGGCGATGAGCAGGAAGCCGGACAGCACCACACCGCCGAAGATCCATGGCCGCCGGACACCCGTGCGATCGCTCAGCCAGCCGAACCCGATATTGGCAAGACTCGCGGCAATGGCGCCGGCGAAGGCGGTATAGGCAAGGACTTCAACGCCGTCTGCGCCAGCAAAGCGGGTTACGCGTTCGGGCAGCAGGACCGTGAGGAAAGGCACGTAGGCCACTGCACCTCCGGCGGAGGCCAGGGCATAGAGCCACAGGAATGAATTGGCTTGACGCTGGGCGTCTGGCTCAGCCTCAGCCCTCGGCACGCAGGCTTGCTCGGGCTGTGGAACCGCGCACAACCAGCTCGCCCAACACTACCACGGGCTCTTCGGGCAAGCCGTCCTCGCGGCTGTCGATCAGAAGTTCCACCGCACGCGCAGCTGTCGCGGCAATAGGCTGGTCGAGCGCGGTGAGCGGAGGTTGGGTGAAGCGGACGAGCGGCGTGTTGTCGAAGCTGACGACGGAAAGGTCGTCGGGCACTTCAAGTCCGCGTTCGCGGGCAACGGCAAGCGTCGCCAGCGCCATTTGCGCGCTGCTGGCAATGATCGCGGTCGGTGGAGATGGCTTATCGAGAAGTGCCCTTGCGGCAAGCTCTCCGCTTTCGAATCCGAAGTCGCCCCGCTCGCAGAGATCTTCCGTGGAGAGACCAGCCTTTCCCATCGCGGCTTCCCAGCCGTCGATACGCCAACCGGCCAGTGCATATTCCTCGGGTCCCGCGATGAAGCCGATGCGGCTATGGCCAAGGCTGACGAGATGTTCGGTTGCCAGCGCCGCCAGATGCTCGTCACCCATGGTCATCGGGACGCCCGGGCCCGGTGCCTTTGAGCCAATGCGAGCGAACGGAATATTGCGCTTGGCAAGCAAGTTGGTGATCAGCGGATTCTCGGAGTGCGGCGGAGTGAGGATGACCCCATCCGGCTGGAGCGCGGCGATGGTCGCACTCAGTTCGCGCTCGACATGGTCGCTGTGGGTGTCGACCAATTCCACCAACATGCGATACCCGCGCTCATCACAGGTGAGCATGCCACCAAGCAGCATCTGGTCGACCCAGTCGGTACCTTCGCGCGCGCGCCAGTCGGCAATGGTGCGCTCGCGGTCGTTGATGGCCAGGATCATGTATGACCGCGATCCGCTCATCCGTTGAGCGGCGATCGAGGGGACATAACCGAGCTTGTCGATACTTGCCTGAACCCGCTCCTTCATCTCGGGCCGGACGTTGGGTTCATTGTTGATGACACGGCTGACCGTCTGCAGGGAAACCCCCGCATCGGCCGCGACATGCTTGATCGTAACTGCCTGGCGGCGCCGAGCCATGGTCTACTTAATCCTCTTTCGTCCGTAGCATCGTCACCGCATCAGCTCGATTTGCACAAGCCCGGATCAAGCTGCCTCCACTTCCTTTGCACCGCAATACTGTGCCACATACTGGTAATGCGCAGGCAGGGCGGCGACGGTACTTGCCACGTTCTCACGCAGGCTAGCAAGGAAGCGTGTCAGTTCTTCATCGCTCATCTTGCGGGCGATCGGGTGGTGCGCCTTCGGCATGATGCCCTGGCCCATCATTACCTGCACCCAGCTGTTTTCAACGAAGAGCTCTTCATTCTTGCGGAAGACGCGCCCTGTTTCGCGGAATAGTTCGATTTTCTGCTGCAGTGTGTCGGGGATCTCCATCGCCGCGCATTGCCGCCAGAAAGGGCTGTCGCGCCGGTCGGTCGCTTTATAGTGCAGGATCAGGAAGTCCCGAACCTGGACCATATCGGTCAGTTGCTGCTCGTTGAACTCGGCCACATCGCGTTCGCTCACCTCGCCCGCAGGCATCATCCGCAGCAGGCGCAGGATGGCACGCTGGATCAGGTGAATACTGGTCGATTCCAGCGGCTCCAGGAAACCACCGGAAAGCCCCACGGCAATACAATTGCGATGCCACTGCTTGCGCCGCGCGCCAGTGACGAAGGGGATTGCGTTGGGCTGGGTCAGCGGCTCGCCCTCGATGGTCGAGAGCAGCCGGTCGAGCGCCGCTTCTTTGGACAGATAACGGCTGCAATAGACAATTCCGTTGCCCTGCCGATGCTGCAGCGGGATGCGCCATTGCCACCCTGAATCATGGGCGATTGCACGGGTATAGGGGATCGGCGGGCGCACGCTGGTGGTCTGGACTGCAATGGCGCTGTCGCATGGCAAGTAATGGCGCCAGTCGTCGTACCCCACATGCAGCGCTCCTTCGATCAGCAGCGCGCGGAAGCCCGTACAATCGAGGAACAATTCACCTTCGATCCGCTTGCCGTTATCGAGCAGAAGAGCAGCGATGTTGCCGCTCTCGGCATCGAGCTGCACTTCGGCGATCCGACCTTCCACGCGTGTGCATCCCGCTTCCTCGGCCAGCCGCCGCAGGTAGGCGGCGTAGCGGGTCGCATCGAGCTGGTATGCGTAATTCAATCTATCGTCGGGCAGGTGCGCGAATTTGTTTGCATAGGCTGCCTGCAGCTCGATGCAGTAATCATCATAGCTCTCGCTGTGACCGCGTTGCAGACCTTCCATCCAGAAGTGCTGGAATCCAGCCGTCCAATGATCGCGCCCGGTTGAACCGAATGAATGGAAATACTTCTCCCCATCGACCCGCCAATTCTCGAACTCGATCCCGAGTTTGAAGGTTGCCTGCGTCTCGCGCATGAACTCGTTCTCGGGGATACCGAGGATGCGGTTGAAATTGACCAGCGGCGGGATAGTGCTTTCGCCCACGCCGACGGTCCCGATCGCATCCGATTCAACCAGGGTCAGCTCGACTGCGTCACCCATGGTGCGGGCGATTGCCGCGGCAGCCATCCACCCGGCGGTTCCGCCTCCCGCGATTACGATACGCTTGCGCGGCTGGGTGCTGTTCATCGGTTGAGTGTCCTCAGCAGGAAGGCGCGGATCTGTCCGGCGGTTTCGGGGGTAAGCGGCGCGAGAATGCCACGCGCGGGTTCGGGAATATGCTCGGTGACTTCGGGTCCGGCGTCGAAGACGTAATGGTCGAACAACTCGCGCCAGATCGCCTTCTCGGCGTCGGGCATGTCCCGCAGCGCAAGGATGGCGTGGTTTAGCGCTTCCTGCGGATGGCCGAGAAAGGCTGGCGTGTCGCGCCACCAGTAATTGACGAGGATGTTGAACGCATCCAATCCCTCGACGTGATGCCACCACATGGAGGGGATGTAGATTGCGTCGCCCGGCTCAAGCTCGGTCACTTGTGCATGCTCGAGCGCTTCCGAAAAGCGGGGGTAGGCGGTCAGATCCGGCGCATGAAAGTCGACCATGCTCACCGTCCGTCCAGCCGGCGTATTTTCGATCGGACCGAGATATAGGTTCTTGTATTGCTCTGGCGGGAACACGGTAAAGCGCCGTCGGCCCACGGCACAACAGGCCAGATTTCGCGGGACGTCATTGTGCGCGGCGACGCGGGTTGCGTTGCCGATCCAGATCCGCTCGAGCGGGGCCCGATCCAGCACGGGCGAGAGGTTCTCCTCGGCGAGGTTGTGGAAGAAGCTGCGCATATCGACCGAAGTGAGGTAGATGGCCGGGGCGTCGGAGCGACCTTCATTGTCATCGAAGCCGCGGAAAATATCGGCCAGTTTTCCCTTCGCGGTCTGGAAGTTCATCCCGAAGTCGTCGTCGTAGAACAGGCGCCCGTCGCGGCCGGGTTGGCCCAGGCTTACCGTGAAGGGCACGGGACGCGCACGCTCAATGAGGTATTGCCGCGCTGCGCGTGGTGAAACCTTGCTCGCCTGAACCAGGGGCCAGTCACGCACCAGCCCGCGCACCACGAAAGGGCCGGTCGCTTGATCAAGCAGCTCGGCCAGCGCTGAAGCATCGGAAACCTCGCGCTCTTCGATGTGCCGCATCGAAGCGAAGATCGAAGGATCGGCTTCAGCCACCGGCGATCCGAGCCTCCTTGCGTGCGATGAGTCCGGAAAACTGGGACAGCGAGGCGAGGGCCATGAAGATCGGCATCAGATGCCCTTCGCTGTGGAGGTCGCCCAGCGCATCGGCGTCGAGCGCCCGCAGCTTCTCCTCATCGATGATGTGAAAGCCGTAGAGCGTGTTTCGCGATCCATCGCTCAGCGGCACTTCAAGCGTGAAGGGCTCGAGCAGTTCGTGGCGATCGAGTGCCGCGAAAAAGTCCGCGCTCAGCTCATAGCCTTGGTGCAGGGCGCCGAGCAGTTCGGCGATCCTCTCAAGGAATGGGGTCGGCTTGCCGAATTCGTCGAACACACGCGTACCTTCGCCAGTGGAGGAGATACGCGGGTGATCCATGTCGATGTGAACCTGTCCTTCGCCCTGGCCGGAAGCCGGACGACCAACAAGGAATGGCTGGATCGCCATTGACAACGGGCGATAGTCCGTGCCCCACTCGCCATCAGCAAGGAACAGGTTCTCGCCATTCTCGAACCCGAATAGCGCGAGCGCAGAGAAACGGTCACTGGCCGCGTCGCGCTTGAAGACAATCGGGTATTCGCCCTGTACACTGCGGAACTCGGTCGGGACGACCAAGGCGGCCATAGCAGCATCGCCAAAGGCTGCGTCTGCGTGCGTATGAATGCGCAACTCGCCATGCTCGGCAGAATTCAGGATCTGGTGGTTGCTCATGATCGGGCTAGCTCTCCTTGTAACGTTGCTGTCGGCGATTGGGCCAGAGCATCGAAGTAGGCACGGTTGGTGGGTAGGGCGGCGGCTATGCCTCGGGCGCGTTCGCGCACTTCGGAGAGGCGAGCCATCGCATCCGATGTCTCCCGCGCAGGGCGGGGTGATGGCACGGGAAAGCCCATGCCATAGAGAACGTATTGCTGGCTGGCGGCCGAAAAGACCTCATCCACTTGCGGAAAATCCCAAGGTGATGGCGGCTGTTCGCGCCACAGGGCCAGTTGGTTGGCAAGGCGCTGTGGCATGCGTGCCGGGTCGCGCTGAGCCAGCCAATAGGGCTCCTCGCGTTGGCTGAGGGCGTAGTGCAGCTTGAGGAAGTCGACGATCCGCTCCCACCGATAGGTAAAGAGTGCGTTGAACCGCTCGGCGTGAATGGGAAGCGTCGCGAAGGAGGCGGGGAAGTTTTCCGCCAACGCGCGGACAGAAAGCTCGATCATGACAATTGCGGACGCTTCGAGCGGCTCGATGAAACCGGCGGATTGACCCACGGCTAGGCAGTTGCCCTGCCAGAAGCGCTCGCGGTAGCCGGTGGGGAAGGACAGCTTGCGCGGAACGAGTGATAAGGAATCCGACCCCGGTACCTTTTCCGCGATATATTGGCGCAGGATGCGTTCGGCGTCGTCATCGTCGAGGAAACGAGAGGCATAGACGCAGCCAATGCCGCGCCTGGTCGGCAAAGCGATATCCCACAACCAACCTGCTTGATGCGCAGTGCCGATCGTTTGCGAGGCAATGGGGCTGCCCGGCTCCACGGGAACCTGAACCGCCAGGGCGCTATTATTCGGTGAAACGTCAGAGCGGTCGATCCAATCGCTGCCGCAATGGTTCTGTATGAGGATCGCGCGAGACCCGCTGCAATCGAGGAAGAAGTCACCTTCGAGCATGCCGCGTTCGGCCAGTTCAATTGACTCAATCCGCTGAGGGGTTCCGCGGACCGTGACGACCCGGTCGCTCAGATGGATGACGCCCAGTCGGTTGGTGGCATGGCAGCGCAGCAAGGCAGCGAACTTGCCTGCATCGAGGTGGTATCCGTAGTTCACCGCACCGGCGAAGTCGGGCATGGCGCGCTGTCGTGGCGCTAGGCCGTGGGCGCAGGCGGCTGCTTGCGCTGTCATCGCACCGGCGAAATCCAGCCCAGGCGCAGCTTCCCGCCACGCGTCGAGCAACTGCCCCATGTTACCGAGGGGTGGAGGTGTGAAGGGGTGGAGGTAGCTGTCGTCCGCCGCGCCGGTCGTCCAGCCATCGAAGCGCGAGCCCTGCTTGAACGAGGCATCACATGCGAGCAGGAATTCCTGCTCTGCAATGCCGATCATGCGCAGCGTTTCGCGCAAGGTTGGCCAGCTTCCTTCTCCGACGCCAATGGTCGGGATGTCCGGAGCCTCGACGAGCGTGATTGCCAATTCGGGCCGACGCGCCGCGAGGACGCAGGCCGCGAGCCACCCTGCGGTCCCGCCACCCACGATCACCAGATTTGCGATGCGTTCGCTCATCGTCTGCCATCCATAGCCCGTTCTATGGCCGGTCCGAAAGAGAAGAGCCGCACTGCGCGGGCTGTGCGGCTCTTCCATACGGTCGGCCGGGGGGCGCGGGGCCCCCGCGTCCGGTTACCAGGTGAAGCGCACCCCTGCGGCGTAACGGGCGTAGCCCGGCGCTGCAAAGAAGATCGCCTGATCGTTCCGGCGAGTACCCGTGCGGTCTTCGTTGAAGATGTTGATACCTTCGACGAAGACGGTGAGTCCGTCCTTGAACTCGTAGCTCGCGCTGGCGTCTACCTGACCATAGGATTCGATGTAGTACGGATCCTGGTCGTAACCGGCGAGGAACTTGTCACGCCAGTTGTAGGCGACACGGGCCTGGAAGCCGTTCTTGTCATAGAAGGCCACTGCGTTGGCACTGTCGCTCGCCCCGGGCACCGCAAACTGGGTTACAGTCCACGGCAGGGTGTTGTCGAACGAGGTGTCGCTGCTGATCACCGTGTAGTTCAGGATCACGCCGAAGCCGGTATCCCAGAAGTTGTGCTGGAGGGCGAATTCCCAACCCCACAGGCTGGCACTCTGGTCGCTATTGAACGGCTGGCTGAAGGTGAAGACGACGTCCGGATCGCCCGTACGGCCTATAACACCGCCGTTCGAACCGACATTGGGATCATAGTCGGCCGGGCGATTGACTCTGACCCAATCCACAATCTGGTCGAAGGTGGCGTTGGCACCAAGAGCCGCGCGCGCCGCCTGGGCTGCCGCACCCTGTGACGGATCGGGAAGATCAAACAGTGGGGTCTGCGTGGTACCGCCACCGATGAAGTTCTTCACGTCCTTGTGGAAGAACCCGACTGAGAAGTAGCTGGCATTGTCGTAGTACCACTCTGCCGAGAGATCGATATTCTTCGACTTGTAAGGCAGCAGGTTCGGGTTGCCCGCGCTGGCCTGGCTACCACCGGCGCCAACGCGCAGCGGCGTTGCGAGAGTGATGCCGCCCTGCAGGTTGTTATACGTCGGACGCGTGATGGTATGGCTGTAGGAAGCGCGCAGCACCACATCGTCGAACGGTTCGAGGCTGAAATCGACGGCCGGTAGCCAGTTGTCATACTTGCCGGTCAGGGTCGAAGTACCACCAGGCGTGCTGATCAGGCTGATTTCGTTCTGCGCGGCCCAGACGGTTCCGGTCGGCGTAGGCGTGAGTGCCGAAGAATCGACCGTCGTTTCTTCGTAACGCAGGCCCAGCCGCAGGCTGCCCTCTGCGTCACCCAGGCTGAACGTGTGGAACGACTGGATGTATGGAGCGATCGTCTCTTCGCGGATGCTGCGATCCGTGTCGAACGGTGCAAGGCAGGTATCGCCCGGTGCGCGATCACAGATGCCCAACTGACTGTCGAGCAGCTGAATCAGGCGACCCGTATCGATCTGGAAGTAGGTCGGGATGATCGACGGATTGTTGCCGCCGCCGAGGCCCGAAATGTCACCCGGCAGATCGCGCGGATTGAACAGATCGTCTGGGGTGTCGGCCGCGCTCAGCGTGCCGCCCCAAGTGTCGTTCTGGATCACGCCGAATGCGCTGCGAACCTTGTTCTCGACATAGGTGACGCCGAAATCGAGGCTTTCGATGAAGGACGCATCGAAATCATAGCTGCCGCGGAAGCTTACTTCGTTGATTTCATCGCGGAAATAGGCGTTGCGGAATGCATTGCCCGCTGGGCGAATGTTCGATGCGGCAATTTCGCTACCCGGATACAGGTCGACCGAAATTATCGGAAGCGAGCTGGTGTAGTCGACGCTTTGCGAGCGAACACCGAAGATTGCCGTGCCCACCGCGATACCGCTGCCATAGGGCGAGGTTGGCTTGGACTCGGCGGTCGAATGGTGCCCATCGAGCTCGAGCTTGAGGCCACCCAGACCTTCCCAGGCGATGTTGCCGCCGATCGAGTGGTTGATGCTGCGGTTGGAACCCACTGCACCGGTGATCGCAAGGTCCTTGCCTTCGCCAGCGGTGAAGTTTTCCGAGTAGAAGTTGGCGCCAGCTGCCGGGCCATCGGTCCAACTGCTCGACGTATCATTGTGGTTGAACCACACGCCGATGCTGTCCTGGCGGCTGTTGAAGGTGTTTTGCGAGAAGATGTAGTCAGCCCGCAGTTTCAGCGTATCGGTCGGCGCGAATTCGAGCACTGCCTGTGCATTGAAGCGCTTGCGGCGGAAATTGAAGAAGTCGTAGGCGACGTTCTGCGGGACCTGATAGACATCGGTCGGCCCCGGGCGGTTCTCGATATTGGCGAAACGCGGGTCACCCTGCTGCGCGAGCGTGCCCCAGTTGTTTTCCGCGCCGGTATAACCCGGGCGCCAGTTGCCGGTGACGAACTGCGCCTGGCTGCCCTTGCGATCCTGGTAGGAGCCGGCAAGGAGGATGCCGATCCGGTCATCAGCGAAAGTCTGGCTGACGATACCCGAGACCTCAGGGGTGACGTCGGTACCTTCAAAGCGCGATGTATCATAGACGCCCTTTACGCCAATGCTGCCCTGGAAGCCCGGGCGATCCAGCGGACGCGGGGTCTTGATGTTGATGACAGAGCCGATGCCGCCGGTCGGAAGCGAAGCGCGGCCCGACTTGTAGACCTCGACGCCAGCGACGCCTTCCGAAGCCAGGTTGGCAAAATCGAAGCTGCGCGACGATGGAGCGGAGAAGCCGTCACCCAGAGTCGACGTCGGCATTTGGCGACCGTTGACCACCACCAGGTTGAAGTCCGGCCCGAAGCCACGCACGGTAACGGTCGAACCTTCACCGCTCGAGCGGTCGATCGAAACGCCGGTGATGCGCTGAAGCGATTCGGCGAGGTTGGTGTCAGGGAACTTGCCGATGTCTTCAGCCGAGATGGCATCGACCACGCCGACAGCATCGCGCTTGATGTTCATGGCGTCCTGCAGCGATGCGCGGATGCCTGAGACGACGATGACGTTCTCTTCAGAACTGTCTTCCGCCGCGTCCTGAGCCATGGCGGGTGTGGCTGCTGCGCCGAGTGCAACCACGGATGCCGTCGCCATGAAGTTCACGAACGAGGGCTTGCGCTTCCAGGTCATTACCGATTCTCCTCCCTAATCCATGCATTTAACTCGCACGGATGTCTAAATGTGAACGTTCACCTAGTTGATAACGTTCACTTGGTCAACGCAAGCAAGGCAAGTTTGATCACAAAATTGCACGTGTGTGGCAAATGTGTTGCAATTCTTGCGCGCCACCAGAGGCACTGCCGCTGCGCGCGGGAGCAATCTCCGTTGCCGTAAGGGAAGAGCCAGATGGGGGCAATCGCTGGATTCCGAAGCGCTAGACTCGCGGGCCTTGCGCCGATACCGGTCTCAAAAAGCAACTTGGGAGAGTGACCGCCATGAAGACCCGTATCACCGAACTGTTCGGCATCGAACATCCAATTATCCAGGGTGGCATGCACTATGTCGGCTTTGCGGAAATGGCCTCTGCGGTATCGAACGCGGGAGGGCTAGGCATCATCACCGCGCTCACTCTGGGTACGCCTGAAAAGCTGGCAAACGAGATCGCCAAGTGCAGGGATATGACTGACAAGCCCTTTGGCGTGAACCTGACATTCCTGCCCACGGTCAACGCGCCGGATTATCCGGGGTTGGTCCGCGTCATTATCGAAGGTGGGGTCAAGGTGGTCGAGACTGCAGGCAATAACCCTGTCCAGGTATTGCCATTCTTCAAGGATGCCGGGGTCAAGGTGATCCACAAATGCACCAGCGTGCGCCACAGCCTCAAGGCCCAGGCGATCGGCTGCGACGCCGTGAGTGTCGATGGCTTCGAATGCGGCGGCCATCCGGGCGAAGATGACGTGCCCAACATGATCCTGTTGCCGCGTGCGGCCGACGAATTGGAAATCCCCTTTGTTGCGAGCGGCGGCCAGGCCGACGCGCGCAGCCTCGTCGCCAGCCTCGCCATGGGTGCTGACGGGATCAACATGGGCACGCGCTTCATTGCGACCAAGGAAGCGCCAGTACACGAGAACGTTAAGCGGGCGATCGTTGCGGCGAGCGAGCTCGACACCCGCCTTGTCATGCGCCCGCTGCGCAACACCGAGCGCGTCATGACCAATGATGCGGTCGAGCGGCTGCTGGAGAAGGAGCGCAAGCTTGGCCCCGACCTCAAGTTCGAGGATATCATCGAAGAGGTTGCGGGTGTCTATCCGCGCATCATGACGCAGGGCGACATGGACGCTGGCGCCTGGTCCTGCGGCATGGTCGCAGGCCTGATCAACGATATCCCGACCTGCAAGGAGCTCATCGATCGGATCATGAGCGAAGCGGACCAGATCATCCGCGGCCGGCTCGCCGGTTTCGTCAACGCCTGAGGACTGACACCACCATGCTCGATACCAGCCAGCGCTTTGCCTATAACGAAGACCACGAAGCCTTTCGCGACACTGTCCGCAAGGTCTTTGCGGAGCACATGACCCCCTATCTCGACCAGCATGAGGCGGACGGCATCGTCCCTCGCTCGGCCTGGAAGGCTTTGGGCGAAGCGGGCATGCTGTGCCCGACCGTGAAGGAAGAGAACGGCGGCCTAGGCCTCGATTTCGGCTTCAACTGCGTGCTGTGCGAGGAACTGTCCTATCTCGGCAGCTCGGCGGGCTTCACGTTGCAGAACGATATCACTGCCAATTACATCGAACGCCTCGGCACCGATGAGCAGCGCGCGAAGTACCTCCCGGGCATGGTTTCGGGCGATGTGATCTCGGCCATCGCCATGACAGAGCCGGGGGCGGGTAGCGACCTTCAGGGCATCCGCACCACCGCGGTGAAGGATGGCAATCATCTCGTGGTCAATGGGTCCAAGACCTACATCACCAATGGCCAGAACGCCGATGTGATCATTGTGGTTGCCAAGACCGATCCGACGCAGGGGGCCAAGGGCACCACGCTGGTTCTGGTCGACGCCGACACTCCGGGTTTCGAGCGCGGGCGCAACCTCGACAAGATCGGCCAGCATTCGGCCGATACGTCCGAATTGTTTTTCAACGACTGCCGTGTGCCGATGACCAATATCCTGGGCGGCGAAGGTCGCGGCTTCATCCACTTGATGGAGGAACTGCCGCAGGAACGCCTGGGCATCGCGGTGGGTGCGCAGGCCGCGGCGCAGCGGGCGTTTGACGAGGCGGTCAAGTTCACCAAGGACCGCAAGGCGTTTGGGAAGACCGTGTTCGAATTCCAGAACACCAAATTCGTCCTTGCCGACCTCAAGGCGAAGATCCAGGTGGGTTGGGCGCATCTCGATTGGGCGATCAGCAAGCATTTGCGCGGCGAGCTCACCACCGACGAGGCGAGCGCGGCCAAGCTGTGGCATACCGACCTGCAATGGGAAGCCTGCGACAAGGCGCTCCAGCTGCATGGCGGCGCGGGCTACATGAACGAATATGCGATCGCCCGCCTGTGGCGCGA
>NZ_JAYPTL010000061.1:0-18960 GCF_038133525.1 Erythrobacter sp. | reverse complement strand
GTCCAGGAGACCGAGGCCATGTAAACGGAAGGATTGGCGCGCAGTTCGAGATGGTAGGTGCGCCGGTCGGTGTTGATGACGAGATTGGTCGCGATGTCGGGGCGGACGGGTTTGACAAGGATATGGACCCGCGCGGACGAACCGCTGCCGCTTACCGTGTCGCCTATCATCCAGCGCACCGTGTCGCCCGAGGCGACCGGTCCTGAGCCGACCAGTTGCTCGCCTTCCTGCAAGGCGATGTCGGTCACCTGCCCGGGCTTGGCGTAGATCTGGTAGAGAGCGCCTTCGGTGAAGGGATAGACCTGGATCGCGTTCAAAAATCCGGTGCCGTCGGGCTGGACGCGAGCGGCCTCCATTGCCGCTCCCACCCGGTCCCTTGGAGCAGGGGGACTCTGGGACGGGCGGGAGCGACCCGCGGCCCGGGGAGGGGTTGGCCGCGGAAGGGGTTGCAACTGGCCGGGGAGCGGCAGTGGCACGGGAATGGCGACGACGGTCTCTGTCGGTGCTGGAGAAGTGAGTGCCTGCGCCGCCTCGCTGCGCGGCGCAGGCACGTCAGGCGGCGACGCGGTTTGCGTGCGGGCCTGCAAGGGGGTGATGGTCGCGACGCTTGCTGCAAGCATTGCGAGGGTGACGGTGCGCCGACGGCGCGCAAGAGTGCTGATCATGATCCGAGTTCCTTCGACCAGTTGATGGCGTTGACGAAAATGCCGAGCGGGTTCTTGCGCAGGGCATCGGGGGTGCGCGGGGTCTGGACGACGATGGTCAGGATCGCGGTCCAGCGGCTCGTCTCGGCAAGGCTGCCGTCGCGGTAGCGGCGCTCAACCCAGGCGACGCGGAAGCTGGTCGGCGAAGCGCGGATGACGCTGGTGACATCGACCCCGACCTGTTCTCGGCCAATCAGCGCAAAGGGATCGTTGGTGCGGGCATAGTCATTGAGCGCAAATGCGCCCCTGTCGGTGGCGAAATCATAGGCGCGCAGCCAGTTCTGCCGCACCACGATGGGATCATCCGGCACGGCGCGCACCTGCTCGATGAAGCGCGCAAGGTGGAAGGCGATCTGCGGGTCCGAAGGCGTGTAACCTGTATCGGCGGGCGCGACCGCCTGCGCCTCGCCGAGCCTGTCGACCTGGACCACCCAGGGAACGATGCTGCCGCGTGCCCCCTGCCAAACGATCCCGGCGGTCAGGCATGTCGAGATGCCAAGCGCACCGAAGAAGGCGAGCCGCCAGCTTCTTGCCTGGACGCGGGCGGAGCCGATGCGGTCGTCCCAGACCTGAGCGGCGCGCTGGTAGGGTGTCTCGGGTTCGGGTGTCTTGCCGTAGCGGATCGATGGGCGTCGGAACATGGATCAGTCCTTTTCGGAAGTGTCGATGGAAGCGCCGCCGCCATGGCTGTCGCCGGCCTTCAAAGTGTGCGCGGCAATGGTGGCGCCGTGGGTGATGGTCTGGCGGTCCTTCATCGCCTTGGCCCATGCGGGCTGGCCTTGATCAGCGTCGGCGGGTGGAGGCGGCGGTGGCGTGTTAGGACCAGGCATAATGGTGCCGCTGGTGTTGGTGATCGCGGCGCGGCTGCCATCGCGGAACGACTGTTTCATGCTGTCGCCCGCCTTGCGCAGCGGCGAAGTCGCGGCACCGGCCCCGGCTTTGCCGACCGCTGCCATGCCTGAGCCGACGGCAGCCGGGCCGGACTTGCCGGCTGAGCCCAGCGCATAGGCCATGGTCGCGCCGCCCGCGGCGCGCGAGCTGCTATGGGCCACGTTGGAAGCGGCCGAGGCGACCGCGCCGCCCGCCAGCTTGGCACCAGCCACCGCTCCGGCAGCAGCGCCGCCTGCGAGCAGGGCTGTTCCCGCTGCCGCGCCAGCGCCGAGTTGCGGCCCACCCGAGACGATGCCATTGGCAACGCCGGGGCCGAAAATGCAAAGGCCGAGCAGGGTCAGGCTGGCAAGGACGATCGAGAGTGCATCCTCGATCGTCGGTTCGCCCGAAATCGCGCTGGTGAACTCGGTGAAGATGGTCGAACCGATCCCGACGATCACCGCCAGCACCAGCACCTTGATGCCGGAAGAGACCACATTGCCGAGCACGCGTTCGGCCATGAAGGCGGTCTTGCCGAACAGGCCGAAGGGGATAAGGACGAAACCGCAGAGCGTGGTCAGCTTGAACTCAATGAGGGTGATGAACAGCTGGATCGAGAGGATGAAGAATGCGATGATGACGATCGCCCAGGCGACCAGCAGGATCACGATCTGGAGGAAATTCTCGAAGAAGCTGACGAAGCCCATGAGATCGACGATCGCTTCGAGCATGGGCTGCGCAGCATCGAGGCCGACCTGTGCGACCCGACCGGGCTGGAGCAACTCGGCAGCGGAAAACCCGGTGCCGCTGGCCTTGAGGCCAAGCCCAGCAAAGCTCTCGAAGACGATGCGGGCGAGCGCGTTCCAGTTGCCGATGATATAGGCGAAGGCACCGACGAACAGCGTCTTCTTGACGAGCCGGGCGATGATGTCCTCGTTCTCGCCCCAGGTCCAGAACAGCGCGGCCAGCGTCACATCGATCACGATCAGCGTGGTCGCGACGAAGGCGACCTCACCCGAGAGCAGGCCGAAGCCGCTGTCGATGTAGCGCGAGAAGATGTCGAGGAAGCGGTCGACGACGCCGGTGCCACCCATGTCACTGGTCCTTTGCTGGCTGGGGTTCGAGGTACGGGGCAGGAGCGGCGCTGGCGTCTGCGGTGGCGCTATCGGTCTTGCGTTCCAGCCCGAGGAACCGACGCCGCTTCTCGGCCCAGGCCGCGCGGCAATCGGGCGTGGACAGCGCGAGTTCGCCCATCTGCGCGCAGGCACGCAGCTGCAATGGCAGCGGATCGCCATCCGGTTCGAACACGGTGGCAACTTCCACGGGCACAGCATTTGGCTCCTCGCGCAGCTGGAGCGGGGTCATGGTCAGCGCCACGGCGACAAAGCCGATTGCTCCGATCCGCGCGAAGAGCCTCATGTCCATCGCCTCAGTTCCGGAACATCTGGGCGTTGGCAGGGACATAACCGCGGCCCGGCGACAGGAACCGGCGGAGCTGCTCGCGGGCCTGGGCCTTGGCCGCTGCCGCATTGGCAGCGTCGAGCGACTGCGCGCGGGCGAAGGCGGCGAGCGTGGCGGTGAGATCGGCGAGCTGCTGCGACTGCAGCGCTAGCAACTGGTTTCCGGCCTGGGCGGCCTGCAGTGCTCCGGTGGCCGACTGGCTGGCGGTGACCAGCGTCTGCACCGAACTACGCGCACCTTCGATATTGCTGACCGCGCCGGCCTGGACCTTGAGCGCATCCTCGAAGGCGGCGACGCTATTCTTCCAGCGCTCCTCGGCAGCCGCAACCATATCGCGCTGGCTGCCGGTCAGGTTGCGTCCCGAATATTGCCGCTCGAACTCGCGTTCGATCTGCTGGACATCGTAGGAGATGCGCTGAGCCTGCTGGAGCAGCTGCTGCGTCTGGCGGATCTGCTGCTGGAGCGGTTCGAGCACGCTGGTCGGCAGGCTCGCAAGATTGCGCGCCTCGTTGATCAGCGAGGTCGCCTGATTCTGCAGCTGACGGATCTGGTTGTTGATCTGCTCGAGCGTGCGCGCGGCGGTGAGCACGTTCTGCGCGTAGTTCGAGGGATCGTAGACGATGCCGCCGAAGCCGAACTGGGCATAGGCGGGCGCGGGAACCAGCGCGGTGGCGGTCATCGAGAGCACGGCAACACCGGCGGCGAGCGCTTGGGCAAGACGGGAGGACTTCATGGGGCTTACTCCTTGGGTTGGCCCGAAGGGGGATTGGGGTTTCGGGCGGGGGGAACGGATGGTGGTGCGGGGAGCATGTCGGCCGCCCAGGCGAGGCCGCGATGGCGCAGCCAGGCGCGTGCAAAATCGTCAGCCCCGTGCGTCTCGGTCAGTTCGCCGATCGTCAGCTGGTCGGCCTTCGAGGAGGTGGCGGTGAAGGCGAGCGCGACCTCGCCGAGGCCCAGCTCGAACAGCCGGTTACCGCGCGCCGACTGGCAGTAATAGTCGCGCTTGGGAGTGGCCCGGGCGACAATCTCGATCTGCCGGTCGTTGAGCCCGAAGCGGCGATAGATCGAGAGGATCTGCGGCTCGACCGCGCGCTCGTTGGGCAGGAAAATCCGGGTCGGACAGCTCTCGATGATGGCAGGCGCAATCGCCGAGGTTTCGATGTCGGCGAGGCTCTGGGTCGCAAAGACCACGCTCGCATTCTTCTTGCGCAGCGTCTTGAGCCATTCGCGCAGCTGCGCGGCGAAAGCCGGGCTGTCGAGCACCAGCCAGCCCTCGTCGATAATGATCATCGTGGGCGAGCCATCGAGCCGCCCTTCGATGCGGTGGAACAGGTAGGCGAGCACAGCGGGTGCCGCCGCCGAGCCGGTCAAACCTTCGGTCTCGAAAGCCTGGAAGCTTGCTTCGCCCAAATGCTCGACCTCAGCATCGAGCAGCCGTCCGAACGGCCCGCCAATGCAATAGGGCGCCAGCGCCTGCTTCAAGGCCTGCGACTGGAGCAACACGGCCAGCCCGGTCAGCGTGCGTTCGGGAATAGGTGCAGTGGCGAGCGAGGTCAGCGCTGACCAGAGATGCTCCTTGGTCACCGGATCGACCGTGACGCCTTCAGAGGTCAGGATCACTTGCAGCCATTCGGCAGCCCAGTTGCGCTCGGCGGGCTCGTCGACCCGCGCCAGCGGCTGCAGTGACACCGCACCGGCACCATCATCGGACAGGCTGGTGCCCCCCAAAGACGAACCCAAGTCCTGCCAGTCACCGCCGCAGGCCAGTGCCGCCGCCCGGATCGAACCGCCGAAATCGAAGGCGAAGACCTGGGCACGCTCGTAGCGGCGGAACTGGAGCGCCATCAGCGCTAGCAGCACCGACTTGCCCGCCCCGGTCGGTCCGACGATCAGCGTATGGCCGACATCGCCGACATGGAGCGAGAAGCGGAACGGGGTCGAGCCTTCGGTTCGCGCATAGAACAGCGGCGCATTGCGAAAATGCTCGTCGCGTTCCGGTCCGGCCCAGACCGCCGAAAGCGGGATCATATGGGCGAGGTTGAGGGTCGAGATCGGGGGCTGCCGAACATTAGCGTAGAGATGACCGGGGAGCGATCCGAGCCAGGCCTCGATGGCGTTCATACCCTCGACGATCACGGTGAAGTCGCGGCCCTGGATGACCTTCTCGACCAGACGCAGTTTCTCCGCCGCAAGCGCAGGATCCTCGTCCCACACGGTAACCGTCGCGGTGACATAGGCCTGCCCGACATGATCGGCGCCGAGTTCCTGCAGCGCCTCATCGGCATCGGCGGCCTTGTTCGAGGCGTCGCTGTCGAGCAGCGTCGAGGCCTCGTTGGTCATCACCTCCTTGAGGATCGCGGCGACCGACTTGCGCTTGGCGAACCATTGCCGCCGGATCTTGGCGGTCAGCTTGGTGGCATCGGTCTTGTCGAGCATCACCGCGCGGGTCGACCAGCGGTAGGCAAAGGCGAGCCGGTTGAGCTCGTCGAGCAGACCCGGGAATGTGCTGCTCGGAAACCCCACCACGGTCAACGTGCGCAGATGCGCGCGGCCGAGGCGCGGTTCTAGCCCGCCGGTGAGCGGCTCGTCGGCCAGCAGCGCATCCAAGTGCATCGGAGTTTCGGGAACGCGGACCCGGTGGCTGCCGGTCGAGATGCAACTGTGGAGGTAGGTCAGCGTCTCGCTGTCATCGAGCCATTGGGCCTCGGGCACGAAGCCTTCGACCAGCCGCAGCAGCCGGTCGGTGCGGTCGATGAACAGGTCGAGCAGTTCCTTGGGGTTGATGCCCTTCTCGGCCTTGCCTTCGTAGAGCCAGCTTTCGGCGCGGGCAGCATCTTCGGCGGGCGGCATCCAGCACAGCGTCAGGAAATAGCCGCTCTCGAAGTGCGCACCCTCCTCGGCGAATTGCGCCGCCCGTTCGCGTTCGACCAACGCGGAAGCCGGATCAGGAAACTCGCTTTCCGGATAACCCTGCGCCGGGCGACGCACCGCTTCGACGAAGATCGCCCAGCCCGATCCGAGCCGCCGCAGCGCAGAATTGAGCCGCGCGGTGGTCGCGATCAGCTCGGCGGGCGTCGCGCTGTCGAGATCTGGCCCCCGGAAACGGGCTGAGCGCTGGAAGCTGCCGTCCTTGTTGAGCACCACGCCCGGTGCGACCAGCGCCGCCCAGGGCAGGAAGTCTGCGAGGCGGTCCGCCTTGTTCCTGTATTCGCGAAGCGAAAGCATCAGCTCAGACCCTCAGAAAATTGGGAAAGCGCAGATGACGCCGCGCGACATCGACGAACTGCGGATCACGCCGCGCCGCCCAGACCGAGACCGCATGGCCGAGTGCGAAGATCACCACCCCGGCGATCCACAGGCGCAAGCCCAGCCCGATCGCGGCAGCCAGCGTCGCATTGGCGATCGCAAGGCCCCGCGGCGCGGCGCCGAGCAGGATATGCTCGGTCAGCGCGCGGTGGACGGGCACCACGTAACCGGGGACGGATTCGGGCGGCGCGGCCTCCATCAGACCAGCGCTCCGCCGCCGAACGAGAAGAACGACAGGAAGAAGGAGGAGGCAGCGAAGGCGATCGACAGGCCGAATACGATCTGGATCATCCGCCGCGCGCCGCCCGAAGTGTCGCCGAAGGCGAGCGCCAGACCGGTGGCGATGATGATCATCACCGCGACGATCTTGGCGACCGGGCCCTGGATGGACTCGAGGATCGACTGGAGCGGGGCTTCCCACGGCATCGACGAACCGGCGGCATGGGCGGGTGCCGCAACGGTAAGGGCAACGAAGCCACCGAGCATGGCAGCGGACAGGCGGGCAAGCGCGCGCGAAAAGGTCTGGGTCACGAATTGTCTCCTTGGACGTGGGGGATGAAGGGAAGGATGCGGTAATCACCGCGCTCATCGAGTCCGGTGACTTCGGCGAGTTCGGCGAGGCGCCGTCCGGTGCCATCGCGGACCAGTACGGCCACGACGTCGATGGTCTCGGCGATCAGGGCGCGCGGCACGGTCACCACGCTTTCCTGGATCAGCTGTTCGAGACGGCGCAGCACGCCGAGTGCGGATCCCGCGTGGATCGTACCGACGCCGCCGGGATGGCCGGTGCCCCAGGCCTTGAGCAGGTCGAGCGCTTCGGCCCCGCGTACCTCGCCGATGGGAATACGATCAGGCCGCAGTCGCAGGGCCGAGCGGACCAGGTCGGACAGTGAAGCGACACCATCCTTTGTCCGCAGCGAGACGAGATTGGGCGCAGCGCATTGCAGCTCGCGGGTGTCCTCGATCAGGACCACCCGGTCGGCGGTCTTCGCGACCTCCGCGAGCAGGGCGTTGGTGAGCGTGGTCTTGCCGGTCGAAGTGCCGCCAGCGACCAGGATGTTCTTTTTCTCGCCAACCGCGCGGGCCAGCGCGTCGGCCTGACCCTGCGCCATGATCCCCGCCGCGACATAGTCATGAAGCGTGAACACCGCGACAGCGGGTTTGCGGATCGCAAAGCTGGGTGCTGCCACGACCGGCGGCAAAAGCCCTTCGAACCGCTCGCCTGTCTCGGGAAGCTCGGCCGACACGCGCGGCGCCCTGGCATGGACTTCGGCCCCGACATGGTGCGCGACCAGCCGGATGATCCGCTCGCCATCGGCAGCGGACATGCCTTTCCCCGTATCGGCGATCCCGGCTCCCAGCCGGTCGATCCACAGCCGCCCGTTGGGATTGAGCATCACCTCGATCACCGAAGCATCTTCAAGCCAGGCTGCGATCTCCGGCCCCAACGCCGTGCGCAACATGCGCGCACCGCGCGACGATGCTTCGGACCAGATCGGAATGACGCTCATGGGATGCCCCGTTCAGATGAGGCAACCGACCATCGGTTGCGCTCACGAGGCAGATCAAAGAGACATCAGAATGGGGGAAAGCAACAGCGGGTTTGCGGCATCGCGGTATGGCGTAGAGCTAGAAACTGTGGCGGTGAAGGTCAGGCTGGTCTGCTACTTTCGACGATCCGGAATGGCAGGTTTTAGGGCGTAGCTTGCGGCTAGCCGACCCTCGAAACGGCTGTCTGCGATGGCATCTACGAGCTGCACTATCGGTCACTCGCTTTGGGGACTCCTGCTCTAGAAAGCTGGCGGCCGTGTTACGATCCGCAGCGGTGTCGCCGAACCGCCGAATTGGTAAGGGGTCTGGCGAACTACTCTAGCGGCACAATCTGCAGTTGTTGGATCTTTGAGCCACATCGTCGGTTCGTTGTGAACAACCAGTCTCCCGACTTGCGCTAGGTTCATCAAATGTTCTAGATTCTGTCTATGCCAAAGCAGCTGACAGCGAACCAGATTCTTGGCGAGATCGGCGAGAATGCCGTCAGGGGCCGGTTCCTGACGATGGGGTTTCAGTTTGATGGCCGGTCAAGGCTTGAAGCCGGGATCGACGGCATTGCCGAAGTGATGGATAAGGGCCAACCGATGGCCCGCATGATTGCGGTCCAGGTGAAGGCCACTGAAAGCGGTCGCTATGCGTCCGAGACGGACGGTGGGTTCACGTATCTGCTGCGGCGCCAGGATCTCGAATATTGGCGAGGTTCGAACCTGCCGGTGATCGTAGTCTTCTTCAGGCGCTCAGATAATAGCTTTTATTGGAAGGAAGTGTCTCGGGAAAGCGATCTACCCGAGCGGCGCCTTCAGATCGACAAAGCCGTGGACGTACTTGATTCCAGTTCAGTCAATCGCCTTGCTGCTCTGACGGTTCCCAAGGCGGGATTTGGCTATTACGTGCCTGCCTTGGGCGGAGGCGAGGAAGCGATCGTCAACATGCTGCCGATCGCGCTTCCTGCCAAACTCTTCATCGCGTCGACGCCTTATGACGGGCGCAAGGCGACCGCGATGCTTCTTGATGGCGATGAGCCAGCGCGGTTCGACTGGATTATCCGTGGAGGGATTTTCTGGTCTTTCCATGATCCCCGCACATCTTGCTGCCGCGAAATCGTCGATCTGGATCAGGTCGAGGCGATCGATACGGCGGACCTTGCCTTTCATGATGATGCCGATGAGCAGCACAAGTTCATCCATCTGCTGCGGCAGACGCTGCGCCACCAGACTCGGCAGGATTTGAACTGGAGCAAGGCCCAGGAAATCCTCTATTTTCGGGCGCTCGTTGCGGACACGCCCCGCAATTTTGCTTATGAGGCTTCGAAGAAGAAGGCGGATGCCGATGTCGTCAATGTGTCGATGAGCGACAAGGATGAGGGGCGGGTGTTGTTTGTCCGCCATCATGCTTTTTCGCCGCGCTTCGAGCTCATGGGCGATCAATGGTATCTCATCATCACGCCGACTTACTATTTTACGACTAACGGATTTACGCCCCACCCGCACCCATCTGCGCTGCTCGCGGGTAAAAAGCGGATGGACAAGAGCGCGGCGTTGCGCGGTCAGGTAGTTATGTGGCACCGGTTTCTGACCGAGGCTGATCGTGCAGAAGAACGCAAGGCGGACGGCTTGTTCGGGACAGTCGTTGAGGCCGAGCCCCGGCTTCGGTTCGGCGAACCTCCGTCAGTGCACCTGGAAACGCGAGTGCCCGAGGATGGCTGGGGTGGCGGCGCTAAAAAGAAGTCGGATGCATCCGAACAGCCAGAGGACTTGTTCGCGTGACGACATTCGACACCCGGATTTTGCAAGAACCCGAGCTGGAGTTCGGTGACCGGCACCATCATCCCGATCCTCGGCTCGGTCTGTTCGAAGCGGGTCCGCTCCAGACCTATGTCGGCGATGTCATCAAGATTGGCGTCGTGGGGAGCGCCAAGACCATCGAGGATACTCGGAAGTTTCTCGAGACGGCGGCGGCGGGTATCGAGGGCAAGTCCGAGAAACATCCCAATATGCACCCCGCCTTTCCCGGGCTTGGCAACCAAAGCCCCTATCGATGCCGGTTCGAGGTCGAGGATGGCGCGACGGCGGCGCTGTCGCAGAGCAAGCTCGATAAGATCGCCAAGGAGCCAGACCATCAACGCGCGGTCGAAATTGCGGTGGACGAGATCATGGCCGAGCTGCAGGCGCTCGACGATGGCGGTCATAGGCCGGATGTCGCGATCATCGCGCTTCCTGTTAGGCTCCTGGAGCGTGTGTGGAACGCGAAGGTTGACGCAGGCGGTTCGACCGAGAAGGACGACAGCAGCGGCTCGGACGCGCCCAACTTTCGCGGGATGTTGAAGGCCCGCGCGATGGGTCTCAATTTCCCAATCCAGATCCTCTGGGAGGATGTCATCGACGAGAAGGTGTCGATCCCGCAGAAGGTCAAGGAAAGCAGCGCGCGCAAGATTCAAGATATGGCTGGGCGCAGCTGGAACCTGCTGACAACGCTTTACTATAAGGGCAGTGGCCGAATTCCGTGGCGGCGTATGCCGCGGGAGGGCGAGTATACCTCCTGCTATGTTGGGATCAGCTTCTATCGCGAGGCGGGCGGACAGCAGCTGTTCACGAGCGCGGCGCAGATGTTCGACGAACGCGGGCGCGGGTTCGTGCTCAAGGGTAAGCGCGCCCACACCGAGAGCCGCGGTCGGCATCCTTATATGACGCGCGACGATGCGCGCGAGATCATCGAGAATGTGCTCGCGGCCTACAAGACCCACCACAAGACACTGCCGGCTCGAGTGATTGTCCTCAAAACGTCGCGGTTCAAGGACGAGGAGGCCGGAGGCATTCTCGACGCCTTGACTGCTGCCGGCACGGAATTGCGCGATCTGGTGTGGGTCCAAGAGTCTTACTCGGTCAAATTGCTGCGCGACGGCAATTACCCGGTGTTACGCGGGACGTTCGTCGACTTGGCCGGCAACGGCCTGCTCTACACCAATGGCAGCATGCCTTACTACGGCACCTATCCGGGGCTTTATGACCCGCGCCCGCTGCTTCTCTGCCCGCACAATAGTTGTGACAGCACCATCGCGCAGCTGGCTGAGGAGGTGTTCTCGCTGACCAAGATCAATTGGAATTCCACCCAGATGAATCAACGCCTGCCGATCCCGATCCGGGCAGCGCGGATGGTCGGCGAGGTCCTTAAGTATATGAAGGAAGGCCAGGTGGAGAGCACCGACTACCGTAAATATATCTGACCGTCGTGCACTCACGCGCAGTGCGCTCGCCCAGCGCTTGAAATAATAGAAGCTCTTCGCCGACAACATTTGTATCGGGCGGTCTATGCGAACGAACCCGGAAGACCCTTCTTGGACAGCCCCGGAGACCGGGTGGAACTGGCAGGACGACAAGGTGCTGCTCGCCAGCGCCTGGTTCGCTGAACTCGCACATCGTCGAAGCTGGCAGAAGCGGTTGCAGGCGACGCGCGACCGTTTCCTGACGGCAAAGGACAGCTGGACGCGCGGTGTGCCCGTCCCACTCTATGATCCGAAAGACATGGCGGCTTGGTATGTCTTCCAGGCGAATGCTTATGCGGCGGATCGGATGAACTGGGTTCCGGAAGAGGCCGTGCGGATGGTGCCGACCTTTACGCGGATCGGTGAGGAACTTCCCGGCCTTCTCGAGATTTCAGGCGCGGAGGATCGTGCCGCCCGACTGATGAATGCCGATCGTAGCCAGCCTGATGGCGGACTGTTCGAGCTTCTGGTGGCGCTCGCTTATCATCGCGATGGGTGGGAAACGACGTTCGTCCCCGAGCGCCCCGGCGTTGCCAAGACGCATGATCTCAATGTCCGAAAAGGTCGGCTCCGTTGGGCAGTAGAGTGCAAGCGCATGGACCGCTCGAGCTACGAGGCACGCGAGCGCCGGCGCGGCGAAGCTTTGGCGCGGGCGGTGCATGCCCTTGCGCTGGAAGCCGGCCGGTCGATTCACATGCAGGTTGCATTCGACGCCGAACTGGAGGCCGTGCCTGACGGCTATCTCGCGGCGCATGTCGAGGCCTATCTGACTGGTGCAGGCCCGGCATATTGGCGGGACGAATATGGTATCGGGACGCTTGAGGAAATCGATTGGTCGCTCGCGCACCGCGTTCTCGACAAAGACGATGTCTATTATGGTTCAAGCCGGATGATCGAGCTTCTGATTGGCCATTATGACCATGATTTTGCGCATTCAATGGAAGGCAAGTGGCGACCGAGCCGGGAGCGCCCCTTCTGGGCGAGCGCCGTCTATCAGGCCAGCGTCGTGCGATGGCGCAATCGATCAAGACAGGCCACCCGCAAGAAGGCGAAACATTTCCGCGCTATGGTGGCGAAGGCGGCCGTGCAGCTACCCAAGGATCGGCCTGGCGTCGTTCATGTCGGGGTCGAGACCTGGGCCGGAGGCCTCGCTGATGGGGTGCGGCATCTTCTGAACAAGCTCGAAATGGGGGATTTCGATCCGGGGGATACGCGGTTGCGTTGGGTCTATGGCGAATATTTCGCGCCGGAGGTCACGACGCGGTCTGATGAGAGTTGGGCGATCGAGGAGACATCGGCCTCCTATCGCGTCGGGCGCCACCGTACGCGTGAGCCTCTCCCTTATCACATGCTTCTAACGCCGGAGGCGAAGATCAATCACGGGGTCCATTGGGATCCGGCGAGCCAATATCCGCTCATCCGCCCCCGATCCTGACGCGGCGACTCACGCCGATGGATCGGTGGGCAACTCGCCGATGCGTTCGAGGGTAGCGGAAATCTGCGCACAATAGGCCGGATTGGCCGCCACGAAGTCCTGGAGCGTGTAGCGGTAGGCTGGAGGACCAGCGGTGATCGTATCGGTTTCGTCGAGCCAGTCGACGACCGGCATGAAGCCATGGAGGCGATTTGCGATCTCGTAACGTTTCTTATCGACGGCGCTTTGCACTGCGAGCCTGGCCCAAGCGATGTCGCCATAGGTGGCAAGGATCGTCGCTTCGGCGTCGTCCGGACAAGTCTTCCCGTCCCACGTGTAATATCCGTGTAGGCCATTAAACACGACGTCGCCGGCCCGACAGGCGATTTCAAAATAGCCGAGCAGGGCGTCGTCGTGGACGCGCGCCTGATGGACCGCGTAGTGGAAATGCTTCTTGTCGAAGGCGTGCAGTTCGACGCTGATATCCGACCCATCGAGCACTGCGAGATAGTCGCGGGCAGCCTGCGCCCAGCTTGGTTCGAACGCGATGAAGTCGAGAAAGGCGTCGATAGCCTTCGACCAGGAGGACGAGACTTTCGGCGTCACAACTGCGCGGTAGCTGTGCCGGTTAGCGCGATCGCTGCTGCCGAGCGGTGATGTGGCCAAGGCTGCCTTCAGTAAGCTGGCATCGTCATTGATCAGCTCGAGCCTGGGCCAATCCCCGACCCGGATAACCTGGCCGAGCACATAGTTGGCGTCGAGCGCGTGCAGCTTTTCCGACGTTCCATGCGTCCAGCCTTGGGCAAATTCCGGAAGCTCGGCATGAGGTATGTCGCCGATCCAGTCCTTAGCGTCCGCTTCTGGTTCCCATCCGGGCGCCGCATAGGGAAAGTCGGATCCGATCGGTTTGCCGGTCACCACCTCGATCCGTTCATGAAGACCATCGGCCACCCGCCAGACACAGACCATCATCGGGCAGCTCGGTCGGTCATGGGTAAGGCCTGGCCTCGGCGCGAAGAGGAGCAGGGCAAGCCGGACGAATGGAAGCTGCTTGGCCCGCTCGACGATGAAATCGGCGTAATGCTGTCGCGGCTCGGCGCTCTCGAACCAGACAAGGTCCATGTCGGGGCTGAGCTGCGGGAGGAAACGAAGCGCCTTGAGCGTGACGGGCTGCAATAGGGCCTGGCCATCCTCTGCGACGGCGTGCAGCGCTGTAATATCGACCCCGGTTGTGCAGGCGAAATAGGAGAGCGGCAGCAGCAATTCGGTCCAATGTGTCGATACCAGGATGCAGCGGATCATTTCCTTCGGAACTCGGTCGCGCTCTACGAGTAGCGTCACATATTTGCTGAGTTCATTGAGCGTCCCTCGCGCGCTGTTGTCGCTCCGCTTGATCTCGATGCAGACGACGTGACCGAAGGTGTCACGCGCCAGGATGTCGACCCTACCGCCAGCGCCCTCGGGGTTATCGAGGGCATATTCGGTCCGAAGGAGGGTCAGCCCGGGCTCCACCAGACAGAGACGTTCGGCGAGATAGTCCCGAAATTCACCCTCATTTACGAAGAGGCCCAGGACGGGCCGCGCGAAATTCTCAAGGCCGGTAGCGCTCATGGCTCTATGCTTAGATGGAAATAGGCTATCGAAGAAGGATGATTGACGTCAATCCGTTGCGCGAAGCAATATTCGCGATCTTTCCGATGCCCCATGTAGAGGGGATCTATAGCTTCTATTACGACGAAACGAACAACGTCCGCAAATTGCATCTCACGCCCGATGGCATGAATGTCAGGCGGCCGGATTGCTTCGTTCTGGGCGGCATTGTGCATGGTGGGCCGCCACGCTCGATTGACCTGTCTGACCTGAGGAAGCTGCTCCGGCTCCAGCCTTCGGTGAAGGAGATCAAGCTCAAGCATCTCGGCAACGGGGATTTTCTCGATCTACTCGGGTCGGAGAAGATCGCGCTTTTTCTTGAATGGCTGACGAGGCAGGGCTTTCTGGTCCATTATCAGGTTACCGACCTGCTCTATTGGTCGGTCGTTGATATTGTCGATTCGATCCTAACGGAGGTGGATGAACCTCAATTGACGACCTTGCATTTGCCGCTCAAGGACAGCCTTTACACCATTCTGCGTGACGACGTTGACTTTACGGCGGAGTTGCTGGGCCGGTACAACTATCCCGATGTCGGGCGGGATCGACGCGCCGCGTTTGTCGAGGAGCTGCTCGACCTTGCGGAACATCGCGCACATTTGCTGGAGCATTTTTCCTTCTACATGCTGAATGGGCTTCTGCAGATGGCCCGGACATTGGACTCCCTTCCCTATCTTGAGGACGAGGCACCTAATGTGCTGATTGACGGGTTTGGCACCTTTTTCTTCAATCGCCTGGTCCTTTTCAAAAACGCCGAACACGTTCTCGACGACGAGCGGCAGATCGAGGCCTATCTAGAAGGCTTGGAGCTTTGCAGCGGCGATACTCCGCTTCGCCATTTTCGTTTTGCCAATTCGCAGACCGAGGCCGGGATCCAGCTATCCGATCCAGTGGCTGGTCTCTTGGGGAAGCTCTTCAGCTATCTCAACAATGCGCCGCTTGATGTCGTCGAAGACGATGTCGATGGACTGTCAGCGCGTCAGAAGCGGAGCCTGAAACTCCTTGCGGGACTGCTGGATCGATCGACAGACGAATGCCCAGCTTTCGCGCAGTATGTGATCTCGATCGAGGATCAAAAGCGGGCGCATTTCATGTTGGAGATCGCGCCGAACCAATTTTAGTGGAGCTAGCTGGTCGAAAGGATAGTCTGTCCCACCTAGGCGCGCAACCAACGTAGGGCAGCTTCTGGCGAGCCATTCCGAAGCCATGAATGGCGGCTATTCAGCGCAAAACGCTATTCAATGGCTTTCCCAAAATGGACCGCACCAGCTCCGACAAAGCCTTCTTTGACGCCCGCCGCGTCCACCACATCATTGCCAACTCGTCCAACCGGGCATGCGGTAATACCCAGCGCCGTTGCAACCAAGCACATCGTCGCGACCATCGCACCGGCGTCGCGCCATAGTATGCTGCTCGCATTGTCATAGCAGGCGTCGAGCAAAGCGCGATCGGCGGCGAACTGGACAGTTGTTCCCTGACCATGGCCCAAGATCGTGGAGATGCTCTCTCGATTGACCGCTAAGGCAGCCGCCCCGACAGGCATAAGTCCATGTTGCTGGTCATCATAGAGATCGGCAGTGCCATCCTCCAAGGGCAGGACGAGCAACCTGATGGGGTGAAGCCCACCCCCCGATGGCGAATTCCTGCTCTCTGCCGGCACTCCAAACCGCCCCGGCATCCGGCTGCGCAAAGCGGTCGAATGCCATAAGAGAGCAGAGAGATCGTCGATGCCCAATGGGCCGGCGACGCCAGACCGACGGGCCCCTAACACCTTGAAGAAGCTGGCATCTGGCGTCCGCACGTCGCGGGGCAGGAGTTGAACCGGCCCGAGCTCGATCAAACGGCGGCTGGGATTTCCGTCAAAGCGGGGTGCTGGTTCCGGATCAGTATGCCTCGCCATACAGGTCTCTCATAACCTCGTAGTGCTTTACGCACCCACGGCAACCGCCACATGCTAAGGGTCCGGTATGGCACGAATGTGCCCAACCGATGATCTCGCGCGGTGCGCCAGAACGCTGCACCAACTCGACCGTGGACATGCCCACCGCGGGCACCGTCACACGAATAGCACCTTCCTGCATCGCCATGAGAGAGTCGACCTGAGCGTAGAACTCAAGCCTTCCGTCGGCATGAGACCCGTCCGAGGCCACTGATCCAAGCATCAACTCGTTGACGCCAATGGCCGTCGCTCGCATCCCAGCCAGCGTCAGCAGCAACTGATTCCGAAACGGCCACCATTCTGGAACTGGTGCATGGACCGATGCAGGTCGAGCCGCCATGTCGCCAGAACCCAGCGGACTGCAGTCAACGCGGATGATCTCGTGCCTGACACCAAGCAAACTCGAGACATGAGCAGCAGCGGCGAGCTCAGTCTCGGCCGCACGCTGACCGTAGTCGATGGTGATCGCGTATTCAGGCAGCTGCCAGTACGTCAGCGCAATCGAATCCACACCGCCCGAAAGCAGTACCGCTCTCACCGCAGCGCCCAGACGGCGTGATAGATCGCGGATACCAGGTCGCCGACGATCCGACATCCGCTGCCCGCCGGCATCTTCACATCCTCCGGCCGCATGTTCTGCGCCAAGCCTACCACCGGAATATCGCGGGCGACTGCGTATCCAATCTCAAAGATCGTGCCAGCGTCCGCGCCGTTGAGGATGGCCAATACAGCTTGGCATCCATCGAGCCCTTTCAAATCCAAGGGAGCTACAACTTCCCCGGGTCCTTCACCAACGTCGTGCAGCGGCGAAAACACCTGGACATTCATGGCGAGCAACTGGTTGCGGACCTCTTCGACCACCCAGCGCTCCGCCAGGTTGAAGAACGGCGCGGCAATGTAGATTTTGCCGGCCCCCGGTATTACCGGTTCTGCCGCTATCTTCATCAGGGCCTCTGCAGACGGGATGGGCAGTCCATGCGTGTTCACATAATGGCTCGTTGCGCGCGAAGCCAAATCGGCAGCTTCCGCAGGCGAACGCTGTTCTAGCGCCCAGAACTGCGTGAAAGCTGCAGAAAACACATCTCCCGAGCCAATCTTGAACACGGTCTCGCTGCGATAGGCTGGCACCTGCCACTGACCAACGCGCGTAGCGACAAGCGCGCCATGGCCGCCCATCTTGAGAACCACGACATCCGCTTCGTTCCGCTCAAGCAAAGCGGCTGCACCCTCATGAGGGTCATCCTTGCCGGAGAATTGGCGGGCCTCCTGACGGTTCAGGATGACAGCGAGCTTGTCTGCGCGTGATCCATTCTCCGCAAATGGACGGGGATCGAACGCTGACTGCGGATCGTAGACTGCAATCTTGGCCGATACTTTCGCATCGCCTTCCAGCATACCGAAGCGCAGCACCACATCGTCGCAGACCTCGAAAGTTGGATGGCTCGGGATGGCGTCTGGTCTCGGCGTGATCTTGGGCGTGGCCAGCGAATGGAAGTAGTCGAAGGCGATCTCTCGATCTACCTTCGGCCCACCTACGAGCATTCCGTAAGCCGATTTCAAGCTGATTTCTACATCTTCGAGGCTGGTGTTGCGATAGGTGTGAAGCCGAATGCCCGGAACCGCGCCGCTCAGGGCAGCGGCTGCCCGTCCACCCGATCCATAGGCGTCATCCCACCGCGGCTCGATGCACCGCTCAATGTAAAGCCCCCCGGCGACCGTGATCACGCGGGCTCAATCCGGACCTCAACAGCGCCGCCCCGGATGGACAGCACCACAGCCTGAAATGCTCGGCCCTGGTCGATGCACCCAATTATTCGCACATGGCCACGATGCGTGAGCGCGCCGACCCTTTGGCCGCCCGGCCCCAAGACCTCCACGACGGGGTTCGGACCTGAGCGGTTAAGGTTGACCGTCAGGATGTCGCCTATCTTCAACGCTCCGACCGCGCCGGGCTGAAGGCTATTCAATGCTGCTGTCTCAACAATGTCGCAGAGGTCCGGATCGCCGCCTGCACCACCACCACCGACGGTCCCTGGCTTGCTCGGCGTCACCCGAGCAGGCGTTGCAGGATACCCATCGTCACGCGAGCCGCCACTTCCTGTCACGAGACCTCCAATCCGACGTCAACGTCCGATTGGAGCTATATCAATACCGCCTGACGAATGTCGACCGCTTTCGATGTCCTATTCTTCTGAATATGCGCATGTTTTATATTGAGCTTCGCAACGATATCTTGGGGAAGCTGCCGCATTGTCATCCAAATGACAGAATCCAATATCGACGCACGTGCGCCAATAGCCTCTGCGAAGGCAAGATAGGCCGCCTCCATCTGCGCATAATGGCGCTCCACCCGCCATGCGACATCGAACAGTCCAAGCGAATGGCATGCGCGGATGATGTGGATGTCGAGTATCGACACCTCATCGCTGTCGCGCCAATTACGCACAATCCATGATGCGGTCTTGGGGCCGATGCCCGGTAAGCCAACCAGCGCATCACGCAGATCGCGATCACCAACGTCCGTATCGATGTCTGCTAAACCCGCCACACATAGCGCAACACGCCGCGCCTTCTGACGCGCGAAGCGATAGCGTACAGAGCGCCCCTTAACTTCCAATGGAGTAGTCAGCATCTCCAGAACGGCCTGCTCATCCTCCTGGGCATCTGCCGGAGCAGCCCGCAGACGATCATAAGCGGCCAAGCCAACTTCTGCCGGTATTCCATAACCACCGAGCAGGCAGGCGAGCATTTCTTCGCGCAGGGTGCGGCCCAACCGATAGTGTTCTGGGTCTTCGGTTTCCCA
>NZ_JAYPTL010000060.1:17046-19300 GCF_038133525.1 Erythrobacter sp. | reverse complement strand
ATGTCCGCAAAGTCGCTCTGGAAGGCCATCTGGCTCGCCACCATGGAGACCGAGCTGTCGAGCACTTCGACGTGATCGCGTTCGGTCACTACCAGCCGCGCATTCGGGAAGCGATGCAGCAGGGCGGGCAAGTTCTCGGAAAACTGCGGGCATTTCAGGACCCGCGGACGATCCGCGTTCCCCATCACCGCGGCATCGGTCCGCAGGATCCGGGCAAATTCCGCATAGATCGCGCCTGCATCGGCCGCTTCGTTGAAGGCGACAAAGCCGGGGATGCGCCATTGGGCTTCATAGGCACAAGCATCGAGCGCTCCCGACAGCCACCCAATCTCTTCGTCCACGCGTGTCGCACCGAAAGGATGGATCGTATCCAGCCAAGGATTGATGCGGCGCGCAATGGCAAGGCCGAGCGTGAACTTGGCCGGGCGCAGGTCAGGGCGGCGGGGGACCGGGTCGTGGCTGTTGCAGAAGCGCGTGCCCGCATTGCGGGGATCGGCGGCCAGCAGCCGGTGTATCCGCGTCGTGCCCGCTCGCATCTGCCCGACCACCACGATCGGCGGTGCGATTGCGGCTTCGGCAATCCAAGGATTGTCGCGCCAATATCGGCCCAGCGCATGGCGTTTGCGGATCGCGCCGGTAAGCTGGCCGTAGGCCATGGTGTGGCCCAGCGGATTGAGGTCCGCTTCGTCCCGCAAGGCCCGGCAAAGCCGTGCGAGCCGGTCGCGGAAGTCGGCGACGTCCTCATCGCTGCGGTGCGAATGCTCGTCGGCCTCGGTGAAACCCCTCGCGCCAACGCTCCAGAGAAAATCGGGATCGAGCGGCGGCTTTTCGGTTAGCCCGCGCTCCCACATCGCCTCGACCGCGCGTCCCGCCAGCTCCGCCGCCCGCGATCGGGCGAAGGCATGCGGACGTGGCGGTGGATTCATTCGCGCCCT
Organism: Erythrobacter sp.; assembly: GCF_038133525.1. Lineage (GTDB taxonomy): Bacteria > Pseudomonadota > Alphaproteobacteria > Sphingomonadales > Sphingomonadaceae > Qipengyuania. The sequence goes on along the minus strand of NZ_JAYPTL010000060.1, from coordinate 18,365 downwards.
TCGGAACGCGCCGACAGACGGGCAATCAACAGGCGGGAGAGGAGGACGAAGATGAGCACACCCCCGACCACCATCAGCGTTTCCCCCATGCTTGCTTCGCTGTGGCGCCCTTCGATTTCGTCGGCATTGCTTGCCACGATGACGAGAACCAATGCGGCAACCGCGTAGAACAGTATCGAGCGACCCATGCAGGGACCCTAGAACGCATCGGCGGCGTCGAGAAGCCTTGTCAGCTTTGCCGGTGCGATTTGTCGCCAACTGCGTTGCAGCCAGTCCGCAATTGCGTCCCAATCCACCCCTGGCCGGTTCAGGATTATCCCGATCCAGCCGCCCGCCCCGTAATAGGCTGGCTTGTGATAGGCATGCGGATGCGCTTCGACGAGACCCTCGAGCTCATCCATGCTGCTGCATTTGACCAGCAGCGAGATGTGCGGCGTGCCGTGATGCTGATCGGCGAAATAGGCGAAGAACTTGCCCGATTTCTCGCTTCCCGCGCGCCAGCCGGGCGACCCGTGGCTTTCGCGCTCATGCGTTTCGGGCAGGGCGAGGGCGAGCTGGCGGACGCGTTCAAGCAGCCAGGCGGGATCGTTTTCGCGCATGACGTAGTCTGCGAGGACGCGCGGATAAAGCTGGTGCTCGGCGATGCGGACGCGCTCGGCCAGCGTCTCAGGTGTGTCCTCGGACTGGATCGCCACGGCGACCTGCCCCAGGGCCTCACCCGCATCGAGATCTTCGGTCACCAGATGCACCGTGGTTCCGGCATGGCTGTCGCCGGCCGCGATGGCACGGGCGTGCGTGTCGAGTCCGGGATATTTCGGCAGCAGCGAAGGGTGGATGTTGAGCAGTCGCCCTTCCCAGCGGCGAACGAATTCGGGCGACAGGATCCGCATGTATCCAGCCAGCGCGATGTAATCCGCCCCCGCTTTCATCGCCGCCGCCTCCATCGCCGCATCGTGATCGGCGCGCTGCATGCCCTTGTGGGGCAGCGCGAAAGTGGCGACGCCTTCACCAGCAGCCAAGGTCAGGGCTTCAGCCTCGGGGGCATTCGAAGCGACCAGCACCAGCTCGTAAGGACTGTCGGGGAGGCGGCTGGCATAGAGCAGCGCAGCCATGTTCGTGCCTTTCCCGGACACGAAAACGGCTACACGGGCACGGTCAGGCATTATGCGTCGCCGACCAATCCTCGCGTGCCGACCAGGTGCCTGCCGATCCGCGGACAGTGCATCCCTTGGGCCCCTCGACGATCCGACCGACCGAAAGAACGGTTTCGCCCGCGTCCTCGAGTCGTGAACGGACAATCTCAGCCTTCGATGGTTCGA
>NZ_JAYPTL010000060.1:9715-17036 GCF_038133525.1 Erythrobacter sp. | reverse complement strand
TGCCCACGCCGCAATTGAAGGTCCGCGCCATTTCGGCGGGCTCGATATTGCCCTGCGCCTGCAGGAAAGCCATCAGTCCGGGCTGTTCCCAGGCATCGGCATCGACTTCGGCATGTGCGCCTTGCGGCAGCACGCGCGGGATGTTCTCCAGCAGGCCGCCGCCGGTGATGTGGGCCAGGGCGTCGACCAACCCGTCGCGCACGACCGGGAGCAGGCTCTTCACATATATCCTGGTCGGCTCGATCAGCGCATCGACCAGCAGGCGTTCCTGATCGAACAGGGCGGGACGGTCGAGTTTCCAGCTTTTGTCCGTCGCGAGTCGGCGTACCAGCGAATAGCCGTTCGAATGCACGCCCGAGCTGGCGAGGCCGAGCAGCACGTGGCCCGGCGCCACCCGCTCACCGGTCAACTGCTCGCCGCGTTCCACGGCACCGACGCAAAAGCCGGCAAGGTCGTAATCACCTGCGGCATACATGCCGGGCATTTCCGCCGTTTCGCCGCCGATCAGCGCGCAACCGGCCATCTTGCAGCCTTCGGCGATGCCCGCGATGACGCGTTCGGCAACGCCGTTCTCCAGCTTGCCGGTGGCGAAATAGTCGAGAAAAAACAGCGGTTCCGCACCTTGCACGATCAAGTCGTTGACGCACATGGCGACGAGGTCGATGCCGACCGTATCGTGCCGCCCGGTGTCGATGGCGAGCTTGAGCTTGGTGCCCACACCGTCATTGCCCGCGACCAGCAGGGGATCCTTGTACCCCGCGGCCTTGGGGTCGAAGAAACCACCGAAGCCGCCGATTTCGCCATCCGCGCCGGGACGCATCGTCGCCTTGACCAGCGGGCCGATCGCCTTGACGAGCGCATTGCCCGCTTCGATCGAAACACCTGCCTGCTCATAGGTGTAGGAGGGGGTATTGCTGCGGGGTTCGTCGCTCATGCCCCCCGCCTTACGCATTCGCGCTTGGATTTCCAGATTCCTTTCGGCAAAAGGCCCCGGAATCCGCGATGCCTGACGCCCTTTCCCTTCAACCTGCCCTGCGCCGCCCCGGCCTGATCCTTGCGGGGATCGTTTCGGCTTGCGCGCTGGGGGCAGTCGTATGGGCGCAAGTCGGGGGCGATCGCGGCATCGCGGCCGTCGCAGCATCGAGCGATATCGAGGTTTCCGGTATCGAAGTCGACGAAACGGCGAAGACCGGCTCCGAAGCGCGCGAGAAGGCCTGGGATGTCGCCGCAAGACTGGCCTGGAAGAAAATCGGCGGGCCCAGCCTGCCCGATTCGCAGATTTCCGGCATGGTTTCGGCCATCGTGATCGAGAGGGAGCGGCTCGGTCCCCGGCGATATATCGCGACGCTGGGCGTGGTATTCGATCGATCCCGAGCGGCGCCGTTTCTGGGCGAGGCCGGCGAAGTTGCACGATCGGCCCCCTTGCTGGTTGTCCCGGTAACGGTCTCAGCCGGGACCGAGATGGTCTTTGAGCAACGCAACCCTTGGCAGCAGGCCTGGGCGGAGTTCCAGGCGGGCACCAGCCCGATCAACTATGTCCGCCCGATGGGTGCCGGGGGCGATTCGCTGCTGGTCACCTACGGACAGACCGGGCGCCGCAGCCGTGTGTGGTGGCGAAACGTGCTCGATCAGTTCGGTGCTTCGGACGTGCTGATCCCGATTGCCCGGCTGCGCTACACCTATCCTGGTGGTCCGATCGAAGGCACGTTTACCGCGCGCTATGGCCCCGATGACGTGGTGCTAGACAGTTTCACGCTCCAGGCTGAAAGCCCGCAGAAGCTGCCGGCTATGCTGTCGCAGGCCGTGGTCCGTTTCGATGGGATTTTCCGGCAGGCGCTGGCCGATGGCAAGCTCAAGCCCGATGCCACTCTCAACCTCGGCTCGCCGGAGCTCGATCCCGCGATCCAGCGCTTGGTCGAACTTGGGCGCGCATTGATGGAACGCGATCGCGCCGCGCGCGAGGGTGCGAATGATCGGCCTACGGCAGAAAGCGGCAATGCGATAACCGCGGCGCCGGTCAATACGCCGCCGCCCGATGGTTCGGTCGCGCTTTACACCGTCCAGGTGGCGACGCCCGATGCCGCGGCCTTCGATGGCGCGATTGCTTCGGTGCGTGGCACGCCCGGCGTCCGCGCCACGGGTGTTCGCAGTACCGCGATCGGCGGCACCTCGGTCATGACGGTCAGCTATGCCGGTTCGATCACGCAGCTGGCCGAGGCGCTCAAGGCGCGCGGCTTTACCGTCCGCCAGGGCAGCACCGCGCTTTCGATCAGCCGCTGAGGCGCGGCGCATGTCGCAGATCGCCCTCCCGCTCTCGATTTCCCGCCCGGGGGGAGCCCGTGCGATCATCGTCGGCAACGGTAATAGGGCGGCTGCCGATGCGCTTGTTGCACCGGAGACATGGCCATACCGCACGGCAATCCTCACCGGCCCGCCACGCTCGGGAAAGTCGTTGCTGGCGCAATGGTTTGAAGCGAGTGGCCACGGAATAGCGATCGACGGGGCTGATCGGCTCGACGAAACCATGATTTTCCACCGTTGGAACCGCGCGCAGGAGGACGGCATGGCCTTGCTGCTCGTTGTCGATGGCGAGCAATGGGATATCACCTTGCCCGATCTGCAAACGCGGATGCGGGCCTCGCTGCACCTCGAAATCACGCCGCCGGACGACGCCATGGCGGCTGACTTGATCCTCGCCCACGCCGAGGCGCGCGGGTTGGCATTGGGCGATGGAGCGCCCGCATACCTGGTTCCACGAATGGAGCGCAGCTACGCCGCGATCGAGCGGGTGGTCGCCGAAATCGACCGTCTGAGTCTTGAACGGAAGGTACCCGCCACCCTATCTGTATGGAGAGACGCACTCGACGCCGTGCAGGGGCCCGAGCAGGGGCGCTTGCTTTAATGTCGGCGTGGTGGGAGAATATCGCCTATGTTGGAACGGCTTATCGCCTATCTCGACAGCGTGAAGGCGCGCGATCCATCGCCGCGTAGCCGCTGGGAGATCCTCACCTATCCAGGCGTTTGGGCGCTTGGATATCACCGCATCGCGCATTGGCTGTTCGAAGCGGAGCTGTTTTTCCTCGCACGCTTGGTCAATCACTGGAGCCGCTGGCTGACCGCCATCGACATTCACCCGGGCGCCAAGATCGGGAAGAACTTCTTCATCGACCATGGCTTTACCGTGATCGGTGAGACCGCAGAGATCGGCGACAACGTCACCATCTACCAGTGCGTCACGCTGGGCGGAACCAATCCTGCTAATGGCAAGGGTGGCAAGCGACACCCGACGATCTCGGACGAAGTCATTATCGGATCGGGGGCGCAGGTCATCGGTCCAATCACTGTTGGTCGCCGCGCGCGTATCGGCGCCAATGCCGTGGTGACGGACGAAGTGCCCGAAGGGGCGACGATGATCGGCCTCAAGGCGCGTAGCACGCTTGTGCCTGCGGAACAGTGGCTCAAGGACTTCATTCCCTATGGCACGCCTTGCGACGAACCCTGCGAGGGTTCGCAGGGTGGCAGCCGTGACTGCATCGAGAAACTCGAGACCGAGTTGAAGGCATTGCGTGAAGAGGTCGCAGCAATGCGTACCGAGCGTGAACCGGTTATGCGGAGCGGGACTGACGATTGATGCAGTTTTTCGGTGACACGATTGTCGCCTTTCCCGGTCGCCAACCGCTGCAGGTTGGCTTCACACGCGAAGAACTCGGCCGCATCCTCGATCTTTACGGCCGCATGGTCGCTGCTGGCCAATGGCGGGATTATGCAATGGATTTCGCCAAGGACGCGGCCAGCTTTGCCGCGTTCCGCCGCACGGCCGAACGCCCGCAGGCGCGGATCGAAAAGCGGCCGGCCTTGCGCGGCAAGCAGGGCATGTGGACCCTGTTCGGCGAACACGGGCAAATCCTGAAACGCGGCCACGAACTCGCCGGGGTCATGGCCCCGGTGGAGCGGCGGCTGCTGAAGGCGGTTGACGACTAGTGGAGGCCAGCCCCGCCCTGGCGGCGGCGATATAGGAATGCCACGGTGATGATTGTCGGGAAGATAAAGCCCTTCAGATAGGACAGGGGGTGTCGGCCGATCGTGAAGTCGACCGGCAAATTGCCCAAATGCGCCCAATAGTGCGTGGCGATCAGCCCGCCGATGCTGAGCCACATCGCCAGCAAAGCGGCGCGTCGGCCCAGCATTACCGCAACCAGGCTGGCGACGATGGCACAGCGCAGGATTGCCTGGATCGCATTGTAGCCCGCGTCGCTGCTCAGGCCCCTACCCTGGGTGAGGTCTACCAGCATGGTCAGGTGGTAGAATACCAGCAGGCCGGCCAATAGCAGGATGATCAGCGTCGGGACGATACGGCTCCAGCCGGAGCCCACGATGGCGTGGTCGTTCATCGGTTCGTATCCATTGATCTTGCCGGAAAGGGCCCGCGCACAGGTCGCGGGCCCTTTCGACAACGACAGGCAGATGTCACGCGGTGGCCGGAAGCCTGCCGCGCATGTCGCCTGGGAGCGTGGTCACCACGGCGCGGCGGATCGGGGTCCACAAGGCGCTGAGTGTCAGCAAGGCCGAACCGATGACCAGCGCCGTCAGCGCGAAGTTGAGTTCCACGGCGCCGAATTCACGGAACAGGAAGGTCAGCGCAACCAGGACATAGGCCAGCGCCGAGACCAGCAAGGCGCGACGGTCGACCGCCAGAGCGACGAGGCCGAACACGACATAGACGCCCAGCACGGCAACAGCCGCACCAACGCCGATGTTCTGACCTTCGGTGACGCCGATCAAAGCAAAGATCGGGTGCGCGATCATCGGGGCGGCCAGCAGATGCAACCAGAAGGCAACATCGCTGCGTCGGGTTGAGCGCGCCGTGTCGCTCATGTCCCACCGCATGGCGAGGCCGAACACGGCCAGCCCGACCAGGAATACGAGAGACAGGGCAACGGTCTTTGCATTGGCTGAATTGGGTCCCACGGCCGCCATGATCAGAGCAATGATCGTGCCTGCAACTGCCGCGGTCCCGGCGGCGATGGTGATCGGGACCATGAAGCGTTTCCAGTGCAGCCATGCCGCAACGGCGGTGACCAGGGCTGACCCGGCGATGGCCAGGGTTGCCAGCGTTTCCTGGTGGTTCGCACCTTCGCCAAGTACCGCGATCGCAAGTCCGATCAGGCCGGTGAATACCCCGCCGACGAAAGCCAGCAGCAGGATGATGCTGGGCAGTGCCATCCGCCGCTTGGCGGTGAAGAATTCGGCGAGCATCCAAGCCGTCCCTGCCACCAGCACGCCGCTGGCTGGCGAGGGAGCGTGATTGTTGCTCCAGATGGCATCGCCGATCGCAGCCATGGCGATCAGCATGATAACCGCGCCGATCGAGACAAAGATGTCGTTGAAGCCGGTTATCAGGCGGAAATGCTCCGCATCGGCCGGAACCGCGTCGCGCTGTGCGGCGATATGCGAGCGTAGGGCGTCGGCTGCTTCGGCGCTTATCGCGCCCGCTGCGACCGCGGAATTGAGATCGTCCTGGCTGTACATCAGCCTATCCTCCCACTGTTGAAGTCTCCTGGATACGCCTAAGTGTATTAGTTAGTCAATACGGTAAGGCGGCGGGGTCAGCGCAAGGTCACGGCAGGCCGCTGCTGGACCGGCTCATGCCCGCCGCTCAACATGATCTGCGGCAGGTAGACCATTTGCGCTTTCGTGATCGAACGAACCAGGCCCGCAAAGAGGAGGGCTGATCCAAGCAGCAGCAACATGGCGAAGCTGGCTATCGCATATTCCATCCACAGCGGAGTAATGATGGCCAGGTTGGTGCCCACATCGAGCATGAACTTGAAGATCATCGCGCTGAAGATCAGCAACCCAACAACCACTGCGGTCCACCAAGCGGTGACATTTTCGACCGTGGCATGGGCAAGCTCTTCCGGCTCGCAATAGCTGCGATTGTAGAGTTCACGCATGGTTTCGAAAGGCAGGACCAGGTTCGCAACGGGCACCAGAAATCCAGCGACAGCCATACGCGCGGTGTACTTCGTCCTTATGCCAAGCCGGGCGAGATTTTCATGGGCGCGCCAGACCCAGAACAGCCCAGATAAGATAAGTCCCAAGCCAGAAACCAATAAAGCCAGGCCAGCAATAGTTGTCGCGTTGTCCCAACCCCGCTCTCGGAATGACGGGATGAAGCGACCCTGGCTGATAAAGGCGCTGCTGCTGTGATTGTATTGCGACTGGATTGCGCTTTGCCGACGGAAGCTTCCGAAGGGCGAGGCTTGTTGCGCCTCGGTCTCTACTTCGGTGATGCGGGCGTACTCAGCCTTCACCGCCATTCCGCCGAGTCCAATCTCGGCAAGGCCTGCCAGCATGAAAACGGATGCGAAGACTGTAACGGCAATAGAAGAGGCGCGCAGCTTGCGCAGCATCGCTTCGATATTCATACGACCCCCAAAGTAAAACCCCGCGCCATAATGCAATGGCGCGGGGCTTTGGGCAATCGAAATTGGTAAAGGACTATCCGCGTGCGCTTGACGGCGCGGCGTCGGCGCCCAGAACCTTCTGCATTGCTGCAAGGATTGCACCCGACTGTTCGCTGCCAGACTGCGGGGCCTTGAGGTTCGAGAACTCGCTGATCTTGTCCCAGTTCGCGGCGAAACCTTCGACCGTACGCTCTGCTTCGGGCAGCCAGACCGCATCGTTCATCACGGTCCAGGCCGAGTGATAGCCACCCGCGCCCGCGCCGACGATGGCATTGGTCGGGGCATCTTCGCTCACCAGGAACAGCGCGGCAGGAACCACGTTGACCGGGTCGAACAGCTTGAACGCCTGTTCGGGGAACAGGTCTTCGGTCATGCGCGTGCCAGCCACCGGCGAGAGGGTGTTGACGCGGACGTTATACTTCGCACCTTCGAGCGCGAGCGTCTTGGTCAGGCCGGCGAGGCCGAGCTTGGCCGCGCCATAATTGGCCTGGCCGAAGTTGCCGAACAGGCCGGTCGAGGACGCGGTCATCAGGATGCGGCCATAGGCCTGTTCGCGGAAGGTTTCCCAGCAGGCCTTGGTGACGAAGGCCGAACCGGTCAGGTGAACCTTGACCACGAATTCGAAGTCTTCCGGGCTCATCTTGGCGAAGGTCTTGTCGCGCAGAACGCCGGCATTGTTGATCAGGACATGCACGCCGCCCCACTTCTGCTTGGCGTCGGCGACCATCTTTTCCATCTGTTCGTATTCGGTCACCGAGCCGCCGTTCGAAACGGCTTCGCCGCCCATCTTCTCGATCTCTTCGACCACCTGCAGCGCCATATCCGAATGGCCGGTACCGTCGCGCGATCCGCCG
>NZ_JAYPTL010000060.1:8255-9705 GCF_038133525.1 Erythrobacter sp. | reverse complement strand
CGTGTTGACCTTGATGCCGTACTTCGTGCCTTCGAGCTGGAGCGTTTTTGTGAGACCGGCGAGGCCGAGCTTGGCCGCGCCGTAGTTGGCCTGGCCGAAGTTTCCGAACAGGCCGGTCGAGGACGCGGTCATGAGGATACGGCCATAGGCCTGCTCGCGCATGGTTTCCCACGCCGCCTTGGCGACATTGGCCGAGCCGTTGAGGTGGACGTCGACGACGAATTCGAAGTCGTCCATCGTCATCTTGGCGAAGGTCTTGTCGCGCAGCACGCCGGCATTGTTGATGACGATGTGGACGCCGCCCCACTTCTGCTTGGCGTCGGCGACCATCTTTTCCATCTGCTCGAATTCGGTGACCGAGCCACCGTTCGACACGGCTTCGCCGCCGGCCTTCTCGATTTCCTCGACCACCTGCAGCGCCATGTCCGAATGGCCGGTGCCGTCGCGCGATCCGCCGAGGTCGTTGACCACGACCTTGGCTCCGCGGCGGGCCAGCTCCAGCGCGTATTCACGGCCGAGGCCGCCGCCGGCGCCAGTGACGATGGCTACCTTGTCCTTGAAGTCGATGCTCATGGGGCTGCTCCTGCTTTATCGTTTACGTAAAGGTCAATTGGGTCGGCGGAGTGGCACTTTCCGCCCGCTCTTGCAACCGAATGCGCGGCCCATCGCCATGCCGTAGGGGCAAGCTGCCCCTCAGAGGCGTTCGAGCGCGGCGACCAGCTGGTCGAGCGAATCGATATGCGTGTCGGCTCCCAGTTCCGGGCCAGGCTTGTCGCAATAACCGTAGGCCGCGGCGACAACCGGAACGCCGGCCGCGCGGGCCGCGATCACATCATAGGAGGAATCGCCGACGAAGACGAGGTTGCCGCCGCCGCCGCGTTTCTGCGCTTCGAAAATCGGGTCTGGCGCGGGCTTTGCACGTCCCTTGCCCATCGTGTCGCCGCCGATGATCGCGACAAAGTGATCGGCAAGGCCCAGCGTGCCAAGGATCGACCGGGCAAAGCTTTCGAACTTGTTCGTGACCACCGTCAGCGCCACGCCGCGGGCATCCAGCTCCGCCAGCACCTCCGCCGCATAGGGATAGGGCCGCGTGTGCACCGCATTATGCTCGGCATAATAGGCCAGCATTTCCTTGTAGAGCCGCCGGAACTCTTCCTCCGGCATCCCGCCCTGTTCGTCGACCGCCTTCTGCAGCATGATCTTGGCGCCACCGCCGATGAGATCGCTGGCATGGTCCGCCGGGACCGGGGCGAAGCCGCCAAGCCCTAGAGCATGATTGACCGCAGCGCCGAGATCGCGGTGGGTTTCGAGAAGAGTGCCGTCGAGATCGAACCCGACAATGTCGAAGGGAAAAGCCGTCATGGATGCGGTGCGTGGCGGATGGTTCTTCAATCCGCAAGGGTTTGCTGGCATGGAGCCATGCCATGAGCCAAAACCGAGACTTCGCCGC
>NZ_JAYPTL010000060.1:0-8245 GCF_038133525.1 Erythrobacter sp. | reverse complement strand
CGTGCAGCCGGCAAGGGCACCCGCATGAAGAGCGGGACGCACAAGGTGCTTCACGCGATCGCTGGCAAGTCCATGCTCGAGCATGTGCTGGCGAGTGTCGGTGAATTGGGCCCAAAGCATACCGTTGTGGTGGCCGGGCACGGGCGTGAACAGATCGAGGCAGCGGTGGGCACGCGTGCGACCATCGCGCTGCAGGAACCGCAACTTGGCACCGGGCATGCGGTGCAACAGGCAGAGGCGACTCTGACGGGTTTCGACGGCGATGTGCTGGTGCTCTACGGCGATGTACCCTTCGTCCGGGCTGCGACCATGCAAAGGATGCTCGACCGGCTGCATGAGGCTGACGCCCCACCTGCGGTGGTGCTGGCGTTCCGTGCGCGGGATCCGGGCGCCTATGGCCGGGTGATCAGCGAAGATGGCAAGACCATTGCCAAGATGGTTGAGTTCAAGGACGCTAACCCTGCAGAGCGAAAGGTCGACTTGTGCAATTCGGGGATGCTGGCCGTACGGGCGAGTGATCTTTTCGCGCTCTTGCGGCGTATCGGCAACGACAATGCCGCAGGCGAATACTACCTGCCCGATATCGTGATGACCGCATTGGCCGATGGCCGTGTGAGCGCATTCGTCGAAACCGCGGAAGCCGAGGTTCAGGGCATCAATTCGCGCGGCGAGCTGGCCGCCGCCGAGGCGCAATGGCAGAGTCTGCGGCGCGAGGAGGCGATGGAGGCGGGCGTTACCCTGCGTGCCCCGGAAACGGTGTTCTTCAGCTACGATACCGAATTGGCGGCTGACGTGACGATCGAACCCAATGTCGTCTTCGGCCCCGGCGTCAAGGTTGCGAGCGGCGCGACGATCCGCGCCTTCAGCCATCTCGAAGGTGCGACAGTGGGCGAGGGTTGCGAAGTGGGTCCCTATGCCCGCCTGCGGCCCGGAGCAGTGATGGAAAAGGGCAGCAAGGTCGGCAATTTCGTCGAAATGAAAAAGACGGTCCTGGGCGAGGGAGCGAAGGCCAATCACCTGACATATCTCGGCGACGCGGAAATCGGCGCGGGCGCCAATATCGGTGCCGGGACGATCACCTGCAATTACGATGGCTATTTCAAGCATAAGACCGTGATCGGCGAGCGTGCGTTCATCGGTTCGAACAGCGCGCTGATCGCGCCGGTTACCATCGGCGCAGACGCGATCGTCGCGGCTGGCAGCGCGGTCAGCCGTGACGTCGGCGCCGGGGATCTGCGCATGGTCCGCGCGGAACAATTGGTGAAGCAGGGCTGGGCCGACCGCTTCCATGATGCGATGAAAAAGAAAAAGGCGGCGGAGAAGAAGGACTGAGCGAGGGGCGCACGACCTGCTGGCTATGCACCCGTCCCATCGGGACGCGGACCGAGCTTCACCACCCGGTGCCAAAAACGAAGAAGGGCCGCTTCACCGTCCCCGTCCATCCGATCTGCCACCGCGCGATCCATGCCAATTTCAGCAATGCCGAACTCGCGCGGATCGGTGAGGATCGCACGGTTCTGCTGCAAAACGATGCGCTTGCCAGGTTCGTCAAGTGGGTGTCGGACAAGCCGCCCGATTTCCACGCACCGACCCGTAGCCCCCGCTGAACGAAAAAGGGCGGCACAACGGCCGCCCTTTTGTTTGCGCAAAGGCTGGGATCAGTCCGCCAGCCGCTGGAGCAGGTAGATGAACTGCAGCGCCTGCAGCTGCGCACGCTGGTCATTGTCCACGCCGCCCGAATGGCCGCCGGTCATTTCCTCGTAATAGTAATAGGGCTGGCCCAGCGCCTTGAGCTTGGCCGCGCCCTTGCGGGCATGGGCCGGATGGGTGCGATCGTCGGCTGTCGAGGCCCACAGGAACGGAGTCGGGTAATCCACGCCCGAGACGATCTTCTGATAGGGCGAATAGCCTTCGATCCAGGCACGCTGTTCGGGGATACGTGGATCGCCATATTCGCCGATCCACGATGCACCGCGACCGATCAGGTGGTAGCGCAGCATATCGAACAGCGGGATCTGCACGATCACCCCGCCGAACAGGTCCGGGCGCTGCGTCATTGCCGTGCCGACTAGCAATCCGCCCTGCGAACCGCCCTGGATGCCGAGATGTTCCGCGCTGGTGATCTTCCGCGCGATTGCATCTTCGGCGATTGCGATGAAATCGTCCCAGGTGCGCTGCTTGTTTTCGCGGATGGCGCTCTGGTGCCACATCGGCCCGAATTCGCCGCCGCCGCGCATATTGCCGAGGATATAGACCCCGCCGCGCTCAAGCCACATCTTGCCGATCGAACCGAGGTAGCTCGGCAGACGCGGAACCTGGAAGCCGCCATAGCCGGTCAGCAGGGTGGGGTTAGTCCCGTCGAGGATCATGCCCTTGGGCTTGACCACGAAATAGGGGATCTTGGTCCCGTCCTTGCTCGTCGCCTCGAACTGTTCGACCGACATGCCCGCCGCGTCGAAATAGGAGGGCGAGGTCTTGAGCACTTCCATCGAGCCAGTGTTGCCATCGAGATAGAACAGGCGCGTGGGGTTGAGGAAATCGGTGACGGTGAACATCACTTCATCGCGCTCGTCGGACGAGGCTGCGACGGAGATCGTCGCGTTTTCAGGCAGGTCGACGGCGCTTTCTGTCCAGGCGCCATCGGCGAAATCGAATTTCACCACCTTGCCGCGCACATTGTCGAGCAGTGCGACATAGAGGCTGTCCGAAGTGATCGTGGCACCCTGCTTGGTCTGCCGGTCGCCGGGTGCCCAGACCAATGTCTTGGGTGCACCATTGGGATCAGCCTTGAACGCCTCCAGCTCGACCGCGACCAGCGAGTCCGCGGGGAAGGTCTGACCCTGCGTCTCCCAGTCGACATCGGTCGAAAACAGCAGGTGTCCGTCGACGATGCCGTAGGGCGAAGCCTTGAGCGGTATGTCGAGCCGCAGCCATTCGCCGTCTTTCTGGAAATAATACTCGGTTTCATGGAAACTCACCGCGCGGAAGGCGGTCATCCCGTGGACCGTGCCGGCCCCGTCGCGCAGCAGGCTGGCAGCCGACCAGACGTCGCTGGTTTCACCGCGGAACAGTTCGGGCGCGTCGGCAATATCGGTGCCGCGCTTCCACAGCCGCGAGCTGAGCGGATATTCGCTGTCGGTCAGCGTGCCCTCGCCGAAATCGCGGCTGACGAGCAGCGTATCCTGGTCGAGCCACTCGATGCCGCCCTGGCTCTCGTTCTCCAGCGTAAAGCCGCCCTCGACGAAGCTTTTCGTCTGCATGTCGAACTCGCGCAGGATGCTGGCGTCCTTGCCGCCATCCGATAGCGCGATCATGCACAGCCGCTGTGCGGGCGGCATGCAGGTCGAACCCTTGTAGACCCACTCGCGCCCCTCAGCCTTGGCCAGTGCATCGACGTCCAGCACGGTTTCCCATGCGGGGGTCTCGGTGCGATAGCTCTCAAGCGTGGTCCGGCGCACCAGGCCGCGCGGGTTCGCCTTGTCCTGCCAGAAATTGTAGAGGCCGTCGGGGCGGATCGAGACGAAGGGGATCTTGTCCTCGCTGTCGTAGATCGCCAGCGCTTCGGCCTTCAGTTCCTCGAAACGCGGGTCCTTGGCGAGCAGGCCGAGCGTGCGTTCGTTCTCCGCACGCACCCAGTCGAGCGCTTTCTCGCTACGGGCGTCTTCAAGCCAGATATTGGGGTCCTCGGCCGGACCGGGAATGCCGTCATCGGCGGCGGCGGAAACAGGATTTGCCAGCGTCATGGCGGCGGCCATGGCCAGCATGGATACGAGTTTCAAGTGCAGTCTCCCTATGGTTCTTTGCGGGGGTTGTTGCTGTCGAGCATTTTGGCGGAGGGGGAGTCGGCAGCCCGTCGCGCCCAAACGCGAATCTTGCGCTTGTGTAAGGTCTCGTCTGCGATCTCCAAGTAGTCACGGTCGATCGCAGCCTTGACCAGCGCCTCGGTGTTCTTGTTTTGCGGTGTGAACGCCGTGTCTGCGGTGACGATCACTGGGGGTTTCGTTGCGAGAATGCGAGCCACTTCGGCAGTTTGCGAAACGCCTAGCGCACCGCTCTCAAGCAGGTTGTTGAGGTGATCGGGGTAAATGAACCGCGTTGGCAGGCAACTACCAGACAATCGATAAAGCGATGTCGGACCATCATAGACCCAAAGGCAGTTCTGTTTGCTGTCGACTTTGGCGGAAATTGCGTGGGCGAGCCGGTCGAGCGCAGCGCGCTGGGTCTGCGACTGCTGGATCTGATGCGGCAAGAATAGAATATAGCTTGCCCCTGCAACCAGCAGTACCAAGGGCGCGATGCCGGCGGGTCCACGACGATCGAGCAGCGGTAATGCCACCAGTACTGTCGCCGGGACGACTGCTGCAAAGTAGTAGCGATATACTGTTGCGGGAAGGAAGATTGTCGCCAGGCACGCGACGAACCAGAGCAGGTAGAACATGTAAGTTTGCCGATCACGTGGCGGGGTCATCCGCACTGCGGCATACATCCCACCGGCTGCCAGCAGCACCAGCGGCATCAAGAACAATACCAGGTCCGTGTATAGTCGACCCGCATCGGAAGGCATGCGGTCGAAGAATGAAGTGATGTTGGCGAACAACCACGCGTCCCAGTACCCTGTAAGGGCATAACCTCCCGCTACCAGTGCGGTCGGCAGAAGGCCAAGGGCGCCAAAGGCGGCCGCCAAGGCAACGAGGCGTGGCATAGCGGCGCCATTCCTGTGCGCGCCCCAAAGCACCCACAGACCGAAGAACAGGCATTGGGGAATGGCGGTGTACTTGACCTGTAAGGCAAGGCCGCCAATCAGCATTGCCAAAACTGCGCGCCTTACGGCCTGTGGATGGTCATGGTTGCGGACCAGCAGCGCCATCGCGACCATCATCGGTACGAAAAAGGCCTCAGAGTTGCCAGAAAGCGCGCCATAGGTGGACATCAGCGCGATGATCAGAAAGCCCGCCCCAAACGCCGTCACGCGGTCTACGAGGCAACGCGCAAGGGTGAAACCCATCATCGCGCTGGCGAAAATGAACAGCGCAGCGAGCATCTGATACGCTATCGGTCCCGGGCCGCCAACGGCATGGGCAACAGCATAGATCGCGAACAGTCCGAATGGCTTGCGATCCCACAAGTCTACGTAGGGCAGCGCACCTTGCGTCATGGCGTTGCCGATCAGCGAATAGAGTTGCTCGTCGATGTCGGCATTGGCGTCACCAAACCATGGAGCGCGTATGATCAGGGTCGCTACTGCGAGCAAACCGAAAGCCAGCCAGTCGGCGTGGGAGCCGTTCCATTGGCAGGAAGGTGTCTTCGCCTTGGGCGTTGAGGTGACCATGGGAGTGTTTGTTTCCCTCTGTTTGCCCCTATCCTGATGGCGAGTTGGTTAATTAACCTTCAGGCGTGTTCAGTGGATGGCACTTGATTCACGTTTTCTTGGCGGTTGATTCCATAGGAAAATAGCTATGAGCTGGCGATCAAGAAAAGGCCTCGTTGCTGCAGGTTGGATGCTGGTGATCTGTGTGGGGTTGCTAGGAACAATCGCGGCTTGGGCGATCGCGCCTTATCCCGGGTACCGCTATTCCCTTCTCGATACCGCAGGGGCGTTCATTCGCGCACCATTTGCCGATCGAATTGTTCTCGGCGATAGTCGGGTGCGAAACGCCGTACCAACCGACGACGCGTTGTTCATTGGCTATAATGGAGCAACCACGCGTGAGCTGGAGCGGATGGCCAGCGTTCTATGCAGCGTCAGCGATGCGCCGTTGGTGTTTGCCCTGGGGGTCAACGATAGCCAACCGTGGGCTATTGATACGCAAGCCTCACTTGCCAGTGTTGAGCGCGTGGTCGAACATTGCGGCCCTCAGCGCACATACCTCATGGAAATTTGGGCGGTTGAGCCGGATAAAGAAACACTCGGGAAGTTCTACGACCCGGACACCATTGCCAAGCTTTCGCATGATTTCGCGAAGCTGGCTGAGCAGACCGGCGCGCATTGGGCGCCAGCACCTCGGCTGGTTGGCCACACCCATGACGGGGTCCACTTCACCCCCGATGTTTCTCGTGACTACCTGGCCTTCCTTGCCGCATTGCCCAGAGGCAGGTAGCCAACGCCCCGCAAAAGCGCTTGCGGATCGCCAGCCCATAACGAAAAGGGCGACCCGCGGGCCGCCCTTTCATTTCCTTGATGTCCGGAACCGTCAGCCTTCGACGTGTTCGGCCAGTACGGTCAACCCGTTCTCGCCAACCTCGGCGAAGCCGCCGCGGACCTCGATCACTTCAGGTGCGGCGCCTTCGGTCTTGTAGACCTGCACTGCACCGTCGCGGATGGTGGACATGAAGGGCGCGTGGCCCTCAAGCACGCCGAATTCGCCTTCCGCGCCGGGGACGACCACCATGTGGACGTCTTCCGAGCGGACCAGCTTGGCCGGCGTGACGAGTTCGAAGTGGAGGGCCATGTCCTTACGCGTCCTCGGCCAGCTTCTTGGCCTTGGCAACCGCCTGGTCGATGCCGCCAACCATGTAGAAGGCAGCTTCCGGCAGGTGGTCGTATTCGCCGTCAACAACCGCCTTGAACGACTTCACGGTGTCTTCGAGCTGGACGAACACGCCCGGGATGTTGGTGAACACTTCGGCCACGTGGAACGGCTGCGAAAGGAAGCGCTGGATCTTGCGCGCGCGGGCGACGGTCAGCTTATCTTCTTCCGACAGTTCGTCCATGCCGAGAATGGCGATGATGTCCTGCAGGCTCTTGTACTTCTGCAGCGTTTCCTGGACGCGACGGGCGGTCTCATAGTGCTCCGCACCGACGACGCGCGGTTCGAGCACGCGCGAGGTCGAGTCGAGCGGGTCGACCGCCGGGTAGATGCCGAGTTCCGAAATGGCGCGCGACAGCGTGGTGGTCGCGTCCAAGTGGGCGAACGAGGTCGCCGGCGCCGGGTCGGTAAGGTCGTCCGCGGGAACGTAGATCGCCTGCACCGAGGTGATCGAACCCTTGGTGGTCGAGGTAATGCGTTCCTGCAAGTTGCCCATGTCGGTCGCCAGGGTCGGCTGGTAGCCCACAGCCGAAGGAATACGGCCGAGCAGTGCCGACACTTCCGAACCCGCCTGGGTGAAGCGGAAGATATTGTCGACGAAGAACAGCACGTCCTGGCCTTCGACGTCGCGGAAGTATTCCGCCATGGTCAAGCCCGAGAGCGCGACGCGGGCGCGGGCGCCCGGGGGCTCGTTCATCTGGCCGAACACCAGTGCCACCTTCGAACCGTCCGAAGTCGGCTTGCCGTCGGCGTCCTTGGCGATAACGCCAGCGTCGAGGAATTCGTGGTAGAGGTCGTTACCTTCGCGGGTACGTTCACCGACGCCCGCGAAAACCGACACGCCGCCGTGACCCTTGGCGATGTTGTTGATCAGTTCCTGGATCAGCACGGTCTTGCCCACGCCGGCGCCGCCGAACAGGCCGATCTTGCCGCCCTTGGCGTAGGGTGCGAGCAGGTCGATAACCTTGATGCCGGTGACCAGGATCGCCGCTTCGGTCGACTGGTCGATGAACAGCGGGGCTTCGGCATGGATCGGGGCCGAGCTTTCGGCACCGATCGGGCCCATTTCGTCGATCGGCTGGCCGACGACGTTCATGATGCGGCCGAGCGTCTTCGGGCCGACCGGAACCGAGATCTGCGCACCGGTGTTGACGACTTCCTGCCCGCGGACGAGGCCTTCGGTCGCGTCCATTGCGATGGTGCGGACGGTGTTTTCACCGAGGTGCTGCGCGACTTCGAGAACCAGCGTGTTGTCGCCGTTCTTGGTCTCGAGCGCGGTCAGGATCGCCGGCAGTTCGCCTTCGAACTGGACGTCGACGACGGCGCCGATGACCTGGCTGATGGTGCCGTTGGGGCTCTGGTTAAGCTTGGGTGCGGTGGCCATGATGCGTGTGTCCTACTGGCTCAGAATGCTGTGATTACGCGCCGGTCGCGGCGCAGACGGTGGTCGGGTCGGCAAGAACCCAGCCGGTGTTGTCTTCGTTGGCGGTAAGGGTCGCCTTGTTACGCAGGTATTCGTCATCGCCGAGACCGTATTCGCAGACGACGTCCTTCGAACCGAGGCCCGCGCGCTTGCAGACGGCGGTGTTGACCGGCTTGGCGTCCTCGCATGCGGCCGCAAAGACCGTCGTGAAGGTCTGCTGGTCGGGAGCGGGCAGGGTGCTCACCGGCTCGGGCGTCGCGGCAACGGTTTCCGCGGCGGCAGGGGCGTCTTCGGC
>NZ_JAYPTL010000059.1:0-19659 GCF_038133525.1 Erythrobacter sp. | reverse complement strand
ACGCGGAACTGTTCGACCAGCAGCACGTCCCCGTCTTCCTCGGCCAGGATCACTGCCGCGCGGATATTGCGGCTGCGCCCGACATATTCCCAGCGGCCGCGCTTCTTGGCGACGACGTAGCGGCCTGCCCAGACGATTTCCTCGTCTGCATCATGATCGGGTACAGCCATGATCAGACCTCGATCAGCCGGTCGGGCAGTTCGTTGACGTCGTCATCGGCGCGCGGGAATTCTTCAGAGAGCACCTTGCCCACGTCGCGTACGCCCGCGGCAAGACCTTCGGCCAGTCGACCCTGACGAATTTCGGCGAGCATGTCGGCCATGGCTTCGCCCCAGACTTCCGCCGGGACTTTCTCGGCGATCGAGACGTCGGCGACGATCTCTGCCCGGTGCTCGCGCATCGAGAGATAAAGCAGCACGCCGGTGCGGCCATGCGTGCGCCGTTCGGCGCCGACCTTGAAATGGCGCACCGCCGCCTCGCGCACGCGGCTACGCTTGACCGCCGGGGGGACCAGCCAGAATTTGAGCGGCTGCCATAGTTGGATGGCAAGCACCCCGAGGAACTTTGTGAGACCGATGCCGAGTGCGATGGTCAGCACTTCACCCATGGTCCAGTCATGCGTCCAGCCGCCGATCAGCCGGTCGATCTTGCCAAGGGTGAATTCGGGAAACAGCGCAAAGACGCTCATCGCGGTGAAGCTGGCGCCGATCGCCCACCACAGGGCGACGTCGGTATAGCCATCGCTGCGGTCGGCGAGCACGGTGACGATCTCGCCCGAAGTCTCGAGCTCGGCCTGCGCTACCGCGGCCGATACGATATCGTGCTGCTCTGCGGTCAGATATGCCATTACCACCCCCCGGAGGCGCCACCGCCTCCGAAACTGCCGCCGCCGCCGGAGAAACCCCCGCCCCCGCCAAAGCCGCCACCGCCGCCCCAGCCGCCGCCACCGCCCCAGTCATCATGGTCGCTAAGGCCGCGTGCGATCGCCTTGCCGGCTTCCCACAGGATGATGTCGCCAACGGCGCCGCCCAGGCCCGACCGATAGTGCCGCCGCCGCCCGCCGCGGATCGCGGGGAGGACGAAGAACAGGAAAATAAAGACTAGCCAGATGAAGCCGCCAAGCGGGAAGCCGCCTTCGCCTTCGCGGTTCTGTTCGGCCTGCTGGGCGACCTTGGCCGCCTCTTCAGGAGGCAGTTCGAGCTGGCGGATGATCTGGGCGGCGCCCCAGGCGATCCCGCCCGAAAAATCCCCGTCGCGGAAGAACGGCTTCATCCCCTCGATATATTCAAAGGCGAGCCCGTCGGGGATCACCCCTTCGAGGCCGTAGCCGACCTCGATCCGCATCTTGCGCTCGTTCGGCGCGACGATGAGGATGATCCCGTCATTGCGCTCCTTGTCGCCCAGGCCCCAGGCGCGGCCGAGCTGGTAGCCGTAATCCGCGATGTCATAGCCATCGAGGCTGGGCAGGGTGACGATCACGAACTGGCGCTGATTGCGTTCCTCAAAGGAATCAAGCGCCTGGGTCAGTGAGGCTTCGGTGGCGTCGTCGATGATGTTCGCCGCATCGACCACCGGCGCGGTGCCGCGCTCAGGGAAGTCCTGCGCGGCGGCAGGGAACGCGAGTCCCAGTGCCGCCGCAAGGACGATCAGGAAGTGGATGAGCCGGGTCATGGTCGCGGTTCCCCCCGCGGCGGTCAGTTGGCCGCCGGGGCTTCCGATCGCATGTTCAACTCGGGCGCGACTTCGGCACCTTCGCTGACCGCTTCGTAGGGTACCATTGGTTCTGCACCATGGATGATGTTCGCGCCGATCGTGTCGGGGAAGGTGCGGATGGTGGTGTTATACTGGCGTACCGCCTCGTTGTAGTCGCGGATGGCGACGCGGATGCGGTTCTCCTGCCCTTCGATCTGGGTCATGAAGCGGCCGAAGTTCTCCTGGCTCTGCAATTCGGGATATTGCTCGACCGAAACGAGCAGGCGCGACAGTGCGCCGCCCAGTTCGTTCTGGGCCTGCTGGTAGGCCTGCATCTTCGCCGGATCATTGAGATCGTCACCGCTGACCTTGATTTCGGGCCGGGTGGCCGAGGCGCGCGCCTGCACCACCGCATTGAGTGTCGCGCGTTCCTGCTCGGCCGACGAAACCACGATCTGCTCGAGATTCGGAATCAGGTTTGCGCGTTCCTGGAACGCGGCTTCGACATCGGCCCATTTGGCCTTGGCGTTTTCTTCCGCGGCGGGCACCGAGTTGATGCCGCAGGCCGAAAGCGCGAGCGCTGCTGCAGCAAGGATCGATGTGCGGAGGGAAGCGAAACGGGTCATGGGCACAGTCCTCTCGTGGGGATTCATGGAAAGTGTCTTAGTAAGATAGCACGCTTGCGCGCCGGTTCAAGATTAACGCGCCCTTGTCGGAAATCGGTGGTCGTGGCAGGCAGGGGGCGGGTTACAATGGTTTAGAAGGGGTTAGCTGTGCTGAAGGAATTCAAGGAATTCATCGCCAGGGGTAATGTCATGGACCTTGCGGTCGCGGTGATCATCGGTGCCGCGTTTGGCAAGATCGTGACATCGCTAACCGACGAAGTGATCATGCCCATCGTCGGAGCGCTGTTCGGCGGGGCCGATTTCTCGCGCTATTTCTGGCTGCTTTCGGTTCCCGAAGGCTATGAAGGTTCGATGACGGACTATGCCGCGCTCAAGGAAGCGGGCGCTGCGATGATCGGATACGGCAGCTTCGTGACCGCGGTGATCAACTTCGTGATCCTCGCCTTCATCATCTTCCTGCTGGTGCGTTACGCCAAGAAGGCGATGGCCGAATTCGAGGAAAAACCCGCTGCGGAAGCACCCGCGGGACCCAGCGAAATCGACCTGCTGACCGAGATCCGCGACGCGCTGAAGAAATAGCGCGTGCCCGCCTTGGCGGCCGCAGTCACTTCACATTAAGCTGGCGGGGCCTATATAGGTCCTGCCGGTTTCGGCCGGCTATGGCGATAAATTGCGGTGTGCAATAGGCACAACGGACCCGGGGGCAGTACCCGGCGGCTCCACCACCGCAAGCGACGGACCGAATGATCGGGCGCTTGCGATGATGGGGCCGAACTAGGATCGACGTGTGTTGAAAGACATTGTTTTCGCCCGGGCTGAGTAACCCGTTCAAGGCTCAAAACACACAAGTGCCAACGATAACGAAGCACTCGCTCTCGCAGCGTAATGTGATGGGCTAACGCCCTGAAGTTACAAAGCTAAAGCGCGGTTGGACCCACCGGGCAACAGAAGCGGATTCCGGGGCTCCGGGGGTAGCTAGCAACAGAAACCCTCACCTTTCCTGCCGCAGCGGTTGGAGCAGTCCCATGCACATCGTGGCAACGATTGACGTCCCGGACCTCACCAGCGGTATAGAATTCTACGGCAAAGCGCTGGGTTTCACCGAACGCGTTCGCCCTTTCCCCATCTTTGCGGTCATGACCAATGGCGATGCACGGATTGGCCTGATGGCGAAGCATGCCGGTACTAAGCCCGCCCCCGGATCGGATGATACCCGCAGCTACGCGCGGCACTGGACGCCCGTGCATCTCGATTTCCATGTCGATGATTTCGATGCGACGATTTCGCTGGTCGAATTGCACGGCGGGACGATCGAACAGCATGCAGGCGGCGGAAACCTGCCGCGTGTGGCTTTCTGCTGCGATCCATTCGGTCACGGATTTTGCATTATCGGACCGAGCACGGACTCGTCCGCATCCACGCCAGACAGCTAGTCGGGTTTCTCTGCCTCGGCCTTGCGCGCTTCCTGCTCATAGCGGATCGCGTCGAGGATTTTCGCTCCGCCAAGGAACACTGCACCGGCGGTGGCCGCCATCAGCAGGTAGCCGCCGAAACCGGGGAATTGCAGGGTGTAGTTCGCGCCACGGGTCATGGCGCCGAGGGCGAGGGCGTAGATGATCAGATACGCTTCGAAGCGCGTCTTGATCACGAACAGCCGTTTCACCTTCTTCAGCACGCCTTGGCACCGCTCCTTCGTTAACCTGTTGGAGTGCAAATCCCGTGCCAGCCACGGGAATCAGCCGCATCCAATGGTTAATGTATCGCGGAGTGTAAGGTCGGCCGACGAAACGAGTCCAGCGCGTTAACCAGTGGCTACCCGGCTTATGCGAGAACGTCCAAGGATAGGACAGTTAGCAGCGCCTCGCGGGCCTCGATCACGGTCTTTGCAAGGCTGTCCGAACCGATATCGGCCGGGTCGATCTGTTCGGGCCACATTTCCGCAATGACCGACTCCAGCCGCTCGGCCTTGGCTTCATCGAGCAGGAAGCGCGCGTCGACGGTCGTCGGATCGGCCACCACGCGAAGACGCAGGCAGGCGGGGCCGCCGCCATTGGCCATCGACTGGCGCACGTCGACCGGAATCACCTTGCGGATCGGGCCGTTGGAGGCGAGCATGCTTTCGCACCAGCTCCACACTGCCGCGCTCTCGCGGCATTCCTCGGGGACCACCAGCGCCATCTCGCCGGTCGGCAGGGTCAGCAGCTGGGCGTTGAAGAGGTAGGTCTTGATCGCCTCTTCCAGGCTCACCGCGCTTTCGGGCACTTCGACCACCTGCAGCGCAGGGAAGGCTGAAGCGATGGTCTCGCAGGCGACGGCATTGTCGGCAAAGGCGCGTTCGTGGGTGAACAGCACCCGCTCATTGGCGACGGCGACGACATCATTGTGGAACGCACCAGCCGCGATGGCTTCGGGGTTCTGTTCGATGAACAGGCACTTGTCGGGATCGAGCCCGTGCAGGCGCGCGACCGCGCGGCTGGCCTGTTCATGCTGGCGCGCGGGGAAGCGTCCGCCCGGACGGCCATAGACGAAGACCTCGACACCCGCGGCACCGTGGCCCTCGCAGAAACGCATGTGGTTGGCCGCGCCCTCGTCGCCGAAGCTGGCGGGGACAGCATCGTGCACCTTGAAGTGCCGTTCGTCGCCGAAGGCGATCTTCAGCTGGCGCTGCGTGTCGTGCCATTCCTGCCCGCGATGGAGCATGGTGACGAGGTTCGCCGGGGTCAGGTGGCAGCGTCCGTCGGCGGTATCGGGGGCAGGGCTGACCGTGGCCGCATTGGCGGTCCACATCGAGCTGGCCGACCATGCCGCCGCGAGCAGCGCGCGGTCGGTGTGCGCATCCACCGCAAGATCGCGCAGAAGGCCGAAATTCGGGCGCGGCAGGGGCAGCAGGAAACCCTGCGCCAGGCCCCGTTCCATATTGCCGCGCATCTTGCCGATACCCTGCAGTGCCGCGGCGCGGGGATAGCTGGGGTCGCCCTTGTGGCTGGCACTGGCTATGTTGCCCAGGCTGAGCCCGGCGTAATTGTGGCTCGGACCGACGATCCCGTCGAAGTTGATCTCGACCAGCCCGCTCATCGTGCCACGCTCCACAGCTCGTCGCCTTCGCTGACATCCAGCACGTCAGCGCAGTTCGCATCGATGGCAATGGTGCCGTCCTCACGCAGTTCGCGAAGGCCATAGGCACAGCGAAACGTGTCGAGGTGACCGGTCGCGATCAGCGCCTTTTCGCCTTCGACCAGATCGGTAGCCGTCAGCCTGGCAGCCACCGCGTCGCGGATGCTCCGCACCTGGTCGGTGCGTGCGGTCATGGTCGGGCCGCCGTCGAAGATATCGACATAGCCTTCTGCCGCGAAGCCTTCATTCTCGAGCATGCGCATGGCGGCGCGTCCGGTGGGGTGCGGTACGCCGATCACCTTGCGAGCTTCGCTGTTGAGCATGGCGACGTAGACCGGGTGCTTGGGCATCAGGTCGGCGATGAACTGGTTGCCGTTGATGGCATTGAAATAGTCGGCTTCCTGGAAGCCCATCCCGAAGAAGCGCCCGGCGACCCCATCCCAGAAGGGCGAACCGCCGCGATCGTCGATCACCCCGCGCAGCTCGGCAAGGATGCGGTCGGCGAAGCGGCTACGGTGCATCGCCACGAAAAGGTAGCGGCTGCGCGCGAGCAACAGGCCCAGCCCGCCCGCGCGTGCGGCAGGATGGAGAAACAGCCCGCCCACCTCGGACGAACCTTCGAGATCGGTGACGAGGTTGAGCAGTTCGGCGCGGACAGTGCGGTCGAGTTCCTGGCTGTGCTGCGTCAGCGTGTTGAGGCGATAGGAATAGAACGGCCATTGCTGGCCAACCATGCTCATCAGCTGGCAGGTGCCGCGCACTTCGCCGGTCTTGCTGTCTTCGAGGATCAGCACGAACTGGTCGTCGCCGATCTCGCCATCCTTGCGGCCGAATGCGGCGGCCGCGCGCTCCAGCTTGCGGCCCAGTGCGGCGCGGTCGGCGGGAAGGTT
The DNA here is from genome assembly GCF_038133525.1 of Erythrobacter sp. Lineage (GTDB taxonomy): Bacteria > Pseudomonadota > Alphaproteobacteria > Sphingomonadales > Sphingomonadaceae > Qipengyuania. The sequence goes on along the minus strand of NZ_JAYPTL010000059.1, from coordinate 13,337 downwards.
GGTGAAGCCGCCGCCGGTAAGCTTCGCCATTTCATAGAGGTGTTCGAGGTCGCCGGTATTGGCGGCACGAAGGCGGAAGGTCACAAATGGTCTCCGGTGGAAAGCTTCGCGAGGACCAGCGCGCTCAGGGCTGCGCGTTCCTTCAACGAAGGGACAATCATGAATTCGTCAGGTGAATGGATCGCGCCGCCGCGCACGCCCATAGTGTCGACCACGGGCACGCCGCAGGCGGCGATATTGTTGCCATCGCATACGCCGCCGCTTGGTATCCAGCCGATGGTCTGGCCCAGTTCGGCGCCGCAATCGCGCACCAGGTCGAACAGGCGCTGCGCTTTGGCATCCACCGGCTTGGGTGGCCGGGTGACGCCGCCGTGGCGATGGATGCGAACGTCGCGTTCGGCAGCGATCGTGGCGATCACGCTGTCGAGCTGGGTATCGAAGCGGGTCATCGCTTCGGTCGATTTGGGGCGGATATTGAACCGTACCACGGCGAGGTCGGGCACGACGTTGTTCGCGCTGCCGCCTTCGATCTTGGCCGGATTGACGGTGATATCTTCCGCCGCCAGCGCCGCGATGCGCAGTACTAGGTCGGAGGCGGCAACGATGGCGTTGCGCCCTTCGTGCGGGTTGCGCCCGGCATGGGCGGATCGGCCGTGAATGGTGATCGAGTAATTGCCCGTGCCACCACGCGCATGGGCCAGCGTGCCGTCGGGCAGGGCGCTGGGCTCATAGGTCAGCGCGGCGTATTTCCCCCGCGCCAGCTCTTCGATCAGGCCGCGGCTGGCGAGGCTGCCGGTTTCCTCGTCCGAATTGATCATCACGTCATAGCCGACGCGCGCCGCGCCGGCCGTCGCCTCGAAGGCCCGCAGGGCGTGGAGGATAACGCAGATCCCGCCTTTCATGTCGGCGGTGCCGGGGCCGTTGAGCGTCTGTTCGTCGAGCCAACCGACTTGCTGGAACGAATGGTCGACCGGGAAGACGGTGTCCATGTGTCCGGTCAGGACGAAACGCCGTTCCGCCTCGGGCCGCACGCGCAGCACCATGTGGCGACCGTGCGGCTTGTCGAATTCGCGCCCGTCGGAGGCAATCGCGCTGACCGGCGCCGGATCGACCAGTTCGACCTCACCCGGCAGCGTGGCGAAGGCGTCGGCCAGCACGCCCGCCATGCGGTCGAGCCCGGCGATATTGGCTGTGCCGGTGTTGATCGCGGCCCAATCCTGCACCTCGCGCAGCATGGTGTCGGCATCAATGCGATCGAGCACGGCTTCAGGGGCGCTATCCGGTTTCATGCGCAACGGTCTCTAGCCGAGGCGTGCAATGAGTCCACCCCCGGGCCCTTGGCGAGGTTGCAAAGCGGTGGATGCTTGGTATGGGAAGCCACTCCTCCCCGGGACCGACATTACCGTTCGCCTGATCCAAGAGGAGTTCCATGACCGAATATGTGACGCGCGCCGGGATCGAGACCGATCCTGCCCTGGCCAGTTTCATCGAGACAGAGGTGCTTGCGCCGCTCGGTCGCGGTGTCGACGCGTTCTGGCAGGGTTTTGCCGCGCTGCTTGGCAGCTTCGCCCCGCGCAATGCCGCGCTGCTGGCCAAGCGCGACGACCTGCAGGCACAGATCGACGCATGGCACAAGGCACGCAAGGGCGCGCCCATCGATCAGGACGAGTACCAGGCCTTCCTGCGCGAGATCGGCTATCTCGTCCCCGAACCGGGCGATTTCACCATCGGGACGCAGAACGTCGATGCGGAGATCGCGACCATGGCGGGGCCGCAGCTGGTCGTGCCGATCCTCAACGCGCGCTTCCTGCTCAACGCCGCCAATGCGCGCTGGGGCAGCCTCTATGATGCCTTCTACGGCACCGACGCTCTCGATGCGCCGCCGGCGCGCCCGGGCGGCTATGATGAGGAGCGCGGTGCGGCGGTGATCGCGGCAGGGCGCAAATTCCTCGACGAGGCGCTGCCGCTGGTGGGCCAGAGCTGGGCCGATCTCGCCGACGAGCATGACGGGAAACTGCAGGATGAGAGCCAGTATGTCGGCAAGACCGAAAAGGGCTTGCTGTTCCGCCAGAATGGCCTCCATATCGAAGTGCAGTTCGATCGCGGCCATCCCGTCGGGCGCACCGACAGGGCGGGCATTTCAGACATTGTTCTCGAAGCGGCGCTGACCACCATCTGCGACTGCGAGGATTCGGTCGCGGCGGTCGACGCGGAAGACAAGCTGGCCGCCTATCGCAACTGGCTGGGCGTGATGCGCGGCGATTTGCAGGAGAGCTTCGAGAAAGGTGGCAAGACGCTGACCCGTGCGCTCGAAGCCGATAAGGCTTACGCCGACAAGGACGGTGTCTCGCATAGCCTGCCCGGTCGCAGCCTGCTGTTCGTGCGCAATGTCGGCCACCTGATGACCAATCCGGCGATGCGCTGGGATGGCAAGGAAATCCCGGAGGGGATCCTCGATGCCGTCGTCACCAGTGCGATTGGCGCCCATGACGTCGCGGGGCTTGGCAAGTACGGTAACAGCCGCTGCGGCTCGATCTATATCGTGAAGCCCAAGATGCACGGGCCCGAGGAATGCGGTTTCACCAACGACCTGTTCAATGCGGTGGAGGACCTGCTCGGCCTGCCGCGGCATACGATCAAGGTCGGCGTGATGGACGAGGAGCGCCGCACTTCGGCCAATCTCGGTGCCTGCATCCACGCGGTGAAGGACCGGATCGTGTTCATCAACACCGGCTTCCTCGACCGCACGGGGGACGAGATCCACACCTCGATGCAGGCGGGCCCGATGCTGCGCAAGGGCGCGATGAAGACCAGCGCCTGGCTCACTGCCTATGAGAAGCGCAATGTCGGTATCGGCCTGCGCCATGGCCTTTCGGGCCGCGCGCAGATCGGCAAGGGCATGTGGGCCGCACCCGACCTGATGGGCCAGATGATGGTCGAGAAGATCGGCCATCTGCGTGCAGGTGCCAACACCGCCTGGGTGCCGAGCCCGACTGCCGCGACGCTGCACGCGATCCATTACCATCGCGAGGACGTGTTCGCGGTGCAGAAAGGGCTGGGCGATGTTCCGCCGCTCGACGAGCTGCTGACCATCCCGTTGGCCGACGGCGTGAACTGGTCGGAAGACGAGATCCGTGAAGAGCTCGACAACAATTGCCAGGGCCTGCTCGGCTATGTGGTGCGCTGGATCGATCAGGGTGTCGGCTGCTCAAAGGTACCGGACATCAACGATGTCGGCCTGATGGAGGACCGTGCGACGCTGCGCATCTCTAGCCAGCATATCGCCAACTGGCTGCTTCACGGTGTGATCAGCGAGGGTCAGGTGATGGAATCGCTGCGCCGTATGGCTGCCAAGGTCGACCAGCAGAACGCGGGTGACCCGTTCTACGAACCGCTGCTCGAAAACGAGGGCGGTGCGGCGTTCAGCGCGGCGAAGGACCTGATATTCAAGGGCGTCGAACAGCCCAGTGGATATACCGAGCCGCTGCTGCACGCCTGGCGACGCGTGAAAAAGGCGGCCTGAGCCAGCTTGAACCGCGGACCGGATTGTAGCAGCTTCTTCCCCTTGGTCGGACAAGGGGAGAGGCCATGGCAAACACGGGACAGGCACAGCTGGTGCCGGCGACGGTCAGGAACGACCTGACGCTGGGCGACTTGCGTCGGGCGCTGATGGCGGGGTTCGCCGATTTCGTGGCCACGCCGGCCTACGGACTGTTCTTCGCCAGCATCTATGTCGCGGCGGGGATGTTCCTCTATGTCGCGCTGTTTGAATGGGGGCAGGGCGGTTGGCTGATCCCCATCGCTGCGGGCTTCCCGTTGATTGCCCCCTTTACCGCCGTCGGCCTCTATGAAGTGAGCCGACGCCGGGAGGCCGGCGAACCGTTGAGCTGGGGCGCAGTGCTGCGTTCGCTGGGCGGGCATGGCGACCAGCAGATCATCATGATGGGCGGAATTGTCTTCGTTGCCTTCGGTTTCTGGCTGATGGTGGCGCACGGGATCTTCGCGATCTTCCTTGCCGAGTCCGGCATTGGTTCGGAATCGCTGGCACTGTTTGCCACCCCTATGGGCATGGCCATGCTCGTGGTCGGCTCGGTCGTCGGCGGCCTGATGGCGCTGGCCTTCTATGCCATCACGGTCATCAGCCTGCCGATGCTGGTCGACCGCGAGGTCGACTTCCTCACCGCGATTATCGTCAGCCTCGCCGCGATCCGTTCGAACGCGCGCGTGCTGTTGGTCTGGGCCTTCGTCATCGCGGGGTTGCTGCTCGTCGCGATGATCCCGTTGTTCCTCGGCCTGCTGGTGGCGCTGCCCGTGTTGGGGCACGCCACCTGGCACCTCTATCGGCGGACGGTCGCCGCCGAGGCAGGCTGACCGGCCCTAGTCGGGCATGCCGGTCAGGCCGCTGGCCTCACGCAAGGCGTCACCATCGAGGCGATAGCCGTCGAGGAATACGGTCTCAACGTGGCGCAAATTGGTGATGTCCTGTGAGACATCGCCTTCGACCAGGATCAGATTGGCAACCTTGCCCGGTGTGATCGAGCCGTAATCGCCGTCCATCCCGGTCAGCCGTGCTGGAACGATGGTCGCGGTCTGCAGCGCTTCGGCATTGGACAGGCCGGCCTGTTCGTAGAGCTCGAGCTCGCGGACCAGCTCGAGGCCCCAGCCGTCGGTTCCCGCGACGATCGGCGCACCGGCCTTGTGCAGCCTCCCCACCAGGCCGACCATCTTGTCGAAGCTCTTGCGGAAATCGTCGCGCGTCAGGCCGTCGAACAGCGGATAGCCGGAGATCTTCCAGCCGCGCACCGACCCCGGAGGGGCGACCTTGGCGAAGGGGGCATATTCGGGTGCCAGTGCGGTCCCGTCCGAAGTCATCAGCGGCTCCCACACGGAAAGCGTCGGGTCGATATAGGTCCCGCGCTCCGCCAGCTCGTTATAGAAGGCGGTCATCTCGGGCGAATCGATATCGACGTCCTTGCCGTATTTGGCCGGACCTTCGAGCCGTGCAGCGGTGTTCGACTTGTCGACTACCTCCTGCGGCATGGCCTGCATCATGATGAAGTTGATATGGGTGATTTCGTCGTAGCCGGCGCGCACCGCCTCGATCGGGCGCATCCCGGCAGGGATATGGCCGTGGACATGGAGACCCAGCCTGTGCGCCTCGGCGGCGGCGGATGCGATCCAATCCGGCGTCATCGAGGTGTAGAACTTCACCCCCCACATGCCAGCATCGCTGATCGTGTGGACGGCGTGCATGGTCTCTTCCTGCGATGACACGGTGATCGACCCCTGCCCTGCGAGCGGGTTCTTGCGATCGACGATCACCGACACCTTGCCTTCGGGCGCGAGCAGATCGCCAGCGGCACGGCGCGAGAAGATGCTTTCCGAATCACCGATTTCGGAGCCCGGGCTACGGTAATTGGTGATGCCCGTGGCGACGTTCTGCAGCAGGTTCCAATCGTCGCCGCCGACGTGGAGATGCGCGTCCCATAGGCCGGGGACCAGCGTCTTGCCCGAACCGTCGATCACAGTCGCGCCAGCGGGCGCCTTGATGGACCCGGCCGCGCCGACTGCGGCGATCTTCCCGTCGGAAACCAGTACCGATTGGCCGGTCAGATAGGTGCCTTCGAGCGAATCGAAGGTCATGACGTTCTCGACCAGCGTCGCGGTTTTGTTTTCCGGCTTGAGGAAGTCATGCGCGACCTCCTTGACCATGGCAGCCGTGGCCCGGTCCGAGATATCCTTCAGCTTGAGTGCGTTGCTTTCATAGCCTTCGGGCAGCAGTGACATGCCACCGGCAAAACCAAAGAAGCGGTTGTCCGGCGTGACCCAGAAGGGCGAGGGCGAGAAGCCGTAGCCCTTTGCGAAAGCGAGCCTGACCTTCTCCGCGCCATTCGGTCCCTCGATGTCGGTCTCTTCGCCAAGGGTTACGCTGGCATGGCCCGATGGCAGCAAGTCGAGGCCTTTTTCGCCCGCGGCCAGCAATGCGATCAGGTCACCTTCGCCAGCGAGCCATGGCCCGCCATAGGTTGAGTAGCGCTTTCCCGCGAACGGTGCGGAACCTTCATCGACCGAGGTCTTCCAATGGGCCATCCCGTCCGTGCCGACGGAGAAGCTCTCGCTCGCATCACCGGTATCGGTGAAGCCGCGAATGTCGATTTTCACGGGTGTGCCGTCGGGTCCGTTGACGATGGTCTGATCGGTTTCGGTAATCCAACCGCGCAGGTTCATCGACATGCGATAGGCCATCGCGCCATCCGAGGTCTGCCACGCCCATACGTCGCCGTGCTTTCCCGAGACGGAGACAATCACATAGTGCCGCGCCCCTTCGGGTGCGACCAGCAGGTCTTCCTTCTTGGCCGGTTCGGCCAGTGCGGCGGTCGAAAGAGCTGTGGTGGCGCTGAATGCAAGCAGAGAAGCAGTGACGAATTTGCGCATGAACGATCCTCCCATCGGATGCGGCGCGAAACTGACACCACATGGCACCGGTAGCAACGCGAAACGTTACCTGGCTAGGATGCGGGGCGACCCAGGGCGCGGGCGAGCTCGACGAACTCTGCAACACTGACTGTCTCGGCACGCCGCTGCGGGTCGATGCCGATGCTCTCGGCAGCCTCAACCGCACCGGGAATGCCCTTGAGGCTCTGGCGCAACATCTTGCGACGTTGGCCAAAGGCGGCCTCGGTCAGGCGCTCGAGTGTACGGGCTGATACTGCCTCGGGCATCGTGCCCGGGGTAACGTGTACAATCGCGCTCATCACCTTGGGTGGCGGGGTAAAGGCGCTGCGGTGCACCTTCATCGCCAGCTTCGCCTGCGCGCGCCACTGGGCCAGTACGGCGAGGCGGCCATAGGCCGAAGTGTCAGGTGCAGCGACGATGCGCTGGGCGACCTCCTGCTGGAACATCAGCGTCAGGCTGGTCCATTGCGGGGGCCAGCTTTCGCCGCCAAGCCAGCGCACGAACAGTGCCGTACCGACATTGTAGGGCAGGTTTGACAGCACCGCGAAGGGCTCGCCCCCCAGCAGTTTGCCGTGGTCGAGTTTCAGCGCATCGCCTTCGATCACGCGCAGCTTGCCGGGAAAGGCTTCTCCCAACTCGGCCAGGGCAGGCAGGCAGCGCTTGTCCATCTCGATTGCGGTGACGCGGGCGCCGGCGCGCAGCAGTGCACGGGTCAACCCGCCCGGGCCAGGCCCAACCTCGAGCACTGGTTTGCCGGCCAGATCTCCGGGAATGGCCGCGATCCGGTTGAGCAACTGTTCGTCAAACAGGAAATTCTGCCCCAGCGCCTTCGATGCGCTGAGGCCGTGGCGGGCAATGACTTCGCGTAGTGGAGGCAGGTCAGCCATGGGATGCGCGCCGCGCCGCCATTTCGCCGGCCATGCGAATGGCCGCAATCATCGCGCCCGGATCGGCAATGGCCTTGCCCGCGATGTTGAAGGCCGTGCCGTGATCGGGGCTGGTACGGACGATCGGCAGGCCAAGCGTGACATTGACCCCTTCATCGAAGTCGAGCGCCTTGATCGGGACCAGCGCCTGGTCATGATACATGGCCAGCGCCGCATCATAGGTCGCGCGGGCGCGCGGGGTGAACAGCGCGTCGGCCGGGTGGGGTCCGGTCACCTCCAGGCCTTCGGCACACAGAGCGGCGATGGCGGGGGAGATAATCCGCGCCTCCTCGTCGCCAAACCTACCGCCTTCGCCCGCGTGGGGATTGAGACCGCAGACTGCCAGGCGCGGATTCGCGACGCCGAAATCGCTGCGCAATGCCTTCGCCACGATCCTTGCGCGATGTTCGATCAGTTCCCGGCTCAGCAAGCCCGGGACATCGGCCAGCGCGCAATGCACCGTCAGCGGGACCGTCCGCAGGCTTGGCCCGGCGAGCATCATCACCGCGTCTTGTTCTTGCATGCCGCAGGCCACCGCGAGGAATTCAGTCTGGCCGGGAAAAGTGAAGCCCACCTTTGCCAATTCGCCCTTGGCGATGGGCGCCGTCACCACCCCGGCGGCCTTGCCTTCTCGAGCCAATCGCGTGGCGGTCTCGAGCGAAAAAAGCGCCAGTTCCGCACCCGTCTGATCCGGAGCGCCGGGCGAATAGGGGCAATGGTCCGAGCCGAGCACGGGAAGGGCGTGCCCGAAGATGCTAGCCGCCTGTGCCGGATCGGCGATCTGCTCGACCGGCAAGTTTAGGCCGCGTGAATGGGCCGCCTGCCTTATCACTTCGGCTCCGCCGATCACCAGGAATGGGACCAGCCCCTCGGCGTCGCGCTGAGCCCAGCTTTCGGCGATGATTTCGGGCCCGATCCCCGCCGGGTCGCCCAGCGAAACGGCGAGGGGAGTCATGATGCCCGTCAATTGTACTCGATGTAGGCGTCGTTGCGCAGGTCGCGCAGGTAACGCTGGGCGCGCTTCTGGATACGCTCTTCCTCGAGCTGACCCATCAGCTGGTCAAAGTTCGGGCCGTTCGCGGCCTTGGGATCGTCACGCCCGCACAGCATCAGCACGCGGACGCCTTCTTCGAAGGAGCCGAAGGGCGGGGTGATCTGGCCAACCTGCATTTGCAGCAGGATCGACTGGAGCTGTTCGGGAAGCGCGCGGACCGCAATCTGGTCATTGGCGACGACGGTTGCCCCCAATGCCGCAGCGCCCGATTCGGCTTCGCCGCAGCCGCGCAGTTGTTCGACACCCGCAAGGAAAGTCTCGAGCTGCTGGTTTCGCGTATCCTGTGACGAACCCGGCGCGAAATCGACCTGAATCTGCTTGAGCGAGAGCAGTGCATCGCGCGGGTCCGCCATCAGTACCTGGCGCTTGTCGATCAGCAAGCCGATCCAGTAGCCGCCGGGAATGGCGATCGGGCCGACCAGCTGGCCCGGGCTCATTTCGCGAACCACCGTCTCGAGCGTCGAATTCTTCAGCTGGCCCAGCGCGATCCAGCCAAGGTCGCCACCGACGGCAGCGGTCGAGGCTTCGGAAAACTGGCGGGCATAGGCGACGAAGCTGCCGCCCTGGCGCAGCTGCTCGACGATCTTCTGCGCATTGCTCTCGACCTCAGCCGCAGATTCGGGGGTTGCCGACATGTAGATTTCGCCGAGGCGATATTCGTCGGTGCCGCGGCTCGCCTCAAGGCGCTTGATCAGGTCGTTGACCTCTTCGGTCGAGACATTGACGAAGGGTGCGAACAGGCGGCGCTGGAGGCGCTGCCAGGCCAGTTCGCCATGAATCTGGCGCTTGAGCGAATTGGGCGAGGAGCCGATCGAACGCAGGTATTCGTCCATCGCCGCCGGGCGCTGATCGAAGTTCTGTGCTGCGATGCGCATATAGGTTTGATCGATCTCGGCCTGGTCGATCTCGATTTCCTGCGTCTGCGCCGCCTGGATCTGCAGCGTTTCGTCGATCAGGTTGCGCAACACCTGCATCTTGACCCGCTCGAGGTCTTCTGGGCTCAGTTCCTGCTGGTTTGCCGCCACCAGCAGCGCGGTGCGCTGGTCGACGTCGGTCCCGGTGATGACGAAACCGTTGACCACCGCGGTCGCCTTGCGGACGTTCGGATTGGCACTGCCAATGACGTTGATGTCGTCGGGGATGCCCAGCGGGTTGGTCGCTTCTTGTGCAAAACCGCCGATCGGCGACAGCGCAAGACCCGCTACCGCAGCAAGGGAAATAAGCTTGGAAATCCGGTGTCCGCCCACGTGTGATACCCATTTGCGGCACGCCAGGCGCGCCCGATAAGAAGCCGGCATCTGCCGCCTTGCGGCTTAACCGGAGCTGATTGAGCCGCGGCGGATAGCGCGTTTGCCGTGGACTGCCAACGGTCGCTACTCAGCGAAAGCCCAGATTTCGCAGATTGAAGTAGAGCTGGAAGGTGTCGCCGCGCCGCGCGTCGCCCGAAGTGATGTAGTCGCGACGCCAGGTCAGGCCCATCTCCAGGCAGTCGTCGGCATAGGCAACACCAAGCCGCGTGCGGATCGGTTCGAAACCGTCGGACGACAGCGTCGGATCTTCGCGCCTGTCGGTGAGGTTGAACACACCCGATCCGAACACCGACCAGTAATTGGCAAAGGCGATGCGCACCGCGCCGCGCAATTCCTCGCGATCCTGCAAGTCTTCGACCTGCGTGATATCGCGGTTGAGCCGCAGGTAGCCCAGTTCGACATAGGTACGATTGCTGCCCACCGTGGCGTCTACTTCACTACGGCGGATTGCGAGATTGTCCTTGTCGAGCCGGAAGCGGTGCGTGAACTTGAGGAAATCCTTGTAGCGGACTTCGGTCCGCCCCACGAGGTCGGAGAACTTTTCGGAAAGGCCTGTCCCGTCGGGCAGGATATCGTCCTTCGACGACAGGCGATACGACTGGCCGAGAGTGGTCTTGATCTCCCAATCGGGAATGCGCAGCTGCCAGTCGAAGCCGTAAGTGGCCCGGGCGCCGTCTTCCACCCGGTCATATCCGGGGAAACGGTTGAGCGCGAAGAGGTTGGAATCTTCCAGATCGATCGCGCGGGCGTCTTCGTTGGGAATGGCCAGGTTGCGAACCGGTGGCGTGGCGACCAGCTGGACGCGCGGCGTGAAGACCTGTTCGCCGCCCAGGAACTGGCCGACGAAAGGCCATTGGACGTCGAAGGCACCCAGCGCGACTGCGCGCCCCTGCCAACCGGCATCGCCGCGATAGGAAGCAGTCGAGGTCAGCAGGTTTTCGTCGGAGTGATAGACGTCGCCGCGCAGCAGGCCGGTTACGGTGACCACCTGCCCAAGCCCAGTGACCCCGCTGATATCCCACTGCGCGCGGGCGAAGGCACGCTGCGTGTCCTGGCCGATGTCGCGGGTGATCGCCAGCGTGTTGGCCTGCAATTCAACCCTGCCGCCCAGCACCGGATCGTCGATCCGGCGGCGATAGTCGATTACCGGCAGCGCGACGGGAACTTCGCCCTGGAGCTGGTTGAGCCGCAGGGTCTGGGTCGCCCAGCCGGCAATCGAGAAATAGCTGTTGTCGTCGATCCGCTCGAGATTCAGCGTCGAGCGCAGGCGATCGTCGCGGCTGATATCGTAGCGCCGCAGGAAGGTTCTGTCTGATGCTCGCCGGATCGAGCCGGTCAGGCTCCATTGCGGATCGAACTGCAGCTTGCCGTTGGCGAATACATAGCCGCGCAGGTCCTTCTCGCTCGTTTCGGCTCCGGTGAATTCCGAAATGCGGCGGCTGTGCGTGACATAGCCGGTGATCTGGTAGGCGCCCTTTTCCGCCAGGTGGCGCCACTGCGCGGCGACCAGCGGTGCTGCCTCGGTGTAGAGGTGCGTGGTGAGCGTCAGGTCCTTGTTGTCGCCAAGTCGCACATAATAGCTGCCGCTGACTTCAACGCCGTTGCTTTCCGACACGCGCAGGTCGGGGACCAGGAAGCCCGATACCGCGCCGCCATCGGTGCGCACCGCCAGGCCGGGAAGCGGCAGCAGTCGCAGGCCGAACAGTTCAAGGAAGGCACCGCGAAAACTGATGCGGCGCTGTGTCGGATCGTAGATCACCCGCTGGGCGGTGATCCGCCAGCTGGGATCCTTGGGGCAGCCTTGCGGGTCGACTACCGAACAACCCGAATAGGCTGCCTCGCTCAGCGTGACCGTCCCATCGCTTTCGCGCATGCCCCGGTTGGCTGCGAGACGACCGCCCTGGCGAAGCGCGAACAGCAGATTGTCCATTGCCCCCGCTTCGAACTGGTCGGTCAGCTCGATTCGGTCGGAGAACAACTGGTTCCCGTTTTCATCGACGAAACGAACCCGGCCTTCCGCCAGGATTACCCCCGAAGCGCGGTTCCAGCTGACCGAATCGGCGCGCAGCGAACGATCGCCGCTGCGCAGCACGACATTGCCCGTCGCGGTGACCACATCGGCATCCGAGTCATATCCCAGGATGTCCGCTTCAAAGGCGATTTCGCGGCCCAGCTCGGCAATCGGCGAGCTGTCGGCAGTCTCGGTCGAGCTGTCCGGTGGGGGTGCGTTGTCAGAAGCTTGCGCTGCCAAGGGCGAGGCACTCGCGAGCATCGCGGCAATAACGAAGGGGCGTGCGGCCAGCCGGCTGGCTGAAATAGCTGTCTCGGCGGGCAGGAGCATGCCTTGCCTATCGCACCGGCCACGCCTAATCGCAATCGCCATCCGACGGGCGGCGCCATGTTCGGGCGCGTCGCCCCTAGCCATAATTTCGGGAGAACCCATGCACATCCAGTTTAGTCAGACCCGTCCGCAAACGGCGCGCCTTCTTGCCTATGTCGTCGACAAGGGCAAGCTCCCCGAAGGTCTTGAGCGTGCACTTGTCGAAGGGGCTGAGGCTGCGCGGTTCAAGGGCGGTGCAGGCCAGCTGTTCGAAGGCTTCGCAGAACGCGATGGTGCGGTGGTCCGTATCGCGCTGGTCGGTGCGGGCGAAAAGGGCGACGATGCGCGTGCGATCAATCTTGAAAAGGCCGGCGCAGCGCTGGCCGGCAAATACCAGAGTTCGGGCGAAACCGAATTGGCGCTCGAAATGGCTGGCTCCAGTCTTACAGCGGCAGAACTGGCTTCGGTTCTGACCGGCTTGCGCCTGCGCAACTGGCGCTATGACATCTATCGCACCCGCATGAAGGACGAACAGAAGGTCACGCTGGGAACCGCCACGGTTGTCGGCGCACCCAAGACCGCCGAAGCTGCCTGGGCCGAGGCCGTCCATGTGGTCGCCGGGGTCGAGTTCGCCCGTGAACTGGCGACCGAACCCGCCAATATCCTTTACCCTGAAAGCTTCGTCGACCGGTGCCGCGCACGGTTCGAAGGCACCGGTGCGCATTTGGTGGTGCTCGATGAAGGGGCCATGGAAAAGCTGGGCATGGGCTCCTTGCTTGGCGTCGGGCTTGGTTCCGAACGCGAATCGCGGATTCTCGCCGTCGTCTGGAACGGCGGCAATCCGGGCGACAAGCCAACCGCCTTCGTCGGCAAGGGCGTGACCTTCGACACGGGCGGCATCAGCATCAAGCCCGGGCCGGGCATGTGGGACATGAAGTGGGACATGGGCGGTGCCGGTGCCGTGGCGGGCGCCATGCTGGCGCTGGTCGGGCGCAAGGCCAAGGCCAATGTCGTCGGCATCATGGGCCTGGTCGAGAACATGCCCGACGGCAAGGCGCAGCGCCCGGGCGACGTGGTCACTTCGATGTCAGGCCAGACCATCGAAGTGCTCAACACCGACGCCGAAGGCCGGCTGGTGCTGGCCGACGCGCTGCATTGGGCGCAGGAAGAGTTCCAGCCTGCGCGAATAATCGATTTCGCCACGCTGACCGGTGCGATGATCATCGCGCTGGGCAATGAGCATGGCGGCCTGTTCTCCAACGACGATACGC
>NZ_JAYPTL010000058.1:0-20485 GCF_038133525.1 Erythrobacter sp. | reverse complement strand
GAAGACGATGCAGGGCGCGTTCTTCTTGGCTTGTTCGAACATGTCGCGCACGCGGGACGCGCCCACGCCGACGAACATTTCGACGAAGTCCGAGCCCGAAATGGTGAAGAAGGGTACGCCTGCTTCGCCCGCGATCGCCCGGGCGAGCAGGGTCTTGCCGGTACCCGGCGAGCCCACCAGCAGCGCGCCCTTGGGAATCTGTCCACCGAGCTTCGAGAAACGATGCGGATCGCGCAGGAACTCGACGATCTCTTCGAGTTCCTCGCGTGCTTCATCGATGCCCGCGACATCGTCGAAAGTGACCTTGCCCTGGCGTTCGGTGAGAAGCTTGGCCTTGGATTTGCCGAAGCCCATGGCTCCACCGGCTCCGCCACCCTTCTGAACCTGACGCAGCGCGAAGACCGCGATGCCAAGGAGCAATACGAAGGGGAGAATCTGGACCAGAATATAGAGGAACAATCCGGTTTCGGCCGTCTTGCCGGAATATTTCACCCCATTGTCATCCAGCAGCCTGGTGAGCGTCGAATCCGTCGGGACGGGTATGGTCGAAAAGGTCTCGCCGCCTTTGAGTTCACCAACAATGACCTTGTCGGAAATCTCTACCGATTTGACCGTGCCCTCGGCGACCTTCGCCTTGAAGTCGGAATATTCGATCGGCGTGCCGCTACCCGTGGTTCCACCACCGAAGATCGAGACGACCATCAGCAGGGCGAGGAAAATACCACCCCAAATCATAAGGCTCCTGACCCAAGGATTGGGGCCATTGCCTTCGGGCTCTTGCTGTGGGTTCTGCTCGCTCATGCGCAGGGGTCCTTTCGTTCCCGATTATGTAGGATGGACCGGGTGAATGGCAAGTTGACCGAAGGAGCAGAATTTCCGGCTTCAGCCAGCGATCCGTTCGATCAGCCAGAAGCTACTGGTGATGCCGATCGCATAGGTTGCCAAACGCAGGGCGGGGACTTCAGCCATGGGCGCCGTTCGACATAGTGCCGCGCGCAGGATCAGCACGCCCAGGATTACCAGCAGTTGGCCGGCCTCAACACCCAGATTGAAGCTCACCAGCGCGGCCGGCACTTGTCCCTCTGGCAGGCCGATTTCATGCAGCGCGCCCGCAAAGCCGAAGCCATGCAGCAGGCCGAAGACGAACGCCACGAACCACGGAAGGCGGCGCGCCAAAGTATCGCGTCCGCCCTTGGCAAGCTCGACGGCAAGGAACACGATGCTGAGCGCGATCAGCGCCTCGACCGGACGCTGGGGCAGTCCCGCAAAACCCAGCGTGACCGCTGCAAGCGTCAGCGAATGCGCGACAGTAAAGGCGGTTGCAGCTTTCACCACCGGCCACGCCTGCGCAACCAGCAGCACCAGCGCGACGACGAACAGCAGGTGATCCCAGCCGGCAAGGATATGCTCGACCCCGATCACGAAGTAGCTGCGCCAGACCTGCGCCGCTACGGGGCGAACCGCGATCGTCGCGGTGGGTTCCGCCGCCGTCAGGCGATAAACCTGTTCTGATCGGCCCAGCGGGGCAATCCGCAGGATCGCATCACCCTGCCCGGTAAGGCGGGGCCAGCCAACCGATCCGCCGGCAACATCGCCGGAGCAGGCCACTTCCGCCGATCCGATCACCGCCAGCGCTGCCATCTCTCGCAACGGTTCGCCCACGATACGGCAACCTTGCGGCAAGATCGGCACGGCGAAACGGTCATCGGCCGGGCTGCTCAAGGGCTGCTTCCAGGCAACTCGCCAGCCATGCGAGTCCCGCTGTTCAAACTGGATCGATACCGGGCGCAACTCATCCGCCAGGGCTGGCGATGCACCAAGCAGCATGAGCAGCAACGCGCCAAGCCAGCGGTTCATGGCTGTCGAACCGAATAGGCGTCTCGCAACACGCGATAGGCACGCTCGCGCCGCTCGACGATTGTCTCGCTGCGCCAATCGGCTTCGACTTGCTGCCGGATCTCCGCCAATGGCGGAACGCTTCCGACATCGCGGGCGCGCAAGCGCACGAGGTGCCAACCGAAGCCCGAGGGGATCGGGCCCTGCCAATCCGGCGCAGGAGCAAGCTTGGCCAGTTCCTCGGCAAATTGCAGACCGAAGACTTCGCGCATCTCTGCACGTGGCATCGCTTCCACGCTGCGTGGCAGGCTGATCGGATTGCCGACCACCCGGCCTGAGGCAAGCGCGGCACGCGCGGTTTCCTCGCTGGCGTACCAGGCCTGATCCAGGCTGACCGTTCCGCCATCGACGAAGCGTTCCGGATGAGTTTCTAGCCAGTTTTCCAGCGTGGCGTCGGAAACACCGGCGGTTTCGGCGCTGGCCGCGGCCAGTTCGTCCATCTTGGTCGCCAATCGGCGCCGAACGACTGGATCATCTGCGTCGAGGCCGAGCCGCAGGCCCTCGCGATAGAGGACCTCTTCGCGCAGCCAGCGCTTAACCAGTCCGTCCAGTTCTGAATCGGTCGGCGCACGGCCCATCATCCGCTCAAAGCCTGCTGCAATCTCCGCCTTCCGGCCGGCATCGATCACGATCGTGCGATCGGTCGGTCCATAGGGATTGCCGAACCAGCCGATCAGTACATAGATCGCGGCGCCCGCGAGGAGGAAATGGACCAGCGGTTCGCGCAACCAGCCGCGGATCACGTCTTTCCTGTGCCTGCCTTGGCGGCGGGCCGCAGCCACACCGGTGAGCTATAGGCACGTTCCTGCGCAACCGAGGCTTCGATGACCTCTTCTGGCAGTTTGAGGCCAAAGCGCTTCGCGTCGAACAGCACCCAGCGCGGGGTAGGGATTTCGATCAGGCGGACGTAGTAGAACGCGCGTTGGCCAGAGCGATAGTCGGGGTCGGTCCAGGTCGCGCGTAGCTGCGCTGCACCGATCGTGTTGGTGTAGCTCGCATTGGCGCGGTCGACCGTGTCGCCGACCGCCGGAATCTTCCCGGCAACTCGCGCGCGCTTGCCGTCCATGTCCGACCAGGCGACATCGTAGATTTTCTCCTGAGCCTCGCCATTGGCATCGATCCAGCCTTTGACCACCTGCATGCGGTCAAGGTTGGCGCCATCGGGATCCTTGAGGGCGGAGATCAGGAATACCGGAGCCTTGCCGGTATCGATCAAGTCGCCACCCATCGGCACCCCGCGGGTGTAACCGGTGCGCACCCAGTCACCATCCCAGTCACTGGCAGTGAAATCGAACCCTGCAAACAGGCGCAGGACCATGCGCGGCCCGGTGGTGGCATAGGTTTCGCGGCGCTTGAATGCGTCGAAAATCTCCGCGCGCGTGTTGCCTCGGGCCCAGGCGGCGGCATAGCCGCCGGCAAGGTAGTGCCAGCCATACCGCCCCTCGCGCGTTCCAAGGTTCTGCGGCTCCATCGCGCGGCCCGGCCGTGGTTCGACCCCGGTATGCTTGCCGAAGAAATTGGCTTCATCGCCGGTCGACAGCGCCGTGTGGCTGTCGGTCGAACCAATCAGGCCGAAGGCGTAGGGATTCACGCCCAGCTGTTGCTCCAGCGTAAGCCCGCGCAGCAAGGCGGAACGGACATAGGATCCAGGCAACATGTCGGGCGTGGATTTGCGCGTGAGCGGCAGATTACCCAGTTCCCAGCCAGCAACGCCGAAGCCGGCGAATTCGTCATTGGGTGAAAGCAGCGGATGCGTCTCGCTATCGCCCTTGATCTGCGTCGCTTCGACTACGGGCTCATGGCCAGCGCGGCGCTTGGCAAATTCGGCCGTCATGGGGACCCCGCCAGGCGCAGTCATCTCGAACATCAGGCCGTTCGAAAGGTTCGAATTATGCGGGATGGCCAGGACATGGCCACCGGTGTTCTTCTCATAGGCCTCCATGTAATCCCACAGCTGCTCGACCTTCATGTCGAGGCCGGGGAAAGGCACGACCTGGCCGGTCTTGGCGCTGCCGTCCCTGAACATCACCACGCGATGGAGGTTGTTGCCATCGGGCATGAGGCTCCATTCGAAGCCTGCGAAGGCAGTGAACTTGCCCGGCTCGTTGTAGCGATCGAGCAATGCGACATGGTTGGTCCACAGGTCGCGGGTCGCCTTGGCCTGTTGCACCGGATCGCGCAGTGCCTCGGGAATCTGGTTGTTCGCCGCCGCGGTGATCAGCTCGGCAACCGCTCGCTGCGACTGCTCGGGGCTTTCATGCATCATGTCGTGCCAGCGGCGCAGCGTCGGATCGCCGACCAGCAGCCGCGGCGCATCATACAGGCGCCGGGTCGCGCCCATCGCGTCCGAGTGATCGGAGATAACGAGGAAGTCGAGCGGCCGGTCAAGCTGGGCGTCGAGCCCGGTGGTGGCCACCACCTTCTCGCCACGCGCAAACTTCAGGGCATCTTCCGGGCCAAGCCGCACGCCGAAACCAAAGGCATCGACGGATATGTCTGTATGAAGATGGGTGTCGCCCCAATAGGGCCGGTCGGGAAATTCGGCGAGCTTGATCGTGTTCTCGCCATCGCCCTGTTGCGCCTCACTGGCTCGCGGTCCGATTCCCGAACCGCAACCTGCAAGCGTGGTGCACGCCAACGCAACCAGCAAAGCCTTGCGCATATATCCCCTCCCGGTTTCTCCTTGAAACCGGGTTTGCGCCACCGACTGGCGACCGTCAACCGATCAGAAGGGTGTCAGGCGGGCTTCCTTTGCAACAGTGCAGCCCTCTCGCAGCGACACACGACCTCGCCGCGCTGGTTGATCGCCTCGTGCAGGAAGGTGACGATCCCGGCATCAGGTCGTGACTTGCTTTCCTTGAGCCCCACGACCTCGCTGGTGGCATGCAGCGTGTCGCCGATGAACACCGGCTTGGGCATCACCAGCTTATCGTAGCCGAGGTTCGCCACCAGCGTGCCGAGCGTGGTGTCGCCCACGCTCAACCCGACCATCAGCGAAAAGGTGAAAGTGCCGTTGACCAGGATCTGCCCGAACTCGCTGGCCTTTGCCGCCTCGATATCGAGGTGCAAAGGCTGCGGGTTGTGCGTCATGGTCGTGAACAGCAGGTTGTCGGTCTCGGTGACCGTGCGACGGATCTCATGCGTGATCCGGTCGCCAACCTGCCATTCGTCGAAAAAGCGTCCAGCCATCAGGCGACCATCACCGACTTGACCTCGAGGAACTCGTGGAAGCCGAACACGCCCCATTCGCGGCCGTTGCCCGACTTCTTGTAGCCACCGAATGAGGCATTCATGTCGTAACCGCCGTTGATCGCGACACGGCCCGCGCGGATGCGCCGCGCAAGCTGCTTTGCCACCTCGGTGTCTTCGCCCATGATATGCGCGGCCAGGCCGTATTCGGTGTCGTTACCGATACGCACGGCGTCATCGTAGTCCTCGTAACCCAGGATGCAGAGCACCGGGCCGAAGATTTCTTCCTGCGCGATGGTCATGTCATTTGTGACGTCGGCGAAGACGGTCGGCTTGACATAGTGCCCCACTTCGAGGCCCTCGGGCTTGCCGGGTCCGCCAGCGACCAGCGTCGCGCCTTCTTCGATACCCTTGTTGATCAGACCCTGGATCTTCTCCCACTGTGCCTTGGAGACGACCGGACCAATCGTGGCATTGCCCTTGGGATCGCCCGGGATGACGCTCTCGGCGGCTTCCCTGGCAACGGCCTTGGCCTCTTCCATCCGCGCCTTGGGCACGAACATACGGCTGGGCGCGGTGCAGGTCTGCCCTGAATTGCCCATCATCGCGGTGGTGCCGCGGGCGACCGAGCGCGTGAACGAGCTGTCATCGAGAATGATGTTCGGGCTCTTGCCGCCCAGTTCCTGTGCCACGCGCTTGACCGTGTTGGCGGCATTGGCAGCAATTGCGATGCCAGCGCGCGTCGATCCGGTGAAGCTGATCATGTCGATGTCCTCATGACCCGACATGGCGGTGCCGACGCCGGGGCCGTCACCGTTGATCAGGTTGAAGACGCCCGCCGGCACGCCGGCCGCATGCAGGATCTCGGTAAAGATCGCCGCGTCGAACGGCGCGATCTCGGACGGCTTGAGGATCATGGTGTTGCCGGTCGCCAGCGCCGGGAAGACCTTGCAGGCAATCTGGTTAAGCGGCCAGTTCCACGGGGTGATCATGCCGACCACGCCGATCGGTTCGTAGAGGTGCGTGGTATTGCCGCTGGCCTTCTCGAACTCGAAATTCTCGAGGATGCCGATGGCGGTGGCGAGGTGACCCGAAAGCAGGCCGGTGTGCGGGCCGCTGGCCAGGCTCATCGGAGCGCCCATTTCATCGCTTACCGCGCGGGCGAGATCTTCCTTGCGCTTGTCGATCTCGGCCAAGATTGCGCGCATCAGGTCGAGCCGTTCGTCCTTGGTCGAAAACTGCCAGCTTTCGAAGGCGCGCCGTGCCGCAGCAACGGCCTTGTCGACATCGGCAGCGCTGCCGAGAGAGATGTGGCCGATAGTCTGTTCGGTCGCGGGATTTTCGACCGGAACCGTGTTCGGGGTGACCGGATCAACCCACTGACCGTCAATGTAGAACTGCGTGTACTCGTACATGGGGGGACTCTCCTTCTCGGCCAGCGGCTCTAGCCTGCCTTCGACCAGCGCTCAACGACTGCTTCGCCATCCTCGGCACTATCCCGGATGGTTCCGGGCGTGCGAT
Organism: Erythrobacter sp.; assembly: GCF_038133525.1. Taxonomy (GTDB): domain Bacteria; phylum Pseudomonadota; class Alphaproteobacteria; order Sphingomonadales; family Sphingomonadaceae; genus Qipengyuania. The sequence continues at coordinate 13,879 of NZ_JAYPTL010000058.1, read as the reverse complement.
CGAAACGCGGGGCAGGTGCGGTGTGCCAGCGCCCGCCGTGTTCGACGAAGGCGCCGCGCGCCTTCATGTGGGGATGATCTTTCGCCTCGTCCAGCGGCACCACGGGCGCGAAGCACGCATCGGTGCCTTCGAGCAGTTCGCACCACTCGGCCTGCGTCTTCGTCGCGAACATCGCCGCGAGGTCTCCAGCATAATCATCCCAGTTTGCGGGGTTCATCTGGCCTTCGCGCAGCTTTTCGGGCGCATCGGCGCGTTGCAGCAGCTCGGCGTAGAATTGGGGTTCGATTGCGCCGACGCTGATTTCTTTGCCATCTTTGCACGTGTAGCAACGGTAGAAATGTGCCGCACCGCCCAACAGGCCCGCCCCGCGGATGGTGGTGCGCAGCGCGCTATGCGGTTGGCCATAGAAGAAGCTCATGAGGCTGGTCACGCCATCGACGATCGCCGCATCGACCACCTGGCCCTTGCCGCTCCGCTCACGTTCCCACAGCGCGGCGAGGATGCCGAGCGCGCAATACATCGAACCGCCACCAAAATCGCCGACGAGGTTCTGCGGCGGAACGGGCAGGTCGTTGCGCTTGCCGATCGCGTCGAGCGCGCCGGTGATCGCGATGTAGTTGAGGTCATGCCCCGCGGCCATGGCGAGCGGGCCTTCCTGGCCCCAGCCGGTCATGCGCGCATAGACCAGCCGCGGATTGGCGGCGAGCATTTCACCCGGCCCCAGACCGAGGCGCTCCATGACCCCCGGGCGAAAGCCCTCGATCAGCACATCGGCCTTGCCCAACGCGTCCTTGACGAAGGCAATCCCGTCGGCACTCTTGAGATCGACCGCCGCACGATGGCGCGCACGTTCGACCACCGTGTTCATGGGAACATGCCCCTCACGCTCGATCCGCACCACTTCGGCACCCATGTCGGCGAGCAGCATCGCCACATGGGGACCCGGCCCGATACCCTGGAATTCGACCACCTTGAGCCCGGTCAGCGGACCCTTGCTTGTGGAATCGGTCATGCGCTCATCTCTCCCTTTGCGTGCGGCCTGCATGCCAAGCCGCGCGATGGGTTGCAATTGCGAACGCGAATTCGCCTCTGCTTCAGTCCCAATCGACCTGAGAAAGCAGCTGGCGCGCACGCGAAAGATGCGGCCGATCGAGCATGCCGCCCTTCCAGCCGATCGTCCCCGCCCCGGGATTGGCTTCGAACAGGTCGACGATCTCGCGCGCATGGGCGATTTCGTCTTCCGCAGGGGTGAAAGCCTCGTTGATCACCTCGACCTGTGCCGGGTGGATCGCCAGCATTCCGCGGAACCCGGCACGACGCACGCCCTCTGCACGGGCCTTGAGCCCATCGCTGTCACGGAAATCGGCCTGGATCGTCTCGATCGCCGGGACGCCCGCCGTCGCCGCACCCAGCAGGCACAGGCTGCGGGCAAGCTCGTAAGTGAAGGCAAAACTGCCGTCAGGATTGCGGTTGCTCTGCGCACCGATGGAATCGGCCAGGTCCTCCGCCCCCCAGGTCAGCGCAACGAGGCGCGGCGCACCCTTGAAGTCACCGGCGTGGAACATGCATTCGGCCACTTCGGTGAGCAGCACGATCACCGGGGTCGAACCGCAGTCGATGCCATTGGCGACTTCGAGCGCCGAGAGATACTTGTCGAGCGCCTCGACATCCTGCCGGCCATAGGCCTTGGGCAGCATGATCCCGCCGGGCCTGCCGGGCATGATCGCGGCAAGATCCTGCAGCGTGTAAGGGCCGTCCAGAGGGTTCACGCGCACGAAGATGCGGCTGCGTGCGGCAGGGTTGGCGTCGAGAAAGCTGCGGATCAACTCGCGCGCGGCCGGCTTGTTGTCGGTGGCGACAGCATCTTCGAGATCGAAGATGACCACGTCGGCGGCACCCTCCACCGCCTTCTGCATCTTCCGCTCGCTGTCGCCGGGGGCGAACAGCCATGACCGCATCTTCATCGCGAGAACCTCTCTCCAGCTCTTGCCCGATGCCACACAGCTTTTGCGCGACGATTGCAAGAGCCAGGGCGGCTACTTTACCAGCGCGCCACCCTTCATCACATGCGCCACGCTTTCCAGAACGCGAACATCGGCCAGCGGATCGCCTTCAACCGCGATCATGTCGGCAAACTTGCCCGGCGCGATCGAGCCAAGCGTGTCGGCATGCCCAACCACGGTGGCCGCACTCAGCGTGGCGGCGCGGATCGCCTGCGCAGGCGTCATGCCATTGGCGACCATATAGGCGAACTGGCGCGCATTGATCCCGTGCGGATAGACCCCGCTATCGCTGCCGAAGGCGAGCGGCACGCCGAGTTCGACCGCGCGGCGGAAATTGTCGCGCTGGATCTGCGTCGTCTCGCGGTTCTTGCGCAGATATTCTTCGGGCCAGCCTTCACGCGTGCCCACCTCGTCGATCCAGTCCCCGTTGAAGACATCCATCACCAGCCATACGCCGTGATCCCTGGCCATTTGCAGGCCTTCCTCGTCGATCAGGCTGGCATGTTCGATACTGCGCACGCCCGCGCGAATGGCCGCCTTGATCCCTTCGGCGCCATGCGCGTGCGCGGTGGCGTAGGAACCACGTTCCTCGGCGACCGCGATGGCCGCGCGCATCTCATCCTCGGTCACCTCGGGTTCGCCGGGTTCGGTACCGATTGCCAGCACCGCGCCGGTCGCGATGATCTTGAGGAAGTCCACCCCATGATCGAACAGGAATGTCGCCTTCTCAGCCGCCTCGGTCGGGCTGGTCAGGACCCCAAACCGCATATCAGCGGGCAGTTGGTCGTTGGGCACCACGCCGTTCAATTCGCCCCCGCCGCCCGGATGGGTAAGGTAGGCCCCGGCCACGAACATGCGCGGACCGGGCACCAATCCGCGATTGATCGCATCGCGCAGCGCCACATCGGTCAGGCCGCGATAGGTACCCACATCGCGCACCGTGGTGAAACCAGCCTCAAGCGTGATCTTCGCATTACGCGCACCGATCAAGGCGGTGAGCTGGGGCGAAGTCTTGAACGGCAGCGCGACATCGGCGTCCTGCCCAGCGTCGGCCAGGTGGGTGTGCAGATCGATCAGGCCCGGCAGGACGGTATAGGCCGACCAATCGACCCGCTCCGTTCCTTCGGGGGTCGCGCCGCAAGGCTCGATCCGGGTGACTTTTTCATCCTCGACCAGGATGCATTGTCCATATGCCAACGCACCCGTCTCGACATCGAGCAAGTTCCCCGCTTCGACATAGAGCGATCCAGCCGAGGCTGGCGTGGCGACCAGTGCCGCGGCGAATGCGAGCGCCCTCATTTCGAGGTCAGCTCGGTCAGCAGAACGTGATAATAGTCGATGCTCTTGCCGATATTGCCAATCGGCATGCGTTCATTGAGGCCATGCGAATAGTCGTCGCTGTCCTTGGTGAAAGTGCCGCTGGCGCCATAGCTGGGCACGCCCAGGGCGCGGTACCACATCGAATCCGAAGCCCCCGATGCCTGCGAGGCAATGATGGGCACATTGCCGAACGCCGCATGCACCGCCTTGGTCGCAGCATCGACGAAGGTCTTGTCGTACGGCGAGGCATCGGCCTCCACGACATACTCCGCATTGACCTCCTCGATCGTCAGCGCAGGCTCGTCGGCGACGCTCTTGAGTTCGGCGATAATCGAGGCCTTCGAATGGCCCGCGAATATGCGACAATTGACGTAGCCGGTGGCGCGCTGGGGCAGCGCGTTGAGCCCGTGGCCGCCCTCGATCATCGTCGGTACGCAGGTGGTGCCGATCTTGCCGATATAGGCCGGATTGCCGCGCAGCACCGCAATCGCCGCCTTGTCGGTCGGATCCTTGGCGAAGGCACGCATGGCAGCGGCCAACAGGGGATCACCCTCGAAATCGGCGGCCTTGGTGAAATAGTCGCGGGTGATGTCATTCACCTCGGGCTGGAACCGGTAGGCATTGATCCGTGCGAGCGCGGCACCCAGTTGCGCAATGGCGTTCTCGTCGCGCGGGGTCGAGCTGTGACCGCCGGGGTTGGTCACTTCCAGCTTGAAGTCGCCATAGGTCTTTTCGGCTCCCTGCCAGCTCCAATAGGCAGGCTTGCCGGTTTCCTCGTCGAGCAGGCCCGAAGCGCCATCGACATTGAGCACCAGCCTAGCATTCTTCAGCTGCTCGGCGATCATCTTGGAGGTGATCATCGTCGTCTCTTCATCGCCGGAAAAGGCAAGGACGATGCTGCGCCTGGGCTTGAACCCCTGTTTGCGCAGTTCGATCACGGAAACCATCGCCTGCACGGCGTCGAATTTGGTATCGCTGGCGCCGCGCCCGAAGAGGTAGCCATTCTCGACCACCGCAGTGAAGGGATCGCGCTCCCAATCCTCGGGCTTGGCTTCGACCACGTCCATATGCGCGGAGATGACGATCGGGCCCAGCGTGGGATCGCTGCCTTGCCAGGTTGCGATCAGATACGCCGTATCGTCGACCGGTACGATCTCGATTTCATCGGCTGACCAACCCGCCTTGAGCAGCGTTTCGCTGAACAGTTCGGCGACCTTGCCGGTCTCATTCCCCTCACCCCGGACCGACCTCATACCAATGGCCTGCTTCGAAAGGTCGATGACCTGTTGCACCGCCGCCGGTGTGCTCTTGGCTGCGGCAGGCGTTGCGGCAGCGACCGCGATCAGGCTGGCAGCAATCAGGGTGGCGCGCATGGTCGGGAATCCTCTCTCAATTTCAGGCAGGCGTAGCACCACAGGCGGCGCCATCGAAGATGCTAAATCGCGGAAAAACGGCGCCAGTTACCGCGATCGAAGATGACTTCGCGCGCGCAATTGTGGCCGGGCGCACCAGTCACCCCGCCGCCGGGATGGGTGCCTGCACCGCACATGTAGAGCCCCTTGACCGGCCCGCGATAGGCGCCGTTGCCCAAGACCGGACGTGCCGACCACAGCTGGTCCAGGCTCATATGCCCATGCATGATATCGCCGCCGACCAGGCCGAACTTCTTGTAGAGGCCCTTGGGGCTGAGCACCTGCCGCCCCAGGATCGAGGCGCGGAAACCGGGCGCGTGCGCCTCCACCGTGTCGATGATCGTATCGGCGGCCGCATTTTCTTCATCGTCCCAGTCGCGACCATCGGGCAGTTCCGGCGCAAATTGCTGGCAGAACAGGCTGGCGACATGCTGCCCTTCGGGGGCGAGGCTGTCATCGACGGTGCTGGGGATCAGCATCTCGACGATCGGCTTCTTCGACCAGCCATAAGCCTTCGCGTCGAGGAAAGCCTTGTCCATGTAATCGAGCGTAGGTGCCAGGATGATCCCCGATTGGTGATGCTCGCCCGGCTCGGGCAGGCAGGTGAACTTGGGCAGCTCGCTCAGCGCCACGTTCATGCGGAAGGTACCCCCACCCGCCTTGAAGCCACGCATCCGGCGGCGGAAATCCTCGGGCTGGTGGCTTTCGTCGAGCATCTTGCCATAGAGCAATTTGGGCCCGACATTGGCGATCACGCGCTTGGCCGCGATCTCCTCGCCACTCTCAAGCTTGACCCCGGCAACCGCATCGCCGTCGACCAGTACCGCGGCGACCGGCGCTTCGAGGCTGATCTCGACCCCGCACTGACGACAGACGTCGGCCATGATCTGGGTGATCGTGCCCATGCCACCGATCGAGTGACCCCAGGCGCCCTTCTTGCCGTTCACTTCACCGAAGACATGGTGCAGCAGGACATAGGCGCTGCCGGGCGTATCGGGTGAAGCGTAATTGCCGACAACGGCATCGAAGCCGAAGGCGGCCTTGACCGCTTCGCTCTCGAACCATTGGCCCAGGAAGCTGGTGGCCGACTTGGTGAAAAGATCGAGGATATCGCGCTTCGCTTCCAGCCCCAGCTTGGCCATGCCCCAGCCCTGCGAGGCACCGGCCAGGAGCGTGCGCAGCCCTTCGCCGACATTCGGCGGCGACTTCAGCGCGAGGTCGCGCAGTACCTCGGCCACACCCTCAAGCGCGTCGTAATAGGCAGGCAGCGCTTCGGCGTCGCGATCAGAGAACTTGCGGAATTCGGCCTGCGTACGCTCAAGCCCGCCGCCGAGCTTGAGATAGCCGCCATCCTCCTGCGGCAGGAAATTCGAGATCGGCCGCTCGATCACGCGATAGCCATGGTCGTGCAGCCGCATGTCGCGGATGACCTTGGGCTGGAGCAGGCTGACGGTATAGCTCGCCACCGAATTGCGGAAGCCGGGATGAAACTCCTCGGTCACCGCCGCGCCGCCGACGACATCGCGCCGCTCGACAATGCGAACCTTGAGCCCGGCCTGGGCAAGGTAGAAAGCGCAGACGAGCCCGTTATGGCCCGCGCCGATGATCACGGCGTCGTATTGCTTGGTCATTTATGGCTCCAGCCAACAGGGGGTTGCTGTTCGAGGCGTGCCTCGGGAATGATGTCGCGCATGCGCTTGCAGAAATGCTTGAGGCACACCTCCTTGTCGGAGAGCGGGCCCATCGAGAAGCTGCGCGATGCCATGCCGTCCTGTACGCGAGTGATCAGGGCGGTATCCTCGGCATTGACCTGCCGGTTGATCCGCCAGTTGCAGTAGCGCGCGGCGCGCATCTCGCGGCGATTATCGGGCAGGACATAGCTGATCTCGCGGATCAGGCAGGTCGTGGGGCCGGTCGGCAGCCACTGCATGAAATCGACCTGGTCGGGATAGATGTCGAAGGCGACATTGGGCCACAGCTTGAAATAGAGCCAGTGGCGCTGGCTTGCCTCGGGCAGGTGCGGCACCGGCGGAAGCAGCTTCTGGTACATGCGCTCGGACCAGTTGGCACTCTCGCGGTCGACCATGTCGCCCCACATGCGGTCGACATTCGCCTCCGCCTCGACGCCGTAGCTCTTGCCGAACAGGCGGGTCAGGCCCGGGTGCGCCACCGGGATATGCAGCCCGTCGGAATAATTGTCGCCGACGTTCTTCCAGTTCACATCGCGCGGGCGCAGGGTCACCCGCCCCAATGCTGACAGCTCTTCGAAGCGGTAGGGTTCGACCATCGCCTCATAGGGCGCCATCATCTCTGCAACGCTCGGTCCGCCATCATCCTGCAAGCGGACGAAGACGAAGCCGCGCCAGATTTCGAGCTCGACCGAGACGAGCCCCGCGCGACCCTTGTCCAAGGTGGGATAGCTGGCGCTATCGGGCACGCCGGTCAGGCGGCCGTCGAGGTCATAGGTCCAGGCGTGATAGGGGCACACGAGCTTCTTCGCGCAGCCCACTGCGCCGTCGACCAGCCGCGATCCGCGATGGCGGCAGACATTGGTGAAGGCCCGCAGGACATCGTCCTTGCCGCGGACGACGATGACGCTTTCGCCGCAGTAATCGAGCGTGTGCCAATCGCCGTGGTTGGGGACATCGCTGGCGTGGCAGACCACCTGCCAGCTCGGGCGGAAGATGCGGTCGAGTTCGAGGCGGTGGAACTCCTCGTCGTGATAGGTCCAGGCGGGCAGGCTCCACCCGTCGAGCGGGTCTGGTTGATGAAATGCATTCGCCTGCGTTGCCATTTGCCGCTCCTTACTATACGTTCGTATAACAAGCTTGCCATGGCGACACAACCGGCCTTTACCCGCGCCGACCCGGACGAACGGCGGCAGAGCCTGATCGAGGCGACCGCACGCGTGCTGGGCGAGAAAGGCGCGGCCGGCGTATCGGTGCGCGCGATCTGCGCCGAGGCGGGCGTCTCCCCCGGCCTGCTGCGCCACTATTTCGCCGGGGTCTCGCAAGCGATGGCCGAGGCCTATCGCTGGACCGGGCAACGCATCGGCGAAGCACTCGACGCTGCGGTAACCGCGGCCGGGCACGAAGCGCGGGCGCGGGTCCTGGCCTATCTCACCGCGAGCTTCCGCCCGCCGATCGCCACGCCCGACCTGCTCGCCAGCTATGTCGCCTTCTGGAGCCTGACCCGCAGCGACACTTCGGTCGCCGCCGTCCGCGCCGAGGTCTATGGCGATTACCGCACACGGCTCGAGAGACTGCTGGCCGAATGGCGCCCCGATCTTGGCGATCCGCAATTGACCGCCATCGCGCTGACCGCGCTGATCGACGGGCTGTGGCTCGAACTCTCGCTGGGTGACGCACCCTTCACCGCCGCGCAGGCCAGCGCGCTGGCCGAACGCTGGCTCGATAGTCTTTGCGGGTGACGCAAAAAAGGGCCGGGGTTTCCCCCGGCCCATTCACGGTGAGCCCTGCGCTTCGACCTAGAAGTCGAAGCCGGCCTTGATACCGACGATCCGCGGCTTGATCACCACGTCGTAGAACACGCCGCCGGTGGAACTGATGCCATCCGGGTCGCCACAAGTGGTTTCGAGGCACTGCTCGCCGCTGTTGATCTCGCCGCGACTGTCGAACAGATTTGTCGCGAAGAGTTCGAAGCGGAGGTTGTCCTTCTTCACGCCGATGCTGGCGTCGAAGGTGGTATAGGCCCCGAACGTTCCCTTGAGGTCGTTCTCGAACGGCCGCAAATCGCTCCGCCGCTTGCCGACATGCGCCAGCGCGCCCTGCACATGCGCATCCCAATCCCCAAGCGGGAATTCATAGCGTGCGATGGCATTGCCCTTGAACTTGGCGGTGATCGGCAGTCGCGTACCCGACGGCGCCAGCAAGTCGTTGTTGGCCGGGGTCGTACAGTCGAAGTCCTCGTTCGCGATCGCGCAGAAGTCGCGACGGATCTTGGCATCGTTGTAGCTGCCCGAAAGCGACAAGGTCAGGCCATTGGCGCGATAGGTCAGGTCGGATTCGACACCGCGAATGCGCGCGATCCCGGCGTTGCGGATCTCGGTCAGGCCGTTGAGACCCAGGAAGGACAGCTGGATGTCGTTCCAGTCTTCCTGGTAGATCGCACCGTTGAAGGTGACATCACCGAAGCGCGTCTTCCACCCGAACTCGTAGTTGTCGAGCGAGTCCGGACCATAATCGACATCGCCGCGGCGGTTGATGCCGCCCGGCCGGAAGCCCTGCGACCAGGTTACATAGACCAGCGCATCCGGGTTGATCGTATAGGTCGCATTGAGCTTGTAGATCGCGTCCGTATCAGACGTGACCTTGTCGAGGTTGGTACACGGCGTACCGTCCACGATCGGCGGAGCCAGCGTCCCGGTGGGGTTCTGGTTGAGCGGCGTACCGTCGGTGGTGAAGCAACCCGACACACCGGTTCGCGAAGAAAAGTTCCGCGCGTAGCCGAAGAAGCCGACCAGCGAGTTCTTGTAGCGGTAGACGCGGGCACCGCCGGTCAGCGTCAGGTTATTGGTGATGTCGAAGCTGAGCTCACCGAAAGCCGCATAGTCGCGGTCGACACGATCCTGGCGGGTCAGCCAGATATTGCTCTCGGTCCCTGGCACCGTATTGATGTCAGCAATATTGTCGATGATGTAGTTCTGCTCGATCTCGTGCTTCTGGCGCTGTGCGAACAGGCCGCCGATGAAACGGACCGGCGCATCCTGCGGGCTCGAAACGCGAATTTCGCCGAAATAGCGACGGTACTTGTCGCCGCCTTCAATGTACTGGTTCGGGCTGACGAGATCGTAGTTGTTGTCGTAGAAATAGGCCCCGTAGCCATACAGCGCGTCGTAGAAATAGGCGTAGTCCGAATAGTCGGAATCGGTCCGGTCACGGCGCCACAGGTGGCCACCGGTGGCAACCAGGTCCCAATTGCCGATCTTGCCTTCGATGGTCAGCGCGGCCTGGAGCCATTTGTCCTTCGAATATTCGGGATTGTACTGCACGGTCTGCAGGTCGCCGTTGACTGCGGTCGAACGCTCCTGCGCGAAGCTGCCATGCGCGGTCTGCACCTGGCCCATGACGGTGGGGCGAACGGTCCAGTCGTCGTTGAGTTCGATACCCAGGGCAACGCGGGCACCGTAGGTGTCGACATCGTTGTAATCGTCCTCGACGAATTCGGAGTTGTCCTGGGTGATGCCCGATGTCGGATAGGTCCGACTTCCGGCGATGTTGTCGATGTAGCCGCCATCCTTGCGGTACCAGCCGACCACGCGCAGCGCGGCGCGATCCGACAGGGCGAAGTTGTAGAAACCTTCGATCGTGCCGCCAATATCGCCATGCGCAACGCTGTTCAGCTCGACGTCCATGGCGCCGTAATTGTCGCCATAGTCGGGCTGGTTGGTGACCAGCTTGATGGTACCGGCCATCGAGCTTGCGCCATAGAGCGTGCCCTGCGGACCCGCGAGCGCTTCAACGCGGGCAAGGTCATAGGCATGAATGTCGAGCGCGCCCTGGATGGTCGTGATCGGCATTTCGTCGAGATAGGTACCCACGGTGGGCAGCGATGCCGAGTGGTTCGCGTTCTCGCCGCTGGCGACACCGCGGAAATAGACCTGACTGAAGCCGGGTGCGGCGGTCTGGATGGTGACCGAAGGCAGGAACTTCACGACATCCTGCAATTCGCTGACCTGCAACTGGTCGAGCGTTTCGGTGCTGAGTGCGGTGATCGATGCCGGCACGTCCTGCAGGTCCTGCGCGCGCTTGTTTGCGGTCACGATGATCACGTTGCGATCGGCTTCGCCCTGCGCTGCATCAGCTGCGTCCTGCGCAAAGGCCGGTCCGGCGACCGTCATTGCGGTCCCGGCGAGCAAGCTCGCCGCCATGCTTAGGCGACGGGTCGTGCGCTCGAATGCCATAATTTCCTCCTTGGGTTTCGTCCCTGTTACCTATCCGCCACTTTCCGGCGCGATTGCCAAGCCTTCTCCGCCGCAGTGCGTCGAATCCTCACAGCTTTCCGTCGAACCTATGGCGTTTATGCAACGACTTCATGCCGTCACGCGCAATTTTGCTGTCAGCGCGCGTATGTTTCCGACAGATCGCCCAATGCGGCCTCGAGCGGACCAAGCCACGCGCGATAGGGTTCCCATTGCCCCACCCCGTCGCGATTGATCGGTCGACGAACCTGTTCAGAAGACGCGGTGCGAACAGCGCGCTCGTTGCGGTGAAATTCCATACAGGCTTCTTCGAACGGCAGGCCGAGATAGGCCAGCAGCGCACGCACCTCGGCCTCCGGATCGTCCAGCAGTTGCTCGTGGATCACCTTATGGATGCGGCCCGGCAACACTGCAGTGTAGTGGTCCATCGCCCGGACATAGTCCGCGTAATAGCGCCCGATATGATCGAGCGAATAGGAGAAGCCCTGCCCCTTGGCGAAGTGCTGGCGGAAGTTCGAAAAGCAGCAATCGAGCGGATGCCGCCGCGCATCCACGATCTTCGCATTGGGCAGGATCAGGTGGATGAAGCCGGCATAGCTCCAGTTGTTGGGCAGCTTGTCGATATAGAAGGGCTTGCCTGTCTTGCGTTGCACCCGCGTGCGATCGAGGAATTCGGCACCCAGTTCGGCGAAGCGTTCGCGCGGCATGTCCGCCACCGCATCGGGCCAGTCGCGCAGCTCCCCGCCTGACTTCTTCGCCTCGCGCATGGCCATGGCGGGGATATCGGGCAGCTCCATGGTCCCTTCGACCTGGCTGTGGCTGGCGAGGATCTGTTCAAGCAGCGTGGAGCCCGCGCGCGGCAGGCCAAGGATGAAGATCGGATCAGGCGTCGGATCGCCCACGCCTTCATGTGCGGCGATAAATTCCGGGGTCAGCACAGCGATCATCCGATCGACCTGGTCGGTAATCGCCTGCGGGTCATAACCCAACTCCTCGCTGCGCAATGCGTTGCCACGCTCGTAGTGCGTAAAGCTCGGCTCGGCCTGCTTGCGGTCGGCATAGGCCTTGCCCAGCGCGAAGTGCAGGTGCAGCGCGTCTTCATGCGCGGGTTCGCCCGCCAGCGCAGCCTCCATCGCCGCGACATCCTCATCGGAAAACCTGACCGTCTTGAGGTTGGCGAGGCTCCACCAGACTTCGCCTAGGTCCGGCTGGACCGCCAGCGCGCGGCGATAGGCGGCCACGCCTTCTTCCTGCCGCCCCACGGTCTTGAGCATGTGGCCATAGCTCATCTGCAGCTTGGCGTGATCGGGGAAGGTCTCGGTCAGCTCGCCATAGAGCTTGAGCGCCTCGTCATAATCGCCGATCCGACCCAGCGTGGCGGCCATGAGATTGCGATTGCCGGGGCTCGCCGGATCGCGATCGAGCACTTCGTCGAGCACCTTGGCCGCCTCTTCGTAGCGGCTCTGCTTGTAGAGCACATTGGCCAGGTTGGCCCGCGCCGCGGTGAAGCCCGGAGCCAGATCAAGCGCCCGCCTGAGCAGTTTCTCGCTATCGCCCAACCGCCCGATGCGTGCTGCTAGTTCGGCCATCAGGCGGATCGCAGCCACATCGGTGGGCTGCTGCGACAGGCGCTGGCGCAGCACGGTCTCAGCCTCGCTCAGCTTGCCGTCGGCCAGTGCCACGGCGATGCCGATCATCTGCGGATCGTGGGTGGTTGCGCGGATTGCGGCCAGTTCCGCCGCTTCGGCCGCCTCGATATCGCCCAGCTTGCGCAGCGCGCGGCCCATCAGCCGGTGCGCGGGCGCATTTCCCGGATCGCGGGTGAGCGCGGCATGCAGCCGCTCGACCGCCGCGACCGGATCGCTCTCGACGAGCGCGGCGATCGAAATTGGCTTGGTTGTGGGTGCGCCGCTGGCCATGGCGTCGCCTAACATGCTGCCTGATACTGTCAAACACCTGCCGCGGCGTGCCCGGGTGGATTGACGCCCTCCCGCCAGCCGCGCACAAACCCGGCAACAGGGATGAGGAATTTCAAGCAGTGACTGGGACAGGACCTCGACTGGACGGCCGGACCGTCCTCATCACCGGCGCCTCGGGCGGGCTGGGCGAACGCTTCGCGCGGATCTGCGCCGCGGCAGGTGCCAGGGTGGTGATCGGTGCGCGACGGACCGAACGGCTCGAAGCGATCGCGGCGGAGCTGGAAGGACAGGGCCAGCCGGCGCTGGCGATCCCGCTCGATGTCACCGACCCGGTTTCGATTGCTGCCGCCTTCGACGCGGCAGAGGCGCGGTTCGGGCCGGTCGACAGCGTGATCGCCAACGCTGGGGTCGAGAAGTCCGGCCCCGCACTCACGCTCACCGCCGAGGATTTTGACGCGGTCTTCTCGGTCAATGCCAAGGGGGTGTTCCTGACTGCCTGCGAAGCGGCGCGGCGGATGATCGCGGCCGGGGTGGCCGAACGCGGCAGGGTGTTGCTCGTCTCCTCGATCACGGCGCATAGCGTCGCGCCGGGGATTGCGCCCTATAGCGCTTCCAAGGCCGCGGTCAGCCACATGGGCCGCTTGCTGGCGCGCGAATGGGCACGCACGGGCCCCAATGTGAACTGCATCTCGCCCGGCTATATCGCCAGCGACATGGTGGCCGACTGGTTCGCCAGCGAAGGTGGCCAGCGCCATCTCAAGAGCTTTCCGCGCCGCCGCCTGGTCGAAGAAGACGGGCTCGACGGGGCGGTGCTCTACCTGCTTTCCGACGCGGCGAAGAACACCACCGGGGCGGATTTGACGGTCGACGACGGCCAGTCGCTCTAAACCGGCGACGAAGGCCGCTTGACGAATCAAACGATCATTTCAAATATGCGTTTGCAACTCTGGGGAGAGCAGATGCAATGGAAGAGGCCAGCCAGCCGATAGATGGACGCACGCCGGTTCTGGTGGGCGCGGGACAGGTCACCAGCCACTGGGCGGGCGAAGACGCGGCGAGCGCACCCTCGCCGCAGGACCTGCGCCGCGATGCCGCAGCGCTGGCGCTGGCCGATAGCGGACGGGGGGACGCGCTGCGTGGGGCGATCGACCTGATCGTCGCCGTGCGCACCACCCCGGATTCGATCCCCGGCGCGCCGCAGCCCTTCGGGCGCTGCGCCAATCCGCCCGCCACCGTCGCCGCCGATCTGGGCATCGCCGGGGCGCGCGGCATCTATTCGCAGCT
>NZ_JAYPTL010000057.1:0-20782 GCF_038133525.1 Erythrobacter sp. | reverse complement strand
CGACAATGTCGATCAGGGGCGTTCCCGGCAAAGCCTTGCTCAATCCTCTGGCCAAGGCGGCAATCGCAGGGTCGAAATACTCGACAGCCCGTTTTTCAGTCGCATAGCTCACACCGATTACCCGACGCTGTCGCCCGATCCGAACCAGGTAATCGACGTCTACATCGTTGCGAGCAAGCAGGACTCGTCCTTTGCCCACCCCATCCAAAGGGACCTCGACCAGTGCATCGTAGCCCCCGATATCATCGAAGGCGTAAGCGACGTTTCGGCTCGAATCTACAGCGAGCGGGTACAACCCAACCCTGCTCTGCGAATTGATCTCGACTTCCGAGAGCTTGTGCCACTCGTCACCTTCCAAATCACGGTAGAAAAAGATCAGGCGATTGCCAGTATAGCCGGTACTCCCCTCGTCCGGCTGACGGACCAACATGCGAATGCGCCCGTCCTCATCGGCAAGATAGCCGGCCGCCGCTGGATCCGGGGCCTCAACTGTCCGGCTCCGGCCGCTCTCGACATCGATGGACTCAACGCCAAGGCCATTCTTGGTATTGGCGAAGCGCGTACCAACCGACCGCTCTTCTACGGCCTGTCTCGTCATCAAGATTCGCCCTTCCCCTTCAGGGGAGTCCAAGGCCACAAGATTACCGCCGTTTTGACGCAGACCGAGTGAACGTGAACTTGAACGAGATGTAAGCAATACGGGGTCGCTACCGTCTGCCCCCAACGCGATCACACGAGTGAAACCCAGTAACTGGCCTTGCGAATTGTCGATAAAATAGAGGCGGCAAACAAGTCTTTCGTCCGTTGCCCATTCACATGAGACTAGATCGCTATTGGCGTCAGTAACATTGAAGATCGGCTTCACTTCCCAATCGCCATCAAGATCGATTACATTCAGCGTCTCGGCGTGACCTGGGCCCGTTCCAACGAACGCGATCCGGTTTCCTGACGGTGACAAGGAAATGTCGAGAATAGACTGCCTTATGCCGAACGTCGCCGCTGCCTCCTCTACCGTTTCCGCAGAGACGGGACTGACTGGAGCAAACAAGGCAATGCTGAGCGATGCAGCAACAGCTGCGTAAAAGCAGTTTTTCAAAAAATGCGACTCCCCAAATCGATAGCTCAATGAATATCGGCTGATCTGTTTTAGGGAAGTCTATAATTTACTAAAATCTAGCCCTCACTGTGAAGTCCACGCAAGATAATCTCCCCATGACTCCGGTTACGGTAGGGCTTCGCATACAGTTCGTACCCTATGCCCGAAACCGGCAACAAGAATGGGGTTAGCATTCGCCAACCCCACCCCAATCACATCGTCAGCAACACGGTAGACCGCAGCAAACTGCGAGCTCACAGCACGCTTGAACTACGCCACCCGGATCAGCGGCGAAAGCTGCGCCCGAACTGAAAAGAGCGGCAAAGGCGACGATTTTTGTAACGATTTTCATAAGATAACTCCAATCTGACTACATAATTATTCCAGCTTCATGGAGTATCGTTTCGCGGTGGTGGCACCGGCGGTCCACGTGATACCGATAGCAAAGGATGACTTGCCTTACTGCGCAGCACAGCAGAGCGGGGTGCCCAATCGGGCAGTTGCAAAGCAGGTACAAGGATCGTTGGGGTAAGCGCGCGGCAGGCTAGCGGGTCAGCGCAATAGGACCGATCACTACAGCAAGCGTGATCGCAGGATTCAACACAATCGACGGAAACATCCTTCGACCAGATCGTCGCGAAACCAGGCTGCGCACTACCCATTGAAAGAACTACAACGAGCAAGGCAAGAAGTGCGCGAGGCATGCTCTACATACGTTGCGAACGACCGTGCGGTTACGCAGGTGTGAAGGTGCGCAGGACCATTATCGTGAAGTGACGTAATCCCGACGAAAATCTGCGGCAAAGACTGCGAAGCGCCCTTCTCCAATCGCATCGCGCATCGCCTGCATCAGTTGTTGGTAGAAGGCGATATTGTGCTCGGTCATTAGCATCGCACCGAGGATTTCGCCCGACCGCACCAGGTGATGAATGTAGGCACGAGTATAGGTGCCGCAGGTGTCACAGGCACAGCGATTATCGAGCGGATCCTGGTCCTCCGCAAAACGCGCATTGCGCAAATTGATCGGACCGTTCCAGGTGAAGGCCTGACCGTTACGGCCTGAGCGGCTCGGCAGCACGCAATCGAACATGTCGACCCCCCGTTCGACCGCACCAACCAGGTCGTCGGGCTTGCCAACGCCCATGAGGTAGCGGGGCCGATCTTCGGGCAATTGACCGGGTGCAAAATCGAGCGTTGCGAACATCGCCTCCTGGCCCTCACCCACGGCAAGGCCGCCGATTGCGTAGCCGTCAAAACCGATATCGGTGAGTTTGTCCGCGCTGATCTTCCGCAGCTCCTCATCGAGCGCACCTTGCTGGATGCCGAACAGTGCGGCGCGGCTTGCATGCTCCTCACCCGCATCGAACCCGGCGCGACTGCGCCTCGCCCAACGCATCGACATCTCCATGCTCGCCGCAATCTCATCGCGTGGCCGGTCAGCGCGGGGGCATTCGTCGAACGCCATCACGATATCGCTACCGAGCAGGCGCTGGATTTCCATCGAGCGTTCGGGAGTGAGCATATGTTTCGAGCCATCGAGATGGCTCCTAAACTCGACGCCTTCTTCGGTCAGCTTGCGCAGATCCGAAAGGCTCATGACTTGATAACCGCCGCTGTCGGTCAGGATCGGGCGCTTCCAGTTCATGAACTTGTGCAGCCCACCCAACCTGGCGACTCGCTCTGCACCTGGGCGCAGCATCAAGTGGTAGGTGTTGCCCAGAATAATATCGGCGCCGGTCTTGCGTACCGTTTCGGGCTTCATCGCCTTCACCGTCGCCGCAGTGCCAACGGGCATGAATGCGGGCGTGCGGATCTCGCCGCGACGCATGGCGATACGACCGGTGCGCGCGGCCCCATCGGTGGCGTGGACCTGGAAATCGAAACGAGGGGCAGGCATCGGCGCTGCGCTAGCTGGGCGACTTCCCCCTGTCACCTTTGAATCGAAAAGGCCGGCCTCCGCTGGGGAGACCGACCAATTCTGTGACAGTAAGCGCGATCAGAAGCGCAGGCCGACGCCTACGGTTGCGCGGGTGGTGTCGAATGCGATCGTATCGACGTTGCCGCGAACGAAAACCTTGCCCACGGGAATGTCGATGCCGAGGCCGACAAGATAGTCGCCGTCGGTATCGTCGATGCCGCTGAAGTCGATGCTGTTGTCGTTGATGATCTCGTTATAATCGACATTGATCTCCTGGTAGCCGGCACGGGCATAGACCTTGGTGCCGCCAGGAATGCGGATCCCGAGGCGGGCCGCGGCGCCATATTCGCTGTCGAGCGCATCGGTACCGAAACTGTAGTTGGCTTCAGCACCGATAAAGAGGTTCGAGCCGATCGGAAGGTCGTAGCCAGCGAAGACCCCGAAGATCGGGCTCGAATCATCGACATCGGCGCCAGGCGCGATGTCATCGATTTCATCGGCGAAGCCGAGGTCGTGATAACCTGCCGATACACCGATGAAGCCATCCCCAGGGACTGCGTCCTGCGCCTGTGCGGCAGTCGGGAGGGCCATCGCAGCTGCCAACGCAGCGACGGTGAAGGCTACTTTTCTCATGTCTTATCTTATCCTTGATTTGGGGGGTGCCGAATGCATCGGCGGGCTGCCAATTGCGCAGCCCCGCCTGTCCGCGCGCTGAATGGCGCGCTCAGACTTTCGCAAGTTTCGCGGGCTCAAGCCCGCAGGCGCCAACCCGACTTGAAGATGTAAGCGATAATCCCGACGCAGAGTGTAAGGAAGCCGAGCGTGATTGCAAAGCTCACGCGGATATCGACGTCAGCTGTGCCGTAGAAAGTCCAGCGTAACCCACTGACGAGATAGACGATCGGATTTGCCAGCGCGACCGTGTCCCACGGCTTGGGCAGCATGTCGATCGAGTAAAACGTTCCCCCAAGGAAGGTCAGCGGTGTCAGGAAAAGCATTGGGATGATCCCCAACTTCTCGAAATTGTCCGCCCAAATGCCGAGGATGAAACCGAACAGGCTGAACGCCGCGGCCACCAGCATGATGTAGATCACGGCCAAGAAAGGGTGGGCGATCGAGTAATCTACGAACAGGCGCGCCGTGATGAGGATGATCGTCGCCAGGATCAGGCTCTTGGTTGCGGCAGCACCGACGAAGCCGATCAGTGTCTCGGCTACACCAACCGGTGCACTTAGGAGCTCGTAGATCGTCCCGGTGAACTTGGGCATGTAGATGCCGAAACTCGAATTGCTGGTGGTTTCGCCCAAGAGCGTCAGCATCAGCAGGCCGGGAATGATGAAGGCACCGTAGTTCACTCCACCAAGGTCGGGCATGCGCCCGCCGATGGCCGCGCCGAAAACGATAAAATAGAGCGAGGTCGTGAGAACGGGGGCCAATACCGACTGGAAGGCGGTGCGCAGGAAGCGGAACAGCTCGCGCTTGTAGATCGACCAGGTCGAGCGCCAGGCAATCATGCCGCATCCTCCCCAAGTAGGGACACGAAAATATCCTCGAGGCTGCTTTCGCGCGTTTCGATGCCGGTGTAATCGATGCCGGCGCGAGTAAGGACCTTGGTCAACTCGGCAACCTCGGCCTTGCCCTTCCCGGTCCCGTCACCGCCGCGGTAGCGCAGCGAACTGCCGCCGTCCTCCAGCTCGACAGGATAGGCAGCCAAGGCCGCGGGCAGATCGGACATCGGCTCCGCCAGAGCGATATGCGCTTCGGTCCGGCCGAGCTTGGCCATCATCGCTTCCTTTTCCTCGACCATGATCAGCCGCCCCTTGGAGATGATGCCGACACGATCGGCCATCTCCTCGGCTTCCTCGATGTAGTGCGTGGTCAGGATGATCGTGACGCCGCGCGCGCGCATCTGGTCGATGATCGCCCACATGCCCTTGCGCAGTTCGACATCGACGCCAGCGGTGGGTTCGTCGAGAAACAGCAGGTCAGGCTCGTGCGCCAAGGCCTTGGCAATCAGCACACGACGCTTCATCCCGCCGGACAGGGCCCTGATCTGTTCGTCCTTCTTGTCCCATAGCGCCAGGCTCTTGAGGATTTCCTCGATCCGCCCCTTGTCGGGAGCGAGGCCAAAGAGGCCGCGGGAATAGGAAACGGCGCGCCAGACCGTTTCGAACATGTCGGTGGCCATTTCCTGGGGAACCAGGCCGATCCGGGAACGCGCCCTGCGCCAATCGGTGGCGAGGTCATAGCCGAAGGCATGGATGCTTCCGCCGCTGGACCTCACAAGGCCGCAGACCGCGCCTATCAGGGTGGTCTTGCCCGCCCCATTGGGCCCCAGCAGGGCGAAAATCTCGCCCCGGCGGATCGAAAGGTCGACGGAATCGAGCGCTTTCAGCCCGCCGGGATAGACCTTGGTCAGGCCTTTGAGTTCGAGAATCGGCTCCACATGGTTCAGCTAGCCGCGATCCAGTTCCCGTGAAAGCCCGGGGGGATAATGTGGGGGATACGGATCGCCGCAACAGGTTCGAGCGAGATCGCTTCGAGTATCTCGAGATTGGTCGTGCCGGAATTACGATCGATCACGTAGCCCATTACCCAGCCATCCCCTTCCGGCGCATCGGGTTTGCGTGGGACGAAGACGAATTCTCCCGGCACCCGACCCTCGCCGAAGTCATGGGCAATACGCTCACCTGTTTCGAAGTCGTGGCGATATAGCGGGAGCGAGGAAAAGAACTCCAGGTCTCCGTCGAGGCCATCGCACCAAAGATAGCGATAGGGCTTGGTGAAAAATCTCTCGTCGGGCCGCGGGAATTCCTGCCCTGTGCTGTCGAGCGTAGCCCGATCGACGGTCCCGGAAGCTGGATCGACCGTCCACCGTTCGAGCCCGAGCGCCTTGCCGTATGGGCCGGGCATGTCCCCATCGAAGATCGTCTCATAGGCGCACAGATCGATAATCACCCTGCCCGCCTCATCTTCGTAGCTGTTGCCGACGTGGAAGACATAGCAGGGGTCAACATTGCACCAGATGACATCGTCTGAACTACCGTTCCTGGGGATCAGTCCCACGCGGGCCTGGTGTTCGCGGTTCCAGCGATAAGGGAACCGGTGTCCCGCCAGCAACGTCTTCATCGAGAATGTGACCGGCAGGTCCAGTATGACGGCATAGTTCTCTGTCAGTGCACAGTCGTGGATTGATGGACCGTTGGCGACGGGGATATCGATTTCGCGGAGCACCTCGCCCTCGCGTGAGAGCACGACGTGCCGGATTCTGTCAGGCTGATCGGCCTGGTAACAGATTGCATGATGCTCTCCTGTAACCGGGCACTGATGCGGATGCGCCGTGAACGACCCTGCCAGCCCGCCTCCGAAATTGCTGTAGGCGACGCTTTCCAGGTTGCCGTCGAGTTCCACCGGGTAGGACCCCGCCTCGACCAGCGCCATAATCTTGTCGCCGACGCCCAGGACGTTGGTATTGACGGTATCGCCCATCCCACGGCGCGGCCCGCCAACCGCCTTCGGCCCACCCTTGGATTCGAGTTCATTCGAGCGGATGAAGCGGTTGCGGTACCATTCGGCCTTGCCATCCTTCAGGCGAACGCCGTGGACCATGCCGTCACCGATAAACCAGTGATGGCCCTTGCCCACTTCACCAAATGGGTTGGGTCCGATCCGCACATAGCGGCCATCCAGCTCTGCCGGGATAGTCCCCATCACCTCAAGACTGGTCAGGGTCTTCTCTTCGCTCAGCGGGGTGTGAATCCCGTGCACAAAGGGATTCTCAGAGGCATCGGCAAGCCGGGCCCTGTTGATCCCGGCAACGGCCTGGATTGCGGGGGTAACTGCCTTGCGGATGGTTTTCTCTATGACGCTTGCCATGGCCGACTCGCTCCGGTTAAAGTGAACGGCGTAAACATACGAGCAATGGTAACAGTGTCAACATCATCCGAAACCTATCACCACGGCAGCCTGCGCGAAGCATTGGTCAAAGCAGGAATTGCCGCATTGGAGGGCCAGGAAGGCAAGGACGTCTCGCTCAGAGAGCTGGCGCGCACCGTCGGTGTGTCCCCCACGGCAGTTTACCGCCATTTTCCCGACAAGAAGGCACTGACAGAAGCATTGGCCACGGAAGGTCTCAAGATGCTTTATGACGCGCAGTTTGCGGCGTCAGAAGCCGCCGGGGGTGGCCCTGGAGCATTCGCTGCAACGGGCCGGGCCTACGTGCGCTTCGCCCTCGCCCATCCAGCGTTGTTCCGGTTCATGTTCACCCAGGGTGATCCGATCGCGCACGGGTCGGAAAATGATCAGGCTCAGGCACTGCTTGCAGCGAACACGCTGGCGCTGACCGGCGACAAGAACAAGGCCGAACGACTGGCGCTGCAAGCCTGGGCTATCGCGCACGGTATCGCCATGCTCATGCTGGATGGCCGCATACCCGCTGACGATGCCCTGATCGACAGGCTGATCGAAACCAGCAGCCTGTTCCCCGCCACAGGCTGTTAAGGCAGCAAGAGCGAAGAATCGCCGTAGCTGTAAAACCGGTACTCATTGTCGATGGCATGGGCATAGGCAGCCATTATCCGTTCGCGCCCCATCATTGCGCTGACCAGCATCACCAGAGTCGACTTGGGCAGGTGGAAGTTCGTCATCAGCCCGTCGACGGCGCGAAGGCGGTAGCCGGGCGTGATGAAGATATCCGTATCGCCTGCAAATGGCTGGATCACTCCATCCTCGCCCGTTGCACTTTCGAGCAGACGCAAGCTGGTGGTCCCAACCGCGATCACCCTGCCCCCCGCACTTCGTGCCGCATTCAGCCGGTCGGCGACAGCAGGCTCGATCCGACCCCATTCCGAATGCATCGCGTGATCGTCGGTGTCATCCACCTTCACGGGCAGGAATGTGCCAGCGCCCACATGCAGGGTAAGCGTTTCTCGGCCAATCCCTGCAGCTTCGAGTGCGGCGATCAGTTCAGGCGTAAAATGCAGTGCAGCCGTTGGTGCCGCCACTGCCCCATCTTCTTGCGCGAACATGGTCTGGTAGTCTTCACGATCTTGCGCGTCGGTGGGGCGTTTCCCAGCGATGTAGGGCGGCAGGGGCATCCGCCCTGCACGCTCCAGCAGGACCTCGACAGGCTCCTCGCCGGCGAATGACAGCACGAAGCTGCCATCAGGCAAGCGCTGTTCCGCCACCGCGAAAACACCGCCGCCAAACTCAATCTCATCGCCTTCTCGCAGGCGCTTGGCATTGCGAATGAAGGCCTGCCAGCGCCTCAGATCCACTCGTTTGTGGAGCGTTGCGCCGATCTTTGCTTCCCCGCGCCGCCCTTCCAGCTGTGCCGGGATGACGCGCGTGTCGTTGAAGACCAGCACGTCGCCCTTGCGCAGGAGGTTCGGCAGGTCGCGCACGCCACGATCCTCAAACGGGCCGTCCGGACGGACGACCAGCATGCGCGCGGCATCGCGTGGACGGACGGGCCGCAAGGCTATTCGCTCCGCTGGGAGCTCGAAATCGAAGAGATCGACCTTCATGCGCGCGCGCTTAGGGCCACGTGCGCTTCAAGGGAAGTCAGTTGCCGAGCGGGGCGTTCAGATCGTCGATCGAAATCGGGGCTTCCACGACTACCGTCGGCGGCGGAGGCGGCGGAAGGTTATCTGCTGCGATCGATGCCTGGAGGATCCGCGTCGGATCCTGCGGCGGCTCGCCCCGGTGGATCGCGTCCACCGCGGCCATGTTCGAAATAACCCGCCCGAAATTGGTGTAGCGCTGGTCGAGGCTGAAACGCGGGTAGAAGACAATAAAGAACTGGCTGTTGGCGCTGTCTTCACTTGAAGCGCGGGCCATGGCCACCGTCCCTCGTACGTGGGGCATCGGATTGAATTCGGCCTTTAGGTCAGGCAGCTCCGAACCGCCCGTTCCTGTACCAGTCGGGTCGCCCGTCTGCGCCATGAAACCATCGATCACGCGGTGAAAGATCACGCCGTTGTAGAAGCCCTGGCGTGCGAGCAACTTGACCCGCTCCACGTGGCTGGGTGCCCACCCTGGCATCAGCCTGATCGCGACGCGCTGACCGTTGGAAAGGTCGAGCAGGAGAATATTCTCAGGATCAACCGACATATCGAAATTGACCGCGTCATAGGTACGCTGAACCTTGGGTTCAGCCTCCGCCTCCTGAGCAGCAACCGCGAATGGGGCAGACACTGCGAGTGCGGCAGCGGCAAAGGCAAGCGTAGTCTTGAACATCATCATTCCGTGGCAGGGTCCTGGATTGGGGTGCCTCTAGCGGGAGGCTTCTGTCCGTTCAATGAATGGTTTGGCCAGAACGGTACCTAGCCGCTGCGCGGTCCGCGTTCGGCGACCCGGGCCATCACGTCAGCCCGCACCTTCGGGGTCACGAACTTGCCAATCTCGCCACCATAGATGGCGATCTCCTTGACCAAGCGGCTGGCGATCGGTTGCAACGCGACATCGGCCATCAGGAATACAGTTTCGATATCATGGTTGAGTTGCCGGTTCATGCCGGTGAGCTGGTATTCATATTCGAAGTCGGTAACGCCGCGGATCCCGCGCACGATGGTCGTCGCTCCTTGCTCCTTGGCGAAATCGACCAGAAGCGAGTTGAATCCGACCACGCGGCAATTCCCGCATCCGGCCACCGCGACTTCGCGTTCCACCATGGCTATGCGTTCGTCATCGTCGAACATCGGCGACTTGGCGATATTGGTCGTAACCCCGATGATCAGTTCATCGACCAGTTTCGCGCCGCGCTCGATAATGTCCATGTGCCCGAGTGTGATCGGGTCGAACGTACCCGGATAGACGCCAATACGTTTGGCCATCAGTGATCCCTCTTCACGATAAACCGCGCCAGCTCGATCAGCAGCCGCGCATCTTCGCCATGGTTGGCAAGGTGGCGGCCGGCCTGTTCGACCAGCATCTCTGCCTGGGCCCGCGCCTGCTCGACACCCATGAGTGTAACGAAGGTCTGCTTGCCCTGCTCTTCATCCTTGCGCAGCGCCTTGCCTGCCTTATCCTGGTCCCCCTCGACATCAAGGAGGTCATCGGCGATCTGGAATGCCAGGCCGATGTCCCGGGCATAGGCGCGCAAATGGCCACGCCCTTCAGGCGGCACGCGGCCGAGAATGGCCCCCATTTCGACGCTTGCCGCAAGCAATGCGCCGGTCTTGAGCTGCTGCAATCTGGTGACCTGGCGAAGGTCGTATTCCTGCTGCTCGGACATCATGTCCATCATCTGCCCACCGGCCATGCCATCATGGCCACTCGCCCGGGCCAGTGTTCTGACCAGCTCGGCCTGGACGAATGGGTCGGTGCTGGTGTCAGGCTGCGTCAATATTTCAAAAGCGAGCGCGTGCAGGCAATCGCCCGCCAACACGGCTGTCGCCTGGTCGAAGGCCTTGTGCACGGTGGGTTTGCCGTGCCGCAGGTCATCATCGTCCATGCAGGGCAAATCATCATGGATCAGCGAATAGGCGTGGATGGCTTCGACGGCGCACCCGGCATTGACCGCCGCGCTACGATTGACCCCAAAAAGCTCCGCACTTGCAGCAACCAGAAGCGGGCGTACCCGCTTTCCGCTGCCGATCACGGAATAACGCATCGCCTCGACCAGGCGTGCGCGTGTGTCCTGGGGTACGGGCAGGAAGGCGTCGAAGGCACTATCGACATCGGCCTGGATGCGCTCGAACGCGCCGCCAAGGATGCCGGGCATCGCCGCCACCGTGCTCACGCGGCGCCGTCCCCATCGAATGGTACTGTTCCTGCAGGTTTCCCGTCGGCGCCTTGCACGATCTTCTCGATACGGGCCTGCGCCGCATCGAGCCGCGCCTGGCACGCCTTGCGCAGCGCCTCGCCGCGTTCGTAGAGATCGATGCTCTCATCAAGCGGAACCTCGCCGCTTTCGAGCCGCCGGACGACGCCTTCAAGCGCGCGAAGCGCTTCCTCGAAGGTCATTTCGGTGATTTTGGGCTGTTCCTCATCCATCGCAGCCGAGCATTGACCGCGCGTGCCGAGCGGGTCAAGTAAGCGCGCAGTTCGGGGGGCCACTTATGACGTGGATAGTCGCCTACATCGCCGCAGCCATCGCCTTTGGCGTGCTCGACGCCCTATGGCTGAATTGGGCCGGGCCGAATTTCTATCGACCACAACTGGGCGACCTCCTCGCATCGAGTTTTCGCATGGGCCCGGCGCTGGCGTTCTACGCCGCCTATATCGGCGGGATGGTTTGGTTCGCGGTGCGGCCCGGCCTCGCAAGCGGCGTCGGAACGGCCGCACTGAACGGCGCGCTGCTGGGTGCGCTTTGCTATGCCACCTATGATCTCACCAACCAGGCGACGCTGCGCCAATGGTCGACGACCATCACGGTGGTGGACATTCTTTGGGGAGCCTTCGCAACTGCGCTTGCCGCCAGCTTCGCTACATTCGTTGCGCAGAAGTTCGGCGCATGACTGGCGCAGTCAGCATCACCGACGAAGGAAGGGTAAGGCTCCTCACAATCTCCAACCCGCCACGCGGTTACCTGAACGCTGCGGTCTCCCTGGAAATCCTTGATCATTTTCGCGGTGCGCTGGCCGATGACGCAATCCGGGCGATCGTGTTCACCGGCGGCGTTCCGGACGTTTTCATTCGCCACTACGATGTTGGTGAGATCGTCGCTGTGGGTGAGGCAATGCGCAACGCCACGCCTGGAGAAGCAGCGCCGCGTTCCGCTACGCCAATCTATGCGCTTGCCGATCTGCTGCTCGATAATCCCAAACCGACCATCGCTGCGATAAACGGCACCTGCATGGGTGGCGGTTGCGAATTCGCACTGGCCTGTGACATGCGTGTCGCCGCGACAGGCAATTACACTATCGGCCTTCCCGAAACCCGGCTCGGGATCATTCCCGGCCTGGGTGGAATGCAGATGCTGGCCCGCAAGGTCGGGCTGGCCCGCGCCACGGAGATGGTCTTGCGCGGGCGTGTCGTCGGTCCCGACGAAGCCCATCGCATCGGCCTTGTCGATTTCATCGCAGAGGACGCAGTTGCAGCGGCAATGGAAATCGCACGCGATCTCGCGACACTTTCGCCTGTGGCGGTCGCCACAGTGAAGCGGATGGCGGTACGGATGGCCAGTGGCGAGCCCTTGCCCGATGGGATCGCGCTGACTGCCGCCGACTTCGCCCACACACTCACCGCCGATGATGAAGCCATGGTGCGTATGCGCCGCTTCCTTGCCGAAGGTGAAGATATCCTGAGCCAATAAGTCCCAATAGGTCGCAAGAGGACACCACATGTTTATCGGCCATTTCGCCCCCGCCTTTGTAGCCCGCGCGGTCACCGATGAGGCTCCGCGCCTCGGCACTTTGTTCATTGCCGCACAGCTCATCGATTGGGCATTCTTCACGTTCGCCATCCTGGGGATCGAGCATCTAAGGATCGTGCCCGGCATCACCGCGATGAACCCGCTCGATCTTTACCACATGCCGTTCACGCACAGCTTGCTGGGCTCGCTGGTATTTGCGATCGGCTTCGGCGTGCTGGTCTTCGCGCTGTCGAGAAATGTCTCTGCAGCAACCTGGGCCGCCGTCGTGGTCGTATCGCATTGGTTTCTCGACCTGCTTGTCCACCGACCGGACCTGACGCTGGCGGGTGGCGATAGCAAGATCGGCCTGGGGCTGTGGAACGCGCCGCAAATCGCGATACCGCTCGAGCTTGGCATCACCTTGCTAGCCTTCTGGTGGTACTGGCGCCGGACCAAGGGCCCGATCGTGCCTCCGCTCGTGCTGATTGGGACGATGCTCGTATTCCAGATGATCAACTGGTTCGGTCCGCAACCGACCGAGGCGGGTGTGGGAATGTATGTACTCGCTCTCGTCAGCTACGGCATCTTGACCGCACTCGCATACTGGCTCGACGAAACGCGGTGGCATAAGAGCCTCGTGGGGCTGGCGGTTGCCAGCGCGCGCCGCTAAGGGCGCGCGCATGGTTACTGCCGAGTCCCAGATCACCCCAGAAGTCGTCGAGCAGCACGGCCTCAGCCCCGAGGAATACGAACGCGTGTTGCACGCGCTGGGCCGTGAGCCCAACCTCGTCGAACTGGGCATCTTCTCGGTCATGTGGTCGGAGCATTGCAGCTACAAGAGCTCACGCCTGCATCTCAAGAAACTCCCCACCGAGGCACCCTGGGTGATCTGCGGTCCCGGCGAAAACGCGGGCGTGATCGACATCGGCGATGGCCAGGCGGCGATCTTCAAGATGGAGAGCCACAACCACCCAAGTTACATCGAGCCTTACCAGGGTGCGGCGACAGGTGTCGGCGGCATCCTGCGCGACGTGTTCACTATGGGTGCGCGGCCTGTCGCGAATGCCAATGCACTGCGCTTCGGCCGGCCCGAACACCCCAAGATGCAGCACCTGGTCAAGGGGGTGGTCGCGGGTATCGGCGGCTACGGCAACTGCGTTGGCGTGCCGACCGTCTGTGGCGAGACGAACTTCCACCCTGCCTATGACGGCAACATCTTGGTCAACGCGATGACCGTGGGCGTCGCCGATGCAGACAAGATCTTCTATTCGGCCGCGACCGGCGTCGGGAACCCAATCGTTTACGTCGGTTCCAAAACCGGGCGCGACGGGATCCACGGCGCGACCATGGCCAGCGCTGATTTCGGCGAAGATGCCGATGCCAAGCGCCCCACCGTGCAGGTTGGTGATCCCTTCACCGAGAAGCTGCTGATCGAGGCCTGCCTCGAACTCATGGCCACTGACGCCATCGTTGCGATCCAGGACATGGGCGCTGCGGGCCTGACTTCGTCCAGCGTCGAAATGGCGACCAACGGCAAGGCCGGCATTCGGCTGAACATGAACAAGGTGCCCTGCCGTGAAGAGGGCATGACTCCTTATGAAATGATGCTGAGCGAGAGCCAGGAGCGCATGCTCATGGTGCTCAAGCCGGGCAAGGAGGCCATGGCCGAAGCGATCTTCCGCAAATGGGAGCTCGATTTCGCCGTCATCGGTGAGGTGACCGATACGCGGCACATGGTTCTGGAGTTCAACGGCGAAGTCGTGTGCGACATCCCACTCGGACCGCTCGCCGCCGATGCGCCCGAGTACGACCGGCCCTACCTGTCGAAGGACGAGTACAAGGCCTGGGCCAAGGTTCCCGTGCTGTCATCGAACCCGCCAGGTGGCGATATTTGCGCGGACCTGATCAAGCTGCTTGCCACGCCCAACCTCGCGTCGAAATACTGGATCGCCGAACAGTACGACAGCCAGGTCGGTGCAGACACATTGCAGACTGGCGGCGATGCCGGCGTGGTTCGGGTGCATGGATCGAAAAAGGCGCTGGCGATCAGCACGGACTGCACGCCGCGCTATGTCTATGCAGACCCTTATGAGGGCGGCAAGCAAGCCATCGCAGAGGCTTTCAGGAATCTCTGCGCGGTGGGTGCACGCCCGCTGGCAGTGACCAATTGCCTCAACTTCGCCAACCCGCAGCGTCCCGAAATCATGAGCCAGTTCGTCCACGCCCTGCAGGGCATGGGCGACGCCTGCCGTGCTCTCGATTTCCCGATCGTGAGCGGCAACGTCAGCCTCTATAACGAGAGCAAGGCGACCGGCGGTGGCTCCGCGATCCTGCCCACCCCCGCCATCGGTGGTGTCGGCCTGATCGACGACTACGACACGATGGCGACCATGGGATTCAAGGCCGCCGGGGAGTACATAGCCGTGATCGGACCGAACTATCCCGAACTCGGCCAGTCGCTGTGGCTGCGCGAGATTCACGGGCTGGAGGCCGGCGAGCCGCCGCGCGTCGATCTCGAAGACGAAAAGCTCAACGGCGCCATTATTCGAAAGTTGATTGCCGGCGGTAAGGTCACTGCGGTGCATGACATATCGGACGGCGGCCTGGCAGTGGCACTGGCGGAAATGGCGTTGGCAGGAGGTATTGGGGCGACCATCGATCCGATGACGAGCGAGTTCGCCTTCAATGAGAGCCAGGCGCGCTACATCGTCACCTATCGTAACGAGAGTGATCTCGACCGCAGCGAGGTGCCGTTCGAACGGATCGGTAAGACTGGCGGCGACGCGCTGAAGATCGGCGACAGCTCGGCCAGCCTCGCCGAACTGCGTGAGGCGCATCGCAGCTTCTTCCGCGACTGGATGGAAGGCTGATCGCGTGCCGGCGGGCTATTCCGGCACGCCGCTCGCAAAGAAGCTTTCATTGCGCGATGGCCAGCGTGTGTGGTTCGACGGCATGCCAGAGAGCGTGCTGGACGAGATCGACGAATATGCGCTCGAGCTGACCTTTGTCGGAGGGCCAGAGGACGGACCCGACGCAGTCCACATCTTCGTCACGGAGCGTGCCGATTTGGAAGCGAAGCTGGCGCTGCTGCTCGGTGCGATTGCTCGTGACGGGCACATCTGGGTCAGCTGGCCGAAGAAGGCCACCAAAGTTCCGACCGATATTACCGAGGACACCATTCGCGAAGTGTGCCTGCCAATGGGATTGGTCGACACAAAGGTTTGCGCGGTGGACGATGTTTGGTCGGGCTTGAAGCTGGTGATCCGCAAGGAACTGCGCTGAACCCGCTTCCATCAACAGCGGCAGTGGCTTCCCGCGGACGCAACTAAGGCTCGCCTCTCATAGACTTACGCGCTAGTTGGCGGCCATGCGCGATCATGAGACCGTTCCCTACGCCCTGCCCCCCATCCCCGATGGTGAGCGAATTGCCCGTGCCCATGCGATCCGCGATCGCCTGAAGGAACGGCGGACCTGCCGCTATTTTTCGGACGCACCCGTTCCGCGCGAAGTGATCGAGGCAGCGATCGAAGCGGCGGGAAGCGCACCAAACGGCGCCAACCATCAGCCTTGGCACTTCGTCGCAGTATCTTCGCCTGAAACCAAGGCGGCCATTCGCGAGGCTGCCGAGCAAGAGGAGAAGGCTTTCTACGAAGGTAAGGCCAGCGGGGAGTGGCTCGAAGCCCTCGCGCCGCTGGGTACCGATGCCGACAAGCCGTTCCTGGATACTGCACCCTGGCTGATCGTGGTCTTCGCCCAGCGCAAGGGCGGTATCGCCGAAGATGGGGTTACCCAGAACTATTACGTCACCGAGAGCGTCGGCATTGCCTGTGGCTTGCTGATCGCAACGCTGCATGAAGCTGGCCTCGCAACGCTGACGCATACGCCATCGCCGATGGGCTTCCTGCGCAAGATCTGCGGGCGCCCCGAGAACGAGAAGCCATTAATGGTCATCGTCGTGGGTCATCCGTCAGAAGATGCAACGGTCCCCACGCGCGCATTGGTCAAGAAGTCGCTGGAACAGATTTCCAGCTGGATCTGACAATCAGGCCGCAGCTTGCTGCAGCTCATTCTTGGCAAGCAGATCGTAGGGATCGATCCCTTCGCTGCGCCAGATACGATGGCATTCGCCATACCAGTAAGGGTCTGGAATATTCAGTTCCGTCCGGGCCTGCTGCAGGTCCTTTGCCAGCAGTTCGCGGATCGACAGCCCAACCAAGGGCGGGCACGCCCGCCCAGTGCGATGTGCCTCGCGCGTCGCCTTGAGAACCGGCGCTGCACTGCCACGAACAAGCGTTTTGATGTGCAGTGACCCCGCATAGCCCAGCAATAGGTGCCCCTGGCTTGGTGATTGCCCGTGGGTAAACAGCAGCACGCACTGTTCGCCCAAGGCATCACGCCCGTAGCCGGTGAGTACATGCATCAAGTCGTGCGTGTCGCGCTGGCGGAATCCGAACCACTGAACCAGGTCGGGGTAGGTTGGGCGCCCCGATTTCTCCGATTCCTCGACCAGGCCCGCAGCCGACAGACCTTCACGCTCCATGAAATCGCAATAGGCATGGGCAACGCTGCCCTTGGGCAATTTGCGCAGCTCGTCATGATCGTCGAGTAGTGCCGGCAGGAAGGGCTCCGCCGCACGCAGCGCTTCGCCTTGCGCGCTCAAGGTCAGATCGCGAACCCGCGGCATGAACGCTTTGTTCGGCAGGGCATCGTAGATCTTGAATACTTCGGCCGTGTTTTCCTTGTCCTTCAGCAGGATGCGGAAATGCTTGAGCGCTTTCAGCGGCTGATACTTGGGTTGCGGGCGATCCGGATGACGCAGCGGCGTTCCGTCCTTTGCAGCCTCGATCCCAGTGAAATATTCGGTTTGTTGATTCATGACTTCCCGCCCTTATCACGTTCAGTCGTTAATCGAAACTGAAGCAGAATAATTGGAAAGGCTCGCCAAAAAGCTGGATTTCCTGGAGTATCACCTGCTGTGCAGGTTTCCTCACCAACACAGCAGTCACCCTACCCGCAAGCTGACGCAGTCAAACAGCGGAACACCCACCCTAGCCAAGGACCCACTCGCGGGGTGGTATGCCAAACAGTTTCAGGATCGCGGTCAAGTCTTCACTCACAATGCGCCCGTTTGCAGCATCACGCGCCTTGGGCTTCGCGCGATAGGCGATCCCGTAGTCGGCGGCCTGGATCATCGGGATGTCGTTTGCGCCATCGCCGGTCGCCAGCACCCGAGCCCCCTCTCCCAGTATCTCCCGCTCTTCCGCTAGCGTGGCGAGTTTCGTTGACGCATCGCTGATCGGACCTGCCAATGCGCCAGTGAGCTTGCCATTGGCCACAGCCAGTCGGTTGCCAACCACCCGCTCGAAGCCGAGTTCCGCCGCAACCGGGTCGGCGAAATGATGGAACCCACCGGTCACCAACACCGTGCGACAACCTTTGGCACGCAATGTCGCAACAAGCGTCTTCGCACCTGCGACGGGAAAAATTCTTTCTTCAAGACAACGGTCTATCGCGCCTTCCTCAAGACCTTCGAGCAGACCTACCCGCTCTAGCAGGGCACTACGGAAATCGAGCTCACCCAACATGGCGCGCTCGGTGATTGCCGCCACGCGATCCTTGATCCCGGCAAAATCGGCGAGCTCGTCGATGCATTCCTGTCCGATCATCGTGGAATCCATGTCCGAAACGAAGAGCCGCGGAATTTCAATCTGATGGTCAGCAATTAGCAGGTCGCATTGGCCGAAGTAGGCCACCAGGGTTTCGGTAAGCACCGCTCTGTCCCCCTCGGGCAGGGAGAACTGAAGCACATCACCGCCGGATTCGAGCAAGCCCGCCATCGCAACCGGCATGCCCACCCCGGCCAAAGCCTCTATTGCCGCATCCATGCGGGTTTCGATGCCGTCCTGGTCTGCTATCAGCCGGGCGATGAGCAATGTGCAACCTCCTGACAATCCGGGGCCGAGGCCGCCGGTCGCGCTCATTGCAGGGCCGACCGCCAGCGGCAAGAGCGATCTCGCAGTGAAATTGGCCCGGTGGCTGGAAGAATCAGGCCGTCACGCAGTCGTGATCAACGCCGATAGCGCGCAGGTCTATTCCGACCTGCAAGTCCTGTCGGCCCGCCCTACCGAAGCGGAAATGGATGGGATCGAGCATCGCCTGTTCGGTGCATGGGATGGCGCACAGGCATGTTCTGCGGCCGATTGGGCTGCAGCGGCGAAGAGTGAAATTGCGAGTCTGCACACCGAAGGCGCGATCCCGATCCTGTGCGGAGGGACCGGCCTCTACCTGCGCACCCTGCTCGACGGTATCGCTCCGGTCCCGGCGATCGCGCCCGAGATTCGAGCGGCAGTCCGGGCGCTGCCGCAGGCGGAAGCAAGGTCTGCACTCGAACGGGAAGATCCCTCCGCCGCCGCGCGGCTGGCCCCGGCCGATGCCGCACGCACAACGCGAGCGCTCGAAGTGATCCGCTCGACCGGTCGCGCGATTGCAGACTGGCAGGCTCACAAGGAGGGAGGGATTGCCGAAAGGGTAAACCTGCACGCACTGGTCCTGTTGCCGGAGCGGGAGTGGCTCTACGAACGTTGCGACAGGCGGTTCCTGCAAATGATGGATCGCGGGGCTGTGGCCGAGGTCGAGCGCCTGCTTGAGCGCGATCTCGACACGTCGCTCCCGGTCATGCGCGCGATCGGTGTGCCCGAACTTTCGGCCTATCTCAATGGCGAACGTGGGCGCGATGAAGCAATCGCCGCTGGCCAGATTGCCACGCGGCAGTACGCGAAGAGGCAGTTCACCTGGTTCCGTCATCAGCCGCCGGTTGAATGGAGGCGTTCAGAAAACAAAAATATCAACGTACCAGAGTTTTTTGTATCTTTGTTACGTGAAACGAGTTGACTTTGTAACCGACAGGCCCATAAGGAAGGTCCCGTCGGCCCGGCACTTCAGACCCCAGTGCCGGGCCGATTTGTCACTTTAATCCATGAAAACGGGTCGGAGAGTAACGTGAGCACCGAGCGCAGCGGCGCGGCCATATTGATGCAATGTCTAAAGCGGCAGGGAGTCGAGTTCGTCTTCGGCTATCCCGGCGGCGCGGTATTGCCGATCTACGACGAACTCTTCGCCGATGAAGACATTCGCCACATTCTCGTGCGCCATGAAGCCGGGGCGGCCCACGCTGCCGAAGGCTATGCACGCTCCACCGGCAAGCCCGGTGTGGTGCTCGTCACCAGCGGCCCCGGCGCGACCAATGCCGTTACCGGGATTGCCGACGCCTATATGGATTCGATCCCGATGGTGGTCATCACCGGCCAGGTGCCGACCGCATTGATCGGGACCGATGCGTTCCAGGAAGCCGATACCATCGGCCTCACCCGGCATTGCACCAAGCACAACTACCTGGTGAAGGACCCGGAGCGCCTGTGCGCGACGATCGAGGAGGCCTTTCGTATCGCGACGACCGGCCGCCCGGGTCCGGTGCTGATCGACATTCCCAAGGACGTCCAGATAGCGATGGCCTGCTGGGATGGCCAGGACCAGGCGTCCCTGCCCTCGCATCGCTATCAGCCCCGCATGGTTGGCGCCGCCGATGAGATTGCCGAGGCGATCGAAATGCTCGCCGCGGCCGAGCGACCGGTTTTCTATACCGGCGGCGGCGTGATCAACGCCGGCCCGCGCGCGACGGAGATGCTGCGCGCGCTCCAGCATCGCACCGGTGCCCCCGTCACCAGCACGCTGATGGGCCTGGGCGCCTTCCCTGCCGACCATCCCGATTGGCTGGGCATGCTGGGCATGCACGGCACCTACGAAGCCAATATGGCGATGAACAAGGCCGACCTGATCGTGGCCATCGGCGCGCGCTTCGATGATCGCGTCACCGGACGCCTCGATGCCTTCGCGCCCGAGGCCAAGAAGATCCACATCGATATCGATCGTGCGAGCATCAACAAGATCGTCCCGGTCGAACTGGGTATAGTCGGCGACTGCGCCCATGTCCTCGAGCAGCTTCTCGAAGCCTGGGGTAGTCGCAAATCGCGCGACCTGAGCGAGTGGAAGGCCCGTATCCTCGGGTGGAAGGCACGCGACTGCCTCGCCTACCCCGACAAGGGCAGCGATCTCATCATGCCGCAGAAGAGTATCGAGCGGCTGTTTGCGCTGACCAAGGACTACGATCCGATCATCACAACCGAGGTCGGCCAGCACCAGATGTGGGCGGCGCAGTATTTCCGCTTCTTCGGCCCCAACCGTTGGCTCACCAGCGGAGGCCTCGGCACCATGGGCTACGGCCTGCCCGCCGCCATCGGCGCGCAGCTGGGCAATCCCGGCCGCCTGGTGATCGACATCGCGGGTGAAGCCAGCATCCAGATGAACATCCAGGAGCTTGGCACGGCGAGCCAGTACCGCCTGCCGGTCAAGGTGTTCATCCTCAACAACGAATACATGGGCATGGTCCGCCAGTGGCAGGAACTGACCTATGAGA
>NZ_JAYPTL010000056.1:15235-21224 GCF_038133525.1 Erythrobacter sp. | reverse complement strand
CGCACCGACCAGCTGACGATCTGGCCCATGCCCTTCATCTTGTTGAAGCGCGGGAAGTTCATCAGCATGGCGAAGCTGGCGAACAGCTGCATGCCTTCGGTGAAGCCGCCGAACGCCGCCAGCGTGCGCGCGATGTCCTCGTCGGTATCGACCCCGAACTGCTGCAGGAAGTCGTGCTTGTCCTTCATTTCCTCATATTCGAGGAAGGCCGAATATTCGGCTTCGGGCATGCCGATCGTGTCGAGCAGGTGCGAATAGGCGGCGATATGCACCGTCTCCATATTGGAGAAGGCGGTCAGCATCATCTTGATTTCGGTCGGTTTGAACACGCGGCCGTATTTGTCGTGATAGCAATCCTGCACCTCGACATCGGCCTGGGTGAAGAAGCGGAAGATCTGCGTGAGCAGGTTCTTTTCGTGATCAGTGATCTTCTGCGCCCAGTCGCGGCAGTCTTCGCCCAGCGGCACCTCTTCGGGCATCCAGTGGATCTGCTGCTGGCGCTTCCAGAACTCATAGGCCCAGGGGTATTCGAAGGGCTTGTAGGTCTTGCGGGCTTCCAGCAACGACATCTTGTATCTCCACGTGTTCGGACCGAACGACTCATATAGGGAATCATGGTCC
The DNA here is from genome assembly GCF_038133525.1 of Erythrobacter sp. GTDB lineage: Bacteria > Pseudomonadota > Alphaproteobacteria > Sphingomonadales > Sphingomonadaceae > Qipengyuania. Next base: position 20,603 of record NZ_JAYPTL010000056.1, on the reverse strand, counting down.
GGAATCGAAGGCAAGGCCTAACGATTCGGCGGGGATAAGATGCCCTCAAACAGCGGCGCAATTGCGACCCTCCGGGGAACGCGCGCCACGCCCATCCGTTATCCGAACGACGCGACGGCGGGGATCCTCCCTCACCCTTCCGGCGCGCGGGTTCCCGGGGAACAGCGGCCAGGGCCGGTTTCCCCTCTTTGCGGGCCTGGTCCGCGAACCCCGGCGCCCTGCCCCTCGCAAGGGGGGTGGGGCGTCAAATCTATGGGTGCAATCGTTCAGACGCCCGAGGGATCGCCCCGGGCGCCTGCAAAAATCACTTCCAGAACCAGCGGTCCTTTGCCCCGCGGCGGCGGCGGTCGGCCCACATGCGAACGTACATCCAGATTCCCGAGAGTGAGAAGAACAGCAGCGCGAAACCCGACAGGATCGAGATAGCGACGCCGGCGTTGCCGAACTCCTCGCCCGAATGGAGGTGGTGGAAGAAGCCGACCCATGCGCGCGGACCGGTGGTCGGGCGCGGAGGCGAACAGCGCCAGCCTTCGGGGCAGACGAATTCCGGTTCGGCCGGCACGGCGACCTGTTCGGGGCTGGCCGTTGCGGCTTCGGCTTCACCATGAGCCTGCGCCTCGGGCACGAAGGCACCATTTTCGGGCCACAGCGCCGCCCAATGGCTGAGCAGGCCGGTTGCCGCGATGAAGAGCATGAAAACCCCGAAGAAGAGCGACAACCAGCGGTGCCACTTGCGCATTCCGATATCCTTTATTGCGAGTGATTTGCAGTCGCAGATACACGAGCCACTGCGCAGCGCAAGCGGCTTGCTATCGCGAAATGTCGCGGGCTGGAGCAGCACCACAGAAAGTGTCGCAAACAGGGTTTTCAGATGTCCTGAATCGCGCGTTAGGGATTTAGTCAGCATAGCGCGCAATACCGCCCTAACCAGCCCCCCAATCCGCGCGTTAACTCGCGACGTTCTAAGTCGGGGCCATGGATAGTGCCTTTGGCCTTACCGACGGCAGGTTGCCGCAGATGGTTGACGCGGCAATTGCCGCGCCCGGACGGCTGCGCGACTGGCCGGGCCCATTGCGTTCGGCCTGGGATTCCCAGCGCAGGCGCCGGGTAGAGCGTGAACTGGCATTCCAGCTCAAGCTCGGCTCTGCCATCGCGATTGGCGCCACTCTGGTCGACCTGCTGGCGATTCCGCATATGGCACTTGATGCCCTGCTGTTGCGCGCGGCGACTATCATCCCGCTCAATTTGGCCGGGCTGGCACTGCTGCGGCGCGGCATGTTGCAGCAGACAAAGGCGGTTGCGTCAGCGACGCTGGCGCTGTTCGCGGCCAGTGCAATCTGGCTTTCCGCCCATGCGGGCAGCGATGTCATCGCGCGTTTCAGCATGGCGACGGTCCTGCTGCTGGTCCTGTCCTTGCACGCCCTGCCCTTCTCCGTGGCTGAGAAGCTGCGGCACACGCTCCTGTTTGCGCTGGCCACCTCCATCGCCGGGATGGTGCCGGCGGCAATTCCCCCAGAGATGCTGCTGCAACACATGGTGCTGATGCTGCTGGGCGGCGGCGGGACAATGTTGTTGATGCGGCGGCTGTGGCAGCTCGAGGCACGCGAATTCCTGCGCTCATTGCGCGACCGCTTCGTGCGCGAGGAGCTGGAACGCCGCAACGACCTGCTGCGCGAACTGTCCGAGAGTGACCCGCTCACCGGCCTGGCCAACAGGCGCAACTTCGAACGGGTGTTCGAGGAACTCCGTGCCACGCACGACAACGGTGTGACGGCGCTAATGATGATCGACTTGGACCACTTCAAGGAATTCAACGATCGGTATGGCCACCAGGCCGGCGATCGTTGCCTGGTCGAGGTCGCTCGCGAGCTTGAACGGTGCCTTGCCCGCCATGGTGGCCATGTGGCCCGTTTTGGTGGAGAAGAGTTCATCGCCCTGCTAAAGGAAAGCGAGAGTTGCGATGGTGCGACGCTGGCCGAGTTGCTGCGTGAAGCGCTGTCCGGACTAGCGATACCGACCGGTCCGGGACAGGTTAGCCAGATCACCGCCAGCATCGGCGTGGCCCGCACGAACCGGAGCCAGCCGCTCTACGACCTGATCGCGCGGGCTGACGAGGCGCTTTATCGAGCCAAGCAACGCGGCCGCAATCGCGTCGAGCTGGCATATTCCAGTGTGGAAGAGCTGGGCTAGCTTTGGGCGAGAGACGGTCGTGACGACCGTCCGTTGAATCGCGTGCCCAGTATGCAAGAACCCCGGGCCGCAGTGGCGGCGCCGGGATTCGATCTCAATATACTTGCCGAAAGGGCCTACTGACAGGCGAGGCATTCCTCATAGTCGGTCTGTTCGCCACCGGCGCTAAGTTCGTACTTGGCGGCATCAGCGGTATTGTCCGCCTCCACGCCGCCGGCAAAGCCCGCGCGCTGCACACTCTTCGAGCGCAGGTAATAGAGCGACTTGATGCCCTTCTCCCATGCCTGGAAGTGCAGCATCATCAGGTCCCACTTGTCGACGTCAGCCGGGATGAACAGGTTCAGCGACTGCGCCTGATCGATATAGGGCGCACGGTCGGAGGCGAATTCGAGCAGCCAGCGCTGGTCGATTTCGAAGCTGGTCTTGAAGGTCGCCTTTTCCTCGACCGTGAGGAAATCGAGATGCTGGACCGAACCGCCCTTCTCCAGGATCGTGTTCCACACCGCGACCGAGTTCTTGCTCTTCTTGTCGAGCAGTTTCTCGAGGTACGGGTTCTTCACGATGAAGCTGCCCGACAGGGTCTTGTGCGTATAGATATTCGCCGGGATCGGTTCGATGCAGGCGCTGGTACCACCGCAGATAATGCTGATCGATGCCGTGGGGGCGATCGCCATCTTGCAGCTGAAGCGCTCCATCGCGCCGGTTTCGGCGGCGTCCGGGCAGGGCCCGCGTTCCTGCGCCAGCACCAGCGAGGCTTCTTCAGCCTTGGCGCTGATGTGCTTGAACATCTTGAGGTTCCACACCTTCGCCATTGGGCTTTCGAAACCGATTCCCTTGGATTGGAGGAAGGAGTGGAAACCCATCACGCCCATGCCGACGCTGCGTTCGCGCATCGCCGAATACTTGGCGCGGGCCATCTCGTCCGGTGCGCGATCGATATAATCCTGCAGGACATTGTCGAGGAAGCGCATGACGTCCTCGATGAAGCGCTTGTCGCTATTCCACTCGTCCCACTTCTCGAGGTTGAGCGAAGACAGGCAGCAAACCGCGGTACGATCATTGCCCAGGTGGTCGATCCCGGTCGGCAGGGTGATCTCTGCGCACAGGTTCGAAGTCGAAACCTTGAGGCCCAGCTCACGGTGATGCTTGGGCATCATCCGGTTCACCGTGTCGGAGAAGACGATATAGGGTTCGCCCGTCGCAAGGCGGGTTTCGACCAGCTTCTGGAACAGCGAGCGCGCATCGATGGTCTTGCGCACCGATCCGTCGCGCGGACTGACGAGATCGAATTCAGCACCAGCGCGCACTGCTTCCATGAACGCGTCGGTAACGAGCACGCCATGATGCAGGTTGAGCGCCTTGCGGTTGAAGTCGCCCGAAGGCTTGCGGATTTCAAGGAACTCCTCGATCTCCGGATGCGAGATATCGATGTAGCAGGCGGCCGAGCCGCGGCGCAGGCTGCCCTGCGAGATCGCCAGCGTCAGGCTGTCCATCACGCGCACGAAGGGAATGATGCCGCTGGTCTTGCCGTTCAGGCCGACCGGCTCACCAATACCGCGGACATTGCCCCAATAGGTGCCGATTCCGCCACCCTTCGAGGCGAGCCAGACATTCTCGTTCCAGGTGTTTACGATCCCGTCGAGGCTGTCGCTGACCGAATTGAGGTAGCAGGAAATCGGCAGTCCGCGCGTGGTGCCGCCGTTCGAGAGAACGGGGGTTGCGGGCATGAACCACAGGTTGGAGATATAGTCGTAGAGCCGCTGTGCATGGCCCTCGTCATCGGCGAAAGCATCGGCGACGCGCGCGAAAAGGTCCTGATAGTCTTCGCCGGGCAACAAGTAGCGGTCGGTCAGCGTTTCCTTGCCGAAATCGGTCAGGTTCGCATCGCGCGCGGCATCGGTCACCACGTTGAAGCGGCGATCGAGGATCTTCTTGCTGTCGTCGTTGGGTGCCGCCGCAGCCTTGGCCATCTCGGCCATGGCGCCCGCCATGGCTTGACCCGCCGCCTCAGCCACCAGTGCGTCGGACCCCTTGTCGCCCTTTTCCATCGTCATTGCCTTTTCGGGCTGTTTCTTAGCCGGTGTTGTTGTTGTTTCGGCGGTGTCCTGCATATCCAGATCCAGTGCCATCGCCGCTTCATCCCCGCTTTTGAAATCCATCGTTTGCCCCGCCGTTGATGCCCCTGACGAAAGGTGTGACTCGCGTCACGCGTTCCGCTTGTGTTCGAGTCGGCGGGCGTCCCTCCCGCCTAGCAATTTTCGTGTCTTCGGGGGCGAAAACTTATCCCGTTCTTTCCCACAGCCCGGCGCATCATCGGCGCGCATCCCATATGGGGATGGGCGCTCAAAAAGCTAGGTCTTGTGGGTATCCCCGGCAACCCGACCACTAGATACTGAATCAGGCGGGACTCACACGCAAGAGGGTCAATAAAGATTTAATGCGCCAAGGGGCCTATCTGATCGGGTGTGTTATTGAGCTACGACGCAGCGACGCGTGGGAAAAGCTGGGCTGGCGCGCTGCGCAAGCCGGAAAATGAATCCGTGAAAAAAATTTTGCGGGCAAAAATGAAACTGCAGACTTGTGAATCCATCGAATCCCAGAGCGCAATTTTCGAATCCGGCACTTGTTGGGGAAGGTCGCAAACCGGGCCTGCCGCCAAACGAACTGACCTAGCGATCCCGGCGCGAGGCGGCATCCCCGCAGAAAGACGCCGCCTCCACGCCGAGACGGCTCCTGAACCTCGTTCAGCTCAGGAGACCGGGCGCGGTGCCAGGGTAAGGGCGAGAACCGCTCGCTCTTGGGGGGACCTGGCGATCCGTGCTGCTTCTTCGCGCGACAGCCTGCTGGTCAGTCGTTGCATCTCCTGCCGGCTCCCCGCCACGACAATGTTGGCCTGAATCACCTGCCCGTCTTCACTGCCGTAGGGCAGAGGCGTAAGATTGGTCAGGCCGCGCACGGCCCTCCGTGCCGCAGAATCGAGCTGTCCGCTTCCTGACCGCTGATAGATCTCGACCTGGGTAGCCCGACCATCGGGCGAAGCCTGGAAACGCACCTTGGCTATGCCCGTTGCATCTTCACGCGGATCGAAATGGATGCGTGCGAGTTGCCGGTCGAGGTCCTTGGACACCTGGGCAACAAAGTTCGCATGCGATTGTGGGACGACCACGATGTCCTGCGA
>NZ_JAYPTL010000056.1:12152-15225 GCF_038133525.1 Erythrobacter sp. | reverse complement strand
CGCGAGGACCGAGGCGGTCACCGCTGCAGAAATGGCGAGAATGGCTAGCTTGTTCATAGGATCATCCTTTCCTCGAAAGAGATGATCGGCCGCAGAGAGTTTCGCGCAATGTGCGACTGGTGGTTATTATCAAGCGTTGACGGTCTATGGTCGATCCGTGTCCGGCGGCATCTGCGGGGCACCTCCGGGCAGGCGGGAACTTACGCCCATTCCAATTCCTGTCAAATTATTGTCGGAATGGGCACGTAAGCATGTCGCACCCTTCCAAATCTGTAATTTTCTTACAATTGAGCAAATTTTTCGGATCGAACGAAATGACATTGAGAGCCGTGGCCGCATGCAATGGATTGTTCCGCGCAAGCGACTCGTTCCAGTCACCTCACGAATGCAGCAGCCACGCCTTAAATGCCGTGTCGCTGGTCGATTTCCGCCGACAGCCGGTCGAGACGCGGCGCCTCCCGATCTCCTAGCCGAGATCCTCCAAGGCATCCATGCGCCGCTTGATTGCACCACCAAGAAACAGCACGAGCAATGCGCCAGTGGCGGAAATGCCGGCCTGCAGGGTCCAGAAGGCGACGTCGCCCAAAGGCTCGTAGAAGCGCGCAATATAGCCCGTGCCGACCCCTACCACGAACAGGGTGAGATAGGCCCCCGCCATCATCAGCGCATTGATCTTCTTCGGCGCGCGGCGCGAAACCAGCGCAAGCGCGGTCGGCCACTGGTACATGAAGGCGATGCCCGAAAGGAAATAGGCCACCAGCGGAAACAGGATCGAGACCTTCCCGTCGGGCGCGCTCAGCGCTCCGATAGCCAGCATGGCCGAGGAACACGCCATGATGATTGCCCCGGTCGCGATCTTCGCCAGGTCGCCAGGTTCGCCCCCACGCCTCCCCTGCCAGGCCCAGATCACCAGAAGCAGGGGGAGCGCGACGACCGAGGCGAAGCTGTCTTCCGACGCAAACCATGGGGTCGGTACCGTTAGCGTGCCGATAGTCAGATCGACCCGCTCATTGACCCACAAAAGGCCGACGTTCCACAGCTGCTCATAGGCGAAGCTCTGGCACATGGTGATCAACAGGACGCAGACCACCAGGGCGATCATCTTCCATTCGCTGGCGGTGAGGGGAGGTAGGCTCTCACCCACGGGTGCGACGGCGCGATCTTCGGCAAAGTACTTGAGGCCGGTAAAATAGACGACCGCGGCAACCAGCATGAACAGCCCCGCCGCGCCAAAGCCGATATGCCAGCCATAGACCTGCGCCAGCAATCCGCAAACCAGTGGCCCGATCGTCGCCCCGACATTGATCCCGGTGGAGAAGATCGCATAGCCCTTCGAGCGCAGCGTTTCCTCATGGCGTTCGTAGAGATGCCCCACCTGTGCCGCGATATTGCCCTTGAGACAGCCGGAGCCCAGCACCAGCAGCAGCAATGCGAGCAGGAACGACACATCGAAGGCCATGGCAAAATGGCCCAGCGTCATCAGCGCGATGCCGATCATGACCACGCGTTTGGCGCCCAGCCAGCGATCGGCCAGCAAGCCGCCGAACAGCGGGGTGAAATAGACGAAACCCGCGTAGAGCCCGAAGGTCTGGCTCGCGAAAGCCTGGGTCGATAGCTCGCCAAAGATGCTCTCTACCACGCTGCGATAGGCGCCCATCCCCGCGACGTTCTCTATCCGCCCGGGCAGAAGCAGTTCCTGCACCATGTAGAGCACCAGCAGGGCGCGCATGCCGTAGAAGCTGAACCGCTCCCACATCTCGGTCATGGCAAGGAAGATCAGTCCCTTGGGATGCCCCCAAAGGCGTTCTTCATGTCTGGGCACTACCGGTGCCTTGTTCACGCCCCCACAGCCGCCTTGGCATGCGCCGCGATCGCGTCGGCCACCTCGTCTACCAGCTCAAGCGGGAGGTCATGACCCCAGCCGGGAATGGTCTTTATCTGCGCGCCGGGAATGTTGGCAGCGGTGTCACGCCCCCCTTCGACGGGGACAAGCGGATCATCCTCACCGTGCAAGACCAGTGTGGGCACAGAAATGCCCTTGAGCATGGGGCGGCGGTCACCGTCCGCGACGATAGCGGACAGATGCCGCGTCGGCCCTTCGGGATAGACGCTACGACGCACGGTAGCCCGCGTCCGTTCGCGCAACCGGTCTTCATCGGCCGGATATCCGGGCGAGCCGATTGTGCGCGCAAGCTTCATGCCATGTTCGACCAGCACCTCCTCGTCCATGCTCGCCGGCCTGGTCACCAGTACCTTCATCGCTTCAGGCCTGGCTGGCGGGAGCTTGGGGTTTCCTGTGGTCGAGAAGATCGAGGTCAGCGAAAGAGCCTTGTCCGCGTGGCGTGCGGCGAAATGCTGCGCGATCATGCCACCCATGCTGGCGCCGACAATATGCGCTTTGGCGATGCCCAGGGCATCGAGCAGGCCCGCCCCGTCATCGGCCATATCGGCCAGCGTATAGGGCACCTTGGGCTTGAAACCGAGCTTCGAAAGCAAGGTCATCTTGATCAGCCCGGGAGCCTTGACCCCGTGAAACTTGTGGCTGAGCCCGATATCGCGATTGTCATAGCGGATCACGTGGAAGCCGTGCGCCGCAAGCGCTTCGACCAGTTCGTCGGGCCAAAGGGTCAACTGGGCACCGAAGCCCATGATCAGCAGCATCGGCGGGTTCGCCGGATCACCATGCTCTTCGTAGTGGATTTCTATTCCATTTGCAGTCGCAGTGGGCACGCCGGACTCTCCCCTATTGATCCTTTGCCAAGGATTTCAGCGGAATCCTGACCGCTTGTCCACGCACATTGTCACATCCCGACCGATCAATGTTATCCAAACCTTATGCCGCGATCGGAAATGTCGCGTACATACAAGCGTACGGTCGCTGGCTACGACAGTGTCCTGAGTAGCATTACCTTCCAGGGAACGTTGAAATGGAGCGCCGCAAAGAACCGCGCAGAAATGCCAGCCTGGCAGTTATTGCGCGGGTCGGCGGGATTTCGATTCCCTGCGAGTTGCGCAACCTGTCGCAGTCAGGCTGCATGATCACCTGTTCCCGGATTCTCGCACAGATGGGAAC
>NZ_JAYPTL010000056.1:8749-12142 GCF_038133525.1 Erythrobacter sp. | reverse complement strand
GATGGGAACCCTTGTCGAAATCGAGATCGTTCAAGATCTGACTCTTCGCGGCGAGATATCCTGGCAAATGGGCGAGAGCGTGGGCGTCTTCTTTCTTGAGCCGATCCCACTGGCAGTGGTCCGCCACTTCGCGCTGGACGACTGGATGCTCAAGGCGGACTGGAGCCTCGGCGGGAGCAGCATCGAAATCTGACCTGTCGCTTTAGGGAACCAACACCGTATCGCGTGGCACAGGATCGATGTGGGGATAGTTCAGCGTGAAGTGCAGCCCGCGGCTTTCGTGGCGCTTCAAGGCGCTCGTCACAATCAGATCGGCGCATTCGAGCAGGTTGCGCAGCTCAATCAGGTCGGTGGTCACGCGGAAGTGGCCGTAATAGTCCTCAACCTCGTCGCGCAGCATGCGGATGCGATGCGCGGCCCGTTCCAGCCGCTTCGTGGTCCGCACGATTCCGACATAGTTCCACATGAACCGGCGGATCTCTGTCCAGTTCTGCTTGATCACGACCTCTTCATCGGAATCGGTCACGCGGCTTTCGTCCCACGACAGGATTGCCGGGGGATCATCGAGTTGATCCCAACTGGCCAGGATATCCTTCGCCGCCGCCTCGCCGAACACGAAGCATTCGAGCAGGCTGTTCGAGGCCAGGCGATTGGCGCCGTGCAATCCACTCTCGGTACATTCGCCGGCAGCCCACAGGCCGGGCAGGTCAGTTCGCGCATCGAGCCCAGCCTTCACGCCGCCGCAGGTATAATGCTGCGCCGGGACCACCGGAATCGGCTCCTTGGTCATGTCGATGCCCAGCCCCAGCAGCTTCTCGTGAATCGTGGGGAAATGCTCCATCACGAATTCGGGCGGCTGGTGGCTGATATCGAGATGGACGTAGTCGAGGCCGTAGCGCTTGATCTGATCGTCGTTTGCCCTCGCCACGACGTCGCGCGGGGCAAGTTCCATGCGCTCGGGGTCGTACTTCTCCATATAGCGCTCGCCCGTGACCGGGTTGAACAGCCGCCCACCCTCGCCGCGCACCGCCTCGGTGATGAGGAAGTTCTTGACCTCGAGATTGTAGAGACAGGTCGGATGGAACTGCATCATCTCCATGTTGGAGACGCGCGCACCCGCACGCCAGGCCATGGCGATCCCGTCGCCCGTCGCCCCGCGCGGGGATGTCGAGAACAGGTAGACACGGCCCGCGCCACCGGCCGCCAGCACTGTCGCACGTGCAACATGCGTCACGACTTCGCCGCTTTCCTCGTCGAGCGCATAGGCACCCCAGACCCGGCCCGAGCCCGAGTAATCCACCTGGTTGCGCCCGGTGACGAGATCGATGCAGCTCTGGTTGGGCAGCAAGGTGATGTTCGGGTTTTCCTCGGCCGCCTTGAGCAGCGCCGCCTGCACCGCCCAGCCGGTGGCGTCATTCACATGCACGATCCGGCGGTGCGAATGGCCGCCTTCACGGGTCAGGTGCAGGTCGCCATGGTCGCGGTTGAAGGGTACGCCCAATTCGCAGAGGCGGTCGATCGCCGCGGGTGCGCGCTCGATCACGAATTCGACAGTCTCGCGATCGTTGAGACCTGCCCCAGCGACCATCGTATCACGGATATGGTTCTCGAAGGTATCGCCCGCATCGAGCACGGCCGCGATGCCACCTTGCGCCCAGGCAGTCGATCCGCTGGTCAGCTTGCCCTTGGCGAGGACAAGCACCTTGCGTTCCTGCGCCAAAGCCAGTGCGGCAGTAAGACCGGCTGCGCCAGACCCGATGACCAGAACATCATGTGCGTGTGTCATGGGCGCGTCATGCATCTGCATTCGGTGCGCGGCAAGCACGGAACGCCCTGCCGATTCTACACTTCCCGGAACCCAGCGTTTGGTTAACGGCGATCAGGCAGGGGTTACGCAAGGGAAGGGTCGCACGACAATGAAACTGGGCATTATCGCCTGCGCGCTTGGCCACCACAGGGTCGATCGCAAGGACACACGGCGCGTGCACGGCGCGCATGTTGGCCGCTGCCGCAGCTGCAAGACGCCGATGGAAGAGATCGAGCCGCACCTGTGGGCTGTCCAGAAGGTTCGCGACGCAGGTCTACCCTATCGCGGGAAATAGACCGGCAGGTCACGGCGCGTAGCAATCGAGGTCAAAGGCGACCGAGACGGGCCCGGCGTAATTCATCCCGATGGCGGCCAACCCTTCGTCTAAGCTGGCCAATGACCGGTTCATATTGTGCGCAAGCACCAGCCGTCCGGCCCCCAGTTTCACCGCCAACTCGCCGATCGATTCCGGCGCGCGATGCAGTCCGCGAGGTTGGCCGGGGCCCTCGGGGATCACGTGGTGTGCGAAGAGCAGTTGGGGCCTGCTACCCGCCAAGGAGCGCTCGAAGCCCTCGGAAAAAGCACTCTGATCTCCGGTTATCACCACGCTCTGTTCGCCGAGCTGGATGCGGTAGCCCAGTGCCGGAACTGCGCCATGATGCACGGGCAAAGCGGTAACCGTGAGATTATGCGCAAACTGAAATGTGACCGGCGCGGCATCGCCATTGGCGGTCGGCACGTCGCTCGGTTTCAGCAAGGGTTTGCCTTCGGTCCCGTCGAGATACCCGCCGAGATAGGAATAGGGGCCCCCATCGTGGGCGAACAGGCTTGCAAGGAAATGGCTGGCGGCAGGGAAACGAGGCGCGGCATCCGGCCCGAGCAGTGAAAGCGGCGCAGTGCGATCTTCAAAGCCGCCACTCATCAGCACGCTGACGAGATCGCCCGAATGGTCGGCATGAAGATGCGTCAGCAGGATGCCATCAAGCTCTGAGAGGCTCGCGCCGGCTTCGGCAAATCGCAGATAGGCTCCCGAACCGATATCCACCAGCAACCGAGGCACGCCATCCACCCGGACGAGGTAACTGGTCCCTGCGCGCGGCCCCTCTGCCACGGGTCCGCCCGAACCGAGCACCTGGACCGACAGACCCGCTGCACGACATGCTTGCGGATCGGCATCGTGCAGGTCCTGTGCCCTGAGAGCCTGCTCAAGCGGGATAGAAGGTGACACTGCCCCAAGCTGCAGGATCAGTATTGCGCTGGTGAACATCAGCGGTCTCCCATGGGCCGCGACACAGCCCTTCTGATCACGGATACGGCTGGCACCGGCCAGGGGTTACCAATGCGCGCGAGCTATCCCGCCCCGGTCAGCTGGACGAAAACGTCCTCCAGGTCCGCCTCGCGGGTGGTCACGTCTTCGATTGCATAACCATGGCCCTGCACCAGCGCGAGCACCTGCCCGGCACTGGCCTTGTCGCGATCATAGGTGATCTCGATCCGGCGCGGTTCGACCACCTCGGCCTTGACGAAGCCTTCCTCCATAATCGGGCCAGCCAGATCCTTGTCGACCGTGATCGCGACGATCTTCT
>NZ_JAYPTL010000056.1:2061-8739 GCF_038133525.1 Erythrobacter sp. | reverse complement strand
GCCATGCCCACCAGCTCGCGGGTCGGCTTGTCGGCGATCAGCTCGCCGTGATTGATGATAGCAATGCGATCGCACAGCTGCTCGGCCTCTTCGAGATAGTGCGTGGTGAGCACCACGGTCACACCCTCGGCGTTCATCTCGGTCACCAGTTCCCACAGCTGGCGACGCAGCTCGACGTCGACCCCGGCAGTAGGCTCGTCCAGCACCAGTATCGGCGGTGAATGGACCATGGCCTTAGCGATCAGCAGCCGCCGCTTCATGCCGCCCGAAAGCGTGCGGGCATAAGCGTCGCGCTTGTCGGCCAAATGGACTGCGCGCAGCAATTCCTCGGACCGCCGCAGGGCCTTGGTAATGCCGTAGAACCCAGCCTGGTTCTCCAACACCTCGAACGGGGTGAAGAAGGGATCGAAGACGATCTCTTGCGGCACAATTCCGATCGAGCGCTTGGCATTGCGCGGATTGGTGCCGATGTCGAAGCCCCAGATCTCGGCCGTGCCGCTGGTCTTCATCACAAGCCCGGCGAGAATGTTGATCAGCGTCGACTTGCCTGCGCCATTGGGTCCCAGCAGGCCGAAGATTCCCCCCTGCGGCACGTCGAAGCTGACGCCCTTAAGCGCCAGCTTGGGCGGTTCGCCCGGGACCGGCGGGGCATATTGCTTGACGAGATTGTCGATACGGATGGCAGGCGGTGTGGTCATGGCGGGGGAGGTAGGCCCCGCAAAGAAGCGCGACAAGCGGCGAATCCTTGCGCGGCGACAAAGCACATATTATCGGCTGCCCACATGAGCCTGCCTCCGCCCGAGATCACCAAGGTCACCACCCACCGCGTTTGGTGCGATGGCGCGACCGACATCCGCACCGGCAAGAACTATCGTGCCGCCGCACTGGGCCACCCCAAGATCTATCTCGAGATTGACGAACACGGCTATGTCGACTGCGGCTATTGCGACCGCCGCTTCGTACTCGAAGGCGGACCGGCCGACGGAGTCGACCAGGCCAGCCTGACGGACATTTCCGAAGGTGCCGATCCCGGCCATCGCTGACCCCTGTTCCTTAAGCAGCTCGCACCCTACATAGGGTGCCATGACGCAAGCGAACGATCCGCACGCCCTGCTTTACAGCCAGCTCGACCCCGATGAAGCCAAGGCGCTGACCGCGCGCTTGCTGGCCCCTTGCGACGATGGGGAGCTGTACCTGCAATTTATGGCGAGCGAGAGCTTCGCATTTGACGACGGGCGACTGAAGACAGCCGACTATTCGCGCGATTCTGGCTTTGGCCTGCGCGGCGTGTCGGGGGAAACCACCGGCTTCGCCCATGCCAACGAGATCAGTGCCGGCGCGATCGCCTGGGCTGGCGAGACGTTGCAATTGCTCGACGCAACCCGATCTCCGCTGGCCGCCCCGCCCGAGCGGACCAATCGCCATCTCTATACCGACGCGAGCCCGCTCGACCTGGTGCCCTTTGCCGAAAAGGTCGCCCTGCTCGAGAAGATCGATGCCATTGCCCGCGCCAAGGATCCGCGCGTAGCGCAGGTATCCGCCAGCCTCGCGGCAAGCTGGAGCGCGATCGATATCATCCGCCCCGATGGTTTTACCGCGCGCGACATTCGCCCGCTGGTACGGCTCAATGTCAGCATCGTGGCCGAACAGAACGGGCGGCGCGAGACCGGCAGTTTCGGCTTTGGCGGACGCTATCTCTATGACCGGTTGTTCGATGAAGGTGCTTGGCTGCGCGCGGTTGACGAGGCGGTACGGCAGGCGCTGGTCAACCTTGAGAGCATCGAGGCCCCGGCGGGCGAAAAGACCGTGCTGCTCGGTCCCGGCTGGTGCGGCGTCTTGCTCCACGAAGCAGTCGGCCACGGATTGGAGGGCGATTTCAACCGTAAGGGCACCAGCGCCTTTTCCGGTCGGATTGGCGAGCGGGTCGCCGCGCCGGGCGTAACCGTGATCGATGATGGCAGCATTGCCGAACGACGCGGCTCGCTGAGCATCGATGATGAGGGAACGCCGACCAAGGAAACCGTGCTGATCGAAGACGGCATCCTGAGGGGCTATATGCAGGACCGCCTCAATGCCCGCCTCATGGGGGTCGAGCCGACCGGCAACGGCCGCCGCGAAAGCTACGAGCACGCGCCCATGCCGCGCATGACCAACACCTTCATGCGCGGTGGGTCGGATGACCCGGCCGAATTGCTCAGCCGGGTGGATGACGGGATCTATGCCACCAGCTTCGGCGGTGGCCAGGTCGATATCGTCAGTGGCAAGTTCGTTTTCGCCTGTACCGAAGCCTACAAGGTCGAGAAGGGCAAGATCGTCGCCCCGATCAAGGGGGCGACGCTTATCGGCGATGGCCCGACCGTGCTCACCAAGGTCCGCGGAGTGGGGAATGACATGGCGCTCGACGAAGGGATCGGCATGTGCGGCAAGGGCGGACAGAGCGTCCCGGCTGGCGTTGGCCAGCCAACTCTCCTGATCGACGGCATCACCGTCGGCGGTACCGCCTGAAAAACAAGGAAAGTCAGCGCCGGTTCAGGCAGACTAGCCTAGGATAGAAATTCCAATCGGGAGATTCGTCATGCTCAAGCCGGTGTTTGCCCTTACTGCAGCCCTGACTCTGCTCGCTGCGCCTGCCCTGGCGGATGAGCCCGAACAGGCAGAGATGACCAAGGGCGAGGCGAAACTCGCCAAGCTCCTTGAAGGGCGGGTCGCAGGAGAGCCGAGCCATTGCATCCGCACCTTCGGTGCACGCAACATTACCCAGATCGACGGAACGGCCCTGGTCTACAAGGACGGCAAGACTATTTGGGTCAACCGAACGCGCACACCGGACGCCATCGACGACAGCGAAATCATGGTGATCAAGCGCTTCGATGGCACCAATCTTTGCCGGACGGATCACATAACCCTGGTCGATCGGTTAAGCGGGGCGTTCTCGGGGATCATTATCCTCGACGATTTCGTGCCGTATCGCATACCCGAAGCCGAAGGCTGACCTGCATCGTCGAAACTGCGGGGCTGGCGCAAGCCCGCTCCGCAGCGCATAGGTTTCTCTGAACACAGGAGATTCCCATGCCCAGCCAGCAAGCCCCCATCGATTCCCCCTTTGGCTATCGCTCGACCGCGCGCGAGGTCGTGTCGGCTAGCGATGTCGCCGGCAAGATTATCGTGGTGACTGGCGGCTATTCGGGCATTGGCACCGAGACGGTGCGAGCGTTGGTGGGTGCGGGTGCGCGAGTGATTGTCGGCGCACGGCGGGTCGACCAGGCGCATGATGTGCTCGACGATTTCGACGGTGACATCACGGCCCTGCCGCTCGACCTCTCGGACCCAACCTCGATCGACGCGTTTGCCGAGGCCGTAGCCGGCGTTACCGACCACATCGACATCCTCATCAACAACGCTGCCATCATGGCCAGCCCGCTGGCCCGCGATGCCCGCGGTTTCGAGATGCAGTTCGCCACCAATCACCTCGGTCACTTCCAATTGGCCGCCCGGCTTTGGCCGCTGGTACTGGCAGGCGCACCGGGTGCGCGAGTGGTGGCGCTGTCCTCGATCGGGCACCGCCTGCACGGGCTCGATCTCGACGATCCGAATTTCGAGCATCGCGAATATGACAAGTGGCTCGCCTATGGGCAGGCCAAGTCCGCCAATGCGCTGTTCGCACTCCAGCTCGACAAGCTTGGCGAGCCCAAAGGGGTGCGCGCCTTCGCGGTACACCCAGGCGGCATCGCCACGCCGCTTCAGCGCCACCTATCCATGGACGAGCAGCGCGCAATGGGCTGGTACGACGAAGAAGGTAACGTCAACGAACACTTCAAGTCGACCGAAGAAGGTGCCTCGACCACCGTGTGGGCTGCAACTTCACCCCTGCTCGAAGGCATGGGCGGGGTTTACTGCGAGAACTGCAACATTGGCGCGCTAGCCGATGAGAACACCCCGCGCGGCGCAGGCGTATTCCCGCATATCCGCGACGAGGCCCTGGCCGAAGCGCTGTGGCGCAAATCGGAGGAGATGACGGGGGTGCGCTTCCCGGGTTGAGCATAGGCCTGCTTGCTCCCTTGAAGAGCTTAGGGTATGTACCCTAATCCTTTGGAGAGGGGGACCCCACATGGCCACTGCTGCCGAGCTGACCGTCAAGCCAGCCGAAATCGATCCGATCGACGTCTCGCGCAAGGAGCTCTACGTCGAAGACACTTGGCGCGAACCGTTCCGCCAGCTGCGCCAGCGTGCCCCGATCCAGTGGGTGCCCGAATCGCATTTCGGCCCTTATTGGTCGGTCTCGACCTACAAGCCGATCCAGCACATCGAGGCGCTGCCCAAGCTGTTTTCCTCAAGCTGGGAATATGGCGGAATCTCGATAGCCTTCGACCCCGACAAGCCGCTCGAAAACGAAATCCGCCAGCCGATGTTCATTGCGATGGATCCACCGCATCACACCGCGCAGCGGCGCACCGTGGCCCCAAGCTTCGGCCCGTCCGAAGTTGCCGAGATGAAGGCGGAAGTGCAGCAGCGCACGGCCGCATTGCTCGATACGCTGCCCATCGGCGAGACCTTTAACTGGGTCGAGAAGGTCTCGATCGAATTGACTACCGGCATGCTCGCCAAGCTGTTCGATTTTCCTTGGGAAGAGCGTCACAAGCTGACCGAGTGGTCGGACTTCGGCGGCGATGTCGAACTGATCCGCGATCCCGATGGGTTGATCCTGCGCAATGCAAAGCTACAGGAAATGGGGGTGGCCTTCGCCGCGCTTTGGCAGCACCGCCTGAACGCGCCGGGCAAGGACCTGATCAGCGTCATGTTGCAGTCCGAAGCGATGAAGGACATGAGCCCGGAGGAATTCATCGGCAATCTGATCCTTCTCATAGTCGGCGGCAATGACACCACCCGCAATTCGATGTCGGCCTATGCCTATGGTCTGAGCCAGTTCCCCGAGGAACGCGCCAAGCTGGAGGCCGACCCGTCTCTGATCCCCAATGCCGTTCAAGAGATCATCCGCTGGCAGACCCCGCTGGCGCACATGCGGCGCACGGTGATGGAAGACACCGACATGTTCGGGCCGATGATGAAAAAGGGTGACAAGGTCGTGCTGTGGTACATCTCCGCCAACCGCGATGAGGAGATCTTCGACGACGGCGAGTCCATCAAGGTCGATCGCCACAACGCGCGCCGCCACCTCAGCTTCGGATATGGCATCCACCGCTGCGTCGGTGCCCGTGTGGCCGAACTACAGCTGCACACGCTGCTTGAAGAAATGGCGAAGCGGCGGCTCCGGGTGAATGTCGTGGGCGAACCCGATCGCGTACCCGCGTGTTTCGTCCATGGTTACAAACACCTGCCGGTGCAGCTCTCGCATTACTGATGAAGACGCGCGACCGCATCGTTCTCACCGCGCGGGAGGTGTTCAACCGCGATGGCTATGGTGCGGTCACCACAGCCGCATTGGCCGAGGCTTGTGGCATTGCCGAGGGCAATCTCTGGTACCACTTCAAGACCAAGCGGGACCTACTGGCAGCCATCGCCGAGCAGTTTGCCGAAAACATCGAGCAACGCCTCAGGCGCAAGCCCGACCCGGGCGATCCGCTCGGCTCCTATTGCGCCATGCTGGGCGACTTGATGCAGGAATTGCGCGACTATCGCTTCCTCTATCGTGACCAGCCGCACTACGGCGAACATGTCGAGCCAATCGCCAGCCGCGTCGCCGAATGGCTGGTGCGAACCGAGGACAATATCGAGGCGCATTTCGGGGCGCTGGTCGATGCGGACCTGTTGTCATGGCCGAAGGAACGGCTGCACGATCTGGCGATCAACGCCACGATCATCCTGCGATATGGGCTGGAGCATCACGCCGAGTTGGGTCAGCCGCAGGGCGCGGTCCGCAAGACACTGCTGCAGCAGCTGACGCTCTTCGAAGGGCAACTCAATGAAGCGGCGCGAAGTGAGATTCGCGCGCAGATCGAGCGGATCGGCGAAGACCTGCGCGCCGCAGCCTAGACCTCGATCGTCCGGATCGGGGGGATCACCAGCAACCACCAGACTGCGCCCGCTATCGCTACCCCCGCTGCGATCCCGAAGGCGAGGCCGTAGGATCCCATCTGATCGACGATAATCCCGGTGATCAGCGGACCGACGATGCCCGAAGCATTGCCGATCGCGTTCTGAATTCCAACCCAACCACCCGCCGCACGCGGGCCGGCAAAGATCTGCGCCACCGCGAACAGGTTGACCGAAACGAAGCCGGTGCCGATCCCGGCCACCGCCAGCCAGCTGGCGAGGGTCCAGGCGTCTGCTGCAAACCATATCCCGGTGACGGCCACGCCGAGCATCGCCTGACCCACGATCATCAGCCAGCGCCGCACCCGCGCCTCGTCGGCACCGCGCGTCACCGCCATGTCGGACAGCCGCCCGACGACCAGTGCCGAGACCCCTTGGGTGGTGAAGCTGAGCGTTGTCAGCAGCGTCATCTCGGCAATGGAATAGCCCAGCGTCTTGGTGAGATAGAGCGGCAGCCAGGCGAGCAGGAAGTAGAAGCCATAATTTGACATGAAGTGCGCGACGCCCATCGACCACAGCGTGGGGACAGCGAAGAGCCGCCGCATCGGCACCGGGTCGACCACCGGGGTCGTTACCTTGTCCGAGCGAAGCGGGCCGCTGGCCATATGCCAGGGGACCAGCCACAGC
>NZ_JAYPTL010000056.1:0-2051 GCF_038133525.1 Erythrobacter sp. | reverse complement strand
GCGTGACCAGGCCGAATATCCAGAAGATCGGCCGCCAGCCCAGCGCCTCCAGGATCGCACCGCCGGTCAACACGCCGACCGCCGGACCGAAAGCCAGCGCCGCGCCGATCAGGGCATTGGCGCTGCCACGATGATGCGCGGGGACCTCCGCCGCGAAGATCTTCGAACTACCCGGGAAGGCTATGCTTTCGCCCAGGCCGAGCAGCAACCGGAGTATAACGAGCAACATCAACCCGTGCACGAAGCCGGTGAGCAACGTGGCCACAGCCCACAATGCGATACCAGCGGCAAACATTCGGTAGACGCAGAAGCGATCGCACAGCCAGCCGACGAACAGGCACAGCGGTGCGTAAACCCAGAAGAAAGCGGATACGGCGGTGCCGAACTCGGTCGCGGTGAAGTTGAGCTCTTCGATCATCAAAGGCGCAGCAACCCCGATTGCCCCGCGATCGACGTAGTTCAGCAGCACCGACAGCGCGAGCAGCGCCACTACCCAGAACAGTCGCGTGCCCGATACTCGCGCAGCTTCGCCCGATGTTGCCATGCTTCCCCTCCTGACCTTCGCGCCCTGCATATCACGCGGAAGAGCGTCGGCGAGGCGATAAATTCATCTGCGTGCAGGTAGCACTTGTGGGTTCCGCTGCGCGTCAAGCGCGACAACCAGCTCCGCCTGCGGCTGCGCGAGCATTGCACAGCTTATCCGCTGATAATGCGCGACAAAGCGGCCCAGACTGGCCCGGTCCATGGCGCGGTCAGCCAATGCCGCCTCCTGTTCGCCCCGCCAGGTTTCGACCACGGCAAAATCCGGCGCCTTGAGGAATATCCGCAGATCGAGCCGCGCGAACAGCGCCGCATATCCACCAGCCAGATGGTCGTTCGCCCAGAGCCGCCAGATACCATCGGGGTCTTCGTCTCGCTCGAGCGCATTGGCTGGTTCGACCAGAGCATCTGCATCCTGCGGCCTGGCGCCGATGCACCAGCCCTCCAGCAGAACCACTGCGAAAGGTGGTGTGACGCTGCGCGGCGCGCCGCGATCATCGCTGGCCTTGTCGAAACTCGGCAAGGTGACCGTTGGGCCGTCGACCAAAAGCGCATCGAGTGCGGTTTCCAACAGCCGCAGATCATGGGTTCCGGGCACTCCGCGCGTGACGCACAAGGGGTGAACGCTTTGCGCCAGTCCTTCGCGTTCCGCCTTGGTGAGATAGAAGTCGTCGAGCGACAGCGCCGCTGTCGGCAAGCCACGCCCTTCCAGCTGTTCGGCAAGCCGTCGAACCAGGGTGGATTTGCCGGAGCCTTGCGCGCCTGCGATCCCCACCAGTATCGCGTGGCCAGCTTGGTGGTGGCGGTCGGCGATGGCATCGACCAGCGCCGTATCGGCAGCGGACCAGTCCGCATATGCTCCGGACTGGTGCTCGCCTGTTATTCCCATTCGATTATTTCCTAGTACCATAACCAATTGATATTGCGCGCAAAAAAATTTTCCGACGTTCTCTATACCGTCAGG
Source organism: Erythrobacter sp. (assembly GCF_038133525.1). Lineage (GTDB taxonomy): Bacteria > Pseudomonadota > Alphaproteobacteria > Sphingomonadales > Sphingomonadaceae > Qipengyuania. The sequence goes on along the minus strand of NZ_JAYPTL010000056.1, from coordinate 547 downwards.
CACACCGTCAAAAACACCGGCTATTGAAAACACTGGTCTTTTTGGTTGGTTTCCGGAATTTGATCCTTCGCGGTCTATCGCGGCGCACGGAAAGCCAACTCCCCTCCTGACCGCGTTCGCACCCCCCGCCGCCTGTACGCCCCGGTACGACTGTTCCCTTACATCCTCCGCCCCACTATACCGTCAGCCGCCGCTAAACTGTTCAATGTATGTCGTTTTCCTCCGCTCCGCGGCATACCGGATTGCTGGCCTTCGCTGAGTCCGGCATTTCAACAGCGGTTATCGGCCTCACCTGTCAGTTATCATTGGCGGATTGGAGAATCTCCTGCTGCATTACTCGAGCTTTGCGCCGCCCACTGCAGGGCGTCACCGAACACGAGCCGCGATGGCGGCTCAAACTGCGCAGCAAGCGCGACGATCCGATGGGCGAGCCGCTTCGGATCGTCCGGCTAGTTGCCGTTTGCGCTGTCGATGAAGGCACGATCCTGCGCGATCGCTTCGGCATAACCCGCGACATCGATGCTGCCGAAACTCGGGGACCTAAAGG
>NZ_JAYPTL010000055.1:9803-21574 GCF_038133525.1 Erythrobacter sp. | reverse complement strand
TCCGAACCGGCGTTGAAGCCGAACCAGCCCACCCACAGCAGGCCCGTGCCGACCATGGTCAGCGTCAGGCTGTGCGGCGGCATCGGCTCGGCCGGATAGCCTTTGCGCTTGCCCAGGATCAGCGCGGCCACCAGGGCCGACACGCCGGCGTTGATGTGCACCACGGTGCCGCCGGCGAAATCGAGCGCGCCCATTTCGAAGAAGCGGCCACCGCCTGCCCACACCATGTGCGCAATCGGGAAATAAACGATGGTCAGCCAGATTACGCCGAACACCATGACCGCGGAGAATTTGATGCGTTCGACGGTCGAGCCAAGCACCAGCGCGGCGGTGATCGCGGCGAAGGTCATCTGGAAGCTGATGAACACATATTCGCTGATCACTTCATCGCTGAAGGTAGCGGCAGTGCTGTCCGAAGTGACGCCGGCGAGGAAGAACTTGCCCCAGCTGATGAACTGGTTGCCTTCGGGGCCGAAGGCCAGGCCGTAGCCGTAGGTAACCCAGACGAGCATGGCGAGACAGGCGATCGCGCCGATCTGCGTCATGGTCGAGAGCATGTTCTTCGACCGCGTCAGACCGCCGTAGAACAGCGCAAGGCCGGGCAGGATCATCATCAGGACGAGGATCGTGGAGGTCATCATCCAGGCATTGTTGCCGGGATTGGGTACAGGTGCGGCGGCTTCGGCCGCCTCCTGCGCAAAGGCCGCTACGGGCGCGAGAAGCGCGAGGCCAGCGGCGCCCGCGCGGGTGAGTGTGCGAAGCATGGTGGATCCCTTCATCGTCTTCACAGGGCGGTGTCGCCGGTTTCGCCGGTGCGGATGCGCGTGGCGCTGGCGAGGTCGAGCACGAAGATCTTGCCATCGCCGATGGCATCGGTGCTCGCAGCCTGCTGGATGGCCTCGACTACCTGCGGCGCGAGGTCGTCACTGGCCGCAATCTCCAGCTTCACCTTGGGCAGCATGTTGGTCGAATACTCGGCACCCCGATAAATCTCGGTCTGCCCCTTCTGGCGCCCGAAGCCCTTGACCTCGGACACGGTCATTCCGGCCACGCCGATCGATCCAAGTGCTTCACGCACCTCATCGAGCTTGAATGGCTTGATGACAGCGATGATGAATTTCACGCGTTCACCCCTCATGTCTGGCACCGGCCGAAGCACCGGTCTTCGCATACGCAGCATGAAGCGTGCCAAACCGCCAAAGCACGGCGACAAAGCTTGACCGACGGTCAAATCGGGTTCGATTTGTCTATTAATTGGGCATGCGCCTATTTCTTAGGCAATTCGAGCTCGGCGACCACCGGCAAATGATCCGAAGCGACCGCAGACAGGGCGGTGTGGTGCACCCGGGTATCCTCACAGCGCCAGTGACGCGATGCGACGATCCGGTCGAGCGTCGCCACTGGCTGGCGGCTCGGGTAGCTGCGCCCGGGGGTCATGACCTGCCACCTGCCATCGAATTCGCGCATGGCGCCGGTCTGGCGACCCCATTGGTTGAAGTCGCCCATGATCACGGTCGGCAGGTTGCGCTCGCAAGCGTGGGATCGATCGAGCAAGGCGCGGATCTGGTCGCGCCGACGCAGGCCTGACAGGTCCAGATGGGTGCCGATGATCCGCAGCGCCGTGCCGTTGACGCGGATTTCGCCACATGCCGCACCGCGCGGTTCAAGCGTCGGCAGGTCGAGCGCCTCGCCTTCAATCACTTCGAATTCGCGCCGCACCAGCAGCGCATTGCCGTGCCAGCCGATGCTGCGCGGCCGCCGGGCGACCTCGACCACGCGCCAATGGGTATCGTCGATCGCGGCGCGGGAAAGCACGGTGGCCCGGTCGCCAACGCGCCGGTCGACCTCCTGCAAGGCGATGATGTCGGCGTCGATTTCGTGCAGGACCCTGAGAATACGGTCAGGATCGCGGCGCCGGTCCGTCCCGACTGCCTTGTGTATATTGTAGCTGGCGAAGGTTAGCCGCACTTACCCGTTGTCGGCAGCGATGAAACGATCGGTCTGTCGGGTCGGCAGGCCATCGATGCTGTGCGTGCGCCCAGCCACCCGCTCCACCCAGGCTTCCGGCTCCATCTGCGCATGCGCCTTCTTCAGCGTGGCGCGTTCTTCGCGGTAATCCATGAAAGGCACGCCCCAGCCGCAACTCGTCTGGATGCTTTCGATGTCGATCACGAAAATCTGGCGGGTGCCGGTAATGAGATCGAAATTCGCCGCCAGCTCTTCCCACTCGGCATCCTGCGGCAGTACTGCGCGACCCTTGCCATAGATTCGCAAGATCAGCGCCGGCTGTTCGAAGTTGCAGAACATGATGGTGATCCGCCCGTCGGCGACCAGATGCGCGTGGGTTTCGTTCCCCGAACCGCCGAGGTCGAGATAGGCGACCTGCGTCGGCCCCAACACGCGGAAGGCGTCATAGCCCTTGGGGCTCAGGTTGATGCGCGCGCCTTCAGCCGCCGTGGCGACGAAGAAGACGGGCTGCTTCGCGATCATCGCGATATGCTTGTCGTCGAGCCGGTCGAAGAAATCCGCCATCAGAGGAACTCCCGCAAGGTCTGCATGAACAGGTCGAACTGGTCATGGTGGAGCCAGTGCCCGGCATCGGCGAACTCGATCACCTTGGCATTGGCGAAATGCTCAAGCCGCCCGTCGCCCTCGGGATTCGAGGCCCAGCTGTTCGCACCATAGAGCAACAGCGTCGGTGCGGCGATCGCGGCCCAGGTCTGGTGCAGGAACTCGTCGGCCACATCCTCGACCGGCCAGACATTCAGGTGCGGATCGAACTTCCAGCTATAGGTGCCGTCCTCGTTGCGATTGACCCCGTGGATGGTGAGGTGGCGCGCCTGCTCCTCGGTGAGGTAGCTATTCTCCTCGATCATCCGGGCAAAGGCCGCCTTGATGCTCTCGTATTTGCGCGGATTGCGGCCGGATGCGGCACGCTTCTTGGTGATCCATTCGTTGAGCCGCTCAGGATAAGGCTTCGCGCGCATCTCCTCCTGGCGCTTCGGGCTCGGCCCCAGGCCTTCGATGGCGACGATCTTCTTCACCATGTCGGGGAAGGTCCCCGCATAACGCAGCGAGACATTGCCGCCCATCGAATGGCTGACGATCGTTACCGGGCCGACACCGAGCTGGTGGATCAGCTGGGCGAGGTCGTAGACCATGTCGCTGGCGGAATAATTGCCATCCGACACCCAATCCGAATCGCCGTGCCCGCGATGGTCCATGGCCACGACATGCCAGTCGTCACGCAACTGCTCGGCCACCCAGTCCCAGCTGCGTGCATGGTCGCGCCCGCCGTGGACCAGCACCAGTGGCGGCTTTCCGCGATTGCCCCAGTCGAGATAGTGCAACCGAAGCCGCTGCGAGATGAAGGTCTGCGAAGTGGGGCCAGGCTGGAGCGTCATGCGCAGGCTTTGCCGCGAAGCCAGCCCGCGCGCAACCTCACCGTTCCTTCGTTGCCGAGAAGGTCAGGTCAGGGTTCTTTTCCTGCTGGTAGCCGACGTCCCATGGACTCTTGGCCATGAACACCAGGTCACCATCGCGGTCGCGTGCCAGGTTGGCGCGATTGAACTTCTCGAACTCGTCCAGCGCCTTCTGGTCGCCCTTGAGCCAACGCGCGGTGGCGAAGGGCGAGGCTTCGAGATTGGCGCCCACCTTATATTCGGCCTCGAGCCGCGAGACGAGCACGTCGAGCTGGAGCTGGCCGACCACGCCGACGATCCATTGCGCGCCAATTTCCGGGTAGAACACCTGGATCACGCCCTCTTCGCTGAGGTCGTCGAGCGCCTTGCGGAGCTGCTTGGTCTTGGTCGGGTCGACCAGAACGATGCGGCGCAGGATTTCCGGTGCGAAATTGGGCAGGCCAGTGAAGCGGACCTGGTTCTTCTCGCTCAGCGTATCCCCCACCCGCAGCGTGCCGTGGTTGGGAATGCCGATAATGTCGCCCGCTTCGGCGGTGTCGGCCAGTTCGCGATCCTGCGCGAAGAACAGGATGGGCGAGTGAATCGCGATCGGCTTGCCGAGGCCGGACGGCGTCAGCTTCATGCCGCGTTTAAACGTACCCGAAACCTGCCGCATGAAGGCGATACGGTCGCGATGGTTGGGGTCCATATTGGCCTGGACCTTGAAGATGAAACCGGTGACTTCGTCGCGGTCAGGCGAGATTTGTTCCTCACCCGCAGGCTGCGGGCGCGGCGGAGGCGCCCATTTGGCGATCGCACCGATCAGTTCCTCGACGCCGAAATTCTTGAGCGCCGATCCGAAGAACACCGGCGTCAAATCGCCATGGCGATAGGCCTCGAGATCGAATTCAGGATAGCCTTCGCGGACCAGTTCGATCTCTTCGGCCAGTTCGCCAGGCAATTCACCCAGCGGCTCGCGCTTGCCGAGATATTCGCGACTATCTCCCTCGGGGCGAGTGACGGTGTCGCTGGCGAAATCGAGGATGCCGGTGAAGAGGCCACCCATGCCGAGCGGCGCCGATTGCGGCGAGACATCGAGCGCCAGCGCATCGGCAACCTCGTCGAGAATCTCGAACAGCGAGCGCCCCTCGCGGTCGACCTTGTTGACGAAGGTGATGATTGGGACGCTGCGCAACCGGCAAACCTCGAAAAGCTTGCGCGTCTGCGGCTCGATACCCTTGGCCGCATCGATCACCATGATGGCGGAATCGACCGCGGTCAGCGTGCGGTAGGTGTCCTCGGAGAAATCCTCGTGGCCTGGCGTATCGAGCAGGTTGAAGGTGATCCCGTCCTTCTCGAAGGTCATCACCGAACTGGTCACCGAGATACCGCGCTGCTGCTCGATCTTCATCCAGTCCGACCGCGCCCGCCGCGCCTGGCCGCGCGCCTTGACCTCGCCGGCAAGGTGGATCGCGCCGCCCTGCAGCAGCAGCTTTTCGGTCAGCGTGGTCTTGCCCGCGTCAGGGTGCGAAATGATCGCGAAGGTTCGGCGATTGGAGGTCATCAGCTTGTCTTACTTGTCAAAATCGAACTCCGAACCGCTCATGCTGAGCCTGTCGAAGCATAGTCGCAAAGTTGTACCCGGCCCTTCGACAGGCTCAGGGTGAGCGAGCGTTCGTGGCTAATTCTCCCGAGCCACACGGAAGCCCGCGAAATCCTGGTTCACCGGCATCAGTTCGATGCGGTTGATGTTGAGGTGTGGGGGCAGCTCGGCGATCCAGCGAATGGTATCGGCAATATCCTGCCCGGTCATCGGGTTGACCCCGGCATAGAGATCATCGGACGCCTGCTGGCTGCCGGTGCGCACCAGCGTGAATTCGGTTTCGACCATGCCGGGCTCGATCGACGTGACGCGCACCCCGGTGCCGTGAAGGTCGGCACGCAGCGCCAGGGTGAAATGGTTCACGAAGGCCTTGGACCCGGCATAGACGTTGCCGCCCGGATAGATGTAGCTGCCCGCAACCGAGCCAATCGCGATGATTGCGCCCTTGCGCTCGATCAACACCGGCAGCAGCTTGCGCGTGAGGACCACCATTGCCGTGACATTGGTGTCGATCATGGTCTGCCAGTCGTCGAGGCTGGCTTCCTGCGCTGGCGAGAGGCCCTGCGCGAGGCCGGCATTGTTCACCAGCAGGTCGATCCCGGTGAAGTCTTCCGGAAGTTCTGCGATCGCCTGATCGAGAGCCGCGGTGTCGCGCACGTCGAAGCAGGCCGCATGGACCTTGTCTGCCCCCAGTTCTGCGACCAGGGCATCGAGCCGTTCCTTGCGCCGTCCGGTCGCCACGCAACGCCAGCCACTCGCCACAAGCGTGCGGACGGTGGCTTCACCAATTCCTGCGGTGGCGCCAGTGACGAAGGCGGTCTTCATCCGCGCAGCTCCGCGCCCTGCTTGGCTGCGGCAGCCACCACCTTGTCCGAGATCGCCTTGATCTCGGCATCGGTGAAGCTCTTTTCGCCCGGCTGCAGCACGACCTCGACCGCGACCGACTTCTTGCCATCAGGAACGCCCTGGCCCGCAAAGACGTCGAACACGCGGGCCGATACGATCACCTGCTTGTCCGCACCCTTCACCGCGCGGACGAGATCGCTTGCCGGGAGATCCGACGGAACCAGGAAGGCGAAGTCGCGCTTGATCGCCTGGAGTGCGGGCGGAGCATAGGCCGTGCGGGCGAAGCCGCCGCCGCCCTTCTTGGGCGGAATGGCATCGAGGAAAATCTCCACTGCCATCACTGGCCCGTCGATGTCGAAGGCCTTGAGCGTCGCCGGGTGCAGGGCGCCGAAACGCGCGAGCACGGTCTTGGGGCCAAGTCGCAGGGTTGCCGACTGGCCGGGGTGGAACTGTGCGCCCGCCTCGCCCATCACCATGAGGTTGTCGACCGGCGCGCCAGCAGCTTCGAGCAGTGCCACAGCCTCTGCCTTGGCATCGAAGGCGTCGAATGCCGCGGCCTTGCCGCTTGCCCAGCCGCGCTGGGTCTTGTCGCCCGCAAGCACCACGCCCAGCGTCGGCCGCTCGTCGCTGGCTCCGCCTTCGCCGCGGAAATAGCGGCGGCCGATTTCGAACAGGCGGCTGCCGTCGGCACCGCGATCGGCATTGCGCTTGGCGGCAGCGATCAGGCCCGGCAGCATGGACGGGCGCATCGCCTTCATGTCCTCGCTGATCGGATTTTCGAGCACCCACAGACCGCCGTTGCCATCGGCAAAATGGTCGGCGTCGGCCTGCGGCAGGAAAGACCAGGTTACCGCTTCGTCCAGCCCGCGCCCCGCCGCGACGCGGCGCAGCTTGCGCTCCATCTTCTGCATCGGGGTCGCGGTCGGACGAGCCACGCCATCCATGCGCGGCAACGGTGCACTGGCGACCTTGTCGAGGCCGTGGATACGCACGACCTCTTCGACCAGGTCCGCCGGCCCTTCGATGTCATGGCGACGCGGCGGGCACATAACCTGCCAGTCGTTGCCGACGGTGAAATCGAGTGCCTCGAGGATGCGACGCTGTTCGGCTTCGTCCACCTCGACGCCACCGAGGCGCGCTGTGAGCGTGGGGTCAAAGGCAATTGCCCTGGGCGCGACTGGCGGCTCGCCAGCACGCACGACCTCACTCGCCTCGCCGCCACAGATGCGCTGGATCAGCGTGGTCAGCAGGGCGAGGCCATCGTCGAGGAAGGCAGGATCGACACCGCGCTCGAAACGCGTACGCGCATCCGAGGCAAGGCCAAGCTTGCGGCCGGTCACCCCGATCCGCTCGGGGTCGAAATAGGCGATTTCGAGCAGCACGTCGGTAGTGCCCTCGGTCACGCCCGAGTGCTCGCCGCCCATGATACCTGCGACGTCGTGCACGCCGGCCTGGTCGGCGATCACCGTCATGGTGCAGTCGAGCGTATAGGTCTTCTCGTTGAGCGCGAGCACCTGCTCGCCGTCCTTGGCGCGCCGTGCAACGATCGGACCGGTAAGCTTGGCGAGGTCATAGGCGTGCGCCGGGCGCCCGAAGGCCAGCATAAGGTAGTTGGTGATGTCGACGATTGCCGAAATCGGTCGCTGGCCAGCCGCCTTGAGCCGGCGCTGCATCCATTCGGGCGATGCGCCATTCGTCACACCGCGGATAACGCGACCATAGAAAGCCGGGCAGCCTTCAGGATCGTCGGTGCGGATCTCAATCGGGCAGGCAAAGCCTGCGTCGATCGCGGGAATCTCGATCGGCTTGAAAGTGCCGAGCCCAGCTGCCGCGAGATCGCGCGCGATGCCGTAAACGCCCATGCAATCGGGTCGGTTGGGCGTGATTGCCACATCGAAGATGGGCGATGCAGCGTGATATTCGGCAAAGCTGGTGCCGACCGGCGCATCGTCGGGCAGTTCGATGATGCCATCATGCTCATCGCCCAACTCGAGCTCGCGCACCGAGCACATCATGCCGTTGCTTTCGACCCCGCGGATCGCGCTCTTGCGCAGTTCCATGCCATTGGCCGGGACGACCGCGCCCGGCAGGCCGAGCACGCCCTTCATCCCCGCACGCGCATTGGGTGCGCCGCAGACGACCTGCAGCGGATCGCCGTCGCCCATGTCGACGGTCAGCACCTGCAGCTTGTCGGCATCGGGGTGGCGCGCGGCGGTCAGCACCTTGGCGACACGGAAGCCAGCAAGCCTATCCGCCGGGTCCTCGATCCCTTCGACCTCATGGCCGATCTTGTTCAGCGTGGCAGCAATCTCCGCTACCGAAGCATCGGTGTCGAGGAAGTACTTGAGCCATTCGAGCGAGAATTTCATGCGCGCGCTCCCACACCTGCGGAAAGCGTCGGCTGGTCGAAGGGCGAGAAGCCGTAGTGCGACAGCCAGCGGCCATCGCCGTCGAAGAAGGCGCGCAAATCGTCCATCCCGTATTTGAGCATGGCCAGGCGATCGACACCGACACCGAAGGCGAAGCCTTGCCACACATCGGGGTCGAGCCCCGCGAATTCGATCACGCGGCGGTTGACCACGCCGCTGCCGAGCAGTTCCATCCAGCCGTGGCCGGGCGCGTCACCGTCTCCGCCAAGCACGCGGCGTCCGCCGACATCCTGCCAGCCCACATCGACTTCCACCGATGGTTCGGTGAAGGGGAAATAGCTGGGCCGCAGCCGCAGCACGATATCCTCGCGCTCGAAAAAGGCTTTGAGGAAGGTCTCCAGCGTCCATTTGAGGTGACCCAGATGGATGCCCTTGTCGATCACCAGGCCTTCGATCTGGTGGAACATCGGCGTGTGGGTCGCGTCGCTATCCGACCGATAGACACGGCCCGGCGCGATGATGCGGATCGGTGCACCCTGTTCGACCATCGAGCGAATCTGCACCGGCGAGGTATGCGTACGCAGCAGCATGCGGCGCCCCTCGGCATCGACGTCCGGGAAATAGAAGGTGTCGTGCATCGCGCGTGCCGGGTGGGTTTCGGCCATGTTGAGCGCGGTGAAATTGTGCCAGTCGTCCTCGATCTCAGGACCGGTGGCGACCGAGAAACCCAGGTCGGCGAAGATTTCCGCCAGCTCATCCATCACCTGGCTGACCGGATGCACACTGCCTTTTGGCGCGGCGGGTGCCGGCAGGGTGAGGTCGAGCGTTTCGCTGGCGAGCCGGGCTTCGAGCTCGGCACCCTCGAGCGCGTCCTTCTTCGCCGCCAGTGCATCGGCCACTTCGGTGCGCAGCCCCTGGATCTTGGGCGCTTCGGTCTGGCGCTCTTCCGGGCTCATGCCGCCCAGCGTTTTCATCAACGCGGAAATCGTGCCCTGCTTGCCCAGGAAGGCAACGCGCAGGGCCTCGAGGGCAGCGGCGTCGGAGGCGGCGTCGATACGCGTCAGCGCGTCGGCTTTGAGTGTCTCGAGGTCGGTCATGAAATTCTGATCTTGGATTGGCGGAATTCGGTGCTCGCGCCCCCTAGCCGCTTAGGCGCGCGTTCCCAAGCCCCGATTGATCAATGCGCGGGCGGGACACGCGGCATGTGCAGCGCCTGCATTGCGACCCCCGTTGCTGCATTGATCACGTGGACTGCCGCCCCGGTAATCGGGTGCGGGCGTTCTGCGTATTCGGTCGGATTCACCTGCATTATCGAACGGAATTCGCGAATGAAGTGCGCCTGGTCGTGGTAGTGGCTGTCGAGCGAGTTGATCCAGCGCATCGTCGGGTCCAGCATAAATTTGCCCAGACTGCGCAGGAACCGCTGGCGCCGTTGCAGGCGGGCTGGCGGAAATCCGTAGTGACGCTTGCAGAAACGTTCGAAGGTGCGGGCGTTCATCCCCGCCATACAAGCCAGTTCGGCGACCGACATCGTCCCTTCGGTACCGATCGCATAGTGCACGGCATGGATCGCACTTTCATTGGGCGATGGCTGACCGAGCAGGTTGCGAAAGGTTCGGTTGATCAGCGCCACCGCCGCTTCAGTGTCGTCTCCATCCGCCCGCAGCTTATCAAGCATGGCCTGCAGCGGTTGCAGCTTCGGGTATCGCGCAATGTCGTCGAAGCGATTGGCAAGCTCGCTCGCAGGCGCGCCGATGAACCGCGCCCATCCGGCAGGGGTAAGGCCTACTCCCCAGAACTTCCCCCCGCCAAGGCGCAAGTGGGTGACCCGATCGGTGGGTCCGGAGATCACCGCCGGAGGCACTTCGATCAGAGGGTCTGTTCCAATCGCCGCGACATATTCGTCTGCCTGGCCGGTTCGCAGGTTCGCTTCTTCGGGCGGAAGCCAATCTTCCACCACTGCACCGGGTACCACCTCCGTACGATAATATCCCGACAGGAAGGGCGCGAGATCAGGCGGCGGACCGACCAGGCGCAAGCGCAATTGGTTCGAAGAAAATTCGATTGTCGCGAGTGGCGTTTTCGACATGGTGACCTGAAATCGCGTCCTAAGGCACGGGGGGTTTGTGGAGCACTTGAACCGCTTCACCTGCGATCGCCTTGCGGGCATGCGCCGCCGCCCCCAGCACCGGGTGCGGAAGCCGCGCGTAGGCGCTGGGACTCATTCCCATGAAACGCTTGAAATCACGCACGAAATGCGCTTGGTCGTGATAGTGGCTATCAAGCGTATCGATCCATTTGAGCGAGGGATCGAGCATGTACTGCGCCAGGCTGCGCAGGAAGCGCTGGCGGCGCAGCAAGAGTTGCGGCGGGAAGCCGAAGGCCAGGTTGCATAGCCGTTCGAGCGTGCGCATGCTCGTGCCGGTATGCTCGGCAAACTGCGCGACCGAATGGATCGTGGGATCGATCAATGCCGTACCGATACGCACGATGTCCTCTTCGCGCGGTTGTGGCGGCCCCAGGGCCTGGCGCATCGCCGTTACCAGCCTGGCGCGCATGCGATCAGGTTCGGATGGGGAACCTTCAAGCGCTTTCTGGAAGGCCTGCAGCCGCACCATCGCCGGATCATCAAAGGCTTCGCAAAATCGGTCGGCATAGTCGTGCGCCGAGGCCTGTGTCAGCCGGACCCAGCCCAACGGGAGCAGGCCCACGCCCCAGGTATCAACACCGGATGAACGGAACCGGGTCGCCTTGCTGGTCGGGCCGACCATCACCGCGCGCGGAACAGGTTGCAGTGCACCACCACCCACAGCCGCGTCCGTCTTGCCGCTCACAATAAAGCGCAAATTGGCCCATTCTGGGTGAAGCCGGTCATCTACGGGAGCCTCTTCATCGGCGTCGATCACCATCTGGTAGATCGTCGTGACGAAGGGGCGCAGGTCCTCTGGTGGGAGGTAGAATCGCAGGCGCACGGCATCGGGCGGAGGTGAACGCATCACCAACCCGCCGGTCCGTCCAGCGTCGCTTTACTGCGCACCCCCAATGGGCCCTCCGGTCGCATAAGCGATTCGGGGCCTAGCAAATCACATTCGAGGGGCGAACCTTTATTTCAGGCGATTGGGTGTTTGCGCGGGCATGCCCCAAACGCGCTGGCGTTCGGCCAGGAATGCACCGAGTATAGCATGATCCAGGGCGGCATATTCGCTCGGCGACATCCCCATGAAGGCATGAAATTCATGCACGAAATGCGCTTGGTCGTGATAATGGCGATCGATCACCGACGTCCAGTTGCCGCCTTCGAGCAGATAGGCGGTAAGGGTTCGCATCATTCGCTGGCGCCGCAGCAATACTCGAGGCGAAAAGCCGAAATGGCGGTTGCACAATCGTTCGAGCGTTCGCTTGGAGAAGCCGGCGCGCAAGGCGAAATCACTCACCTGCACCAGGTAGGGGTCGATCATCACGTCCTGAATCTGGATGATCCGTGCGCGGTCCACGGGAGGATCGGCAAGTTCGCGGAGGAAGTCGGAGGGCCGGTCGCTGATGCACCCGCGG
>NZ_JAYPTL010000055.1:0-9793 GCF_038133525.1 Erythrobacter sp. | reverse complement strand
ATCACACCATGGGGCGAACGGCGCGAAGGCCGCCTCAGCTTCGCCATCCGCAGCGGTATTGGCAAAGTCAGCAGCGGGAACACCGATAAAGCGCGCCCAGCCCAACGGAAGGAGGCCGAGCCCCCACATGCGGGTAGCGCCGATCTGGAAACGTGTGGGGTAAGAACTGGGTCCGGCTGCAAGGAACCGCTTCCCATGGATCGTCGTCCCGTCGGCGACTTCAGCACGCGGCAGATTGCGGGCAAAAAACCGAAGATTGCACCATTCGGGATGCAGGTAGTCGGTCATCACCTCCCCTTCGGGCAGGTCGATCTCCATGCGATAGAGGACCGAAATGCAAGGTGCGAGGTCCGCCGGTGGCGCGAAAAACCGTACCTTGACCCGGTTGTCTCTGATCACCACACAACCTCCTGCGCGCATTCTAGCGACTTGTACCATCGCGACAAGCGAACGAAAAAGGGCGCCCCTGAACGGGACGCCCTTCATGTTCGGATTGCTCGAACCGCTTAGGCGGGAAGAGCGGCCTTCGCCTGCGCGATGATCGCCTTGAAGGCAGCGCCTTCATTCATGGCGAGATCGGCCATGACCTTGCGGTCGAGTTCGATGCCGGCCAGCTTGGTGCCGTGCATGAACTGCGAATAGGTCAGGCCTTCCGCACGGACAGCAGCGTTGATGCGCTGGATCCACAGGGCGCGGAAGTTGCGCTTTTTGATCTTGCGATCGCGATAGGCATACTGGCCGGCCTTTTCGACGGCCTGACGCGCGATGCGGATGGTGTTCTTGCGGCGACCGCGATAGCCCTTGGCCTGGTCGAGAATCCGCTTGTGCTTCTGGCGGGTGGTAGTGCCGCGCTTGATACGGGACATGCTCTAGTACTCCTAAACTCGAAACGGGCTCAGTCGAGGCCGTAGGGGGCCCACTTCTTCACCGCCTTGAAGTCCGATTCGGACAGGACGGAGGTGCCGCGGTTCTGGCGGATGTACTTGGCATTGTGGCTGATCAGGCGGTGGCGCTTGCCGGCGACACCATGCTTGACCTTGCCCGTGGCGGTGAGCTTGAAGCGCTTCTTCACGCCGCTCTTGGTCTTCAGCTTGGGCATTTTCATCTCCTAGTCAGAGACACGTCCGAACCGGCCCTGGCAGCCCTTTCAGCCAGGCAGGCGGATGAATCACGTGTCGGTGAAGGGCGCGCGTTTAGCGATTCCGCACGGGAATGCAAGTCTCCAGTCGTTCAGCTTTGCGCCGATGAGACTGAAGGATGGAATGGATGGAACAGGGTCCTGAAACTCGAATCCCCTCGGGAGCCGGTCACGGCAAACAACCCAGCCATCTTCGCGATCGAGCGAAGGGTAGGAAAGAAGCCGCGCTCAGAAATGCGCGAGATAGCCGCCATCGACGCTGAGCGAATGGCCGGTGATATAGGATGCTTCGGGAGAAGCCAGGAAAGCGACCGCGCCGGCAACTTCCCCCGGATTGCCCCAGCGGCCCAGCGACGTGCGGCGGGCAAGGTGATCCGCAATCGCTGGATCCGCGACCATGGCGGCGTTGGCCTCTGTCGCGAAATAACCCGGCGAGACCGAATTGACGGTGATCCCGTCGGATCCCAGTTCCGCCGCCAGTGCGCGGGTCAACGCCGCGAGCCCGCCCTTTGAGGCGGTATAAGCGACATCGCCGCGCGCGATCTCCGCTGCGATCGAGGTGATATTGACGATGCGACCATAACCGCGTGTCCGCATCAGGGCCGCCGCACGACGTGCCAGGTCGAACGGTGCGACGAGGTTGGTTTCGAGCATGGCCCGCATGGCCTCGCGATCCATCTCGACCATCGGCCTGCGATCGCGATTCCCGACATTGTTGACCAGGATGTCGAGCCCGGTCTCACTCGCGATCCGCGCAAAGGCCGCCTCGCTCGCTGCGTCATCGGCGATATCGAAAGCCATGACACGAGCATCACCCTCGATAGCGTTCGCCGCCGCCTGCAGCGCCGCCGCATCGCGGCCATTGAGCCAAACCACCGCACCATCTTCTGCGAGCCTCCCGGCGATCGCCAGTCCAAGCCCGCGCGCAGCCCCTGTGACCAGCGCGACGCGACCGACGAGCGGCAGGCTCATGCGCCCGCCATCGCCTCGAGCACGTCCTCGAGCCGCGCCGGATCGCCCAACGCCAACACGCTGCCATCGCTCCCCGCATCGAGTGGGTGGCCCTGCCAGTCGCTCATCATGCCGCCTGCGCCTTCGACTACGGGAACCAAGGCTGCATAATCGTGGAGCTTGAGGCCACTCTCTATAACCAGATCGAGATGCCCGCTGGCGAGCAGCGCGTAATTGTAGCAGTCGCCGCCATAGACGGGGAATGGACGTCGCGGATAGGCCTTGGCCACGACCCGCAGATAGGCGTCGACCTCGGCTTCGGCGAAGCAATGCGGGCTGGTGGTGGCAACCGATGCGCCCTCCAATGCGCCGCAAGCCCGGGTGCGGACGGGCTTTCCATTGAAAGTGGTGCTTTCACCGATCGCACCCACCCAGCGTTCACCCAGTATCGGCTGGTCGATTACTCCCAGCACAGGCCAGCCGTCCTGCAACAGCGCAATCAAGGTCCCAAAGATCGGGCGCCCGGCGACAAAGCTTTGCGTGCCATCGATCGGATCGAGCACCCATTGGCGGGCGGCGCTTTCGCGCACGCTGCCATATTCCTCGCCAATGATCCCGTCGGCAGCGCGTTCACTGTCGAGGATCTTGCGCATCGCCTCTTCGGCGGCCCGGTCGGCGATCGTAACCGCAGAATGGTCTTCCTTTTGTTCGGCCTGCCAGCTGGCACCGCGAAACAGCGGACGGATCGCGGCGCCAGCCGCGTCGGCAAGCCGGTTGGCGAGGGCAATATCATGCGAAGTGGTCATACCGCGCCGCTACCAGTGTGGGGGCATGCTGACCATGATCTTTTGCGGTCGGGAACTGGCATCCACGCCAAGGGTTGATATGATCATGACAGACGCTTCGTGCCTTCGGGGAGCAATGGCGCGTTGACAACAGGGCCAGGTCAGGAACCTGCGGCGTTGACGTCGCACACGGGTCGCACGCGCGACGGGCAACCGCTTGCCTTCAATCATGCGCCGGCCAGCGATCTTGCGCCGTGGTTCACCTGGTTCAGCGCCACCGATGCCGAGCTGCCGGCCGGGGCAAAGATATCCTGCGGCATGCTCAATGATCACACTTGCCTGCGCATCATGTTTGGCGGTCGATGGACGGCGCAAACGCGCGACGGCCTGAAGGTGTTTGAACCGGGCGAAGCGGGAATATCGCTCTATTTTGGACCGCAATCGCGAATCCTGCCAATCACCGCCGAGGGCAATTTCAAGGTCATCACCGTGCATTTGACCCCCGGCGCAACCACCGCGCTGGGCAACCCACCGCAGACCGAGGTGCTCGATCGGATCCTCGATTTCGATGCCCTGGTGGGCCATGGCCGGCTGAGCTCGCGCTTCGATCCAACCGGACAGCCGCAGGAATGGCTGGCCACATTTGAAGAAGAATTACGCCGATTCCTTTCCAAGCATGACACACGCCCACCCGACCCGCTGTCGGTGGCGTTCGAACGGCAATTGCTCGCCGACCCGTCGTTCAAGCTTCGCAATTTCGCCGACCAGCACGGCGTGGCACCGCGCACGCTCGAGCGGGTCGTTCTGCGGGACTTCGGCATGAGCCCGCGCCAGGTGCGGCGCCGCGCACGCGCACTCGACCTCGCCTCGGCGCTCCTGGGCGTGGCGATGGAGGAAGAAGAGGCGGCGCTGCGGCTGCGCTATTTCGACCAGTCGCACCAGATCCGCGAAATGCGTCATTTCTTCGACTGCACACCAAGGCAGCTGCAGACCGACCAGCACCCGCTGCTACGGCTCAATCTCGAAGTGCGACAGGCACGGCGGGTACAGGCACTGGCACTGGTGCCACCGAATACTATCGAGCCATGGCGCGATCCGGAGGCCGAACCGCACGAATGAAACCTAGTCGAACAGCGAGCTGACCGAGCTTTCGTCGGCGATACGCCGGACCGCTTCGCCGATCAGCGGAGCAATTGTGAGAATGCGGATCTTGTCCGATTCCTGCGCCGCATCGGTCGCCCGGATCGTATCGGTGATGACCAGTTCCTTGAGTGCCGACCCGTCGACTCGCGCCACCGCACCGCCCGACAGCACGCCATGGGTAATATAGGCCGCGACCGAGCTTGCGCCTTCATCGAGCAGTGCCTGCGCGGCATTGCACAGCGTGCCGCCCGAATCGATAATATCGTCGATCAGGATGCAGTGACGGCCCTTCACCTCGCCGATGATATTCATCACCTCGGATTCGCCCGGGCGATCACGGCGCTTGTCGACGATTGCCAGCGGGGCATTGTCGAGCCGCTTGGCCAGCGCGCGGGCGCGAACCACGCCGCCAACGTCGGGCGAAACCACCATCAATGCCTGGTCGCCATAGCGCGCCTGAATATCCGCCGCCATCACCGGCGCGGCGAAGAGGTTATCGGTCGGGATATCGAAGAAGCCCTGGATCTGCCCGGCATGCAGATCGACCGCGAGGACGCGATCGGCCCCGGCCTCGGTAATCAGATTGGCGACCAGCTTGGCCGAGATCGGCGTGCGCGGACCAGGTTTGCGATCCTGCCGGGCATAGCCGAAATAGGGAACCACGGCAGTGATCCGCTTGGCCGAAGCGCGGCGCAGCGCATCGATGCAGATCAGCAGTTCCATCAGATTATCATTCGCCGGATAGCTGGTCGACTGGACCACGAAGACGTCTTCGCCGCGGACGTTCTCGTGAATCTCGACGAAGATTTCTTCATCGGCGAAGCGACGCACCTGGGCATCGACCAGCGGCAGTTCGAGATAACCGGCGATCGCCCGCGCGAGCGGCAGGTTCGAGTTGGCGGCCATGATCTTCATGCGGCGAATCCCCGTCGGTCAGCTGTGCGCCCCGCCTAGCCGAGAGTCACGGAAACGCAACATGCGAAGGGAGCGATTCCCCCATCAGGCGCTTACTTGGGGCGGTGTTCGCCCCTGATCCAGCGGACCGTGCCGCTGGATGCGCGCATCACCACGCTTTCGGTCGTCATGCGGCCGTCGCGCAGGTACTTCACGCCATCGAGCAGCGAGCCCGAGGTGACCCCTGTGGCGGCGAAGATGCAATCGCCCTTCACCAGGTCGTCCCGAGTGTAGATGCGATCGAAATCGGTGATGCCCCATTTGCGCGCGCGCGCCTTCTCGTCCTCGTTGCGGAACACCAGTCGCCCGTTGAACTGGCCGCCGACACAGCGCAGCGCAGCTGCGGCGAGCACACCTTCAGGCGCGCCACCCTGGCCCATGTACATGTCGATCGTCGTATCCTCGTCGGTCACCGCGATCACGCCGGCGACATCGCCGTCGCCGATCAGCACCACGCCGCAGCCGAGCCCGCGCAATTCTGCGATCAAGTCGGAATGGCGGGGTCGGTCAAGCACGCAGACGATGATATCCGCCGGCTCGACGCCCTTGGCCGCAGCGACCGCCTTGACGTTTTCGGTAGGCGACTTGGCCAGATCGATGATCCCGTCGGGATAGCCGGGTCCGACTGCCAGCTTGTCCATATAGACGTCGGGTGCGTTGAGCAGGCAACCTTCTTCGGCGGCGGCCAGCACGGCCAGGGCATTGGGGCCCGCCTTGGCGGTTATGGTCGTGCCTTCGAGCGGGTCGAGCGCGATGTCGATCTTCGGCCCCTTGCCCGGCGCACCGCCAACCTTTTCGCCGATGAACAGCATCGGCGCCTCGTCACGTTCGCCTTCGCCGATCACGACCGTGCCATCCATATAGAGCGTGTCGAAGGCCTTGCGCATGGCCTCGACCGCGGCAGCATCGGCCGCCTTCTCGTCACCGCGTCCGATCAGCTTCGATGCAGCGACAGCTGCGGCTTCGGTGACGCGCACCATCTCAAGCACGAGGACCCGGTCGAGAGGATTGTCGGCAGGCGAGTTCATAAGCGGTTAAGTCCCTCAACGGTGTAGCTGGGCTGGTAACGCGATTGCCCCGGAGCGCGAATTCGTATGCAACGGGCCGATAGACAGGGGAAATGGCATTGTCGAGACGAGTGCTGCGGGTCTTGCCCTGGCTGGCGCTTGCCCTTTGCGGGCCGCTGGCAGCGCAAGTGGAGCAGGAAAGCCAGCAGGGTACGCCGCCCAACCGGATCGACCTGCTTATCCCGCCGGCAGAGGAAGCCCCGCTCGAGGATTGCAGCGCGGAACAGGAAGCCGCGTCGATATCCGGCGAAATCATCGTCTGTCGCAGGCGCTCGGACGGCTCGAAGTACGGATATGACAAGGAAGCGGCGCAGAATCGCTACGCCCGGGAAACGATGAATGCGGGCGACCTGCGCACGCCCAATGTCGATGGGCCAGGCATCTTCCAGGGCCCTGCGACCGTTGGGGGACTTTGCGGGATCGGCCTGAATCCCTGCCCGCCGCCACCTGCCTATATCATCGACTTCTCGACTTTGCCCGAAGCTCCTCCGGGATCGGACGCAGACCGGATTTCGCGCGGGTTGCCGCCCTTGGGTCGCGATGCCGCCGCCGAGCGCGCAGCGCGGGCCGAACAGTTAGGCCTGCCACCGGTCAACGATGAAGCGGAGATCAGTCCCGAAGGATCGGCATCACCAGCGGAGGAGCCGTCAGACTAGGCGAGCCTTCCAGCAGGGTCAGCGCCTGGGTGACGCTGCGCTCAGGCCCCTCATGCGTCACCATGGCAACCTGCACTTCACCGCCTTCGTGGTCGCGGCCACGCTGGATCAGGCTTTCGATCGACACGCCTGCATCGCGCATCGCCGCGGTTATCTCGGCCAGAACGCCGGGACGGTCGGCCACGGTAAAGCGGATATAGTCACGGCCCACCCGCTCGCCCGGGTCGCCAGCCTTGCATGCCTCGAGCTGGCCGACGGGAACCGAGAAGGGTGCACCCGCCTGCCCCCGAGCGATATCGATAAGGTCGGCGACGACCGCGCTGGCGGTCGGCCGGTCGCCAGCCCCGGCGCCCTGGAACAGCAGCCGCCCGGCGAAGTCACCCTCGGCCACAACCGCATTGGTCGGACCCGTCACGGCGCCGAGCGGATGGCGGAATGGCACCAGGCAGGGCTGCACGCGTTGCAGCAGTTGGGCGCTGCCATCGTCACCCTTGGACAGCGTAGCCACCCCGACCAGGCGCACGACATAGCCAAGCGCGTCGGCCTGGGCGATGTCGGTGGCACGCACCTCGGTGATCCCTGTCGTGCGGACAGCCTCAAAATCGATCCGGGTCCCGAAGCCGATGGCAGCCAGGATCGCCAGCTTATGCGCGGCATCGACGCCTTCGATATCGAAGGACGGGTCAGCCTCGGCATAGCCCTTGTCCTGGGCCGCCGTGAGCATGGCGCCGAAATCGGCCCCAGTGCGCTCCATTTCGGAGAGAATATAATTGCAGGTGCCGTTGAGGATGCCGTAAATCCGCGTCAGCTCATTGGCTGCAGTCCCTTCGCGCAGGCCCTTGACCACCGGGATACCGCCCGCGACTGCCGCTTCGAAAGCAAAGGGCGCGCCCTTGATCGCCGCGAGCTCGGCCAGTTCCATGCCGTGGTGCGCTACCATCGCCTTATTCGCGGTGACCAGACCCTTGCCGGCATCGAGCGCGGCCCGGGCCAACGACAGTGCCGGGCCATCGGCACCGCCGACCAGTTCGACCACCACATCGACATCCGCGCGTTCCGCCATGGCTTGCATGTCATCGACCCAGGAGTAGCGGGCGAGGTCGATCCCACGATCCTTGCCGCGATCGCGCGCATTGACCGCGACCACCTGGATCGCACGACCGGCACGGCGTTCGACGACATCGCGATTGGTTTCGAGCAGGCGGATCACGCCAACACCGACAGTACCGAGCCCGGCGAGTGCGATACGCAGCGGCTCAGCCATGCGCGGCCTCCTCGGCAGCGAAACCGAAGGCCGCGCGCACCGTATCGGGTACGCGGACAGGCTTGCCGGTAGCCAGGTCGACATGGACCACGGCCAGGACGACCTCAGCGCGCAGCGAACCATCCTCGCCATGGAAAGTAATGCGCTTCTCGACGCTCGAATTCCCGACCCGCGAAACCACCAGCCGCCCTTCGATCAGTTCATCGAGGCGGATGGGAGCGATAAAGTCGACTTCGGCCCGGCGAACGTGGAATTCCATATCGGCCGGCATGCCGCGCGAACGACAGTCGCGGTAATACTCCGTGACGATGACGTCTGCATATTCAAGATAGCGAGAGTTGAACACGACCGCCTGCGGATCGACCTCTGCATAGCGTACGCGAATTGTATGGCTGAACGGCTTCATCGCCGCGCCCTAGCGCAGCCAGGGTAGGGGTGGGAACCAGTTTGTCTTGGCGTCCGTCAAGCCGAAACTGTCAGTCACGCGTGCGCTGGCATGGGCCAAGCTGCTGCATGACAAAGGCATAATCCTGCATGGCCAGCGAGCGTGCACGCGCGTCACGCGACAGATTGGCCTGCTGCGGCAACCGTTCCGGCAAAGCGCAGGCGAGGCGATACCAAGCAAGCGTCCCCGGTCGCGGAGGGCGCGCGGCCTGATCGACAATCTCCGACCAGGATACACCCCAGCGTGGAGCCTGGTTCGGGCGGCGAACCACGGTCACCGAAACCGGCCCGTCATTCGCCGTGTCGAGAAACAGCTGCGTCTCCGACTCGCCGACCAGCGTACCCTCGACAGCCAGGGCATCGCGAACCCCGGTAATCCGCGGAGGCGCGTCGGGTGCAACGAGAGCGGCGAGCACCGGTCGCAGACGGGCTTCGAATTCCGCAGAATAGGGCAATTGCGCGTCAGGCTTGATCAGTTGGAGTTGTCCCGGCCGACCGGTCACCGGTCGTGCAAACAGGATCACTTCAGCCTTCTTGAGCTTGGGTGGCTTGCCATTGGCATCCAGCGGGACGTCGACGAGATAGGCCAGCGATTCGCCGACCGGGACCGAGCCGGCGATGAGCGCGGTCGTCCTCGCTTCTATATAGAGACGCACATGACCAGCGGCCAGCCCGGGCGACCGTTCAGGCCCAACGGCAACCTGGCTGCGGATCTGCGCCTTGATCACCAGGGGCGTTCCGTCGGCCAGGCCAACGATATCGGCGTATGTCAGCGCCGGCCCAGGCGCCCCCTGTGCCAGGGCTACCGTTGAACTGCATAGGCTTAGAGCGAGAATGGCAGGAATGAAGGGGCGGCTGATGGGCATGTCGTTCTTTTCGAAGCTGGAGTCTGTTCAAACCATGATCCGATTCGCTCGGACAAGGGCTGTATAGCGACGTTTTTCCCGGTTTCCCCACCATCCACTGAATCCGCGGTTAACCGACAAAGCGATTGCGGAGGTCCTGCATCGTAGCTAAAGGGTCGGGCCGGGCCCAGGCTATGATACAATATTGCTTGGGGGAGAGGTCTTGGGGTTCTGTCGGGAACTTCAGGTCTCCTGCGTCGTCGTAGCATAAGGGTTGCAACGACGTTCTGAAGTTAAGCATGGCTGCAGCCGCGGGGCCCCTAACCTCCGGCTGGAAGCCTAATCGATCCCGGTACCTGCCGGGACGACCGATGGAGTGAAGCGACCGAATGGCTTATGCTGACCAACAGATGAGCGGCAATCGCGTTGTCGCGATCATCATTGTTGCCCTCATCCATATTGCTCTCGGTTATGCGCTGATCACCGGCCTTGCCTATGAGGCGGCGACGAAGATCATCGAGCGCGTGACCACGATCGATATTGAGG
>NZ_JAYPTL010000054.1:0-21950 GCF_038133525.1 Erythrobacter sp. | reverse complement strand
GTGGTCGAGCGTAAGAAGTACGGCCGCGCCAAGGCCCGCCGCAGCTTCCAGTTCTCGAAGCGCTAAGAGCGGATCTTCTGGATCAATGCAAAGGGCGGTTCCTCGCGGAGCCGCCCTTTCTTTATGTCTCTGTCCAGCAGCGGTCAGCGCTGCAACATCATTATGCCCCAGGCCAAGCCGGTTCCTACGAAGAATAGCGGCCAGGACCACCAGAACCGGTAGTCGACCAGTTCGGCCATATGGATGGCCATCTGGCCACCATGGCTACCCTGTGAACCCACAATAAGCGATATCACGCCCGAGAGGATCGCGCCGAGTGGGATCGCCTTCACCAGTTCCATAGCCGTTCTCCGCCTGGATCAGGCAGAGCTTGTCACGATGTGGTTTCCAAAATGCCCGCCGAAGAGCGTTCGCGAAGAAACTTGCCGTTTGCGGTTAATGGACCGGAGGGTCGATCGGCGGAATCTGCCGCACGGGTGCGACCGGTTCGCCGACTCCGCGTGGCGGCAGGGCGTTCTCCGGCACATCGTCGATCTGCATGTCTTGCGTCTCGATTTGTTCGAGGTTGCGGACCTCAACCGAGAGTTCCCGCCCGTCCCAGACTAGCTCGTTGAAGCTGGGCGGTGTGGAGCGGGTGCGTTGCGACAAGGTGCCGGCACCGATCATGCGGACGGGTCCGGCGGGCGTATCCTCCATGATGTCGAAGGCATCGTGCACGTGGCCCGACAGAACGCCCACCACATTGCGGCGCGCCAATTCGGCAAGCGCACGTTCGCCATGCCTGGTCAGGGCGGTACCCCTGGTTCCCACTTCGCGCAGGGGATGGTGGACGGCGACGAGTGCCCGCTTGCCCGCGGGCAAGGCATCGACAAGCGAGAGGCAGCTTTCGAGCGCAGACGGGCTAACCCAGCCTTTGGACCAGTTCAGCCGCGGCTGTGCTGGGACGGCAGTCTTCAAGGGGATGATCGCCAGCGTACCGAGATCGAGATCGCGTTCGACCTTCTCCTTCATTCCGCTGAAACGCTTGTAGGGTGAGAGGAAGCGCTCGAAAGGGTTGAAATAGGGCATGTCATGATTGCCCACTTCGACGGTTACCGGCGCCTCCAGCGAATTGATCCAGGCAGTAGCCGCGGCAAATTCCCGATGGCGCGCGCGCATTGTCAGGTCACCCGTGATCGCCACGGCGTGCGGGCGATGCACGGCGATTTCACGTTTAACCCAATCGAGCGCGCGGGTGTCTTCCAGCCCGAAATGGATATCGGAGAGATGAAAGATGCGCCGCACGTCAGATGTCATGAGCGATCGCTAGCAGATTGCGTGACATGGGGACCAACAGAATGTCCCGTTCCTCATCAAATACGGCCCTTGACCAGCAACCAGCAAAAGAGGCCGTTCACGGTTGTGTATCCGCCGTAAAGCCAGGCGGCCGTATTCCACCCGTTGGCCGCAAGCAGCATCGCCGTGAGCAGAATCACGAACTCGATCAGCAGCGAAAGGCGCCCACCACTCCGGCGCAAGGCGGGAGGAAGAGAATCAAGGATCGGATGCCCGCTTTCGAGCATCGTCTTGCCCACGATGAAGTTCGATACGCCGCAGAGGAAGAGGAAGGCCAAGTGCATCGATGGGCGGCATAGGCCTGTCGCCGGTGGATTGCCAATCGCGGTTCGTCGGCTGTCCTGCGCCGCCGATCCAAAGATCGTGTCACTCGTCGAGTAGCGCGTGTGACTACAGTTGTAGCTGAGTAATACAGGTGGTGCGGAGGGTCCTCCCCCAAGTCAGTCCCCCAAAACCGGGACCCTCCGCAGACCCGGAGGAAACCCCTATGAAAACGACCCTCGCCTTGATCGCCGCAGTCGGCCTGGCCGTACCGGCCGCTGCCATGCCTGCTGACGCAGTCCCCTACAGCGTTAGCGTGAAATATTCCGACCTCAACCTCGACACGCCCGAAGGCCTTGCCCGTCTTGAGCGCCGCATCGACATGGCTTCCCGCGAGGTTTGCGGCTTCGAACGGGTAGTCACCGGTACCCGCATTCGCAGCTCCGAAATCAACGCCTGCCGCGACAAGGTCAAGGCCAAGGCCATGGCTCACATCGCAGCGGTTCGCGAAGAGCAGGCGCGCGGCGGCTGAGCGATTTGCAGCTGTCTCAGAGCAGCGCAGAACAGGGTGGCTGCACCCCCAGCCAAACCCACAGACCTAGACCCCGGCCGAATGCAGTCCCTCGGTCGGGGTCGACTTTATCGCATTGCCGCAAGGTATGCAGTGGCGCTGCAGATCAGCGCCCAGCCATCGCCTTGACCTTGGGCAGGTAGGTCCGCCCAATGCGCAGCGCCTCACCGTCATCGAGTTCCACCGACCACACACCCAGCCCATCATGCCTGAGGCCGGCAATCCGGTCGCGGCGAAGTATGGTCGAGCGGTGGATGCGGATGAAACGCGCCGGATCCAGGCGCTTTTCGAGCCCGGCAATTGTCTGCAGGAGCAGATAGGTCCGCGCCTCATCGCCTTCGCCGACATGGAGACGGACGTAGTCGCGCTCTGCGTCGATGCGCCCGACTTCCGACGTGGCGATTCGGATCAGTTCGGAACGATGGGGAATCCAGAGCTCTTCAAGCCACCTGCTATCGCCGCGCTCCGTATCACCCTGTCGGGCGAGCGCGCGCTTGATGGCGCGTTCCAACCGTTCGGGCTTGACCGGCTTGAGGACATAATCGACCGCATCGAGATCGAAGGCTTCGACTGCATAATTATCATGCGCCGTCACGAAGACGACCGCGGGGCGATTCTCGGATTTCGCCAGTTCCTTGGCGACTGAGAGGCCATCCACTTCGGGCATGGTCATGTCGAGCAGGACAAGGTCTGGCTTGAGCGCTTCGATAAGGCGCAGCGCCTGCCCGCCATCGCTTGCCGTTCCGATCACGGCCAGGTCGTCCATCTTGGCGCAGATTACCTGCATTCGCTCGACCGCGAGCGGTTCGTCATCGACGATCAGTGTGCGCAGCTTCTGGGGTGCGTCGTCAGCCATGCTTCACCATGGGGAGCCTGAGTTCGGTTTCATAGCCCTGCAAAGCCGGACCCGAAGTCACGGTTGCCTCATTGCCGAAGCGCGCTTCGAGCCGGTCGCGAACATTCGCAAGCCCGATCCCAAAACCTCCCGTATGTCCCGCCGGAACGCCCGGTCCATCGTCGCAAACCGTCACCACCAAGCGGCCATACTCCTCGCGCGCGACGATGGAAATCGTCACTGGGCGGGAGCTCGCCGAGACGCCGTACTTGACCGAATTCTCGACCAGCGGCTGGAGGATCATGCCGGGAACCTTCAGATTGGCGAGTTCGGGGGGCAGATCGACCCGGACACGCAACCGCTCGGGAAAGCGCACCGCCTCGATCTCGAGATAGTGCTCCTGCAGATCGATCTCGTCTGCCAGCGTCACATCGCCGGTGGAGTCTTCCGCCAGGCTATGACGGTAGAAGCGCGAGATCGTCTGGATCATCTGTTCCGCACGCTCCGCCTTTCCGGTCATCACCAGCGCGCTGAGCGAGTTGAGCGTATTGAACAGGAAATGCGGATTCACCTGGTACCGTAGCGACCGCAACTCGGCCGCCTTGGCTGCGGTACGAAACCGCTCTCCTTCGCGCTCCGCCGCCAGCGCCTGTGCGCGTGCCTGGATCGCAATATATAGGGCAGCCCAAGCCAGCAGCAGGAAATAACGCCCCAACGCGATGTCGAAAGTCATCCGCCACTGGTCCATCAGCGTCGGCGCGGGCGCGATCAGGACGCTTTCCGGTTCAGCCAATTCGACGTCGTCAACACCCGTTTCGATTGGTGCGCGCGGCACGTCGACCAGCAGATTGCCCGATTCGTCCCGGCGAATGGCAATGCCCCGTTCCTCGCCGATCTTCTTCTCGATTTCGGCCTGGACGGGTTCGAACATCCATTGGTTGACCTGTGCGATGACTAAGGAGGCAGGCATGGCAATCACCGCCGCGACGGCAATCTTTACACCGATCGACCGGCGATCGAACAGGCGGAGTATCAGCCACATAACGCTGGTCATGGCGATACCGACCAGCACCACCACGCTGCGCCGCCACAGCATGTTCCATTCGAGCCCGAAACCCGACAACTCGCCACGGATGGTCGCCAGGGTGAAATAGATCACCCAGACTCCCACGATCGAACCCATCACGACGCGGGTCGAAAGATGCGGTGTGCTCGAATTCATCTGGCGTTCATGCAGCAAAACATGCCGACGTGTGGCCCCGAAGCCGCGCAAAAGCCAGCGCAGCGGTCGATAGGGTTCACACGTTTGTCGAGCCGGATGCTATTCGGCGGGTTCGAAATTGCCTTCGGCGATCCGCTTGCGCCATTCAGCCGGAGCAAGCGTGTGAACGTTGTTGCCCGCCGCATCGACCGCGACCGTCACCGGCATGTCTTGCACCTCGAATTCATAGATCGCCTCCATACCGAGATCCTCGAACGCAACCACCCGCGCCCCCTTGATCGCACGACTGACGAGATAGGCGGCACCGCCGGTTGCCATGAGATAGGCGACCTTGAAGCGGCTGATCACTTCGACCGCATTGTGGCCACGCTCGGCCTTGCCGATCATCGCAAGCAGGCCAAGATCGAGCATCATCTCGGTGAACTTGTCCATCCGGGTGGCAGTAGTCGGTCCAGCGGGCCCGACGACTTCGCCCATCACCGGATCGACGGGACCAACATAATAGATCGCACGTCCCTTGAAATCGACAGGAAGCTCTTCGCCCGCATCAAGCATATCCTTGATCCGCTTGTGCGCGGCATCCCTTCCGGTAAGCATCTTGCCGGAGAGCAACAGGCGATCGCCATGGTTCCAGCTCGCCACTTCTTCTGGTGTCAGCGCATCGAGATTGACCCGCTTTGCCGCGCTGTCCGGTTGCCAGGTAACCTGGGGATATTCGTCGAGCCTGGGCGGCTCGAGATAGGCGGGTCCAGAACCATCGAGCGTGAAGTGCGCATGGCGGGTCGCCGCACAGTTGGGGATCATCGCCACCGGCTTACCCGCGGCGTGGCACGGCCAATCGAGGATCTTGACGTCGAGCACGGTCGAAAGCCCCCCTAGTCCCTGGGCGCCAACGCCCATCGCATTGACTGCATCGAAGATTTCGATCCGCAGCTTCTCGATATCATTTTGCGGCCCGCGCGCCTTCAACTGACCCATATCGATCGGATCCATCAGGCTCATCTTGGCCAGCTTTACGCAGTGTTCCGCAGTACCACCGATACCGATGCCAAGCATGCCCGGCGGGCACCAGCCGGCACCCATCGATGGAATCTGTTCGATCACCCAGTCGACGATATTGTCGCTCGGGTTCATCATCTTGAACTTGGACTTGTTCTCGCTACCGCCGCCCTTGGCCGCGACATCCACGCTGACCGTATTGCCCGGCACCATTTCGACCGAGAGGACGCAAGGCGTATTGTCCCGAGTATTGCGTCGGGTGAACGCCGGATCCGCGAGAATAGAGGCGCGCAGCTTATTGTCGGGATTGTTGTAACCCCTGCGCACGCCTTCATCGACGACGTCCTGCAGGCTCAGCCGCGAATCGAGTCGACAGTCCATGCCCCATTTGACGAAGACGTTGACGATGCCGGTATCCTGGCAGATCGGCCTGTGCCCCTCGGCGCACATCCGGCTATTGGTCAGGATCTGGGCGATCGCATCCTTCGCGGCGGGGCCTTTCTCCGCCTCATAGGCTTCGCCCAGGGCGCGGATATAGTCCATCGGATGGTAGTAGGAGATGTACTGGAGCGCGTCGGCCACGCTTTCGATCAGGTCCGTTTCCTTGATGACGGTCATGTCGCTCATCGCCGCAAATTCCCATGTTGCAGATTTGTGCTCTCCGATAGGCGCGTTTGCCGCCATCGGTCAAAGCGCTTGGACACATCTTCTCTTGCGCCTAAAGCAAGCCTGCTTGACCTAGCGTGTTATTAGAGTAATACAGTAGCAAACGCCATGACCACGACCCTTGCTCCCTCGAACGATTTTGCCGCAGCGCGCCGCGCGATGATCGACAGCCAGTTGCGCACCAGCGGCGTCAACGAGGCTTTCGTGCTCGATCGCATGCAGGCGGTTGCGCGTGAGGATTTCGTCCCCGAAGAATTGCGCGCCGCGGCCTACACCGATCGTGCAATCCGCCTGGGCGAAGGCAAGGCGCTTCCCGCTCCGCTGTTTCACGGCATGATGCTGGCCGAAGCCCAGCCGAAAGCGGACGATGCGGCGCTGGTGATCGACGGTGGCAGCGGCTACCTGGCCGCACTGGTCGAGCCTCTGGTCGGAACGCTCAAGGCACTGCCGGCGGATGAAGCCCTGGCTGGCAAGAAGAAGGGTGCCTATTCCCTCGTCCTCGTCGATGGAGCCATCGAACACGTTCCCGCCGAACTCACGAAGCTGGTTGCCGAAGGTGGCCGGATCGTGACCGGCCTGGTCGATCGCGGGGTCACCCGCCTCGCCACCGGGCGCAAGGCTGCGGGATCGCTTGCGCTCCTGCCACTGGCGGAAATCGGCGTACCGCGCCTCCACCAGTTTGACAGGCCCCCTAGCTGGAGCTTCTGAATGCGGCCTTCCGCCCTCGCGAAAACACTCGCCTATACATCCGCACTTGCGACACTCTCCGTCGCCGCCCCCGTCAGCGCCGACACGCTGCAGGAAGCGCTGACCGAGGCATATCTCTCCAATCCCACTCTGCTCGCCGCCCGGGCAAACCAGCGTGCGAATGACGAGAATGTGCCGATCCAGCAGGCTCAGGGACTGCCGGGAATCAACACGACTGCGACCTACGTCGAATCGATCCAGAAGTCGCAGAACAGCTTCAACGCACCCGACCGCACGCTGCAGGTCAATCCGCAGCTGACCGTACCGATCTATTCCGGCGGTGCAGTCCGCAACTCGGTCAAAGCCGCGGAAGAGCGGGTGACTGCGGGTCGCGCGGATCTGCGCGCGACGGAAAGCTCGATCTTCAGCCAGGTCGTCGCCGCCTATATGGATGTGTTGCGCAACGAAGCCATCGTGGCGCTCAATGCGAACCAGGTCGAAGTGCTCAAGGTGAATTTGCAGGCCACCAGCGATCGCTTCGAGATCGGTGACCTGACCCGGACCGACGTCGCCCAATCGCAGTCGCGCCTCGCAACGGCGCAAGGCAATTTCCAGGGTGCGCAGTCCAACCTGATTTCGGCCAGGGAGACCTACATCTCCTTGGTCGGCGATGCACCGGACAGCCTCCAGCCACCGCCGCCATTGCCGAACCTGCCGCAGGATGTGAATGATGCGGTCGACTTCGCGCTGGACAACAATCCCGACCTGATCGCCGCGAAGGATCGCGCCAAGGCGGCTGGGTTCGACACCGAAGTGGCCGGCTCGGGTCGCTTGCCGAACCTGACGCTCTTCAGCGGAGCTACTTACACCAATTACTTCAACACTTTGGCAGGCGGTTCTTCGGCGCTGGCCCAACGCGAAACGACCGCCAACGCAGGCGTTCGGTTGACTATCCCGATCTTCCAGGGCGGCCTTCCGGCTGCCCGTCAACGCCAGGCGGCGGCGCGCGAAAGTGCTGCCCTCGAACAGGTAATCGCTGCCGAGCGCAACGTGATCGTGCAGGTCCGTTCGGCCTGGTCGAGCTGGCATGCCTCGCTGGCCGTGATCGAGAGCAGCCAGCTTGCCGTCGATGCAGCGGCGCTCAGCCTCGAGGGCGTGAAGGCTGAAAACTCGATCGGCAATCGCGACATTCTGGATGTGCTTAATGCCGAACAGGAACTGCTGTCCGCCCGCGTTCAGCTGGTCACCGCACGGCGCAACGCCTATGTCGCGGGCTTCAGCCTGCTCGCAGCCATGGGCCGTGCCGAAGCGCGCGACCTGGGCCTAGGTGACGAAGGCACGCTCTACGATCCGGTTGAAAACTACCAGCGCGTCCACGGGCGGATCTGGGACTGGGACCGCGATCCGGAGCCTGTCGCCGCCTCAACGCGTACAGTGGACATCGCCGCCCCGACAGCCGAAGTTC
This sequence comes from Erythrobacter sp., assembly GCF_038133525.1. GTDB lineage: Bacteria > Pseudomonadota > Alphaproteobacteria > Sphingomonadales > Sphingomonadaceae > Qipengyuania. Next base: position 13,909 of record NZ_JAYPTL010000054.1, on the reverse strand, counting down.
CCGAAGTGGATGAAACCGCTCCCAAAAGCGAGTATTGAGCGCGCAAAGGCGAATCGAATTCCCGATTCGGAACAGGGGCAGGGACGTAATGCAGCAGCCGGGTGAACCGTCGGTCGAAGAGATCCTCGATTCGATCAAGAAGGTCATTGCGCGCGACAACCGCGACGGCCTGATTGCAGAGCGGCGCCGCAAGATCGTGGCAACTCCCGAACCCGAGTTGAATGACGTCGAGGCCGAAGAAGCTCTGGAGGAAGTGCTCGAGCTCGATGCCGACTTCGCAGTCGAAGCAATTGATGACGAGGCTGAGGATGTTGCCGAGACGCTGATCCGCGATGAGACTCGCGATGCGATGCGGCAGAATTTTGCAGCGCTCGCAATGCTGTCGCAGCCGGGCAAGGCGCCACAGATAGTGCGATCGGGCGAAACCTCGCTCGAGGGGCTGGTTCGGGAAATGCTGCGCCCCATGCTCGCCAAGTGGCTCGACGAACATCTCCCCGCCATGGTCGAAGAGATGGTGAAAGCAGAGATCGCACGCATCGCCGGGAAGAAGGCCTGAGCGACAAACTTGGCATCGCCGCAATGCGGGGCTAGGTCCGCGCGCATGATTGCACGCAACCGGGTCGCATTCCCGCTCGCCAGCGCATTCGCGCTCCTGGCAACACCGCTTTCCGCTGCGCCGGACCGTGCGCCCATGAGCGCGGACGACCTGGTCACCATGCCGCGCCTTGGGGCCCCCAGCGTGGATCGGGCCGGACGCATGGCGGTATACACCGTCACCGAAACCGACCCCGACAGCTACCAGCGCAAGGGCGTGCTCCATATGCGCCTGCTCGATGCGATGGACATGGCGCCCGTGCGGCTGGACCTTGAAGGAAGCGACGCACAATTCGGCGATGATGGTTGGCTCTATTACCTGGCCGACGATACCGATGCTGGCGATGACTCCACCAGCCAGGTCTGGCGGGCACAGATTGCCGTTGATGGCAGCGTTTCCCAGGCAATGCAGGTCACCAAGCTGCCGCGGGCGGTCAACGGCTTTGCCGTCTCGAAGGACGGCAAGCGGCTGGCGGTCTTCGTCGAGATAGCGCGTGACTGCGCCTCGCTCGACTGCGATGATTCGACCAAACCCTACGCACCCGGCCCAGGCACTGGCCGTCTGTACCAGGGCGACGGTGGGTTCGTCCGTCACTGGGATCATTGGGAAACCCCCGGGACCTATAACCGGGTATTCGCCTTAGAGCTGGAAAACGGAAAGGCGAGCGGCGCGGGCGTTGCGGTCGATGGGCCAAAGGGCGCGGGCGGCCCCAGCGGCGATACGCCGACCATGCCCTATGGCGGGAATGAGGATTTCGCCTTCGCGCCGGACAGCAAGGGGGCCTGGTTCGTGGCGCGCGAAGCCGACGCACAGGAGCCCTTTTCTACGAACCTTGATATCTGGTGGACCGATCTATCGGGCAGCGCTCCGGTCAATGTGACCAAGGCCAATGAAGCAATGGATATGCTGCCCGCACCATCGCCAGACGGCCGCTACCTCGCCTATGTTGCGATGGAACGACCGACCTACGAAGCTGATCGGCAAGTGATCATGCTGCGTGACCTAAAGACAGGGGTCGCGCGCGCGCTCACCGGCGACTTCGACCGCAGTTTCGGCTCGCTCGCCTGGACGCCGGATAGTCGCTGGATCGTAGCGACCGCTCAGGATGTGCTCGACACGCCAGCCTTCCGCGTCGACCCGCGCAGCGGCAAGGTCGAAAGGCTCGACCTCATGGCCGGTAACGAAGCCCATATTGCCAATCTGGTGCCGTTGCCGGGTGGCAACCTCGTCTTCACGCGCGATTCGATCGGCGCCCCTGCCGAACTTTACCTTTCGCGCCATTGGGATCAGGCCAAGCCCCTTTCCGATGTTGCAACCAGCCGCATGGGTTCGCTTGCGCCGGTCGTGGTCCAGCGCTTCAATTTTATCGGCGCCAATGGCGATACCGTGTGGGGGCAGATAACCAAGCCCGAGGGCGTGACAGGCAAGCTCCCGGCAATCCTCTATGTCCACGGCGGGCCGCAAGGCACCTTCAACGACAGCTGGTCCAGTCGCTGGAACCCGCGTGTCGTAGCGAGCCAGGGCTATGCGGTGATCTCGGTCGATTTCCATGGCTCTACCGGATATGGACAGGCCTTTACCGACGCGATCAACAAGGATTGGGGCGGCAAGCCGCTGGAGGACCTGCAGAAAGGCCTCGCCCACGCGCTTTCGCTTGATCAGCAAATCGACGGCGACCAGGCCTGTGCGATGGGCGCCAGCTATGGCGGCTACATGATGAACTGGATCGCCGGACAATGGCCCGATCGGTTCAAGTGCCTGGTCCAGCATGACGGCGTGTTCGATGCGCGCGCCATGGCCTATGAAACCGAAGAGCTGTGGTTCGACATCTGGGAGCACGGCGGCAAGAAATACTACGAGGATCCCGCAGCCTACGAGCAATGGAATCCGGTCAATCACGTCGACAAATGGCAAACCCCGATGCTGGTGATCACCGGCGAGAAGGATTTCCGCATCCCCTATACGCAGGGCATCGCATCCTTCACCGCACTGCAGATGCGCGGCATCCCCAGCCAGTTGCTGGTTTTCCCGGATGAGAACCATTGGGTGCTGAAGCCCAAGAACTCGCTGCAATGGCACCAGACCGTATTCGATTGGCTGGGCAAGTGGTTGAAGCCGGCGGAATGAGCGATGCCCCGGTAGACCTCGACAAGGCCCGCGCCGCGCTGGCCAAGATTGGCGGGGCCACCGTCGAGCGCCAGATATTCCTGTGCGCCATGTCGGAGAAACAGAAATGCTGCCGGCGCGAAGAAGGCGAAGCGGCGTGGAACTACCTCAAGCGGCGGATGAAGGAACTCGGGCTGGTTGGCCCCGCGGGTACCGTCCAGCGAACCAAGGCCGACTGCCTGCAGGTCTGCGAGGCCGGGCCGATCGCCGTCGTATGGCCTGACAATGTCTGGTATCATTCCTGCCGCGAGGAGGTGCTCGAGGCGATCATCCAGCGTCACCTGATCGGTGGCGTTCCGGTCGAAGAGTTTCGGCTGCGTCCGGCGAACTAGTCGTCGGCCAAAGGATCCTCGATCGCTTCATCATGGCCAGTGCCCGATGAGAGGAATACCAACCCCATCAGCGCGCTGGCCATCAGCATGGTGAAGCCGATGCCGAGCGCAGCTGCGATGTAATAGTGAATGGAAACTTCGGCACTGCCGAACTTGTAGAGCAGTGCAAGCGATACGGCGACGACTCCGACTGTCAGCAACAACATGAAGCGCATGATCCGGCGGAATCGTGCCCATGCGAATGCTGCCTGTTCCGGATCGTCTAGGGGGGACTTCCTGGCCATCGCGGCCCATCTGGAGGCTCGCCCCGGGTGAATCAATGCCAATCCGGCGTTGATTCGCTTTTGGGTCCGGAAAGTGGCATTCTCCCGGACCAGGAGCGGAACAGGAGGTCGGGCATGATAGGCAGGCTGATCGAAAGTCGGACAAGTTCGGAAATCGTCGCATCCACCGTCGAAACCCCGGTGCGTGAAGTGATCGCATTGCTGGCGGAGCGACGTATCGGCGCGGTGCCGATCCTCGAGAATGGGCGTGTGGCGGGAATCTTCTCCGAACGCGACGTGATCTACCGATTGGCTGCCGAAGGTGATGCTTGCCTGGATCGCCCTGTGGGGGAAGTGATGACCTCGCCCGCGATAACGGTTGATCCGCGCACCAGTGTCCTCGACGCTCTGGCTTTGATGACCAAGCGCCGTATCCGCCATCTGCCGGTGGTCGATGGCGAGGCAATGTGCGGCTTCATCTCGATCGGCGATCTCGTCAAGGCGCGGCTCGACCAGATCCAGCACGAAGCCGAGGCGATGCGCGAATATATCCAGACCGCTTGAGTGCAGCGGCGCGCATTCCTACATCCCTGCGCATGAGCATAGCCCCAACCCTTACCGAAGCCGCCGCCGCCCGCGTCGCCGCGATCGCGCAGAAGCAGGCCAAGCCTGCGATCCTGCGCCTTTCGGTTGAAGGGGGTGGTTGTTCGGGCTTTCAGTACAAGTTCGACCTGGCCTCCGCACCCGAAGGCGATGACACGGTGAGCGAGACCGGCGGGGTTCGTCTGGTGGTCGATGCAGTGAGTCTGGATCTTGTCGCCGGCAGCACCGTCGATTTCGTCGAATCGCTGGGGGGCGCAGCCTTCCGGGTCGAAAACCCGCAGGCGGCAGCAGGTTGCGGTTGCGGTTCCAGCTTCGGCATCTAGTGTCCGGGCGATGAAAATCGCCAGCTTCAACATCAATGGAATCAAGGCGCGGCTTCCGCGCCTCAAGGAATGGCTCGAGGAAACTCGGCCCACCGTCGCCTGCCTGCAGGAAATCAAGACGATGGACGAAGGTTTCCCGGCCGAAGAGTTCGAGGCGATCGGCTACAAGGCCATCTGGCATGGACAGAAGAGCTTCAACGGGGTCGCTATCCTTGCCGACGGGGTCGAGCCGCTCGAAACGCAACGCGGCTTGCCCGGAGATCCGGAGGACGAACAGGCGCGCTACCTCGAAGCCGAGATCAACGGCGTTCGCGTTGCATCGATCTATCTCCCCAACGGTAACCCGCAACCGGGACCAAAGTTCGACTACAAGTTGCGCTGGATGGAACGGTTGCGGGCGCACGCCGCCTCGCTGTGGGAGCAAGAGATTCCCACCGCACTGGTCGGCGACTACAACGTCATTCCCAATGACCGGGACGTGTGGGCAGTCAAGGCGATGGAAGACGATGCCCTGATGCAGCCTGAATCACGCGATGCCTACAAGCGGATGCTGGGCGACGGCTGGACCGACGCCCTGGCCACGCTCAACCCGCGAGGCGGGGTGTGGACCTATTGGGATTACCAGGCCGGGGCATGGCAGCGCGACCACGGCTTTCGGATCGATCACCTGCTCCTGTCCCCCGAGCTGGCCGACCGCATGATTGCTGCCGGTGTCGACAAGGCCCATCGCGGGCGGGAGAAGGCCAGCGATCACGCCCCGGTGTGGGTCGAGGTCCGCGACTGACACGAAAAAGGGCCGCCGCATCGCTGCAACGGCCCTTTTTCGGCTCTTCAAACCTCAGCGGTAGAAGACGTGCGTATCGATCGTGGCAAGTGCGACCTTGCGGCGGCTCCAGCCCGGACGAACATATTTGGCGTGGAAATAAAGCGCTTCACCGGCCTTGCTGTCCCACAAACCGCGGTGTGCGATGCGCGCGATAGCCCGGGCATTGGTCCATGCTTTCGATCCGGTCCGGATCCGCGGCATGTTACCGTTCCTGATGAACGAGAACTGCGAACGTTGGTAGACGACACCACAATAGCTCGAGGGGAAACGTTGGTCCTCGGCACGATTGACGATCACCTGCGCCACGGCCAGCTGGCCATCGAGCGGTTCGCCGCGGGCCTCGAAATAGATCGCACCGGCGAGGCACTGGAGCTCTGGGGATAGTTCGCCACTTGCGGGCATGGCATTGACCAGCTCGCGCAGGCTCTGGGCGCGCGGGGTTTCGGTCAATCCCTCGAATTCGGATTGCGCTTCCATAGCGGGAAGCTGCTGCACCACTTCCTTCTCGACGAAGACCGGCACGACCTCTTCGGTCAGTGGTGCCGGAACAGCGGTGGTCTGGGTTGCTTGCGCCGCAACCTGGGCGTTGGCGCCGGAACTTTCAGCCCCGGCAAGGGTAATAGTGGCGGCCACCGCGGCAAACGCGGTCAAACCGGTGAACTTGCGAATCATGATTCCGAAACAATCGGCGGTTGGCGGACTGACACAGGCTGGGACCCACGCGCGTTTTCATGCGTCGTTTAATCGGGTCCGTTAACGGGCCTGCCGGCCACCCCCCGTCTGCGTGCTTGTGCCACGACCGTATTGTCGCGGGCACCGCCTACGCCCCGTAAGGTTGGCGGCCAAATAGTCGCAAATGATACGGTGTCAACCTATTGCAGTGCGGAATCGATGAAGTGTTCCGGATCGGGAAGGTCCAGTTCAATCACCCAGCAATCGGGGTCCGAACGCCGCCGACGGTCGATGTATTGATCGAATTCACCAGTGTTTTCTGCGTCTTGTATCTTCGTGACGGTATAGGGTCGCGAATTGTCCAGATGCGGCATCCGTTCCCACAAGCGAGCACCCGCCCCCCGCGTCATGGTGATCAACAAAATCACGCCGGCGTCTTTTTCGCCGCGCTGCACAATGGCAGCGAATCCACCAGCGGCCTCGACTGCGCGAACGATGGCACTGGCTTCCAGGTGGGCAGGCAGGCGACCTTCCATTAATCCTGTTCCTTCACCCGATATCCCGGCAGGCCGGACAGCGCGATGCGCGAACGCATGAAGGTGCCGGTGCCACGGCCGATCTCGTCCCCATCGGCATCGACCAGCCGCGCTTCGGCGACGAATACCCGCTTGCGCCCGCTGACCCAATGCCCTTCTGCAACCACTTCACCCGCCCGGACCGGCTTCGTGAAATGGAGGTTGAACGAGGTGGTCAGCAGAAAGCGGTCGGTGACCAAGGTGTTGGCAGCATAGAAGGCCGCGTCGTCGAGCATCTTGAAATAGATCGTCCCATGCGCCGCCCCCGCCGCATGGTAACTCGCTTCGGTCACGGGGAAGGTAATGCGTGAGCGACCTTCACCGGGAATCTCGAGCCGCGATTCGAACAGGGCGTTGACCGGAGCCGATGCATACAGGCTCTCGAGGGCGCGAAAATGGCGCTCGGCTCCAGTCATGTCCGTCATTCGAGCTAGCGCGGTTCAACCCAGCCGATCGATCCGTCGTGGCGGCGATAGACCATATTGTGCTGCTCGCTCCCCGCGTTCTTGAACAGCAGCGCATTGGCGTTCTGCAGGTCGAGCATCATCACCGCATCGGCCACGCTGCATTCGGGGATCACAGCACGAGTTTCGGCGATCACGGGTGGGCTATCCGCGGTGATCTCTTCCTCGTCGTCAGGCTCCGGAGCGGCCAGGATCGTATAGGCGGCTTCCTCTTCACGTAGCGCGTGGTCGGCCTGTTCATGGCGATCCTTGATGCGTCGCTTGTAGCGGCGCAGCTGCTTCTCGATCTTGGCGGCCGCGGCATCGAAGGCCTGGTGGACGTCGTGCGCTTCCGCATGACCCTTCAGGATCAAACCCTGCATCACATGAGTGACGATGTCTGAAGTGAAGGCACCGCCCGGACCCTTGCCGAAAGTCACATGCGAGGAGATCGCGCGGTTGAAGTACTTTTCGACGATGGCGTTCATGCGGTCGGCGACATGTTCCTGCAAGGCTGCGCCGGTATCGATCTGGTGGCCAGAGACGCGGATGTCCATGTTGTTGTGTTCTCCTTTGTCTGCCCTACGATCCCTTGACCCGGCCCGTCCGCCAGGTTGCACCGAACCCTATCCCCACAGGGGATTTTCGAGCCCGGCGACGAATTTCCTGTGCCTCTCCAGTTCCTCCGCCGAGGCGGCATGTGGCCGCGGCTCACGGCGCGGGCCGCTGGCCTGGCGAACTGCGATAATCTCGCTCACCTCGGTCACGATCTCGACATGGCGCGTCGCGGCAAGCTCGAGCCCGATCTGCCGCCCGCCCTTGAGCTCGACATAGACCTGCGCCAGCAGCTCGGCATCGAGCAGTGCACCATGTTTCACCCGGTGACTGCGGTCGATACCATACCGGGTGCACAATGCGTCGAGCGAGAGCTTGGCGCCTGGGTGACGCTTCTTCGCCAGCGCCACTGTATCGACCATCCGGCTGGTACAGATCGGATCGCGTTCGCACAGCGCGAGTTCATTGTTGAGGAAGCCGAAGTCGAACCCGGCATTGTGTGCCACCAGCGGGGCATCGCCAACGAATGCAAGCAGGTCCTCCGCCAGCTCCCGAAACAGCGGCTTGTCCGCAAGGAACGAAGCCGAAAGACCGTGTACGGCCTCCGCACCGGCCGGCATGTCGCGTTCCGGATTGAAGTAGGCGTGAAAGGTTGCGCCTGTAGGTACGAGATTGACCATCTCGATGCATCCAATCTCGACCATCCGGTCCCCCGTCTTGGGGTCGAGTCCGGTGGTTTCGGTATCGAACACGATCTCGCGCATTAGCTATCCTATCGGCCTCGACCGCACGGATTTCAAGGGGGTCGCGACCAGCTAGCGTGCAGCGCTGGCCCGCTTCAACTCGGCGATGAGCTCGATCACCTCGCTTTCGGTCAGCTCGATCGACGTGCCGGTGTCGATAATATGGTCGGCGCGGGCGCGCTTGTCTGCGTCGGGCACCTGGAGTGAAAGGATATGGGCGAATTTTTCCTCGGTCATCCCGGGGCGGGCCAGTACGCGTTTGCGCTGGGCATCAGCTGGCGCTGACACAACCACCACCCGATCGACCGCAGCTGCACCGCCCTTTTCAAACAACAAGGGAATGTCGAACACCACCACCGGGGCCCCGACATGTTCGATCAGGAAGGCCTCGCGCTTCCTTGCAACGGCGGGATGTACGATAGCCTCAAGCCGTGCGAGCGCTACCTTGTCGCCGAATACCTGTTCGCCCAGCTTTTCCCGCAGCACACCGTGCGGGCCAGTCGATCCGGGGAAGGCAAGTTCGATCGCAGGCAGCAATTCGCCTTGCGGACCCTGCATTGCGCGGACTTCAGCATCGGCATCGAAGACCGGTACTCCCGCCGCTTCAAACATGGTCGCGACGGTCGACTTGCCCATGCCGATGGAACCGGTGAGGCCGACGATAAGCGGGCGGGTCATGCTGTCAGCCTTTCGCGCAGATCAGGATCGAATTCGCGAGGCGGCTCGACACCGAAGAAGCGAGTAAACGCCGCAGCCGCCTGCCCGATCAGCATGGCGAGACCATCCACGGTCGCAAAACCGGCTGCCCGGGCGTTTGTGAGGAAGTCGGTATCAACCGGATCGGTCACGATATCATAGGCGATCGATCCTGGGGGTGCATGGCTCCAGTCGAATATCAGTGGGGGTTGGCCGCGCATTCCCAGCGGCGAGGCATTGACGACGAGATCACAACATCCTTCGCGGTCATCGAAGGCAAAGTCTGTCGCTTCGGCAAAGTGATCGAGCGGTGCGACATGATGTTCACCGCCTGGATCGAGTTCGTCGAGCAGGGATTGCGCCTTGGCGGGATTGCGGCCTGCCAGGACCAAGGTGAAACCCTCACCCGCAAGTCCGGCGATGATCGCCCGCGCCGCACCGCCGGTCCCAAGGATCCGCGCCATGCGAAAATAGTGTTGTTGGGCCAGTTGGCCGCGCAAGGGCTCGAGGAAGCCCGCAACATCCGTGTTGTAGCCCACCAGCGAGCCCTCCACTTCGCGCACGATGGTATTAACCGCACCGACCTTGCCAGCTAGCGGGTCGATCCGATCGAGAAAGGGGATCACTGCCTGTTTGTGCGGCATGGTAACGTTGCAGCCGCACCATGCCGCATCCTCACGCCGCGCTGCGAGATAGCCCTCAACCTCACCGTCGAGAACATGGTGGGCACGATAGTTCGCATCCAAACCTAGCTTCTCGATCCAGAAGCCGTGAATCGCCGGTGACTTGGATTGGGCGATGGGGTCGCCGATGACTTCCGCATAACAGGTCATGCAGGCAAGGCACCTTCGTTTCGGAGCGCTTCGAGTACCTGCAACAAGGGCATGCCGAGTACGGTGAACTGGTCACCCACTATCCCTTCAAACAGCTGCACGCCCGGGCCTTCGATACGGAAAACACCTACGCAATAGCTGACCTCTGGCCATTCCACGTCGAGATAGGCTCCGATGAACTCCTCACTCAGCTCGCGGACGTGCAGGCGCGCGAAATCCGAGCCGACCCAGACAATCTGGCCGCCCCGTGCCAGCGCGGCGGCGCTATGCAGCGTCATCGTCTTGCCCGAAAACGCGCGCAGGTGTTCGGCGGCATTCTCACGGCTGGTCGGCTTGTCGAAGCGGCGCCCGCCCACCTCCACCAGCGAGTCCGAGCCGAGCACCAGCGCCTCGGGATGGCGTGCTGAAACGTCAGCAGCCTTTGCCGCCGCCAACGCCTGCGCGATCTCGACCGGCTCAGCATCCTGCATTTCCGCCTCGAGCGCGCGTTCATCGATATCGGCACCCACGGCTTCGAAGGTGAGCCCGGCAGCCGCCAGCATCGCCTTGCGCGACGCACTGTTCGAACCGAGTATCAGGCCCGTTCCGGCAATCCCGCTCATATCGGCTTGGCTCCCTGGGTGGTCCCGCGCAACTCGCGCTCATTGTAAAGGCGGATCACGGCGGCCGCGGTTTCTTCGATTGAACGGCGTGTCACGTCGATGACTGCCCAGCCATTATCGGCGAACATACGGCGGGCAAAGGCGACCTCTGCCTTGACCTTTTCCTGGTCGGCATAGTCGGTCTGACGTTCTTCATTGAGGCTCAGCAGGCGATTGCGGCGCACCTGGACCAGCCGTTCGGGTGCTGTGGTCAGGCCCACCACCATGGGGTTCTTGAGCTTGTAGAGCATCGCCGGCGGCGGGCTTTCGACCACCAGCGGTATATTCGCGACCTTGTAACCACGATTGGCCAAGTAGATACTGGTCGGCGTTTTCGAACTGCGCGACACGCCCGCCAGGACGATATCGGCCTGCTCCCAATCCTCCCAGCCGATGCCATCGTCATGGGCGATGGTGAACTGGATCGCCTCGACGCGCTGGAAATAGGCCTGGTCCATCGCATGCTGCCGACCCGGCCTGCCATGCGCTTCCTGACCCAGCGCCTTTTCGAGGGCTTCGGTAACCCGATCGAGGATCGGTACTGCTGGCAAGCCCTGCTGGCTGCATACTTCCTCCAGCCGGCTGCGGGTTTCCGGGTTCACCAGCGTAAACAGGACCAGGCCGGGATTGGCCTTGAGTTCAGGCACGATCCGCTCAAGGTGCTGGCGGCTGCGGACCATAGGCCAGAAATGGCGTACGACGTCGGCATCCTCGAACTGCGCGAGCGCAGCCTTGGCGAGCATCTCAAGCGTCTCACCGGTTGAATCGGACAGCAGGTGGAGGTGGACGCGGTTGGAAATGGGAGGCTCCGGCACCCTGTGGAGAATGGCTGGCATAAACCACGGGAGAAGGCTGGCGACAAGTTCGGGCGCGAATTCGCTCCCCACTACGAGTCCGCCAACAGCCGATTCCCGCACAGCCTGACAGGGTTTTGGACAGGCTGGGGACAGCAGGGATAAGTTTGACTCGACTCAAGAGTCAGCACGAGTCGCGATGGCCAGCTACCCTTTGCATCGCTGGAGAAATCGGGCAGGGGCACGTTATCCCTGAAATCCACAGGGCCAACAGACTCCATCAAACCTTATCAATATAAATATTATTGGATTGGACTCGCGCGATGCCCGGTCTCTTGCTCGATACCCTGAACGGCCAGCGGGGTACTCATGTCCCGCTCTGGCTCATGCGCCAGGCAGGTCGCTACCTGCCCGAATATCGCGCGCTGCGGGAGCAGAAGGGCGGCTTTCTCGCGCTTGCTTACGATAGCGAAGCGGCTTGCGAGATCACCCTCCAGCCAATCGATCGGTTCGGCTTCGATGGCGCGATCCTATTCTCCGATATTCTGATCGTTCCGCATGCCATGGGCCAGGACCTGCAGTTTCTTGCCGGAGAGGGGCCACATCTCTCGCCGCGGCTGGTCGATGCCGCATTGGCCAGCCTCACCCCGGATCTCTCGCGGTATGAACCGATCCATGAGACCGTGCGGCTGTGTCGGGCACGCTTGCCCGACAGCGTAACGATGCTGGGCTTTGCCGGAAGCCCGTGGACCGTCGCGACCTATATGGTCGCCGGTGAGGGGAGCCGGGACCAGCACGAGGCACGCGCCATGGCCTATCGCGACCCTGCGGCTTTGCAGGCGATCATCGATGCGATCGTGGTGCAATCGATCGAGTATCTTTCGGGCCAGATCGCAGCCGGGGCCGAGGCGGTGCAGCTGTTCGACAGCTGGGCGGGGAGCCTTGCACCGAGCGAATTCGAGCGCTGGGTGATCGCGCCCAATGCGGCCATTGTCGCCGAACTGCGCGAACGGCACCCTGACGTGCCGATTATCGGTTTTCCCAAGGGCTCGGGCGAGAAGCTTCCTGCCTATGCCCGGGAGACGGGGGTACAGGCGGTTGGCGTCGACGAAACTCTCGATCCCTCCTGGGTTGCCCGCGAATTGCCCGAAGGCATGCCTGTGCAGGGCAATCTCGATCCCCTGCTGCTGCTGTCTGGTTCACCCGAGCTCGAGCAACGCGTCACAGCGATCCTGCGCATTTTCGCTGACCGCCCGCACGTCTTCAATCTTGGCCACGGCATCGATCGGCGAACCCCGATCGGACATGTCGAGCGGGTGATTGCGACGGTTCGCGGATTCGAGGGGTGACGCCGGCGTGCGCCGATCCTACATAGCCTTCCGATGCAGGATATCCTCGCCATGACCTATTACTGGCTCAAGGCCGGACATATCATTTTCATGGTCTTCTGGATGGCCGGGCTGTTCATGCTTCCGCGCCAGATGATCTACCTGCATCCCGCGGCAAACGGGTCCGAGGAGGCCGCGTTGTGGGCCAGGCGTATGGGCCTGCTGCGCAAGGTGATCCTCTCGCCAAGTATTGCGGTCGTCTGGATCCTCGGTCTGCTGCTGGCCTGGTACATAGGCGCCTGGAGCCAGGGTTGGTTCCATGCCAAGCTGCTGTTCGTCATCGCGCTGAGCGGGTTCCACGGCTACATGGTGGCCCAATCGAAGAGGATGATCGCCGGCGAACGGCCTTTGACCGAGAAACAGCTGCGCATCTGGGGTGAGTTTCCCGGGATTGCCCTGGCCGTCATCGTCATCCTGGTGGTGGTCAAACCTTTCTGACCACCGCCCACGACGTCGGCGGCACGACAGATCGCATTGGCGATTGACGCACCTTCGACGCAATCGTAATTGCACATCACCGACCGGCTAGAGGTCCCGCATCCAGACGGGACCGGGTCCGCTTTCTCCAAGCCCATACCGACCTGCCGGCCATCAACCAGAATACTCAGAGAATTTCTATGCATCTCAAGGATTTGAAAGCAAAAACCCCGGCCGAGCTGGTCTCGATGGCCGAAGAGCTCGGGGTCGAGGGTGCTTCGACCATGCGCCGGCAGGATCTCATGTTCTGCATCCTGCGCGAACTGGCCGAGGACGAGGAATATGACGAGCCGATCATGGGGATCGGCACGATCGAGGTCTTGCAGGACGGTTTCGGCTTCCTGCGCAGCCCCGAGGCGAACTACCTCGCCGGCCCGGACGATATCTATGTTTCGCCCAACCAGGTCCGCAAATGGGGCCTGCGCACCGGCGATACGGTCGAGGGTGAAATTCGCGCGCCCAAGGAAGGCGAACGCTATTTCGCGCTGACCAGCCTCAAGACCGTCAACTTCGACGATCCCGATGCGGTCCGTCATCGTACGAATTTCGACAACCTCACCCCGCTCTATCCCGAACAGAAGCTGACGCTCGATACGCTCGATCCGACGGTCAAGGACAAGTCGGCACGGGTGATCGACATCATCTCGCCGCAGGGCAAGGGCCAGCGCGCGCTGATCGTGGCGCCGCCGCGTACCGGTAAGACCGTGCTGCTGCAGAACATCGCCAAGGCGATCACCGATAACCACCCCGAGGTTTTCCTGCTGGTGCTGCTCGTCGACGAGCGCCCGGAAGAAGTCACCGATATGCAGCGCAGCGTGAAGGGCGAGGTGATTTCCTCGACCTTCGACGAGCCGGCCAACCGCCACGTCCAGGTCGCCGAAATGGTGATCGAGAAGGCCAAGCGCCTGGTCGAGCACAAGCATGACGTGGTCATCCTGCTCGACTCGATCACCCGCCTCGGCCGTGCCTACAACACCGTGGTGC
>NZ_JAYPTL010000053.1:9073-22894 GCF_038133525.1 Erythrobacter sp. | reverse complement strand
GATCCGCAGGATCTCGCCACCGATGTCGGCCCGGTGATCGATCCCGACGCCAAGTCCTCGCTCGAACGCCACGTCGCGCGGCGCAAGAAGGGCGGCCGCCCGGTCTGGCGCCGCCGCCTGCATCGCGGTGCCAATGCCGGCTGCTTCGTCGCACCGACGATCATCGAGATGGATTCGATCCTCGACCTCAAGCGCGAGAATTTCGGCCCGGTGCTGCACGTGGTCCGGTTCAAGGCCGAAAATCTGCCGCAGGTGGTGCGCGACATCAACGCCACCGGCTATGGCCTCACCCTCGGCCTCCACTCGCGGCTCGAGGCGACCCGCGAATATGTCGAACGCCATGCGCGGGTCGGCAATTTCTACGTCAACCGCAACCAGATCGGCGCGGTAGTCGAGAGCCAGCCCTTCGGCGGCGAGGGCCTCTCCGGCACCGGCCCCAAGGCGGGCGGCCCCCACTACGTCCTGCGCTTCGCGACCGAACGGGTGGTGTGCATCGACACCACGGCGGCCGGTGGGAATGCGACGCTGTTGGCGAGCTAGGTCGGTCGGCAGGCGAGCGCCTAGTCCAGCCTTGTGCGAGCGTCGGTCTCGAGGACCGTCAATACCAGCGAAGCTACCTCGGTCTCGAAGTCCGGGTTGGAGCGCATCAAGGCGGCGGCTGCACGACCCGATTCCAGGCGCTGGACCCCGTCCTGCAGGCGCTGCAGGTCGAAGGGTTGGGCGGTGTCGTTCCGGTCGATCGCGCCATCCAGTCCGATCCTGCCGGTCTTGAGCGCGGGGACGACGCGATGGGAGCAGTGGCAACTCGCGCTGCGCGAGGCGATGCCGCAATTCGCCCGGGTGAAGTCCAGCACCGCGGCACGCGCGCGCTTCAACCGCTGGCGGTAGGCAGGCTGCGCGATCTCGAGCGCCCTGGCGGCCTCCCCATCGGTGAGTTCGAAGATCTCTCCCAGGATGTAGGCGATCCGCAAGTTGCGCGACAGGCAGGTGAGCAGCGCCAGGGTGCAGCCGATCTTGACCTGCTCCAGCGCGACTGCCTCCTCCACCTTGGTCAGCCCGGCTTCGGCCAGCGGTGCCTGGCCCTGGTCGAGGTCTTCGGCGAAGCCTTCGAAGCTCAGGCGCATTGCCTCGATCCGGCTCTGCTTGCGCAGTTCGACCAGGTGGCGACAGGCGATCCGCAAGGCCCAGCCTCCCGCCGCCGCGGGATCGCGCAGCGCGCCGAGATTGGTCACGATCCTGATCAGGATTTCCTGTGTCGCGTCCTCGGCAGCGCCGGGATCGGCCAGCATGCGCAAGGCGAGATTGTAGATCGGGCGCTGGGCGGCACGCACCAGCGTATCGAGGGCGGCGCGGTCTCCTTCCCGCGCCGCCACGACCTGGTCTTCGCGGATGATGATCATCCTTCAAGCACCGCCTTCAGTTCCTGGAGCTCCTTGGCGAGGATCGCCATCTGCTCGCCCAAGGCGCCTTCGAGCGCTTCGAGCGCCACCGGCGGTGCCATGAGCACGAAGGAATAGATCGCCTTGCCTTCGCCGTTCGCTGTCGCGCGCGAATAGGCCGTACCGGCGCCGCCATCGGGGAATGTCATGAACCAGTCGACCGTGCCCGCATCGGGCTGTGCCACGGTCTTGAGCGCGATGGGCACCGCACCGGCCGGGGTCACCAGCTCGGCCTTCTCGTGGTCCGCGCTCTTGAAGGCATTGGTCCAGTTGGGAAGGTTTGTCGGATTGGCGACATAGTCGAACACCGCCTTGACCGGGCGGTCGATCTCGATCGATTGAACATCAAAGGTTTTCATGGATTTTTCCTTGCTGCGGTGGTGCCGGCCAATCCGGCCCACATCAAGCAAGGAGGGGCACGGGTGCCGGTCTGTGACTCACTTTCTGGGCTCAGCGAAAAAATTCTCCGCCTGCCCTTGAATAATTATTAGACCAGTCTATTTCTAATCATGCAAGCGGCGTTGGGCCGCGCGGCGAACAATCGGCAGGACACCAGCGATGGCACGCACACGCAATGCAGACGCCTATAACGATGCGCGGGAAAAGCTCCTCACGGTGGGGATGAACCTGATCCGCTCTGGCAGCTATGAAAGCGTCGGGATCAACGACATCCTGCGCGAAGGGCAGATCCCCAAGGGATCGTTCTACCATTATTTCGACAGCAAGGAGGGCTTTGGGCTGGAGGTCGCGAAGCACTACCATGCCCAGCAGCTCGAAGGCGCGCGGGCGATCCTGCTGGATCGCGACGTGCCGCCGCTTGAACGGCTGAAAGCCTTCTTCCAGACCGCCTATGAGGATTTCGAAGCGCGCCAGTTCAGCCAGGGCTGCCTGATGTGCAACCTCACCACCGAGCTGGCCGATGAAGAGCCTGCCTTCCAGGCGGTGCTCCAGACCAACTGGCACGAACTCAGCGATGTCGTTGCCGCCTGCATCGCCGAAATCGACAAGGCCGATATCGGCCTCGACCACCTGACCGACAGCGAAGCCGCAGACTGGCTGCTCAATTCCTGGAGCGGCGCGCTGACCCGCATGAAGGCAACCCGCGACGGGACGCCCCTCCGCCTCTTCCTCAAATCAACCTTCAAAGAGAGAAAGTGATCCATGGTTACCCCCCAAACCATCCTCATTACCGGTGCCAGTCGCGGCATCGGACTGCTTGCCGCCAAGGCGCTCGCGCAGCGCGGGCACAAGGTCTACGCCTCGATGCGCGACATCACCGGTCGCAATCGCGACGCGGCCCGCGACCTCGAAGCCTGGGCCCGCGAAGGCGGGTTCAAGCTCGAGCCGCTGGAACTCGACGTGACCGACCAGGCATCGGTCGACCGGGCGATCGCTACGATCGAGGCGCAGGGCCCGCTCGACGTGCTGGTCAACAATGCCGGCTTCATGCCTGTGGGCCTGACCGAGGCCTTCACGCTCGACCAGCAGCAGGCCTGTTTCGACGTCAACATGTTCGGCCTCGCCCGTACCAGCCGCGCCGTCCTGCCGCACATGCGTGAACGCGGTTCGGGCCTGCTGATCAACCTCAGCTCGGCCGCCGGTCGCCTGACCATTCCCCATTTCGGCGTCTATTGCGCCAGCAAATGGGCGATGGAGGCCTATTGCGAGGCGCTTCACTACGAACTCGAGCCCTTCGGTATCGATTCCGTCCTGATCGAACCGAGCGGCCACGGCACCGACCTGGTCGCATCCTCACCCGCCCCGGCAGACACCGCCGCGGTCAAGGCCTATGGCGCTTTCGCCGGCGGTCGCGAACGGCTGCTCGGCATGTTCCAGGACATGTTCGACCAGGGCGATGCGATGACCGACGCGGGCAATGTCGCGCGCAAGATCGTCGAACTGGTCGAGATGCAGGGCCCGCGCCCGATCCGCACGCAGGTGGGCCAGGACATGGGCGTCGACGCCGTCAACGTGGCGACCGCGCCGATCCAGGCCGGCCTGGTGGAAAGCCTGAAGCCGGTCTACCTGCCCGAGACGGTCGATGCCTGAATCGGGCAAGCATCTTCATATCTTCGCGACAATCCGGCCCAAGGCCGAACATTTCGCGGAGGCGAAGGCGGCGTTGGAGCAACTTGTTGCTCCAACGCTGGCTGAGCCGGGCTGCCACCTCTTCGCCGTGCTGGAGAACCGCGACGAACCGGGGCTGCTCCACCTGTTCGAGATCTTCGACGATGAGGCGGCCGTCGCCGCGCATTATGCGCAGGAATACACGAAGGCGGTCTTCGCCAGCTACCAGGCATGGCTCGCCTCGCCGGTCGAGATCCAGCATCTCGCGACCACGTCCCCCATTTCAGCGGAGCAGTTCTTCAAATGAGTAATGCCCTGATCGTCGGCGCGGGCCCGGGCCTCAGTGCCTCGCTCGCCCGGCTGCTTGCCGCTCGCGGCGCAAAGGTGGCGCTGGCCGCACGCGATATCCGCAAGCTCGACAGCCTGTGCGAGGAAATCGGCGCAAGTGCCCATGCCTGCGACGCCGCCGACGAGGCCAGTGTCGAGAGCCTGTTCACGCAGCTCGCGGCAGAGGGTCGCTCGCCCGACCTGCTGGTCTACAACGCCAGCGCCTATACCCGCGGCCCGATCGCGGAACTCGACGCGGGCAAGGTGCGCGAGGTGCTGATGGTCAGCGCCTATGGCGCCTTCCTGGTGGCGCGCGCGGCGGCCCAGGTCATGCTCGCAAAGGGCGGCGGCACCATGCTGTTCACCGGCGCATCCGCCGGGGTGAAGGGCTATGCCCAGTCCGCCCCCTTCGCGATGGGCAAGTTTGCCCTGCGCGGCCTGTGCCAGAGCCTCGCCAGGGAGCTGTCACCGCGCAACATCCACGTCGCGCATTTCGTGATCGATGGTGTCATCTACCAGCCCGAACGCGGCGCGCCCTACGACGACCCCGACACAACGCTCCACCCCGATGCAATCGCCCAATCCTACCTGGCAATCGCCGACCAGGACCGCAGCGCGTGGACCTGGGAAGCCGAACTGCGCCCTTACAATGAGACCTTCTGAGGCGAGCTTGTCGGCAAGTATCGATAAGGAAGGCAATCGAAACGTCCGCTCAGCCAGAGCCTGTCGAAGGCCACGCTCCGCCATCAGCGGCAGGAACCCTCACCCCTGACGGTTCCGCGCCAACTCTGAGATCAGGTCCCAGTCCCCTGCAATCAGCGCCTGCTTCTTCGCCCGGCTCCAGCCTTTGATCCGTCGCTCGGCGTCGAACGCTTCATCCCGCGTCGGAAATTCCTCGCACCACTGCAATTTCACTGGCAGCCGCTTCGCGGTGTAGCCACCCATCGCTCCCGACTGGTGTTGCGCCATGCGCTCGCCGAGATCGTCAGTGTGCCCGGCATAATAGCTGCCGTCGTTGCACAGCAGGAGATAAGCGTAGAAGGCCATTCCAAGGAGCTAAGGCCAGCGCATGGCCTTCGACAAGCTCAGGCTGAGCGGGTTTGGTGCGATTTGACCGCTACCAGAACACGGCGTCCCACAATTGCTACCTTCCCCGCTCGCTGAACCTAATCCCCACGCCCGCTCAGCCTGAGCCTGTCGAAGGCTAGTCGCTGCAATTGCGCAAAAGGGGAATCCCGCCCCATCTCTTGCGCCTCCCCGTACATCAAGAGCCATCACCCCAACCCGTCAGTTCATGAAACCGGTCGCGAGCCCAAATCCTGATTGAAGCGGAGCAGGTAGCCATCAAGGTCCGCCACCACAAACTGGCGGTTGCCGCGCTCCAGCTCACCCTGACGATACCACCGGTCTTCAAGCGGTACGATAATTTCAAGGTCGGCCCCTTGGACCGCTTCGTAGTGGGCCGCCACGGCCGGAACGCGAATTTGAAGGTTTAGCCCCCTTCCGTAGGGCCGCTCGAGAGGCGCCGTCCGAAACCGCCTCCCCTGCCCACCCGCTTCCTGAAGCATCAGGTGAGCTGAACCGATGGCGAGATAAGCAAACGCTTCTTCCCGGCGTTCAACAAGGACCTGAAAAGCGAAGACGTCCCGGTACACACCAAGCGATGCCTCCAAGTCGGACACATCCAGTTCTGGAACCAGGGCAGGACTTTCGATCACAAAAACCGGCTAACACAGGAGTTTGCTCTGAGCCATCGCTTGAGGGCCGTAGCCGACCGCTTCGCTATGAAAGGGGATATCCCCCCCCCCTTCGCTTGCCCCCGCCAGCCCAATCGGGAATCCCTCACGCATGGCGATTCTTTCAGACAAGTGGATCCGCGACAAGGCGATGAACGAGGGGATGATCGAGCCCTTCGTCGAAGCGCAGCGGCGCGAGGGGTGCATTTCTTACGGGCTGTCCAGCTTCGGCTATGACGCGCGCGTGGCGCCCGAATTCAAGATCTTCACCAATGTCGACAGCGCGGTGGTCGATCCCAAGGATTTCGCCAGCAACAGCTTCGTCGATCGCGAGACCGATGTCTGCGTGATCCCGCCCAACAGCTTCGCGCTGGCGCGCACGGTCGAATATTTCCGCATCCCCGAAGACGTGCTGGTGATCTGCCTGGGCAAGAGCACCTATGCGCGCTGCGGGATCATCGTGAACGTCACCCCGCTCGAACCGGGCTGGGAAGGCCACGTCACGCTGGAATTCTCCAACACCACCCCGCTCCCGGCGAAGATCTACGCCAATGAAGGGGCGTGCCAGTTCCTGTTCCTGCAGGGCAACGAACGGCCCGAAGTGACCTATGCCGACCGCGCGGGCAAATATATGGGCCAGCGCGGGGTCACGCTGCCGCGCCTATGAGCGTCGGCCGCTTTCCGTTCTGGCGCGTGGTCCCGGGCCAGCAAAGCGGCGAATTCGTGCTCCCCGTCATGCCGCCGGCCACGGCAGGGCCCGATGGCGCGCCGCATATCATGGGCGGCGTTGCGCTGGCGGCGATTGTCGATGCGATGGAGCTCGACAGCGAATTGCCGCTGCTGTGGGCGCAGGTGCAATTCCTTGGTCCCACCCAGCACGCCGAAGAGCTCGCCATCGAAGTGGAACAATGCGGCGGCGGGCAGGCGGTGGCGCAATATGCCGCATCGGCCAGCGTCAATGGCCGCCCGACCCACCGGGCGAGCGGGGCGCTGGGCTATCGCGAGCCCTACGAACAGACGCTGTTTGCCAAGATGCCCGACATCGTCGGACCCGATGCCGCAACGCCGGTCGAGATAAGCCATTCGGCGGACGGCGGCCTGCCCGACCAGTTCGACTATCATGTTGCGCTCCATGACGAGGAGCTGGGCGTGCACGCCGTCTGGACCCGCTCGCGCGCCGGGTTCGCGGTGGACGCAGGCTGGCTGGCTATCATCTCCGATCTGTTCCTTGGCGCGCATCCGGCATCGCGCGGGGGATCGAGCCTCGATGCCATGTTCCGGTTCGTGCAGGGCTGCGAGCCCGGATGGGTGCTTTCGGTCACCGAATTCGCCGCCTTCGAACGCGGCGTGGTCCACGGTTCGGCGCGGCATTTTGCCGAAGACGGGCGCTTGCTGGCAATCTCCAGCCAGACCGGCGTGCTGCCCCGCATCCCGCGCGCATCATAGCAGTTCAGGCTTCGCCGGCTTGCGCGCTTTCCTACTTGCGTGAAATACGCCTTGGTCGCGGCCATGGCCGCCTCGCATCCAGACTTCCGCTCGCGCAGCCCCGGTTACCGGGTGACACTTCGAGTCCGTGGGGATTACGGCAGCCCCGCCGCAACGCGACACTTTGCATGCGCAGAGCGTGACAGCCGGGAACGCCAGGGTGACACCTCGGCCAGCGTGGGTGACACATCTGGCCGCAGGGTGACGCTTCACGCGTTGCAGAGTGACATTGCGAGAGATTTTTGGCTGGACCCTGTTCCACCCGTTCCATCCTTTAGGATTTCTAGGGCTTTGACAGGTGCTGGCTGCGCGCGCATTCATGGGGGCAAAGGAGAGGCAGCATGGCCGAGAGGGAATTCGATATCGTGGTCTATGGGGCGACCGGCTACACCGGACGCCTCGTCGCCGAACATTTCGTGCGCGAATATGGCAGCAAGCCCGATGCGCCCAAATGGGCCATGGCCGGGCGCAGCATGGCCAAGCTGGAGGAAGTGCGCGACGAAATCGGCGCGCCCAACTCGACCCCGCTGGTGGTGGCAGATGCCGACGATCCGGCCAGCCTGGAGGCGATGTGCAATCGTACCAAGGTGGTGCTGACCACCGTGGGGCCGTACCAGCTCTATGGCGACGCGCTGGTCGCCGCCTGCGTCAAGACCGGCACCGACTATGCCGATTTGTGCGGCGAGCCCGCCTGGATGCGCGAACAGATCGACCTGCATCACGAGGCCGCGAAGAAGAGCGGCGCACGGATCACCTTTTCGAGCGGATTCGATTCGATCCCCTTCGATCTCGGCGTGCTGATGCTGCAAAAGGAAGCGGTGGCGCGCAACGGATCACCCGCGCCACGGGTCAAGGGGCGCGTGCGCGGCATGCAGGGCACTTTCTCGGGCGGCACCGCGGCCAGCCTGACCGCGACGATGAAGGCGGCGGCGAAGAACCCCTCGATCATCAAGGTGCTCAATTCACCCTTCGGCCTGACCCCCGGCTTCGAAGGGCCCGACCAGCCCAATGGCATGATCCCGAGGCACGAGGCCGAGCTCGACAAATGGGCCGCGCCCTTCATCATGGCGACGATCAACACCAAGAACGTCCACCGCACCAACTTCCTGCGCGGGCACCCCTATGGTGAGGACTTCCGCTATGACGAAATGATGCTCACCAGCCCGGGCGAAGCTGGCAAGGCCGCCGCCAATGCGGTGCTGGAAATGCTCAAGAACCCCTTCGGCGCCAAGCCGCCCAAGCCGGGCGAAGGCCCGAGCAAGGAAGAGCGCGAGAACGGATACTACGACGTGCTGTTCATTGGCGAGTGGCCCGATGGCAAGCGCCTGCATTACGGCGTGAAGGGCCGCTACGATCCGGGCTACGGCTCGACCAGCCGCATGCTCGCCGAAACCGGTATGGCACTGCTCGATTGCAAGGCCGAAGGCGGCGTGGGCACGCCGGGTGCATTCCTCGGCGAAGCGCTGGTTGAGCGCCTGCGCGACCATGCCGAATTGAGCTTCGCCGTCGAAGAGTGAACCAAGGGAAATTGGGGAGGGAATTCACATGAACGCAGCTGCCACAACGCTTGGCCGCATCCTGATCGCGGTGCTGTTCATCCTGGCCGGGGTGGGCAAGGTGATGGATCCGGCATCGACCGCCGCCTACATTGAGGCGGAGAGCCCGCTTCCGGGCAGCCTGGCCATAGTCGTCGGAGCCTTCGAGCTGCTGGCCGGGCTGGTGCTGGCCAGCGGCTATTTCACCCGCATCGCCAGCCTGTCGCTGGCGGGCTTCACCCTGCTGGCCACAGTGCTGTTCCACGAAAACCTCGCTGACCAGCTACAACTGACCATGGCGCTCAAGAACCTCGCCGTGATCGGCGGGTTGCTGGTGATCTACGCACAGGGAGACGCGCGCGCCAAACCCGCGGCCGGGTAAGGCGGCGCGAAAACCCCGTCAGAAATTGACCCGGGCGCTGATCCTGAAATCGCGCCCGGCCAGCGGGGCATAGTCCTTGAGGATCGAACTGGCCCGGCGGGCGACGACGTCGAAGATGTTGTTGGCCGAAAACGCGAAGCTCAGCGGCCGGTCTTCGCCCCAGGGGCGCCAGGTCAGCTCGGCATTGACCATGGTGTAACCGTCGGTCGGCGTTTCGAGCGGTGCGGTGCGGTTCTGGCTGTCGACCCATTCGACCTCTGCCCGCGCGTCGATCATGCGCGACTCCAGGCCGATCCCGCCAAGCGCCCGCAGGGGCGGGATGCGGGGGGCCGGTCCGAAGTCGAGGATCGTGGCATGGGTATAGTCGACAAGGCCATCGGCAACGATGTCCGCCTCGCCGATGCTGGCCAGCGTGACGGTACCCTGAAGTTCGAAGCCATAGTAACGCGCATCGCCCTGGAGGCCTTCGTAGACCGGCAGCCCGTCCTCGATATCACCGGTCTGGCGCTGGTAGATGTAGTCGGAGAACCAAGTGTAATAGGCGGACGCCTCGATCGTGAAGCCTTCCCCGCCGCCGCGCAGGATCGCCTCGACGCTGGTGGCCTTCTCGACACGGAAATCGGGGTCGCCGATCTCGAACGACTGCGTGCCTGCATGCGGACCGTTGGCGAACAGTTCCTCCGCGCTCGGTGCGCGGCCCGTGCGGGCAACGTTCACGCCGATCCGCCAGTCCCCGGCAAAGTTCCAGGTCCCGCCGATCGAGCCCGAGAAGGTATCGAAGCTGCGGCTGCCATCAAAGAACTCAGTCTGGTCGATAGCGGGCTGTGCGGAGACGTTCTGATGACCGTAGCGTGCGCCCGCCTCGAGCTTGACGGCGCCGAGATCGAGCTGTTGCACGGTGAAGAGGCCAAAAGTCCTGGTCGAGTTCTTGGGCAGGAAGGCTTCGTCTCCGATCACGTTGAAATCGCGAAACGAATATTGCGCGCCGCTGGCCCCGCTCCAGTTGCCTCGCCGCGCCTGGGTCAGCTCGAGGCGCCCTTCCTGCCCCTTGTTGAGGAAGGTCGTCCCGATTTCGCCATTCTCTTCGAGTTCGAAATGGGCGTAGTCGGCATAGGCCCAGCGCAGGCGGATCTTGTCGAAGAAGCCGCTGTCAGGTGTCACTTCCGCACGCACGTCGACACGGTCCTGCGACAGGCTGATCCGCGGATCTTCCTGCTCTTCGTCGGGCTGCGTGGCGAAGCGCAGCGGCACACCATAGAGCGTTTCATAGTGGCTATAGGAAACACCCAGGCTGCCGCCGTCATCGATGAACGCCAGCCCACCACCCGCGCTCCAGGTGCGGCTGGCAGTGTTGGGCAGGATCCCGCGCACGCCGGCGTTGTCGGCAAACAACGGATCGCTGGTGGTGGTGGTAGACGCCAGCGCCTGCTGGCGCAGCGCCGGCGTCAGCGCGAACCCGCCGATCTCGAGATCATCGCTCTTCGAATAGCTGCCGTCGGCATGCACCACCCACTTGTCACCCAGGGGCACGTCGACGGAGCCCGATGCCGCGCGTTGGTTTGCCGCCGATGCGTAGTCGAGATCGGCAGCGAAGTGGACCGGCTCGTCAGGGACATGCATCGGAATGCGGCGATCGATCACATTGACCACGCCGCCAACAACCGACGGCGAATAAAGTAGTGCCTGCGGGCCGCGCAGTACTTCGATGCGTTCGGCCAACAGCGGGTCGACGGCAGTCGCATGGTCCGCCGAGGTGTTCGAGACGTCGATCGAACCCAGGCCATTGCTCAACACGCTGACCCGCTCACCCTGCAAGCCGCGCAGAATGGGGCGCGAAGCGGTGGGCCCGAAAGAACTGGCGGAAACGCCCGGAAGGTGCGCCAGAGTTTCCCCGATCGAAGGCCGGACGGCATTGGCGAGATCTTCAGTGGAGAGCACACCCACTGCTGAGAGCATATCCTGCCGGTTCGTCTGCAGGACGCCGGTCACAATTATCTCATCAGGAGTGGTCGGATGGGATTCATCGCCATCTCCAGCTGCTGGTGGAACAGGATCTTCGCTTGCCTGCTGGGCCAATGCCGCCTGCGCGCTGGTCAGCGCGAACAGGGGAAGCGAGGCAAGGAGGGCGGTGCGGCCGATCTTATGATACAACATAACGACGGCCAGATAGGCGGTGCCGCACTGTGCACAAGTGTTTTCTTTGGCCAGCGGCCTCACAATAGATGAATCGTCAACGGTGTGCGACGAACCGCAATGGCGCCGCGTCAGTCGCGCTCTGCCCGTTCGGCAGCTGCCCTTTCGGCCTCGATTCGGCGGGCATCCGCCTCAGTCGCAGGTCGGGCAGGCCAACCGCAACCGCGCGCATGACCGATACCTTTCAGGAAGCCACGCCGCGCCATCCCCGCACGAATTGCGTTCTGAAGCTTGCGCTGCTCGGAGCTGGCTCCCGACACTTCGCGAATGAGGCTGCGAAAGGGGATCAGCGAACCGACTGCGAACTTGCCGACATCGCCTGCACTCAATCGTCCCTTCGATCCGGCCGAGAGGTCGTAATCATCCCCCAGCAGCGCATCGAGCCGCCCCACTTCGGCGATCAAGGCGCGGCAACCGGATAGGCCGCTGAGATCGTATGGCTTGTCGACCGCAAGCTGCAGCAGTTCGGGGATCTCGCCCTTCTTCAGGTTGAGGTCGGTGAGCGGCGTGCTGACGACATCCTCCGCGTCGGGTTCGGTCTGGGTCACCGGCGCCTGTTGCGCCCAAAGTGGCCCGGCACTTAGCCACAGCAGCGCGGCAGCGGCATATGATGCTGTTTTCGCCATGATTATCACCTTCGAGTAGCGGCAAGATGCTAGACCCCTCGGGCACCGGGCGCAAATGCATCGTCCGACAGTAGGGATTGGCTCAAACAGGACCCTATAGGGTTTGCGCGACCGCGCCGGCAAATGCGTGCAGAACCAGGCAAGCGGCACGATGCGCGAAATATCGTCTTTGCTGGAAATGGAGCGGGCGAAGAGATTCGAACTCTCGACCCCAACCTTGGCAAGGTTGTGCTCTACCCCTGAGCTACGCCCGCTCACTGACGCTCCACGGATCGGCTTGATCCGTCGGGGAGGCGCGCAACTAGCAGCGCACCCTGAGTCCCGCAAGCCTAAAAAATGCAGATTTTCTACCGCCCTTGCGATGGGCGCATACCTCCTTCACATTCGCGGCAAAAGGCCCACATGGGGCGGACAAACTTCCGCGATGAAAGGTGAATTGCAGTGGCTACCATGGGTTTGAGCATCGACGAGCAGAAGGCGGTCGACCGGTTCCGCAAGGAGATCGTCGAACCGTCGATGACCAAGCTCATAATCCTCGATTTCTTCGCCGAATGGTGCGGGCCTTGCAAGGCGCTGGCCCCGGTGCTCGACAAGGTGGCGGCCGAATACGCCGAGAAAGGGGTCGAACTACGCAAGGTCGATGTCGACCAGGAGCAATTCATCGCCGCGCAGTTCCAGGTCCAGTCGATCCCCACCGTCTATGCCATGTTCCAGGGCCAACCGGTCGCCAACCTGACCAATGCGCGCAGCGAAACCCAGCTCAAGCAGGTGCTCGACCAACTCCTCGGCCAGCTACCGATCCAGCTCGATGATGGTGCGCCGCAGCAGGATGTCAGCCAATTCATCGCCATGGCAGAGCAGGTGCTGGGCGAAGGCGATCCCGAGCGTGCAGCGGCTATCTTTGCGCAGGTCGTCGAGATGACGCCCGATAGCGCCGCGGCGCATGCGGGCCTGATCCGCGCCCTGGCACAGGCAGGCCACAGAGAAGAGGCGCAGGCTGCGCTCGCCGCGGCCGAAGCCAACCCTGCGCTCGCCGGCGATGCGGCGCTGGCGCAGGCAAAGAGCGCGCTGGAGCTGTCTGCGAACAAGGTCGATGACAGCGAGTTGGCCGCCCTGCGCGATAAGGCCGCGGGCGGCGATATGGGTGCGCGTTTCGCCTTTGCCGAGGCAGCCTTTGCCGCAGGCGAGCGCGACGCGGCAGCGGATGAGCTGCTCGCCATGATCGAGGCCGATCGCGAATGGGACGATGGCGCCGCCAAGGCCAAGTTGCTGCAGATATTCGAGGCTGTCGGGTTGGAAGACGCGTGGGTTGTCGCCACCCGCAGGCGCCTTTCCAAGCTGCTGTTCGGATAGGGCGCGCGTGAGCATCCGTCTTTCGATCTTCCCCCTGCCCGGCGCAATCCTGTTCCCAGGGCTGCAATTGCCGCTGCACATCTTCGAGCCGCGCTATCGCGAACTCGTGGGCAGTGCTCTGGCCAAGGATCGGCTGATCGGGATGATCCAGCCGCAGCAATCGCGTGAGGGCGCTCCGCTCTACGAAGTCGGGTGCCTGGGCCGGATCGGCGATGTCGAAGCGATGGAGGACGGGCGCTACAACATCGTGCTCGATGGCGAGGCGCGCTTTCGCGTGATCCGCGAACTGGACGTCACCACGGCTTTCCGCCAGGTCGAAGCCGAGCTGATCGACGATCCCGAAGACGAGGTTCTCTCCAGCGCAGAGCGGGGCAATTTCGAATTCGAGGCGCGCCGCTTCGCACAGATCCAGGGCTATTCGGTCGATTGGGATTCGGTCGAACGGCTCGACGACGAAACGCTGATCAATGGCGTCGCCCAGATCGCCCCGTTCGATACCGCATCGAAACAGGCCCTTCTCGAAGCACCCGACCTATCGGCCCGCTGCGAGTTGATGATCCAGCTGATGCAGTTCTTCGCCCTGCGCGACGACGGCGACGAGATCGTGACGCTGCAGTGAGGCTTCCGCTAGTCCTCGCTGCTAGTCTAATTGCAATGCCCGCCGGCGGAAGTCTAGAG
>NZ_JAYPTL010000053.1:0-9063 GCF_038133525.1 Erythrobacter sp. | reverse complement strand
GGCAGGCGACTACCGGAATGATTTCTTCAATCGTTTCGTTGGAGATCGGTTTTCGGTGATTCGTCACGGCAAGCGACTGACCTACGAACGCGACGAATTCACAGCAGTGACGCCGCGCTTCCTGTCTCGCGACGATTGGTCAATCATCGCCAAGCGCGGCGCCAAAAGCTTACACGAAGCAGGCTGGCGTGGCTGCTTTCTCGACAATGGGAAGGTATGGTTCGAGGCTGACTCGGCAGGCCTGCGCCTTGTCGCCATCAATCATGACCTCGAATGGGAATCCTACGACTAAAGCCCGAACGAGTTCTTCAGCCCGTCGATCACATATTGTGCGGCCAGCGCGGCGAGGAGCACGCCGAGCAGGCGGGTAATGACCGCCTCGACCCGGTCGCCGAACAGTTTCATCAGCGGGCCTGCGGCGATCAGCGCGACCATGGTCAGCAGCAGTACCGCTGCAAGCGCAGCGAGAACCACCAGCGTGCCCTCTAGGCCCTTGGCCGTGCTGGTCAGCAGCATGACCGAGGCGATGGCGCCGGGTCCGGCGAGCATCGGCATGGCCATGGGGAAGACCGAAACATCCTCAACCTCGGGCGTCGCGGCGACTTTTTCTGCACGCTCTTCGCGGCGCTGGGTGCGCTTTTCGAAGACCATTTCGAATGCGATCCAGAACAGCATCAATCCGCCCGCGATGCGGAAGCTGTCGAGCTCGATATGCAGCGCGCCGAGCAGATCCTCGCCGAACAGGGCAAAGACGACCAAGATCGCCGCAGCGATCGCAGTCGCGCGGATTGCCATGTTGCGCCGCTGGGCCTGCGTCGCGCCCTTGGTCAGGCCGGCATAGATCGGCGCGCAGCCCGGCGGGTCGATCACCACGAACAGGGTGATGAAGGCGGAGATGAAGAGCTGGGTCATGACGGGTTGGCGTCGATGCTTTCTCGTAGGACGAACTGCCAAGCGGAACCGTCCCACATCCTTGCAACGACGCGACGGGATCGGTCGGGCTCAACTGTGACGTACCAATCCAAGGTGCCATCGTCGGAGCCTCCCTTATGGATGGAGGCACCCGGAGGACTAACAATAACTGCTGGGAATTGCTTGCCGTCACAACTGGCTATCTTTGTGCGGATAAAATCGGGTTCTACCAGCGGCTCCGCCACCATATCGCCCTGATCCATCACCCATTTGTATTCACCATTCTGCTGGCGCTGCCAGACCGTGGTGAAATACCCTGACGTGCCATTGGCACGCTGCCAGGCGCCGCGCGTCACCGCCAAACTACCGTCGCAGCTGGACCAGACTTCATGCGGTTGCCACTTCACCGCTTCGGCAGGATCGGCCTGCTTCCTGAGCCACTCTTGCGCATTCACCGGATCGGGCACGAACATCACCGCGTCGCCGGTCGCATAGTCGCGGAACGCGGTCCATTGGCCCTTTTCCTGCGCCATACGGGCGAAGGCGAGTTCGGTGGCAACAACCTTGCTAGGCACCGCCGTGGGCGTCAGTAACCGCGCATAGCGATCGTAGCGGCTCGGTCCGCTCGCACATCCCGCCAGGGCGAGAGCCAGCAGGACCGCCGCGAACCTCACAGCGCGCCCTCAGGCAGCTCGAGTCCCTCGTTGCGATAGGCCGCGACGATAGTGTTGCGCAGCAGTACGGCAATCGTCGTCGCGCCGACCCCGCCCGGTACCGGGGTGATCGCACGGACGTGGCCCAGTGCCTCGTCATAGGCGACATCGCCGACGATGCGGCCCTTCTCTTCCCCTGGCTCGGGATCGAGGCGGTTTATCCCGCCATCGAGGACAACCGCGCCGGGCTTGAGCCAGTCTCCCTTGATCAGGAAGGGTACGCCGACTGCCGCCACCACGATATCCGCGCGCCGAACCACGTCGGGCAGGTTGCGCGTGCGACTATGTGCCATGGTGACGGTGCAGTTCTCTGCCAGCAGGAGCTGCGCCATCGGCTTGCCGAACAGAATCGAACGGCCGATGACGACCGCGTCCATCCCGCTCAAATCGCCCAGCATGTCCTTCAGGATCATGGTGCAGCCGAGCGGGGTGCAGGACACCAGCGCATCCATGCCCAGAACCAGGCGCCCGGCATTGGCCGGGGTGATGCCATCGACATCCTTGTCCGGGTCGATCTCTGCGATGACCGCCTTTTCGTCGAGGTGCTTGGGCAGAGGCAGCTGGACGAGGATGCCGTCCACACTGCGATCGGCATTGAGCTGGCGCACCAGCGCGACGAGTTCATCCTGCGGCGTGTCTGCCGGCAGGCGATACTCGAAACTTTCCATGCCCGCCGCAACGGTCGCCTTGCCCTTGCTTCGTACATAGACCTGGCTGGCGGGGTCTTCGCCCACCAGCACCACCGCGAGGCCTGCCTTGCGCCCGGTCGATGCCTCGAACTTCGCCGCATGTTCGCCGACGCGTGCGCGCAATTTGGCGGCGAAAGCCTTTCCGTCGATAACCTCGGCCGTCATCTCAATAGGGCCCCAGGCCCACGAGGATACGGATGAAGACCCAGATGGCCATCAGCAGCACCATGGGGGAGAAATCGACCGCGCCGGTATCGGGCATGATCCGCCGGATCGGGTTGAGCAGCGGAGCCAGCAGCCGGTTGATCGCGTCGTAGACGCTGTAGAGGAACGGCTGGCGAGGATCGACGATGTTGAAGGCAAACAGCAGGCCGATGATGATCCAGACGATCACGATCATGTTGAGCGTTTGCGATAGCATGATCAGGATATCGATGATGGTATTCATGAAGTCCGCGTTCCCGTTGGTTTAGCCTCACCCAGTGCCCTACAAGAGCAATACGCCCTTCGCCACCCCTATCCGGCGCTGACCAGCGTGCCCGCACCGCGCGCGGTGAAGAATTCGAGCAGCATGGCATGCGGCACGCGCCCGTCGAGCACAACCGCAGCCTCGCACCCTGCCTCGACCGCCTTCACGCAGGTTTCGAGCTTGGGAATCATCCCGCCACTGATCGTGCCGTCTTCGCGCAGGCGGGCGATGTCGGTGGGGGTGAGATCGGTAAGCAAATTGCCCTGCTTGTCGAGCACACCCGTGACATCGGTCAGCAGCAGCAAACGCGCGGCGCCAAGTGCCGCCGCAAGCGCACCCGCCATGGTATCGGCATTGATATTATAGGTATGCCCATCCTCGCCCACCCCGATCGGCGCGACTACCGGGATCATCCCGGCTGCGGTCGCGGTCTCCAGAACGGTCGTGTCGACCTTGGACGGTTCACCGACGAAGCCAAGATCGAGTGCCTTCTCGATGTTGCTGTCGGGATCCTTCTGCGTACGCGAAAGCTTGGTCGCAGTGACCAGACCGCCATCCTTGCCCGAAATGCCGATCGCCTTGCCCCCTGCGCGGGCGATCGAGCCAACGATCGCCTTGTTGATCGCACCCGAAAGGACCATTTCCGCGACATCGGCTGTCTGCTTGTCGGTTACGCGCAACCCATCGACGAAGGTGGTTTCGACTCCCAGCTTTTCGAGCATCGCGCCGATCTGGGGCCCACCGCCATGGACCACCACGGGGTTGATGCCGACCGCCTTGAGCAGCACCACATCCTCGGCGAACTCGCGCGCGGCGCGATCGTCGCCCATGGCATTGCCGCCGTATTTCACCACGAAGCTCTTCCCGGCATAACGCTGGAAATAGGGCAGCGCCTCGATCAGCGTTTCCGCCTTCGCGTGGATGTCGGGGCCGATAGTGCGCTCCTGGACCATAACTCGCTGTCGTCTCCGCTGCCGGTCTGGGCCGAGCGCTTAGCCGTGCGGCTGGCGCGCGTCCACGGGGAATGGCGTGATTGCTAGCTTCCAATGGCGGGCAAGTTGCTACCCACCCAGCGCGTCGATCTCTTCCGCCAGGCTGGCGAAATCCTTGTGTCCCGTCATTGGCGCCACGCGTTCGGCCCACAGCGCGTCGATCTGCGCGCCGACCGCGGGCGGGACGAGCTTCGCATCGCTCCCTTTCGCCTGCACCTTGGTCGAATCGCTGTCCGCCGGAATGCCGACCTTCGCCTCAAGCGCACCCGCCATCATCGCATCGTCGAACTTGTCCTTGTGCCGGTACATGTATTCGCGGCTGGTCATATCCATCACCAGCGCCAACGAGCTGTTGTCGAGCGGGATTCCGCAGAATGCCGCAAGCCGGCGGATCATTGCCGCCCGGTTCGACACCGCCCAGCGATAGGTCGCCAACAGCGTATCGGGCTCGTTCCGCCGCGCATACCAGCTGAGCAGGTGGGTATAGTAGTCGCAACCGCCAGGACCGCCCGCCAGCCACAGCGGGAAGAATTCCTCGATCCCGATGCTACCCGGTTCGAACATCCAGCCTTCCATGAAGCGATAGAAGGAAACATAGGTTTCGTGCGGGTCGCGCAGCGTCACGACATAGCGGCAGCCGGAGGGCAGGCGCTCGTACTCGCGATGTGACTTGAACCCGCGCGGCTCGGCCTTCTGCGGCTGGTTCATGTCACTGTCGGTGATCACCGCGCTGTCTTCCCACGGGGTCATCCGGCTGATGTCGTCGAAAGCCATGTCGCCTGCGCCGGTCGCGGCGGCCATGCGCAACTGGTGGAACATCTGCTGGATGAACGTCGTCCCGCTCTTGGCCCAGGTGGTGATGAAGACATCGGTCGGGCGTGGGTCGATCGGCTTGAAATTCTCGGTCGGGAACCCCGCCAAGGCGCCGAAATTGATAACCATTTCCTCGACGCTGCGTGCGCGTCGGCCAAGCCCAGCGGTCATTCGACACCCCTCTCATTGATTTCGCGCAACCAGGCATGGCTATGCACCGGGGCGGGCTGGAGGCCAAGCCCCATTGCCGGGTGGGGGCCGTGGGTGCATGCTCGCGGCAGGGGCCAGGAACCAAGGAGAGGGAATCATGCAGCAGCTTGAAGGGAAAGTCGCTTTCGTCACCGGCGCAGGATCGGGGATCGGCCTGGGGATCGCGCAGGCGCTCGCCGCGGCCGGGGTCAAGGTCATGCTGTGCGACATCGAGCAGGCGGCGCTCGATACGGCGGTCGCGGGGCTGGCAGGCACCAATGCCGATGTCGCAGGTGTACGCGCCGACGTCAGCCTGAAGGACGAGCTGCGCAAGGCGGCAGACGAAACAATCGCACGGTTCGGGAAGGTCCATATCATCGTCAACAATGCCGGGGTCGGCGGGGGCGGCGACTATGGCGAATGGACCGACGCCAGCTGGGACTGGACCATCGGGGTAAACCTGATGAGCGTGATCTGGGGGATCGAGATCTTCGGCCCGCTGATTGAGAAGCATGGCGAAGGCGGGCAGATCGTCTCGACCGCCAGCATCGCCGGGCTGATCGCGGCGGTGAACCCTTCCTACAACGTCACCAAATACGGTGTCGTCGCGCTGAGCGAAGGCCTGCGCCCGACGCTGGCGGAGCGCGGCATCGGCGTCTCGGTGTTGTGCCCCGGCTTCATCCGCACGCAGATCATGGATTCGCGCCGCAACCTGCCTGCTCGCTTCGGCGACATCGAGGAGATGAATGAAGGCGCCAACGAGATCGTCGCCGCCGCGCGCGAGGCGATCGAGCATGGCATCGACCCCCGCTATGTCGGCGAGCTAGTGCGCGAAGGGATCGAGGGCGACTGGCCCTATATCGTCACCGATACCGAATTCGAGCCGATCATCGCCGAGCGTTTCGCGAACATCACCGCCGCCTTCGACCGCATCCGTAATCGCGTACCCCAGCGATAGGGCAAGTGTAGGACGAAAGTTGGTTTCCCCTGGCGGCAACCCGCCGGGATGGAACACATGGAACACGGTCCTGGAGAAAGAATCTCTCAGGGACGCAAGCCGCCTGCGCGGTTGTGCGGGCAGGCGGGAAACGGGCGCTGGCATGGGACGCCGTTGGAGCATGTCGGGGGCGATTAGGAAACCGCCCCTGACGGCTAACCCCTTGCCTTCCCTGCAATTTCGAACTAACGGCGCCATCCCGATCGCGGATGGGCTGCGAGGGGCGCTGCAAGATCAAGGGAGGCAGCCGATGTTTGCATTGCTGATACCTCCGCCCGCGCTCGAATGCGCGGAGACGCGCACCACCGCCTGAGCCGTCCCGCATCCGCGAGGGACGGCCTAGCCCGTTCCTCGCGCGAGGGATTATTCCATTTACCTGCGTTTTACCGTGCCCGGCACGGTCACGCGCGCGCACGTCGCGCCGGGGCCGTTCCTGTTGGCCAGCAACCTCTATTGGGATGGCGACCCCGATAACGACCCGGTCCTGATCGCACTGCGGCGCGAGCTTGACTGGTTCAACGACCGCCTGCCCGTGCCCAAACGGTTTGCCGTTCGCGCCAAGGGCCGGTGGTGGAAGGATGGGGTCTGCTGGTTCCGTGACGACGCACGAGAGATGCTTGCCCATATGCAGGCGCTCGTGAGCCTGATCGAGGACTGCGGCGTTCCCGTCACGCGCAGCTGGACCCGCGATCCGGGTCAACTGCTCTATCGCGACCGCTGGCAGGTGGTCGCCATGCCGGAGCGCTATCTGCTCCATTGACGACAACCCCGGGGCGCGCCGCGTTCCGAGCAACTGAAGGAGGCATCCATGCCTATCGACTACGAAACCATGCCGAGCTTTCGAGCGGACCAGCAAGCGACGTAAAGGCTTCCCCAGCGAGACCCGCGTCAAACGCGGGCTCAGAACCTTGAAGGGTGGAGAGATCGAATTGCTTGAGAAGCTCGGGCGGAACGATCCCTGCCCCTGCGGGTCGGGGAAGAGGTTTCAAGCGTTGCTGCCTTAGGGGCGGTCGGTTCGACGGTATCGGACGGCGCGACTACTGGCGATGAAGCTGTGGGAGCGAGGGTGGTGGGACCATCCCTCGCCCCCCGATGCCTAGCGATTGTCGAGCTGGGCCCTCACCGCAAGGAGGCCGGCACGGGTGACGCGATAGGGTCCGCCGCCGTAGCTGGCGATGAAACCGCGTTTCTTCAGCCGGGCAAATGTCGCCAACCGACAATCGACCAGCATGTGGCCATCGCGATTGTAGCATTCGACCGCACTGATCGGCGGCCGTGCCTTGTTGCCGCTCGCCTCGCCATCACGCCTGACAAGGATATGCCCGCCCTGCGCGAGCGCGTGCAGCGTGCGCTGCTCCGCCTTGGAAATATTCATGGGATTGCATTCCGCTATACCGTGCGCGCGCAGGCCGGACGCGGTTGCGCGCGGGAGCGGCGGTCCGATGGACCGCCGGCGATAGCCATGCGTTCACCGGCCCTGGTTCGGGCCGGGCATGGCAATCAGCGGAAGGCAAGCTCTGACATAATTCTCCTGGTGGCGACGACTAGCGGAGGGACGGCAGCGCGGTCAACCGCGCGCCTGTCACGCCGCGGTGCGTGCCCGGGTGACGAGGGCGGTGATTTCATCGAGCAGGGCAAGGCGCTGCTTCTTGAGCGTCTCGGTCCGTTCGTCGCTCGCTGCCTCGGTCTCGGCCTCGATGCGGTGCACTTCGCGGTTGAGCTCGTGATACTCGTCCGCGAGCCGCGCGAAATGCGGATCCTGTGTCTTGAGCCGGGTCAGCACCTCGCGATCGCGAGCGAAGATCTTTGTCAGTTCATTGGGCGTGTGCTGCGACATGTGGGGTCCTTTCTGCGGTATCCACTGGTCGAATACGGCTGGCCACACATGCCGTCGTTGCGCTGGATCAATTTCGGTTGGTGCGTGACATCCGCGACGACGTTCAGGCGCCCTCTTTCTCCTGCGCAGCGACCATCCGTCGCAGCACGGCGGCCCGCGCGCGTTCCTCGGTGAAGGCCTTCTCCGGATGCGCTGCGAACTTCTCGAGCAGGCTCCGCAGCTCCTTTTCCCGATCGGCCATGGTGGTCATGGGCATGGTTCCTCTCCTCTTGCGAAAGGAGACTATAGCACATCCAGCGCCTATGGCGTTGCGGCAGGTCGAGACCGACACGAAGTTGCCTGCGCGAGAGACGTTTTCGCGATTCCTAGGAGCACAAATGACCGCCATTTTCGCAGCGGACCTTCCTGATGATAGCCTGCTTGCCCTGCATCGCGGGGACGAGTGCTATCGCGACGCCTTCTACGTCGAGGTGGGGCAGCCAGTGTCGCTCTCGGCGTTTATTGCGAGCTTCTATAGCAGCAGAGCATTCTGGCCCGAACGGATGGTGCTCCACTTGATCGGGCGCGGCGCCAATCGCGCCGATATTGCCGAACTGGCCAATGGGCAAAGCAAGCACTTCGCCGCATGGAGCGTCGAGGCTCGCACAGATTACCAGGTCCTATTGCGCGATTTCCAGGACCGGACTTGCAGTTGGCTCGCGGTGGAAGCAGTTGAGGGTGCGCGCGCTACGCGGCTGTGGTTCGGCTCCGGGCTGCGTCGCCCGGAAGCCTTCCTGGTTCGCACCCTAACTGCAGTGCACCGCTGGTACTCTCGCCGATTGCTGGCCGGGGCTGTGAGAGTTTCGGCTAACTCTATGTGATCCAGCCCGCGGCAAGCTAAGGGTCGCTTCCTGACGCTAGGTAACCACTACTCCGCCGCTTGCACTCCAGCGTCATCCCCGAACAGCCCCGGGCCTTCGTCCACGGTCTCTTCCTCGTTCGCGGCCTTGGCCTTCTGGCGCTTGTCGAAGCTGGCCCAGACGGTGTTCCAGTCACCCTTGGTCGCAGCCTTCGAATATTCGGTGGCGCGGGTTTCGAAGAAGTTGGCGTGTTCCACGCCGTTGAGCAGCGGGGCGAGCCAGGGGAGCGGGTGGTCGTCGACCATGTAGATCGGCTGCAGGCCCAGCTGGCCCAGGCGCCAGTCGGCGATGTAGCGGATGTACTTCTTGATATCCTTGGCGGTCATGCCGCTGACCGGGCCCATTTCGAAGGCGAGGTCGATGAAGTTGTCTTCCAGCCGCACGGTCTTCTGGCAGATGTCGATGATATCTTCCTTCACCGCCTTGGTGAAGCAGTCACGCTCGCGCACGAATTCATGGAACAGGCGCACGATGCCCTCGCAGTGGAGGCTTTCGTCACGCACCGACCAGCTGACGATCTGGCCCATGCCCTTCATCTTGTTGAAGCGCGGGA
>NZ_JAYPTL010000052.1:21953-23714 GCF_038133525.1 Erythrobacter sp. | reverse complement strand
GAACTAAGCAAGGATCACGCGCGAACAAAGTTCGCCATAGCTTCAGCAGTGTAACCGATGTGGTCATCACTTAAGCCAGGGTAGATGCCGACCCAAAAACACCGATCCGTCACAATGTCTGCATTCGTCAAATCGCCAAATACGCGATAGTTGCGGCCCCTCATGTAGGGTTGGCGGATTAGGTTACCGCCGAATAACAGTCGCGTTCCGATCTTCTTGTCGTTGAGGTGTTGGACCAACTGGTCACGAGTGAAGTGCGCGCCCTCGCGAATGGTGATTGGGTAGCCAAACCAGCTAGGCTTACTATTGGGGGTTGCCTGGGGAAGAATAAATACATCCTCAAGCGGGCGTAGCAATTCCGTCATCAAGTCGAAATTGTGCTGACGCGCTGCAACAAACTCATCGATTCTATCAATTTGCGCCAGGCCAACGGCAGCCTGCATGTCTGTAATTTTTAGATTATAGCCGCAATGGCTGTACGTATATTTATGGTCATACCCAAATGGCAGATCGCCAAGCTTGCGACAAAACCGTTTGCCGCAGGTATTATCCTCGCCTGGCGCACACCAGCAGTCCCGACCCCAATCACGCATCGACTCCATAACACGTTTCAAGCGCGGCTTGTCGGTAAAGACAGCTCCGCCTTCACCCATTGTGATATGATGCGCGGGGTAGAAGCTAAGCGTTCCCATGTGGCCGAACGTGCCAACATTACGCCCACCATAGGTCGCTCCCAGGGCGTCACAGCAATCCTCCACGACCAGCAGATCGTACTTTTCTGCGACCCGCATAACTTCACCCAGATCGAATGGATTGCCGAGCGTATGCGCTACCATGATTGCGCGGGTCTTACTCGTTACGGCAGCCTCAATCATTTCTGGCTTAATATTATAAGTCGGGATGTCGACATCGACGAAGACCGGGACGATTCCGTATTGTAGCGACGGATTGACCGTAGTCGGAAATCCAGTCGCCACTGTGATCATTTCGTCACCTGGCTTGAGCGCCTCCGAACGCAGGTAATGGCTAGTCAAAGTTGAGAACGCGACCAAATTAGCAGACGAGCCCGAATTCACAGTTAGGGCATGCTTGACACCAATATACTTCGCAAGACGCGCTTCAAATTCTGTGTTGAATCGACCCGTCGTCAACCAGAAGTCAAGGCAGCTTTGCGCGAGCATTTGCATTTCATGCGCACCATAGACCTTACCAGAAACAGGTACCGGGCTCTCACCACTGACGTATGGCTTCGGGGCATGGTGCGCCCGAGCATACTGCCCAACCAAATCGACAATGAGTTCACGGAATTCGGGTTCGCTTAGGCTGCTCAAATTGTCAGGCATTCGAGGAGTGGGGATATTCATCGTCAATCAATTCCTTGTCGGCTGGACACCATCAGCATCATATAATCAGACAATTGCTCGCGAGATATCGAGAGCGCGTTCCCCCCACCTAGAAACTTCTTATGCCACGAAATGATCCAATCAATCGTCGTAGATAAATCGAACACTGGCCTCCAGCCGAGTTCTGCATATGCCTTCGAGCAATCAAGCGTCAGCAATCCGGCTTCGTGCCTACCACCGCCATCGCCATTGATCTCAAAGCGACCACTCCCCCACTGCTCAATCATCCGATCGACAATCCAGGAAACCGGCTTCGCATCATTTGCAGATGGACCAAAGTTCCAGGCCGCTGCAAACTTCGACTGACCGCCAGCTAAGTATTGAGCGATCAAGATATAGCCACCCAGCGCTTCAAGGA
>NZ_JAYPTL010000052.1:20930-21943 GCF_038133525.1 Erythrobacter sp. | reverse complement strand
CGGGACGAGACGGTCGGCCGCCCAATCTCCACCACCAACAACGTTGCCCGCACGTACCGACGCGAGTAACGGCATACCGGGATCCGAGAAATACGATTGCCGGTAAGAGCCTATCACAATCTCTGCACCAGCTTTGCTTGCACTGTAGGGATCATACCCACCAAGCGGATCGGTCTCACGGTATGGCCAAACCCATTCATTGTTCTGATAACACTTATCGCTGGTAACCGCGATGATGGCCTCAAGCCCGGATACCCTTCGACAGGCATCGAGGACATTCGCAGTACCCTGTATGTTTGTAGCAAACGTCTCACGAGGTTGGTCATAGGAAAGTCGAACAATCGGTTGGGCAGCAAGGTGGAACACGACCTGAGGTGCTGCATCTACGATCAGCTGGTCCATCAAGGCAGCATCACGAATATCAGCCTCGATATGAGTCACCAACTTCTCAAGGCCTAGTTGCTCAAAAAGGCTCGGAGACAATGCAGGAAGACTTATGCCCGTAACGTCCGCACCAAGCTCAGTCAGCCAAAGTGACAGCCACGCGCCCTTAAAGCCTGTGTGCCCGGTTA
The DNA here is from genome assembly GCF_038133525.1 of Erythrobacter sp. Taxonomy (GTDB): domain Bacteria; phylum Pseudomonadota; class Alphaproteobacteria; order Sphingomonadales; family Sphingomonadaceae; genus Qipengyuania. The sequence goes on along the minus strand of NZ_JAYPTL010000052.1, from coordinate 21,371 downwards.
CAAGGACCTTCCGACCCTCCCAAAACTCCCTAGCTACCAGCATTTCCAAGGAGCCTTTGTTGCCCATAGTTCTTCAAGGTAATTGCGGTCACGCAACGTATCCATGGGTTGCCAGAAACCTGTGTGCCTAAATGCACCGAGCTGCCCATCGGCCGCAAGTCGCTCTAGCGGCTCCCGCTCCCAGATCGTCGATGGACCATCCACATAGTCATCGAGTATGGAGGGGTCCCCAACGAAGAAGCCTCCGTTAATTAGCCCCCCATCTCCTGCAGGTTTCTCCCGAAATCCTGTTACATTGCTCCCGTCAAACTCAATCGCACCAAATCGGCCGGGAGGTGCCACGGCCGTAACCGTCGCCTTCTTTCCATGCTGACAGTGAAACTCCACGAGCGCAGTAACATCGATATCCGCAACACCATCACCATAGGTGAAGCAAAACGG
>NZ_JAYPTL010000052.1:18708-20920 GCF_038133525.1 Erythrobacter sp. | reverse complement strand
GGCAGATAGGACCTGACAGCCTTCAACCGGCCACCGGTCATCGTTTCAGGGCCAGTATCAACTAACGTAATTCTCCAGCTCTCGTTCCTGTTGTTATGCACCTCCATCGAATTCTTGGTTAGGTCGATGGTGACGTCAGCAAGATGCAGAAAATAGTTAGCAAAATACTCCTTTATTACATATCCTTTATAGCCTAGGCAAATCACGAAATCCTGGATTCCATGACTCGAATATATCTTCATAATATGCCAAATGATTGGCATACCACCAATTTCAATCATGGGCTTCGGGCGAAGTGAGGTTTCCTCACCAAGCCTTGTTCCCAGTCCTCCAGCAAGTATTACTGCTTTCAATGTAACTACAACCTAATTATTGAGTTTAACAAACGTAGTTTACCCACGAAGAAAGGTCCGCGAACCTTTGGCGCGCAGAGAAAAATCAATAAAATGCCGCTAACCCGAACGAAATGTTTCGAATCTGCGCTAGCCTCTAGTTCTGAACTGTCAATAGTTCAAGCCGCCTGCTTCGCAGCAGCGTCGAATCGGCCAGCCCCCCCCTCTGCCCGCAAAATCCTTAAGAGATGGTAGACGTCTCCAATTCAAAACTTACCGAACTCCATGACACCTTTCGCCTCTCAATCTGTAAGCGATTCATCGCCATGCGCATTGCATACAACCGACAATCAAACATCGAGTGTCCAAGGCAACGAGCCATTTGAGGTCCGCTACGCAGACCATTGCTGATGCCGCGCTGATACACAAAAAGAACCACTCGGCTCCAATCCCAACTGAGTGAAAGCGCGGGGCTGTTAGAGTACCTGCGCACACCCCAGCGCTAGCTCCGTAGCAGACCCGCGATGCAGCATAGTTTGCTCTTCGGTAGAGTAAGGACCTGTTGACCGCCTCGTTGGCTCTGGAGCGAGCGAGTGTACGTACCAATCGTCTGTATCAGGCCTGGTGACTGGGGCAGCTCAGGATCACCTCCCACTTCCTGCGAGAGGCATCAACGACTTTTGTCCTAGCGCAAAGACATCCCATGCGATTGGTGTATGCTTAACTAGGTAATTCCGGCCGCGTTGGGGGCGGGTTTAAGCATGGCGCATTCTTGTGCCGATCGCTCACCTTGCCGGCGACCATCGCTGGAGACGTGCCAATGTCACTGCACCAACCTTTGACAAAGAATCTCGCGGACCTGCCCGCGACGCTGCGTGCACATGCCGAACTGCTGTCAAACCCCGACGGATTGCATTTCGCTGAAAGCTTTGATCGTTTTGCCGATGCCCGCATTATCCTGCTGGGAGAAGCGACACACGGCACGCACGAATTCTACCAAGCCCGCGCGCAAATAACCAAGCGACTTATTGAGCAGCACGGTTTCAACATCGTCGCCGTCGAGGGCGATTGGCCCGATTTGGCTCGCATCGATGACTACGTGCGTCACGGCGCCCCGCGCCCTCGTAGTGGAGAGCCATTCACGCGTTTCCCGACCTGGATGTGGCGCAATGAGGAAGTTCTCGCCTTCGCCGACTGGCTACGCGGCCACAATTCCGATCTTACAGAGGCGGAACGCACGAGCATGCGGGGCCTCGACGTCTACAGCCTTCGAGAATCGATTCACGCTGTCCTTGCCTACCTGGACGCAAACTGCCCCGAAGACGCGGAGGACGCCCGTCGTCGATACGGCTGCCTCACCCCGTGGCAGGACGAGCCCCAGCATTATGGCAGCGCGGTCGTGCACGGGGGGCTGGCTAAGTGCGAAGAGCCCATGGTGGCGCAGTTGAGCGAGCTGCTGTCGCGGCGGATGCAATTCATCAGACACAGTGCTGGCGGCGATGGTGAAGCATTCTTCGACGCGGAACAGAACGCGCGGATCGTGCGGGCGGCTGAGCGCTACTATCGTTCGATGTATCGCGGAGCAGTGGACAGCTGGAACCTGCGCGATCGGCACATGTTCGATACGCTCCAGCGACTGATGGCCCATACGCGTGAGGCGCGTGCCGTCGTTTGGGCACACAACTCCCACGTCGGCAATGCGTCCGCCACGGCAATGGGATGGCGGGGCGAATTCAACATCGGTGAGCTCGTTCGACATGCATATGGCGACGACGCTGTGCTCATCGGATTCGGAACCGACAGGGGGACTGTTGCGGCAGCCTCCAATTGGGGCGAAGCTATGGAAGTGATGCAGGTTCGCCCGGCACGCGATGACAGCT
>NZ_JAYPTL010000052.1:0-18698 GCF_038133525.1 Erythrobacter sp. | reverse complement strand
CGGTCACTCCACTCGGGCCTGAGCGACCGCATGGCGCGCCCGAAACTTGGCCGTTCGGACTGTGAGCATGCCGTTGCCTCCTCAAGGTTACCGCGAAGCGATCCTGACCGGGAGAGGCTTGATGCTACGAGCGTTTCTCGGCGTACCGGCGCGTGCACAGGGCATAGTCATCTTCGCCCACGGCAGCGGCAGCGGACGGATGAGCCCTCGCAACAACCATGTTGCCGGCCGCCTTCGAGAAGCCGGCCTGGCAACGCTGTTGCTTGATCTCCTGACACCTGCCGAAGAGCAGGATCGCCGGAATGTCTTCGACATCGATTTGCTGGCCGCTCGCCTGAGGTTTGCGGCCGACTGGGCGGCAGCCTACGGCGAAACCGCGCAATTGCGGCCTGCATACTTTGGAGCAAGCACTGGCGGCGGCGCAGCCATTCGCGCGGCCGTTGGTGATCCGCGCATTTTCGCAATCGTCTCGCGCGGCGGGCGGCCCGATCTTGCAGGGCGCGATGCCCTGGCTCGGCTCGCGGCGCCGACGCTCCTGATTGTGGGAAGCCGGGACGGACCCGTTATCGACCTGAACCGGGCGGCGGCGGCAGAAATGTCATGCCCTCATGAACTCACGATCGTCCCCGGGGCCGGCCACTTGTTCGAGGAAGCTGGAACTCTGGATCAGGTTGTCGATCTCGCCAGTTCCTGGTTTCTGGCGCACCTGCGGGAGAACACCCGATGACGGACACGGCCAATCGTTTCGCCAATCGCAGAAGCGCCGGTCATGCTCTGGCTGAGGCTGTAGCAAGGCTTGATATCGAAGACCCGCTAGTCCTGGCACTTCCCCGTGGCGGTGTCCCTGTAGCATTCGAGGTTGCACGCCGCCTTAATGCCCCGCTCGATATCCTGCTGGTGCGCAAGATCGGTGCCCCGGGACATGAAGAGTATGGGATCGGCGCCCTGGTCGATGGTTCCAACCCCCAAGTCGTAATCGACGAGGCAGTGGCGCGGATGGTGGGTGCCGACGCGGACTACATCAATCGTGAAGTCGAACACCAACTCAGGGAGCTCGAGCGTCGACGCGCGGCGTACAGGACCGCTCCACCGATTTCTCCGACCGGTCGCAATGTTATTCTAGTCGATGATGGGATCGCCACCGGCGGGACCGTCAAAGTTGCATTGCAGGCCTTGAGAAAGTCCGCAGCGTCCAGGATCATCCTGGCCGTTCCCGTCGCGCCCCGGTCCGCGCTTCTGGCGTTGCAAAGCTTGTGTGACGAGATTGTCTGCTTACTCGCGCCCGAGCCATTCTATGCCGTTGGGGCGCATTACCTGGATTTCGGCCAGACCAGCGACTCAGAAGTAGTGCAATTGCTGGCAACCGCCAACCGAGCGAGAGAAGGTCAATGACGCCAAAAGGCGGCTCCCTCCCTCGAGAGGAAAGCAATGGCGTGGAAATCTCGAACCGAGACCGCATAATCTTCCCAATCGGCGGGCAGACCAAGGGCGCGCTTGCCGATTATTATGAAGCTGTCGCCCCGATCATGCTGCCCTTCGCCGCGCTGCGCCCCATCAGCCTCGTCCGCTGTCCTCAAGGCCGGGCGGAGAAGTGTTTCTACCAGAGGCACGATAGTGGCGGTCTTGGCGATGCAGTGAAGCATGTGGCTATCCGTGAGAAAGACGGTGGGATGGCCGACTATCTATACATAGAGGATGCGCGTGGCCTGCTGCAATGCGTGCAGATGGGTACTATCGAATTCCACGGGTGGGGCTCGCGTATCAATGCGGTGGAGTCTCCGGACCGCATGGTTTTCGACCTCGATCCCGGCGAAGGCTTGAGCTTCGAAGATGTGAAGGAGGCTGCGCTAGTAATCCGCGATCGCCTGTCAGACATTGGGTTGGAGAGCTTCGCCCAGCTTACCGGCGGGACAGGCCTGCACATCGTCGTGCCGCTGGCGCGCGGTCACGACTGGGAAACGCAACGGGACTTTGCAGGCGGACTTGCCAGGTCACTAAGCCTCGCTGACCCAAATCGTTTCACCGCGACGATGAGCAAAGCCGAACGCAGGGGCAGGATATTCATCGACTGGTTCCGCAACCAACGTGGCAACACCGCCATTCTGCCCTACTCGGCCCGCGCAAGGGAAGGTGCACCAGTCGCTACGCCAGTCGCCTGGGATGAAATGAATGAGATCGTTTCCTCCAGTGCCTTTACGATCGACGATGCCGAACTCTTGATCGAACGAAGCAAAGGAAGGTCGATCTCGGGATGGGGCTTGGCGAGGCAGCATCTTCCCGAGCCGTGACTAACAGTTTTTCATATAGCGATCTTGTTCGTCTGGCGATGGCACCAACGAACCAATGGGTACCGTAGTTTCCTAGCGGAGGGAGGACCGGAAACCCCGGCACCCGGATTATGATATGATCTTCGCGTCACGGCGAAAGGAGAGACGGCCCTTTGGCGATTACCAATAGCGATGCCTGCTGGGCGATGGTCAGCGACCGACCTGGAGCTCGCCTCCGTCGCGAGAAACGCAGCATTCCGCGACCTGGCCCTGGCGAAGTGCTTGTGAAGGTGCGCGCTTGTGGCGTTTGCCGAACTGACTTGCACGTTGTCGATGGCGACATTCCCGCCAATTACCCAGTCGTGCCAGGTCACGAAATCATCGGCGATGTGATTGAGCTAGGTAAAGGTGTTACCGACATCTCCGCTGGCACACGGGTCGGCGTTCCTTGGCTCGGTCGCACGTGTGGGACATGTGCCTATTGCAGTGCAGGCAAAGAGAATCTGTGCGACACTCCGCTCTTCACCGGCGCGACCCGGGATGGCGGTTATGCCACCCACACGATTGCTGACGCACGGTTCTGTTTTCCTCTGCCGAACAGCATAGGGGACTGCGAAGCCGCACCGCTGCTGTGTGCCGGACTGATCGGCTGGCGCGCCTATCGCATGGCGGGAGATGGCAAACGGCTTGGGCTCTATGGCTTCGGCGCCGCGGCGCATATCCTTGCGCAGATAGCTCTGACAGACGGTCGCCAGGTCTTCGCCTTCACACGGGAAGGCGATAGCGCCTCGCAGGAGTTCGCCCGAGAGCTTGGCTGCAACTGGGCCGGCTCAAGCGGGGAGAGCCCCGGAGTGGAACTCGACGCAGCGATCATCTTTGCCCCTGCAGGCGCACTCGTTCCCAAGGCACTCAAGGCGGTCCGCAAGGGTGGCCGGATTATCTGTGCCGGAATACACATGACTGACATTCCCTCCTTCCCATATGCCGACCTATGGGGCGAACGAAGAATAGAGTCCGTGGCAAACCTCACTCGCGAAGATGGAACCCAGTTCCTGACGGCAGACCGCATGGCAGCCATACGCACCCAAACTACGCAATATTCTCTGGTGGAAGCGGATCGGGCATTGTCGGACTTGCGCCAAGGCCTGTTGCAAGGAGCCGCGGTTCTCGTGCCGTGAGATTGGTAGCGGAGGAGGCGCTATAACTTTTGTCTCAGGAAATTTCAGAGCGTCTCCAACTACTCTGTAAAATCAGCGATTTATCTTGTAACGTGTTCGCGGTCGGTCGCCCTGAATCGCCTGAAATCTCGCTGAAATGTGGGAACGATTGTGGGACCAAATACCCCCGTTTTTGGCGGTATGAATCCCTAACAGGGACTCGAACCTGATGGCGCTGACAGTATTGAAAGTGAAGAACGCGAAGCCCGGTCGCCATGTCGATGGCAGGGGATTGTGCCTCGTCGTAAAGCCCAGCGGCGCACGCACCTGGGTGTTACGCATGCAGTTGAAAGGCCACCGCCGCGACTACGGGCTGGGATCGGCGCATGATGTGTCGCTGGCCGACGCCAGAACAGCGGCAGCAGAATTGCGCCGCCTGGTTCGTGACGGCTTCGATCCTGTCGCCGAGCGGCGAAAGGCGCGCAAGGTCATACCGACCTTCGAGGCGGCAACCCGCACATGCCATGAAACCCTAGGCGACGGTTGGAAGGATGGCCATCATGCCCGATGGTTGTCCGGTTTCGAGCGACACCTCTTTCCGCGCATCGGCAAAAAGCCGGTCGACAAGGTGGACAGCGCCTGTGTCGTCGAGGCGCTTTCCCCGATATGGCTGGAGATACCGGAAACAGCGCGGCGCTTGCTCCAGCGCATCGGCGTAGTGCTCGATTTCGCGCATGTGAAAGGCTGGGTGCCGGAAGAGGTTTCGTTGCGTTCGGTGCGCAAGGGCTTGCCGCGTCAGAACGACAAACGCGGGCACATGGAGGCCATGCCCTATGCCGACGTTCCGGCGCTGATGCAGAAGCTTGCCAGCGCCTCCCCGACGACCGGACGCGACGCCTTGCGCTTCACGATCTACAACGCCGTGCGGTCCAACGAGACGCGCCTTGCGGTATGGACCGAGTTCGATCTTGAAAACGCGGTATGGACCATTCCTGCCGAGCGGATGAAGGCAGGCGAAACCCACGTCGTGCCGCTTTCGGCACCGGTTGTGGCAGTGCTGCGCAAACGCTGGAACGAGCGGACCAGCGATACGGGCTTGGTCTTTTCCAACGGTGGCAAGAAGCCGATCAGCGATATGACCATGACCAAGCTGCTGCGCGACGATGGTTTCGCCAGCATCACAGTGCACGGCTTCCGCTCCACCTTCACGGACTGGGCCGCCGAATGCACCGACTTCCCCAAGGAGGTCGCCGACAAAGCCCTCGCCCACAAGCTGCCTAACAAGGTCGAAGCCGCCTACCGCCGAACCGATTTCTTCGAGAAGCGCCGCAGCCTGATGAAGCAATGGGCGGATTATCTGAGCAATCGCACACCAGCGGCGAATACGTCGGCAGCCGAGCCTAATTCGGCTCGCGCTGCCGCATGACCAGCTCGTGCAGACTGGCAGTCGTGATACGGGTCGATTTGCCGAGCTTGATGACCTGAATCTCGCCCGATGCAATCAGTTCGTAAAGCTTGGTGCGACCGACGCCGATCATGCGCGCAGCGTCATTGACCTTTACACAGATCGGCTCGACCGAAGGCGGCGCTGTCACAGCGCCGCGCTCTCATTCCGATACGACACCGGATCATCGATCCAGCGGTTCACGGCGGATTCCCGCCAGCCCGCGCCATGAACGCTGATCTTAACCTGAGACGGGAAAGTCCCCTCTGCGATTTTGCGATACATGGTGGAGCGGGACAGGCCGGTGCGGGCGAGAACGGTCTTGAGGCGGATGATCTTGTCAGGGTTGGACATGGGACTTGCTTCCATTCATTGGCAGTTACTGGTGCCCCCTGATCCAAAATTCTCGCTATGAGGCATCCAGCGCAACAAAATTCGCAGTCCCTGATCCGGTCTTCGTAGATGCGGATAGGATAACTTGCGGAAGGATAGGCACGAATACGGAAGAGTAGAGACGACGGCGGACGCAAACATGGGGCACCTTAAGGCGGAATTTTTTGTGACGTGATCCGAGCAAACGCGGCGTCATGCCGCTAAATCTGCGCACAAGTGGCGGATATTTGCGCCACAACTAGCGATGCTTGCGCACGAATCATCCTTTGCCTTGCGGTTCACGCTGGTGCACGATCCAATGCTGGCCTTTCAGATAGCCTCTAGGCATGTTGAGCCTATGAATGACGAATTTCCTACCCGGCTTCCTTGGCCTGCCAACTTTCCCGATGTGGTCATCCACACAGACGTCCGCACGCGTGACAGCCACCCAGGATACGCAGTGGCAAAGAGCGGTGATGCAGACGCAGGCCTGATGCTGGCTGCGGACCTCCTCTCGCCTGACGGGTTGGCTCACATCCAGGCACTTGTTGGGGGCCGCCCCACCCTGCTTCTGCCGGTAGTCGCGGACGAATTGACCGGTTTCAACGCAATCCCGGATGCTATGGCTCAGGTCATGGGGAGCAGGCTTGGTTTTCCGGTGATCGCCGGTGAAATTGTTCAGACGAACAAAGTCGGCCACACCCGTGCTCCGGCATTCCAGCGGTTGGTCACCCCTGCGACGTTTGAAGGGCAGGTCCAACCTGGCGCAAACTATGTGCTCGTGGACGACCACGTCGGCCTAGGCGGCACTCTCGCCAACCTGCGCGGCTACGTCGAGGCACGGGGCGGAGAGGTCATCGCGATCACGACCCTGACCGAGAGCCGGGATGCACGCATAATTTCATTGCAGCACGCAACCCGAATTGTGCTATGGCAACGGCATGGCCAAGCACTTGACGACCTCTGGCAAAGCCAATTCGGCTACGGGATCGACTGCCTCACGGAAGTCGAAGCCCTCAACCTATGTCGTCAGCACTCCGTTGCCGCCATCGAGGATTTCCTGGCTAAGGCAGCAGTCGAAGCACGTGGCCGAGGTCTCCAGACAGCGGTTGAGCCAAGCGACTGACTGAAGTTCGGTATTCCGCATTAATTAGCCTTGCTGGCACCACGTGCCTTCAATTCCCATATTCCATGGTTGCGACACTGCGAGAGATGCCAAGTTAGTCTTGGTCGGCACACATGGCTTCCAAAACGGGGCACTCCGGCACGTCGTCGCCAGAACACTTATCGAGCGTCGCCGCCAATGTAGCCTCAATCTTTTGCAGGTCGGCAATTTTTGCACGAACGTCAGCAATATGTTCGCCAGTTCTCGCCATCACTTCGGCGCAGGTCTGTGTGCCGGTATCGGTCAGGGCAAGCAACGAGCGAATTTCGTCCAATGTGAAACCGAGATCGCGCGCGCGCAAAATGAACCGCAAACGTCGCACCAGTTCGGGCGAATAGACCCTGTAACCATTTGCGCTACGCGGTGGTGGCGGGAGCAATCCGACCTTCTCGTAATAGCGGATGGTTTCGAGATTGCAGCCGGTTTTCCGGGCAAGCTCTGCCCGCAAAATGCCGCCTTGAGCGTTCATAAAAAAGTCCTTGAGCCTGTAGTTGCTACAGAGCTTACACTGCGAATCATGAAACCGGAAGAAAGGACTTTTGCCGTGGCTTCGACGCCGGAACAAAGACACTCCCACGTCCAGCAACCTCCAAAGTCGGAACGGACTGGCCTGCTCGCGACAGCGGCTCTGATCGGTGCCGGGCTTGCTTCGGCGTGCTGCGTGGTGCCGCTCCTGCTGGTGAGTTTGGGCATTTCCGGCGCGTGGATCGCCAATCTGACCGCGCTCGAACCCTATAAGCCCTATGTCGGAGCGGCGACGCTTGCCTTGCTCGGCTACGGCTTCTGGCATGTCTATTTCAAACCGAAACCACCCTGCGAAGACGGCACCTATTGTGCCCGTCCAGCATCGGCGCGGAACACCAAGATCGTTCTGTGGCTCGGCCTTGCAATCGTCATCCTCGCGCTCACCATCGATTGGTGGGCACCCTGGTTTTACTGAAAAAGGAAACGACCCATGAAGAAAATGATGTTGATCGGCCTGGCCGTGCTGGCAATTGGCGGCGGCGGTGTCGCCCTTGCACTTGGAACTTCCTCCCCTGATGGCCGATCAGCGCAGGTGGCAGCGGCAGAGCGGCAAGCGACCTTCGCCATCGAAAATATGACCTGCGCCACCTGTCCGATTACGGTCCGGAAGGCGATGAAAGGTGTTGCAGGCGTGAGCGAAGTGAGCGTCGATTTTGCCGCCAAGACCGCGCGGGCGACTTTTGACCCTTCGCGCACCACGGTAACGGCGATTGCCGCTGCGTCCACCAATGCGGGTTATCCGGCGCGCGCGATCCAGCGCTGAAAGAGGCTTCTCATGGCAGATTGTTGCAACCGCTCGGAGCGGGACGGGTTCGATGTGGCCGTTGTCGGCGCCGGTTCGGCGGGCTTTTCGGCCGCGATCACTGCCGCCGAACTTGGCGCAAAGGTTGCCTTGATCGGCCACGGCACGATTGGCGGCACTTGTGTCAACGTAGGCTGCGTTCCCTCCAAAACGCTGATCCGCGCCGCCGAGGCGGTGCATGGCGCGCGCGCCTCGGGGCGCTTTCCCGGCCTCGATGGCTCGGTGCAACTGAATGATTGGGCCGCGCTGGCAGCGTCGAAGGATTCGCTGGTCAGCGAATTGCGCCAGAAGAAATATATCGACCTCCTGCCCGCTTATGACGGCGTCCACTATGTCGAGGGCAAGGCGCGCTTTGCCGATGGTGCGCTCATGGTCGAGGACGTTCCGATGCAGGCGGGCAAGGTGATCCTGGCAACCGGCGCGCGTGCTGCTGTCCCGTCGATACCGGGAATGGAGAATGTGCCTTTCCTTGACAGCACCGCCGCGCTCGCGCTCGAAGTCCTGCCCCAATCACTGCTGGTGATTGGTGGCGGGGTGATCGGGCTCGAATTGGGGCAGATGTTCGCCCGCCTTGGCGTGAAGGTCACGATCTGCTGCCGCAGCCGCCTGCTTCCCGAACTGGACCCCGAAGTCAGCACGGCACTGCAATCCTATCTTGAGGCCGAAGGCATCCGGATTTGCGCAGGTATCGGCTATCAGCGCATCGCTTACGTCGAAGGCAGGATCGAACTGACCTGCGAAAGCTTGTCTTGTGATGGTGATGGCCATTGCGACACCGTCGCGGCGGTCCAGACTCTCGTTGCCGAGCAGGTGCTCGTCGCCACCGGGCGGCGGCCCAATTCGGACGGGATGGGGCTGGAAGCGCACGGTGTCACGCTTGATGCACGCGGCGGCATCGTGGTTGACGACCATCTCGAAACCTCGGTCCGGGGCATTTACGCTGCAGGCGATGTCACCGGCCGCGATCAGTTCGTTTATATGGCCGCTTATGGCGCAAAGCTTGCCGCGCGCAATGCGGTGGGTGGCAACGCCGAACGCTATGACAATGCCGCCATGCCTGCGGTAGTGTTCACCGATCCGCAGGTCGCCAGCGTCGGCCTCACCGAAGCGGCGGCACATGCACGTGGCATCAAGGTCAAGACCTCGCTCCTGCCGCTCGACGCCGTCCCTCGCGCGTTGGCGGCACGCGACACGCGCGGCCTCATCAAGCTGGTGGCCGACAAGGCGAGCGATCGGCTGCTCGGCGGCCAGATCATGGCCCCAGAGGGCGCCGACTCGATCCAGACGCTGGTGCTGGCGATCAAATACGGCATGACCACACGTGAGCTAGGCGGAACCATTTTTCCTTATTTGACCACGGTTGAGGGTCTCAAATTGGCTTCGCAGACGTTCGACAAGGATTTGACCAGACTGTCCTGCTGCGCTGGGTGATCTCCGACCATCCATGGCTAGGAACCATTCAGCTCCCGTTGCCCAATTGGTTGTTCTGTGGCGAAGCAATCGCCAGTCGCCTATCTTACAATCTCGCCTTCGAAAGCCCGCTTTCCTTTCCTTTTCCAGAGCACCAACGCCCGTTCCCGCTGCTCGCCCCGCAGCTTGGCCGCGATGGTGAGGAACGCGCCATAGAGCGTGGCGCGATCATCGTCGGTAAGTTCGACCAGTCCGGCCTTCACGACCAGGCCGCCCAGTTCGATCAGTTGCCGCGTGCGTTCGCGCCGCTTGACCTGCCATTCGCGCATGTCGGTTCGCGCCTCTGCTGCCTCAAGCCGATGCCGCGCCGCCTTCAGGCGGGAGAGTGCCATCCGGCTGGCCTTGAGTTCCTTCGCCACGCTTGCGCGCCTTGTTCTGAAAGAAGGCAGCGCCGCGCTTGCGCCACGCCTCCTTCCTCTGGGCTTCGCTGGTTTCCGCGATAACGAGCAACGCACCGGCCAGCGTTTCCGCATCAGTCGCATCGGCCCCGGTGGCGATCACCAGTTCGCCGAGCTGCTGCACGCGGCGTTCCTTCAGTTGCTTCGCCTTGTCGGCGAGTGCCTTCAGTTCCGAATCAAAGTCACGGGGTTTGCGCATCGAAGTTCTCCATTGAGAGGTGATGCGCTGATGATAATATCGATGCTCTCCCAATGCTGTAGAGTCGTCGAGACGGCCTGATACCGGATAGTCCCGAGCAGGATTTTATCATGGGAGGGCGCGCTTATACGTCGTGCCGACGTGGCGCTCATGGCGTAGATGGATTGCCGTCATGGCGATCTTCCACCTCTCCGTCAAAGTCATCAGCCGGTCGAGCGGGCGCAGCGCGGTGGCGGCAGCGGCCTATCGCGGAGCCGAGCGGCTGCATGACGAACGGCTCGACCGCGACCATGACTTCACCAACAAGGACGGCGTCGTCCATTCCGAAGTGCTGTTGCCGGAAGGCGCACCGGAGGAATTTGCCGACCGCGAAAAGCTCTGGAATGCTGTCGAAGCCGCCGAGAAGCGCAAGGACGCGCAGCTTGCCCGCGAGGTCGAATTCGCGATTCCGCGCGAGCTGACCAAGGAACAGGGCATTGAACTGGCGCGGGAGTTTGCCGAGGCCGAGTTCGTCGAAAAGGGCATGATCGCCGACCTCAATGTGCATTGGGACATTGGTGCGGATGGCCAGCCCAAGCCGCACGCGCATGTCATGCTCACCATGCGCGAAGTCGGCAAAGATGGCTTCGGCTCGAAGGTGCGAGAGTGGAACAAGGCCGAACTGGTTGAGCAATGGCGCGAGCGCTGGGCCGAGCATGTCAACCAGCGCCTTGTCGAACTGGATATCGATGCGCGGATCGATCACCGCAGCCTGGAGGCGCAGGGCATTGCGCTGGAGCCGCAGGACAAGATCGGCCCCGCCGCTTCGCGCATGGGCGAACGCGGGCTGGAGGCAGAGCGGATCGAGGAACACCGCGCTGTCGCCCAGCGCAACGGGATGCGGATCATCGCCAACCCCGCCGTCGCGCTCGACGCGATCACGCACAGCCAGGCCACCTTCACGAACCGCGACCTTGCCATGTTCGTGCATCGGCATAGCGACGGGAAAGAGCAATTCGACGCTGCCATGAGCGCGGTTCGCGGATCATCCGACCTTGTCGCACTGGGCAAGGACGGACGCGGCGAGGAGCGGTTCACATCCCGGCAGATGATCGAGACTGAGCAGCGGCTTGGCCGCGCGTCGGAATTGATGGCGGAGCGCGAGCGGACTGGCGTCGATCAGAAAGGCCGGGAAGGAGCGCTGGCGCGGGCAGCGCAACGCGGCTTGATGCTGTCCGGCGAGCAACGCACCGCGTTCGAGCATGTGACCGATGAGCGCGGCCTCAATGTTGTCGTCGGCTATGCCGGAACCGGCAAGAGCGCGATGCTGGGCGTGGCGCGCGAGGCATGGGAGAGCGCGGGCTACACCGTTCGCGGTGCGGCGCTGTCCGGCATTGCCGCCGAGGGATTGGAGCACGGTTCAGGCATTGCCTCTCGGACCATTGCCAGCCTTGAACATCAATGGGCCCAGGGCCGCGAATTGCTCACCGCGCGCGATGTGCTGGTCATCGACGAGGCAGGCATGGTCGGCACGCGCCAGATGGAGCGCGTCCTCTCCCATGCCGCCGATGCCGGCGCGAAAGTTGTCCTGGTTGGCGACCCGCAGCAGCTCCAGGCCATCGAAGCTGGAGCAGCGTTCCGGTCGATCCATGAACGGCACGGCGGCGTAGAAATCAGCGAGGTGCGCCGCCAGCATGATGGCTGGCAGCAGGACGCCACCCGGCACCTTGCCACCGGGCGCACCGGTCTTGCCATTCAGGACTATGGCGAACGGGGCATGGTCCATGTTGCTGAGACGAGGGAAGCGGCACGCGGCGAGCTGATCGAGCGCTGGGATCGCGACCGGCAGGCCAGCCCCGACGATACGCGGATCATCCTCACTCACACCAATGACGAGGTGCGCGAACTCAATGACGCGGCGCGCGGAAAGCTGCGCGAAAGTGGCGATCTGGGTATCGATGTGACCATCCGAGCCGAGCGCGGCGAGCGCCAGTTCGCCAGCGGCGACCGTATCATGTTCCTGCGCAACGAGCGGGGCCTAAGCGTCAAAAACGGCACTCTCGGCACTGTCGAACAGGTGACGCCGCAACGCATGGCCGTGCGCACCGACGATGGCCGCAGCGTTGCTTTCCACACCAAGGACTATGTGCATATCGATCACGGCTACGCCGCGACGATCCACAAGGCGCAGGGCATGACTGTGGACCGCGCCCATGTGCTGGCGACGCCGGGCATGGACAGCCATGGTGCCTATGTGGCGATGTCACGCCACCGTGACGGCCTTGCGCTGCATTATGGCCGCGACGACTTCGCCGATCAGTCGAAACTTGTCCGCACGCTGAGCCGTGAGCGCGGCAAGGACATGGCGAGCGACTACAAGCCTGAGCAACAGTTTGCCGAACGGCGCGGCATCACTTTCGGCGAGCGTATCGTGGAAATCGCCCGGCAATTGCCGGAGAGAGCGAAGTCCATCTTCGCCGGATTCCGTCCGCAGGCGAACCGGCTCCAAGCGCTGCCCACCGAACAGGTTGGTCTTTCCGATCAGCGCCGGGCCGTCGAACGCTACGCTCGCGCCGCCGCCGATATCGGACAAATGCGCGAACAGGGATTGCCGGTGCTGCCACATCAGCGCGGCGCGCTGGAGAAGGCTGGAAAGGCGCTCAACGCGATCCGGCCCCATGGCACAGCCGACCTCGCCAGCGCCTTGCAGCGCCAGCCGGGTCTGGCGCGCGAGGCTGCCGATGGCCGCAGCCAGGGCGCAATGCGCGCCATGCAGCTTGAAGCCGAAATCCGCATCGATCCCGCGCAGCGCGCAGACCGCTTTGTCAGCGACTGGCAGCGGCTTGGGCAGGCGCGCCAGGCCATGCAGCGCGATGGCGACAGCAAGGGCGCGCAGAGGCTCACCAATCGCATGACGGACATGGCGAAGGGGCTGGAGCGCGACGCGCAGGTCGAATCCCTGCTGCGCGGTCGCACCCGCGAGCTTGGCATCAAGACAGAACTCGGTCGCGATCTGGCCCGCGACCTTGCCGCCTCCATCACGATGGAGCGGAGCCGCTCAATCGGCATGGGCCTGTAGGAGAAGCGTAATGGATACCGTCACGGATGACGTAGAACTGACGCTGGACCTTGAGCCGGAGCCGGAACCCGATCCCGACCCCGACCCACTCACCTCTGATACCGTAACCGATCCCGCCGCCGAGGCGTTTGCTCGCCTTGAGGGCGAACTGGCCCTGATGCGCCGGGCGGTGCAGCACCTTGCCGCCGAGCGTGCAGACATTGTCATTCCCGACTACGGCGCGACCCTGACCGACATGGCCAAGCGGATGGGCGCGATTGACGGGAGCCTGAAGAGCATGGCTGGTCATCCGGCGATGCAGATAACCCCTGACAGCATCGGCAATCGGATTGCCGCCGCAGCCGAGGCAGCGCGGCGCAGCGATCAGGACAGGATCACTCAGGCCCGGAGCGACTTGAGCCACGCCGCTCAGGAAATGCGCAGCGTCACGGCCCATGCGCGCATCGCCGTCGAGCAGCGTCAGCAGCTCTACCAGGTAGCAGGCGGAGCTTTGCTGGCGGGTATCCTGCTATGGTCCTTCCTTCCCGGCACCATTGCCCGTGCCATGCCGGAAAGCTGGTACTGGCCCGAGCGCATGGCAGCGCGGATGGTGGGCGCAGTCTCACGCTGGGATGCAGGCGCACGGCTGATGCAAAGCGACAGCCCTGAGGCATGGCAAGCATTGGTACAGGCCGCTGACATTCAGCGCGACAACCGCGATGCCATTGACGCTTGCCGGAAGACCGCTGCAACGTCGCAACAGCCAGTGCGATGCACCGTCAAGATTCGTCAAAGCAGTCAAGAAGGGGAAACAGCAGCAACGTCAGCGGGGGCCGCGAGACGATCCCAGAGAGGGGCATAACAGCCCATTCCGACCAACACAAAATGTGGGAACGAACGTGGTTTCGATTCTTCGGAAAAGTCATTTTATCCTTTGAAAACAAAGCGATAAATGACTTGAATGGTAGCGGAGGAGGGACTCGAACCCCCGACACGCGGATTATGATTCCGCTGCTCTAACCACCTGAGCTACTCCGCCCCGAAAGGCCCTGCCGGGGCATCAGCCCGCTCGGCAGGCGGCGCATTTAGGGCGCATGTGTGAGGCGGTCAACCGCTCAATTGGCACCGCGGGACAATTAGTCCCGCGAACGCGTGGCGGCTTCGTTCATCCGTTCCACCTTGGCAGCAAGGCCGCGGTTCATCGCGTTGGTGAAGGCCGTGCCGACTTCGGGCACTGCGCGGGCGTATTGCGCGAGCGCGTCGCGATCGAAACGGGCAATCCGCGCCGCTTCGACAACAATCACAGTAGCAGAGGCCGTGTGGCCCGATACCAGGCTCATTTCGCCAAGGAAGTCGCCTTCACCACAAACGCCGACCTCGATGCCGCTTGCTTCGACCGACACCTGACCCGAGGCCACGTAGACCAGTGGCGGATTTGCTTCTCCCTCGCGCATCAGTACCTCGCCCGCCGGGACCTGCCGCCATTGCATCAGGTCGCGCAAGCGCCCTTCATGGCGCGCTGCGGCCGCACCGAGGAGGTGGTCGAACAGCGCACGCTCTTCCGCCAGCATGGCGCCACTTCGGGACCTCCGCCACATGGCCAGGAGTTGCACGAGATTGACCAGTACGAACACCAGCGCGAGGCCAATGGCACCGACCGAGGCCTGATTGATCCACAGGTGCGCCAGGGCAAGCAGACCTGCCCCCGCCGCAAGCAACCGCATCCGCCGCACCGTCGTCATGGCAACCGCGCCGATCAGCAGCAGTGCTGCAGCATATGCCAGGCTGTTTCCAAGCACGTCCAGAACCTCCACTCCCTTCCCCAAAGGCTGGAATTCCGAACCCTTATGCCTCCGCGCGCCCGCGAAAGGCAAATGTCTTGAGCGGCTCCCATGGCCCACCCAGGTAGCGGTGAAGCGCGAGCCCCCGAAACGTGAAGGCGTGGGGCTGAATTACACCGTCTAGTTGCGCCTGGAGCACCTTCGCCTCTGCCGACGTGACCTTGTTCTGGATCGTCACGTGTAGACGCGGTCGGTGCTGGTCCTGCGCCGTGAGCAGCCCATGGAACGCATCTGCCAACCGGTCGCGCAGGCGCAGCATGGCGGGACTCTCTAGGCGGATCGCGGTGCCCTGCCCCAAGGACATCAGGCCGATGACCTTTGCAGGTACCTCGGCATATTCGCTCGCAAGGCGGCGGCACCAGCGGACAATTTCTTCCTGGCTCATCGCAGGAAGCGCGTGGAACAGCGTAACATGCGCCTCGAGGAAGTTGCGCTCCGGCGGAAAATGCGCCCAGCGCAACGCAGTGTAGCGGGCGTGAATCTCCTGCGGCAACTGCGCCGTTAGGATCAGCGGGGCATCAACCGTGCTCACATCTCTCCGCGCCGGCGGCGAATCTCGAACCACTTGGCGACGTTGCGATTATGCTCGTCCAGCGTCTGGGCAAAGGCGTGCCCGCCGCTGCCATCGGCAACCATGTAGCGCGCCTCGGTCTTCGCCGGGTTGAGCACTGCCGCGATCGATTCGCGGCCCGGATTGGTGATTGGCCCTTTGGGCAGACCGACCATCGAATAGGTGTTGTAGTCGTTGATCGCGGCGATCTCCGACTGCTTGATGCGGCGACCAAGCGGCTTGCCCCGCGTGATCGGGTAAATGATCGTCGGATCGGCCTGCAGCAGCATCCCGTCCTTCAGGCGGTTGGAATAGAGCCCTGCGACCATGCGCCGCTCGCGCGAAACGCCGGTTTCCTTCTCGACGATCGAAGCGAGCGTGACCGCGTCCTTGATATTGTCGACGGCGATACCCGGCGCGCGCTTGGGCCAGGCTTCGGCGAGATAGTTCTGCATCGCGGCCTGCATCCGCGCGAGAACCTGTGCACGCGTTTCGCCGCGTTCGAAATCATAGGTGTCGGGCAGCACCGAACCCTCTGCCGGTATAGGGATTTCCCCGGTCAGCAGGTCTTCGGCCATCAGCCGCTCGTACACCATGATCGAAGGAAGACCTTCGGGAATCGTCACAAAGCGACGCACGACATCGCCGTGCTGGAAGGTGCCGAGGATGGTCGACGGGCTGGCGCCCGCAGGGAGCAGGAATTCCCCCGCCTTGATCGGATCGGAAGAGCCGAGCAGCTTGGCCCGCAGCAAGAAACCGTCGGCCGAGGCGATCAGCCCCTCATCCTCCAGCTTGCCCGCCACTGCCGACAGCGACGCACCGGAGGGCACGATGAAGCTCGTGTCCTCTTCGACACCGGACGTGCCCCACCAGCCCGAAAGGAACCAGATCGCCCCGATGAGCGCCGCGAGCGCGGTAATCGCGCCGAAACCCAGCGCGCCCGTGCGCTTCACCTCAATCGACCTTCTTGACGATCAGCGATGCGTTGGTTCCGCCGAAGCCGAAGCTGTTGTTGAGCGCCGCGCGCACTTCGCGCTTCTTCGCCACCTTGGGTACCAGGTCGACGCCCTCGGTCCCCTCGTCGGGGTCGTCGAGATTGAGCGTCGGCGGGACGACCTGGTCGCGGATCGCGAGGATGCAGAAGATCGTTTCCACTGCACCTGCACCGCCCAGCAAGTGGCCGATTGCCGACTTGGTCGAGCTCATCGATGCGCCGCTGAGGTCATCGCCAAGCACGCGCTTGACCGCGCCCAGCTCGATCGTATCGGCCATGGTCGAGGTGCCGTGGGCATTGACGTAATCGATTTCACCCGGCTCGAGGCCTGATTTGCGCAATGCCATACGCATGGAAAGCTCGGCGCCCTTGCCCTCCGGATGCGGTGCGGTGACGTGGTAGGCGTCGCCCGAAAGGCCATAGCCCACGACTTCGGCATATATCTTCGCACCGCGCGCCTTGGCATGCTCGTATTCCTCGAGCACCACCACGCCGGCACCCTCGCCCATGACGAAGCCGTCGCGGCCCTTGTCATAGGGGCGGCTCGCCTCGGTCGGGCGGTCGTTCATGCTCATGTTGAGCGCCTTGGCCTGCGCGAAGCCAGCCACGCCGAGCGGGTTGATCGTGCTTTCCGAACCGCCCGCCAGCATGATGTCGGCATCGCCGTCCTTGATCATGCGCGCCGCATCACCGATCGAATGCGCGCCGGTCGAGCAGGCCGTCACCACCGCGTGGTTCGGACCCATCAGGCCGTATTTGATCGAGACCTGGCCGCTGATCAGGTTGATCAGGCGCCCATGGACGAAGTGCGGCGAAACGCGACCAGGACCGCGTTCGTGCAGCACGATCGATTCGCTTTCGATGCCTGGCAGCCCGCCAATACCCGAACCGATCGAGCAGCCGGTGCGCATCTTGAGGTCGTCATCCATGTCGAGCAGGCCGGCATCTTCCAGCGCCTGGCCGGCAGCATCGATGCCATAGACGATGAAGGGATCGACCTGGCGCTGGACCTTGAAGTCCACGCGCTTCTCGGGGTCGAAGCCCCATTCGTGATCCTTCGGCTTCACCTCGCAGGCGATGGTGCACTTCTGGTCGGATGTGTCGAAACGGGTAATCTGCCCCGCCCCGCTCTTTCCAGCGATCAGGTTCGCCCAGGTAGTCTCCACGTCCGCACCCAAAGGGGTGACGAGTCCAAGACCGGTTACAACCACACGACGCATGCAATTCTCCGCAGATAAGGCAACAGGCCCGGCCCGCTATCGGGTCGGGCCTGTCCGTACCCGCATATAGTGCGGGTTCTGAAAAGCGCGAGCCTTAGCCCTTGTGCTCTTCGATGTACTTGGTCGCGTCGCCGACGGTGGTGATCTTCTCAGCCGCATCGTCGGGGATCTCCACGCCGAACTCTTCCTCGAAGGCCATGACCAACTCGACGATGTCGAGGCTGTCTGCACCGAGATCATCGATGAAGCTCGCGTCCTGAGTGACCTTGTCGGTCTCGACGCCGAGGTGTTCGACCACAATCTTCTGCACGCGGTCGGCAGTATCGCTCATTTTAGTCCCTCTCGAATTCTGGGGGTTTCACGGTTGGCTTTCGCCCTAATGAACGGCGCGGAAGAGCGCAAGGGGCTCGCGATCAAGGCCGGTGGAGGGTTTAGCCGGGTCTTTCTTCCGGCATGACGTTGTAGCGACGCACTTCTTCCTGATCGAGGCAGTAGCGCGTGGTCGGATCTTCTTCGGACTCCACAGCCTGCTGCCGGTACATGATCTCGGTCAGGAGCTTGCGGCTGATGCCCATGCGGATCAGGAAATCATTGTCGTCGCTCGCCAGCTGGGCGCTCGCCTGCTCGATATCGGCGATGAGGCGCACCGTGCTGGTGGTGCCTTCCTTGTTCGCTTGCTGGATCACGTCGCGCTGGTTGGTGTAGGTGAACATGTGGACCATGAATTCACCGCCGGGTTCCACCACCCGCCGGTCTCCGCCCATGAATACGAAATTGCAGGCGGAAAAGCAGGTCCACCCTGATGGGATGCGGGTGAGCATACCCGGGAAGGAACGGATCACCTTGCCCGCCTCGTTCCCCGCCGCCGCGTTACCCCCGCTCGAGCGGAGCCAGATTTCGCCAATCGATTCGTCTGCGTCGAGAACCTGGCGGAGTCGTTCGGGCAGCGATGCATCGATGACGCCTTCGGCCAGGAGTACGCGAACTCCTTTCTTGACCGCGGGGGTCAGCGTCATTGCGGTCGATGGCCCCCAATTGGGCTCCGCCGGACAGGTCGGATTATCGGGATCCTTGGCCCCGGTGAGCATCGCCAGGGCGATCAAGCCGCCCACAAGTACCTGCGGAAACCTCATGCGATAAGCGCATAGCGCGCAGCAGGCGGGCGGCGGCACATCCGCTTGTCGGCCCGCGTCTCTTCACCCTTCACGATGATCACATCGGTCACGGTAATGCATTGCAGTCCCGCCGCCTCGTGAT
>NZ_JAYPTL010000051.1:5621-24472 GCF_038133525.1 Erythrobacter sp. | reverse complement strand
AAGGCACGACCGTCCGGCTCAATGTCCATAACCAGCTCGAGGAAGATACCTCGATACACTGGCACGGTCTGCTCGTGCCGTTCGAGCTAGACGGCGTACCCGGCGTGAGCTTCCCAGGCGTCAAACCGGGAGAGACCTTCACCGCAGAATTCCCGGTGCGCCAATCGGGCACTTACTGGTGGCACTCGCATAGCGGCCTCCAGGAACAGGCCGGGCATTACGGCGCGATCGTGATCGATCCCGCGGGACCCGATCCGGTCCAGGCAGACCGCGAATATATCGTGGTGCTGAGCGAATTCAGCGAAATGTCGCCCCACACGATTTTCGACAAGCTCAAGAAGGGCGAAGGCTACTTCAACTACAACCAGAACACCTGGACCGACGATTACCCGCTTTCGGGCGAGGATCGCCGGATGTGGGCGAAAATGCGCATGATGCCGACGGACATCCTCGACGTGTCGAGCGCGGCTTATACCTATCTTCTGAACGGCCATGGCCCGCTCGACAATCTGGAATACCTCTTCCGCCCGGGCGAACGCGTGCGGCTGCGCTTCATCAATGCCGGCGCCATGACCTTCTTCAATATTCGCATTCCCGGCCTGCCGATGACCATCGTTCAGGCGGACGGGCAGAACGTCGAGCCGGTGGAGGTCGACGAGTTCCAGATCGGTGTGGCCGAGACATACGACGTCGTCGTGACGCCGGGCGCGCAACAAGCCTACACGCTGGTCGCGGAGTCGATGGACCGCTCGGGCATGGGTATTGCCACACTCGCGAGCGCACCCGGCGCTCGCGCCGCCATTCCGCCGCTGCGCGATCCGCCGCTTCTGACCATGGCCGACATGGGCATGAGCGGCATGGACCACGGCTCGTCTGGCGATGCCGGCATGTCGGGCATGGACCACGGAAGTGGCGGCGACATGGCGGGGATGGATCATGGTTCGTCCGGCCAATCCGAGATGGCAGGCATGGCCGGCATGTCGGGGATGCAGATGCGCGACACGTCGCTTCTGCCGCCCGATGTGAAGGTCGGGCCCGGTCTCGACATGGTCTCGATGAACCCGGTCGACCGCATGGGCGATCCCGGCATCGGTCTCGCCGATGTGCCGCATCGTACGCTCGACTATCGCAAGCTGCGCGCTCTGACTCCACACCGCGAGGGCCGCACGCCGTCCCGGCGAATGGAAATTCATCTGACCGGCAATATGGAGCGCTACATGTGGTCGTTCGACGGCAAGAAGTTCTCCGCCGTCTCAGACGAGCCGATCCGTTTCGCCTATAACGAGCGCGTGCGCGTGAAGCTCGTCAACAACACGATGATGGCGCACCCCATTCACTTGCACGGTCATTTCTTCGAGCTGGTCAATGGCGCGCCGGCCGATCGTCAACCGCTCAAGCACACGGTAAACCTGCAGCCGGGTGGCAGCGCGCAGTTCGACCTGACGGCGGACGAGCCGGGCGACTGGGCCTTCCACTGTCACCTTCTCTACCACATGCATGCCGGGATGTTTCAGATCGTCACGGTCGCCAATCCCGACGGGAGCGAAGCATGAAAATTCGTATTGTCAGCCTGCTCGCATCGGTCGCAGCCGGCTCAGTTCTCGCCTCCCCCGCGGCGGCGCAGCATGCCGGTCATTCGCCGGCGGAGCCGCAGCAAAGCGCCGAGGCGCAGGCTGACGCGAAGACGAAGTGCGAGGAAGAAGCCGAGCGCCATCGCGCGATGGGGCATCCGGTTGCAGATGGAGCATGCGAACCGGCTGCTCAACCTGAAGCCGCCATGGACCGCTCGCAGATGGATCACTCAACCATGGATCATGGTGCGATGACCGCTCAGGATGGCCATTCTGGCATGACAATGCCTGTGGACGCTGCCCGTCCACAGGCATCGCCCGAAAGTCATGAAGGAATGGATCACGGCTCGATGCCGCAGGGCAAGCCCGCCGAAGGCGCGATGGATCATTCGCAGATGAATCACGGCGAGATGGGTCAGGCGGAGGCCAGTTCGTCGATGGACCATGGGCAGATGGATCACAGCCAGATGAACCATGGGGAGACGCCTTCGCAGGACAGGCAGGGCATGGACCATTCGGCGATGCAGATGGGCTCGGACGATGATATCCCGCTGCTGCCGCCTCCTCCAGAAGCAGGGAGCGGCCCAGCGCGCGCGGCGGTCGCCATCTGGGGCGAGGAAGCCATGAACGAGGCGCGCCGCGAGCTTGTCCGCGAGACCGACGGAGGAATGCGCTTCTGGTTTCAGGGCGACCGGCTCGAGTACCGCGCCCGCGAGGGGAAGGATGGATATCTGTGGGACATCCAGGGATATTATGGCGGCGACATCGACAAATTCTGGTTCAAGTCCGAGGGTGAGGGCAGCTTCGGCGAACCCATAGAAGGCGCCGATGTCCAGGCGCTCTGGAGCCGCGCCATTGCGCCCTTCTTCGATTTCCAGGCGGGTGTTCGCCAGGACCTGACCGGTCCGGAACGCACGCACGCGGTTATCGGTATCCAAGGGATCGCGCCTTACCAGTTCGAGGTCGATGCCGCGGCCTTCGTCTCCACCAAGGGCGATGTGACGGCGCGTTTTGAGGGCGAACTTGATCAGCGCATCACGCAGCGGCTGATCCTTCAACCGCGTGCCGAAATCGCACTTTCCGCTCAGGATATTCCCGAACTCGGCATTGGCGCTGGCCTCGACCGGATCGAGGCAGGTCTGCGTCTTCGCTACGAGTTCGCACGCGAATTCGCGCCCTATGTCGGCGTTTCCCAGGAATGGCGCATCGGCGACAGCGCGGATTTTGCGCGGGCCGCCGGAGAGGATCCGAGCGTCACCAATTATGTCGTCGGTGTGCGATTCTGGTTCTGAAATCTCAAAAAGGATAGAACTTCCATGACCAAGACTTTGACACGCATCGCGGCGACTGCGCTTGTTGCCACGCTGATACCGCTGCCAGCCTTCGCGCAGCAGATGGACCACTCTTCCCATGCGAACCATCAGATGCACGCGATGGACGCTTCGGCGGACGATGTCGCGGGCGCTGAAGAAACCCTCAAGGCCTATCGCACCGCTCTTGAAGCGCGCGACGCGCAGGCAATGCGCGCGCTCTTCGCCGAGGACTCGGCGATCTTCGAGAATGGCAAGGCCGAAGGAAGCTTTGCCAATTACATGGAGCACCATTTGGGCCCCGAGCTCGACGCGATTGTGAGCTTCACCTTTACCGACCCCACGCTGACCGTCACCCGGATGGGGCACATGGCCCATGCCTATGAGACGTATGGCTATCGCATCGAACTTAGCGATGGCCGGGTGATCGAGCGCGACGGCGTGGCGACATCGGTGCTTGCTCACGATGCGGACGGGTGGAGAATCGTCCAGTACCATTCCTCGTCGCGCGCGCCGCGCAACTGATTACGGCTTTCGAAGAGGTAGCACCGGTTGGCAACGCCGTCGCTGAAGCTGCGCCTGCATGTGCTCGGCAGCAAGATCCACAAATGGCTGGCGATTTTCGTCGGTGTCCAGGTTCTCTTGTGGATGGGAACCGGCGCCCTCATGTCGTTTCTCGACCTGGAAGAAGTTCGCTCCGAACATGTCGTTTCGCGTGAACAAGAGGCGCTGCCCGCCGATGCCCCGCTCCCGGCCTGGGTCGCAAACGACGGTACTCTTGCAGCGGTAACGACACGTTCGCTCGACGGCGATGCCGTGACCGAGGTCCGCAAGGTTGACGGTAGCGTGAGCCTCCACGATCCGGTGACTGGGCGTAAACTCTCCCCCATCTCGGCGGCAACGGCAAAATCCATCGCCTTGCGCGCATGGACCGGGCCGCGCACGACCATCGAGGCCGCACGGATCGTCGATGACCCCATCGGAACCGAGTTTCGCGGCCCTTTTCCGGCCTGGCAGGTCACCTATGCTGACGAGGCTTCGACGCGCATCTACATCGATGCCGCCAGCGGCACGCTCGGGGCGGCGCGCAGCGATACATGGCGCCTGTTCGATTTCATCTGGGGCCTCCACATCATGGACTGGACCGAGCGCGACCGCATCAACAGTTGGTGGCTGCTGCTGTTCGGCATTGGCGGCACGATCATAGCCCTGTCGGGTTTCGTCCTGCTGGCGAACCGGATGCCGAGGCTGCGCCGCCGCGCAAAGAAGAGCAAGCTCGCCTGAGCCCATGGGGCTTATTCGCGTGGGCGAACGCCTTACCCTCGTTCGCCAGGCCGAACGCGGCCAGGAGCCGAATGCGTTCGACGATCGCGATGATGCCGCCAGCAAGCGTGACCACCCGGGCGCACTTCAGTCGCGCTGAACTATCAAATTAATGCGAGGGGCACGCGGCTGCCGTGCGTATCAGGCACATAGGTCGCACTTTAACTGCAGGGTCGGGAGACATACGAGACATGAAAGCCCCCTCATTTCTGGCGCTGCTCGCCGCAAGCCTGCTCTTCGTCGGACCCGTTCAGGCTCATGGCGACGAAAAGCACGGCGAAGAGGCGAGCGCCGCGCCTGCTGCCACCAATGGCGATGTGCACGACCAGGCGGCCATGGCGCAGATGGGCGAGACTGCGGATGCTGGCGAGTCCTCCGGCGCGCACGATGAAGCGGGCGCAGCCCATGACGAGGCCGGTGGCCATGCGGATGAGAGCGAAACCGGCGTCATGGCCGTACTGAAAAAGCTGCATCCGGCAACGATCCACTTCCCGATCGCCTTGTTTTTCATGGCTGCGGCCACCGAATTGTTCGTGATGCGCCGGAAAGGAGCGGGCCTGGAAAGTGCGGTGCGCGTACTCGTCTACGGCGGAGCAATCGGCGCAGTCGTCGCAGTTCTGTTCGGATGGATTCACACCGGTCTGTGGTTCGGCGGCGATACTGTCATGCAAGTCCATCGATGGACCGGTATGCTGATCGCGGTTCTCGGTATTGCGATGGCATACCTCGCGAGCAGGCCGAGCCAGAGCCGCGCATGGTTGCGCGCGTCGATCTTCTCCATGGCGGCACTCGTTCTCATCCAGGGGTTCCTTGGCGGCGAGCTCGCGCACGGACCGGACCATCTTGGCGTTTCGTGGCTCTGAAGGAGTTGAATAACATGCGAATTCTGAAATCGAACACCGCGATAGCATTTCTCGCGACCGCGCCATTGACGTTCGCTTTTGCCGCTTGTGACCAAGCGCAGGAGAGCACACCGGCTGCTGAGGTTTCGCCTATGGGCGGAACTGCGGTGATGCCTGGCACGGCACCCGAGGCGGGTCTTGCAGACCCGGCAACCTCTCCCTCCGAAAATGAGGCAGCGGCCGCACGTCAGGACGCTCTTTCGACAAATCACGCCGCGCCGACCGCCTCACGGCCTGCTGCCTCTCCCGCATCACGCGCAACTGCCACACCCGCATCACGCGCAACTGCCACACCCGCAGCGCCACCGACGCGTACTCAACCCGCGAGCGAGGCGGCCCCGCCCGCCGATCCCCATGCGGGCCATGACATGTCCTCGATGGCCGATCACGACATGGAAGGCATGTGATCGGACGCGTTTCCCGGTGACCCGGCAATTCAGGAGATATCCTCGGCAAGAAATCGCAACGAACAACGCAAGATCAGGAAAGGACGGCCCCGCCTCCCCCCGAAGCCCTGCGGGTCGCAGGTGCCCCCAAGGGGTCGTTCAGGAACCCCGCGTGAAGACCAACCCGCGCGGAGTTCCGTTTGCCCGGCTTCGCTGTCGCCGTGCCAGGCGCATCCCGGTAGGGCTTTGTGCTATGTGAGCAGCGTGCAGACGATCGCCTCGTTGGCTATGAAAGGAACCGCATATGTCGGAAACGGGAAAAGCCGGGGCGCTGTCGCGCTGGGAAGACGAAGGCGGGGCATTGCCCTGCGGGCCGCAGGAAGCGCTCGCTGCCGATTGCGAGAAATGGGATATTCCGCCACTTTCCGATGCCGAGATCATCCAATTGCGCATCAGGGTGATCGCCCTTGAGAACATGGTGCTCGGCCTTCTGTCGAAGGCCAGCGCCGATCAGCTTGCAGCAATCGAAGAAATCGCGGAATTCATATCCCCGCGTGCCGATGCGAAGCCGCATCCGCTTACCCTGCATGCCGCCACCCAGATGGAGCACTTCGTCGAGCGCGCCCGGCGGCTTCGCGAGCAACCCACCGCTGATTGAGCGACGCATGACCGGGCCACGAATGCTGGCCTTCCTCGCCGCGGCCCGACCGATGATCCGAAAAGAGTGCGATGGACCTTGATACGCTTCTCATCCGCTATTTTGGCACTGCCGATCCTGGAGCGACTGGCGCAGAAACCTTGGCCTCGGGGATCGAGCGATGCCAGGTCGATCTCGGTCTGGAGCAGGACCGGGGAAAACGCTTTGCCCTGTGGGCCATGCTCTACCTGCTCGGGTCTGCCCCCGACCTCGACGTGGCCTTCGAGAACGAGGAAGACCGGGAAGCAGCCCGCAACTTCATGGATCTCCTGGCGGCATCGGAAGGCAATGAGGTAAGCTGATTGCAGCAGGGTCCTGGCACCTTCAGACCCGCACCCGATACCCATCCGGCTTTCTTCGCGAACAGTCCTGAACCAGGTCAGCTGAGGACAGCAACCCGTTCCTTTCCGGCCGTGTTGTCGCGCTTCGCGCGCCTGCCCGCACCACCCGTCATGAACAGGTTTCCCTTGGAGCTTCGCTCCTGCGGTGCAGTCCTCCCATGCCCTGCTTCTTCTGGATGTTCGCAAGCCGGAGATGGTCTCCGGTTTGAGGAACTGAAGGACTTTCATCATGACCAATATCGCAATCCTCACCGGCCGCATCGCCCGCGATCCGGAAACCCGCGAGACCCAGGGCGGAACCACTGTCACCGGGATCACGGTCGGCACCGATCGCCCCGCGCGCGACAAGGACTGCAAGCCCAACAAGGACGAGAACGGCTACACTGCCAAGGAAAGCGAGTTCCACCGGGTGACCTGCTTCAACGGCCTCGCCAAGACCGTCGGCCAGTACTGCTCCAAGGGCCAGCTGGTCAGCGTCCAGGGCCGCATCCACTACACCCAGTGGGAAGACAAGGACGGGGTCACGCGCTACGGTACCGAGATCCTCGCCGACAAGGTCGACTTCCTCTCCCGCGGCAACGGCTCGGGTGACGAGAACGACAACCGGGATGCTCCCGAGATCGACTGACATCGATCCCGGTCGTCCCCTTACGAAGAGGCTCTGCCGGAAACGGCAGGGCCTCTTCTTCTGTGGTTACTGGGTTCCCGGCGCAGCATTCGAAGCACGGGTTGCACCGCGCCCCGTCAGTTTCTCGATCGCGGCATCCTCGCCGAGTTTTCCGAGTTCATCGGCAACCTTCCTCAGGCCCTTCTTCGAGAAGCTTTCGAGGCCGCTGCCTAGGATGATTTCGCCGAGTTCTCTGGCCGCTTGCACTTCAAGTTCGCGTTGTTTGGCGTCGAGCGCCTCGCGGTCTGCTTCGAGCTTTTGCAGGGCTGCAATCGCGCTCCTGTTTCGGGGCATGTTACTTGTCCTTTTGTCCCCCTCGGGTCTGCTCCCTCGTTGTTTCCATGCCCGCGTTATCGGGGTGTAGGAAAGGCAATTCGCACCCAGCAGATGTTTGATATTGGGCGGAGGTGGTGGGTCCTGGCTCACGGTTCTCCCCAGCATGATGGCCCTGCGCCTCCCGCCTCAAGGACGGCAGGGCCCCACCATTTTGCCCGCCACCGGATTGCATCCGGCAGCGAACAAAATCGTTACCCCCACCGCCGCTATCGCGGTCGCCCATCCGGGCGATCCCTGACCCGGGATGCACAAGAACATCGCGCGCACCTCCTGTCGTCTCACGACAGAAATCAGGAGGATTATCATGGCTTATTCAATGCATTGCGCCCTTCCGTCACGGAGCTATTTTGAGGCTCTGGAAACAGCCGAGAAGAGAGCGCTGCACAGCTTCTTCGATCAGCACGTTATCGAGGATGACGAACTCGGGTACTTTGCCCTCGACGAGGGTGACTACAACATCTTGCCAGCACATCTCGCAGCGCGGGTGGTCCACACGGTCTATGGCGGCATGCTCGACGAATTCTGAGACTACCGACAGGGCGGGAACCGGGACCGGTTCCTGCCTTTTTTCTTGTTCGCCGGCTAGTCCAATCAAGCACAAGAAACCGGTTTGGCCGGTTGCCCTGGCGGTCGCCCACCGCGAGGCGGCGGCGCCCGGTAAATGGAGCGGGGCTGTGGACGCACTCTGTCCCGCGCATCTTGCGATGCGCTCCTGAGGGTGCGGCTTGATTTGTTCTTGGGCCCCGCGCGCACTTGCGAACCGGCACCGGGTCGGGCGGCAGGAAGCTGGGCAGGCGACATGCCCCGCTTGCCTTGCTTCCCACGCGCCCTTGGCCGCTGCCTCTTTCGCAGGTGCTGTCTTTGGCTGGAGGCGTCCAACTGCTTTCTATCTGCATGCTGTGAGCTCCCAGGCCTGGTTGCTCGCGCTCCAACATGGAGGTCGGGAAAGGTCGTCCTTGAAAAATCCCCTTACTGTCTGGACCACCTCGCGCACCTGGGAACAAGGGAGCACACCCTACCCCGCGATTTCGGGTTTTATCTCTTTGGTATTGCTGAAGAATGTGGTTTTGGGCGGAATCAACCCGTCTGCGAGTTGAGCGGCTTTGCGCTGATCCGTAGACAACTCGCATCTCTCTATCACACTGAAATAATGCCCGAATCTTTCGATTGACTGCGAGTTGTTCACGATTTATTTTCATCAGCACCTTCCGCAAGGTGAGCCAGGTTCCGTCGGCCCGACAAGGAACCTGTTTCATGACCCGACAAGATCGGCTTCAGACATTCGTATCTCTCTCCGTTGGTAACTGGGTTCGCCAGTGTGCCGCGGACCACGGCGTTAGTGTCAGCGTCTTTATCCGTGACCTCATTGTCGCAGCGTGGCAGCGCGATAACGAGGCGAAGGACCGCCCCGCAGGGCTCGATCCCACGCGCCAGGCTATCTTCATTTCGGTGGCGCTCGATGCGCTTCTGGCCAGCCATTCTGACGCGAGTTTGCGCGACCGTACTCACGAGGCGTACCGGCGACGCCTCGAGCGTCTTGACCTCCCGGCCAACGCGAACATGGGAGGCCAATCCCATGAAGCATAATCTCCTGAACTTCACCCGCGGGAGCCAGTTGCTCGGCCACTTTGGTTTCATGTTTGCAGCCGGCCTGAAGGGCCCCTTGATTGTCACCAGCCTAGTAGCGGTCGGCACCTGCTATTGGGAAGTGCGGTCGGCTCTCAGTGATCACCAGATCTATCTGGTCTGGATGCATATCTACGCCAGTCTCTATGCCTTCATGGAGTTCGATCCGGCCAAACTGGTCAACCTTGAATTGCTTGACGGCGAAAGGGTCGGCCTCCCGTTTGGCATCGTCCGCGAGTTCCCGCCGATGCGCGAGGCGGTCGAGGCGTTTCGTAAGGCAGTGAAGCAGGGATTGCTGGTCTCAGCGGTACTGCTGATCCCGGCCTTCGTGTTCTTCTGGTGGTTCGCCGAGCGCTTTGGCGGGCGGTCGAAGGAACGCAAGCATGAGCGCGGCGCAATGCTTGTTTCGCTCGACGAACTCGAAGAGGAAATCGCGCGTCACAACAAGGCATTCCGGGCCGAGGAACTGGGACGCAAGTTCGGCTGGAAGTGGCGGCTTGCGAGCTCGTCGGCGCTCGCCGAAGCGGGCCACTACCAACCCGCACATCTCGCCGGTGTAAGCTGGCCGTGGCGGCTCGAGCAGAGCCACGCCATGCTCATCGGTACGACCGGAACCGGCAAGACCGTGGCGCTCACCGAACTTGTTGCCGAAGCGCGTGAACGCGGCCAGCGCGCGGTCATTTTCGACCTCACAGGGGCATTCATTGAAGCCTTCTACGATCCCGCGCGCGACATCATTCTCAATCCTGTCGATGTGCGGTGCCCGCTATGGAGCGTGTTCAACGACTGCACGACGGAAGCTGAGTTTCATGCTGCCGCTGAAGCGCTCGTGCCCCATGACGGGGGTGGTTCAGAACAGTTCTGGGTGCTCGCGGCACGCATGCTGTTCGTCGAGATGTGTCTCCATCTTGCCCGTACCGGCACTGCAACCAACGAGGCTTTGGCGCGGCGGCTGATGACCGCTGACCTGTCCGAAGTGCATAAGCTGATGCGAGGAACGATGGCTGATCCGCTGACCGCCCCGGAAGCGGCCCGCATGGCGGAATCGATCCGCGCGGTGTTCAATGCGAATGCGAAAGTGCTCAAGCTTTTGCCCTCATCCGGACCGCGTTTTTCGGTCCGTGACTGGGTCAAAGGCGACTGCCAGGCAGGCGCGATCCTGTTCCTCTCTGCCCGCTATGTCGACATGAGCATCTCCTCGCAATTGCTCACGCTGTGGCTCGACACGGCGATGAATACGCTGATGACGCTCGAGCGCACGCAGGACCTGCGGATGTGGTTCCTGATCGACGAACTCGGTGCCCTTCACCGACTACCGGCGCTTGAAAAGGGGCTGCAAACAGCGCGCAACTTCGGCGGTGCGATCGTCACCGGGGTGCACGCGTTTGCCAAGCTCAAGGAAGTCTACGGCGAGAACATGGCCATGACATTGTCCTCGCTTGCGCGCACCAAGCTCATCCTGGCGACGGCTGATCGAGAGACAGCGACCTGGTGCTCCGATTTCATCGGCCACCGGCAGGTGCGCGATATGGAAGAAGGTTATAGTTACGGGTACAACAATGCACGCGATGCAGTCAGCCTGACGCCCAGGCGGCAGATCGAGCCGTTGCTTCTGCCCGACCAGTTCATGAACCTTCCGCGGTTGTCGGCCTACATCAAGTTTCCCGACGGATTTCCCGCTGCGCCGGTCTCGCTCATTCCGCGCACGCGTGGTCGTATTGCCGAGGGATTCATCGCCCGCGAAAAACCGCTCATAAAGCCTGCCCAGGGTCCTGCGGCAACGACGCTCCGAACAAAACCGGGTTTGAAACCGAATGACGAACATCCCGCCTCGAATGATGACGGTGCCGGTAAACCTGTCGACACAAAGCAGCTCAAACTCGATCTGGAGGGGCAGCGCCGTGTCGCCGATGAACCGCAAGATCGACAGGAGCCTGTGTCGCTTGAAAAGCTGAACGCAGGGCGCGCTGCTGGTGATCTTGGTGCCGAAACCCGCTTCGATGCTCATCGGGATGCGGGGCCATCGCTACCTCTCGCTGCTGTGCAAACCAGCGAGGATGCTCCAGCAGTGGGCGCGGAACAGCATTCGTCCGAACCCGGAGCCGCCGGAGATGATACTCGTGGCAAAGGCGGTTCGACGCCTCAAGGCCGTTCGGCTGCCAACGGGCGCCAGCCACTCGCGCCGGTCGAAAAAGACCTGCGTGAAGGTGCGGTCGCAGATCCTCCGGAAAAGGATTTCGGCGAGTTTGAGCCCGACATGTGAAAGGCAAATGGGGAGGGATTACTCGGCCGCGAGGGGAGCCGTGACGAGGACCAGGCAGGATGCTTTCCGTCGCCAATGTGCGCTCCCCTTCGGCTGCCGCGAGCTATTTCGCGGCAGACAATTACTACACCGGCGCCGATGCCGATCGTTCCGGAACCTGGGTCGGGAAGGGAGCGGAACGACTTGGCCTTGAGGGGCGCGTCAGCGCCGAGCAGTTCGATGCCTTGCTGCGGGGAGAACTTCCCGGTGGTATCCAGGTCGGCAATGCGGGCCAAGCCCACAGGCCGGGAACCGACCTCACATTCTCACTGCCGAAAAGCTGGTCGTTGCTTGCGCTGGTGGGTGGCGACCAGCGGATAATCGATGCCTATCGCGAGGCCGTCATCGAGACCTTGCGCTGGGCAGAAAAGAACGCGGCGCAGACCCGGATGGGCAGTCAGGCTGGCTACGGGAAGGTCGCGACAGATAACCTGACGATTGGTCTTTTCCAGCACGACACCAACCGCAACCAGGAGCCGAACCTGCATTTTCATGCGGTCGTGGCAAATGTCACGCAAGGCAGCGACGGGAAGTGGCGCGCGCTTCGCAATGACAAGCTTTGGTCGTTCAACACCCTGCTCAACTCGATGACCATGGCGCGCTTTCGTCTGGCGGTCGAGAAAATGGGCTACGAAGCAGGGCCGGTTGGAAAGCATGGCAGTTTCGAAGCAGCGGGCATTGCTCGCGGGCAGGTGATGGCCTTTTCGACGCGGCGCGAAGAAGTCCTCGACGCGGTACGCCAGCTGGGCGAGAACACCCCGAAAACTCGCGACATCGCCGTGCTCGATACAAGGAAAAGCAAGGCGCCCGTCAGGGACCGGGACGGCCTTCTCGATGCATGGCAGCAGAAAGCCCGGGACGTCGGGATTGACCTTTCCGGTCTCATCGATGCGTCGCAGATGCGGGCTGCAACGAAGGACATTCCCAGCTCGAAAGAAGGGAGCCTTCTTCAGCGTGGAATTGCGAAGCTGAGAGAGTTCGCGCAGCGGATTAAGGGCGATCCGGCGGATCCACTGATCCCTGCCCATGTCCTCAAGCAGGATGCACCGACCATTGCGGCAGCGCAGGCCGTTGCTTCCGCGGTGCGTCATCTCTCGCAGCGCGAGGCAGCGTTCCCGCGTGAGGGATTGCTGAAGGCGTCGAAACCCGTGTGAACGCACTCGTCAGAAGCGGTGCTCTCGAGCCCGGCAAAGGCGAGCACAGAGGCTGGCTGGCGAGCCGGGAGGCGCTAGACCTTGAAAGCACCATTCTCGCGAATGTCGACCAGGGACGAGGTGCGGTGTCGCCCATCCTGGATCGATCGGACGCCGCAGAACGGGTTCAGGCTGTTGCTGCGATCAACCACGGAATTTCGCTCAACGAAGGACAGGGGAATGCGGCGAGCCTTGTCCTTTCATCGCGTGACAGGATCGTAGCGATCCAGGGCATAGCCGGGGCGGGCAAGAGCAGCGTGATGAAGCCGGTTGCCCAGCTGCTCCGCGAGGAAGGCAAGCAAGTGCTGGGGCTTGCGGTGCAGAACACGCTCGTCCAGATGCTCGAGCGCGACACCGGCATCCGTTCGATGACCATCGCCCGCTTTCTCGCGCATTGGGGCCGGCTTTTGCACGAGCCGGGAAATACCACGTTGCTGGGTGAGGCTCGGAGTGCGCTCGGAGACCATGTCCTGGTGCTCGACGAGGCGTCGATGGTGTCGAACGAGGACAAGGCCAAGCTGGTGCGGCTGGCAAACCTAGCGGAAATCCATCGTCTGGTTCTCGTCGGTGACAAGCGACAGCTAGGCGCCGTCGATGCCGGTAAACCCTTCGACCTCGTCCAGCAGGCAGGGATCGAGCGCGCCAAAATGGATGTGAATCTGCGCGGCCGCGATCCCATCCTGCGGCGAGCCCAGGCCGCCGCGCAGGAGGGACGCATCGACGATGCGCTCCGGGCACTTGCCCCTTCGACCATCGAGGTTCGCGGGGACAGTGCGATTGTTGCTGCCGAAAAGTGGCTTTCGCTCAGCCCGGCGGATCGGGATCGGACCTCGATCTACGCGTCGGGACGGACTTTACGGTCTGCGGTCAACGAGGCTGTCCAGCGCGGACTCAAGGCCAACGGCGAGCTTGGCCCACGATCGGGCCGGCTGACCGTTCATTCTCGGGTGAATGTGACACACGAGGAGTTGCGATACCTTCGCACTTACCAACCGGGCATGGTCCTCAACTTTCGCTCGCGCGACAGCACCCAGAAGCTCTCCAAAGGCGACTACACCGTCAAGACCGTCGACCATGCGGGCAAGCAGCTCGTGCTTGAGGACAGGAAGGGGCGTCTTCGCAAGTTCAATCCCGCGCGCTTGCGGCCGGGCGCAGACGATAGCCGGCTGTCGCTCTTCGAACGCAAACCGCTGTCCATCATTGAGGGTGACAAGATCCGTTGGACCGACAACGACCACAAGCGCGGGCTGTTCAACGCCGACCAGGCGAGGATCGTGACCATCGACACAAAGGGCGTCTTGGTGGAGACATCAGTGGGCAGGGAGCTCCGCCTGAGCCGCGGCGACCCCATGCTCAAACGCATGGACCTCGCCTATGCCCTCAATGCGCATATGGCGCAGGGACTGACCTCCGATCGCGGGATCGCGGTGATGGACAGCCGCGAACGCAATCTCGCCAACCGGCAGACCTTCCTGGTCACGGTCACGCGGCTTCGCGACGGCCTTACGCTGATTGCAGATAATGCCGAGAAACTCGGCCGGGCCATCAAGTCCAACAGCGGCGAGAAAGCATCGGCCCTAGAAGTAACACAAAGGCTCAAAGCGGCAGCGGCCAAGGGCCTTTCGCAAGACACGGATGTTGGCAGCGCTTCGCATGCAAGTGACAAGCCCGAACTGACAAAGGAAAGGGTAAAGCCTTTCGAAATCGGGATCTGAGCCGAGGAGAGCTCCTAAAGCGCGCGTCCGAACCAGATGACACGCCCGACCACCTGGATTTCGGACCGGTCGACGTCGTCCCAGCTGGGATAAGCCGAATTATCGCTACTGATGGTGATCTTGCGGCCACCGGGCTTTAGCGTCACGCGTTTGACCACCAGCGCGTCGTCGGCGCGCAGGACGTAGATGCCGTCACGCAACCGCGAGCCTTGGTCCGATGCATCGACCAGCACCTCGTCGCCATCGCTGAGCGTCGGTTCCATGGAGTCGCCCAGGACGTGGATGATCGAAAGGCTGGCGCTTTTTGCCCGCGTTAGCCGGCCAAGCCAGCGTTCGTCGAAACCGAAGCGGGTATGGGCGGTCTCGCTTTCGGCAATCGCTCCGAAACCTGCCGATGCATCGACATTGAGCACGGGTATTTCGATCAACCCGTCACGTATGGGTGCGGGCGGTCCGCCAAGCACTTGCTCGTCGACCCCGAAGAAGCTGGCAAGCGTGCGCCGGTCATTGTCATCCAGCTTTCGCGGCGAGCCGCGCTTGATGAACTGCTGAATGTAGGACGAGTTTCGTCCGATCATCCGCGAGATCGAGGAATATCCGAGCCGTCTCTGCTGGATCAGGCGATCAAGCTCCTCTCTGACATGTTCCATCGTGTCGTTCCTTCTGACGGTCTCAGGAGAGAAGGAAATCTCCTAGACTCGATGGAACCTTCCTACTAAGAACAAAGCAGGAACACAAGTGCTGAGTGAGTCGAGGAAGGCCATGAAATTGCTGGACCGCATTGAGCGTCATCTGAAAGAATCGCATATGTCGGCGACACGGTTCGGTCGTCGGGCGGTTGGCGATCCGCGGTTTGTCCTGGACTTAAGACAGGGAAGGCGGCCGCGGCGACGGACCTTGGAAAAAGTTGAGGTCTATCTCAGCCATGTCGAGGTGCGAAACGGAGACAGTCTTTGAACGCAAATCGTTTGTCAGCTTTCATTTAACAATCATCCCGCTAAGTTCGACGCCGTTCGACGCGGGGGGTAGCGGGCTGGATTCAGCAAAGGTGCCCTCCTTCAAGGGGGCGGCTAAGTGAATGATCTGATTAATCAACCCGACGCGCCACGGCTCATTTACGGGCTTCGGGACACAGGCTACAGTTTCAATACCGCCGCCGCTGACATCATCGACAATTCAATCGCGGCCAACGCGACCGAGGTCAATGTACGAATAGAGCTGGCCGAAGACGGCCGTAAATTCGTTTACTTCGGTGACAATGGTGATGGAATGGACAGCGAGATGCTGTTCGACGCTATGCGTTACGGGGCGCCTGCCAGAGCTAATCTCGCCAGTCTCGGCAAATTTGGCCTTGGTCTCAAGACGGCATCCAGTTCAGTCTGCCTCAGGTTTACGGTCATTTCCCGCGAATCCGAAGAGGCTGACTTCGCTAAGCTCGCTTGGGACCTTGAGCATGTCGAAGAGCAGAATCAGTGGGAAATGCTCCGCGAAGAAATGACTGCAGACGACTATGAGCTCTTTGAAGAGCTTTGCGGTGACAAGGGCACGCTAGTAGTCTGGTCCAAATGCGACCGTCTGTTGTCGAAAGAATATGACGATCCGGGTGGCGCGAGAGAACAGGCTGCAATCAGACGACTGGGTGAGCGGCTGATCGACCATGTCGCTCTTATTTATTATCGCTTCCTCGACGAAGGGGACGATCGTGAGAGGCACGTCTCGATAACCGTAAATGGCGAGCAAGTCAGACCGTGGAACCCGTTTTATCCTGAAAAGGCCGATCAGGTCCTCTCGCCTGAACAGCAGAAGCTTGAGATCGAACTGGAAGACGGGTCGGTTGAAACAGCGCAAATCAGGGCGTGGATTCTGCCCAACCGCCGGGATCTCACCAAAGACGAGCAGAAAGTCGCGAATATCACCAACCGCGGCCAGGGGTTTTACATTCATCGCGAAGGGCGTGTGATCCAGCAGGGTGGCTGGCTCGGCGTGTTTGGCGCTGTCGAGCCGCACACATCGTTGCTGCGCGTCGAGTTCGACTTCACTCATAAGCTTGATGAGGCCTTCAAAGTCGATGTCAAGAAGTCGAAAATTCTCTTCGATCCGGCCCTTGAGGAAGCGCTCAAGACCTTGCTTCAGCCGACTTATCGCGAGGCAGGAAACCGCTACCGACGCAAGGAAAAGGCAGCTGCGGTCGAGCGCGGCGTCGATCACGGCAGCGCGAATAAGGTCATCGGCAATACGCCTTCGACCAAAAAGCCGGACGTCCAGTCCGCCGACGCAGGTCAGAAAACCGCTACACTCAACAACAATCGCGGCGCAGGCATCAAGCTCCGGGTGCCCGTCGACACGCACGTAAACCCGGACAGTATTCACGTTGAAGCTGTTGAAACCATTACGTCCGGCGATCTCTGGGA
Organism: Erythrobacter sp.; assembly: GCF_038133525.1. Classification (GTDB taxonomy): domain Bacteria; phylum Pseudomonadota; class Alphaproteobacteria; order Sphingomonadales; family Sphingomonadaceae; genus Qipengyuania. The sequence continues at coordinate 7,692 of NZ_JAYPTL010000051.1, read as the reverse complement.
GCCGGCCATGCGCAGCGATGCCGAGTCAGGCTTCGTGGCAGGCGTCCGCATTAACAAGCACCACGACTTCTATCTAAAAATCTATCAGAGGGCTGCCGCCAGTGGCTATGCCGTTGAGGGTATGGATCTGCTGCTGTGGGCTTTCGCTGTGGCTGAGCAGAACAACACCAACGATGACCTTGAGCCGATATTCGAGGACATTCGCAACGAGATTTCGACCAATCTCAAGAAGCTGCTGCGTGAAGTGCCTCTGCCCGACGACGAGGAGCTGACAGAAGCCGGGGACGAAGAAGGGGATTGAGATGCTTGCCGAGAAGCAGGCCTTGATCCGCCGGGAAGTCGAGGAGGGAACCGGCGCTGCAATTTGTCTGGAGGAAGACAGGTCCGGAGTGCAGACAGCAATCAGGCTCTGGTTTGCAGACCTTGAGCGCTCTCACAGCCCGATAGTCACTCTTCGGCCGACCGGTCTGCGCCGCTTTGAAGCGAAGCTGACCTTCGGCAATTTTGCAGCTGATACGATCCGGCAGATGCGGCAGGCAAGCGCAGAAGAAGTTCAGCTTGCCAGGGCGCTCGTCGCCTCAGCAGCGTCGAGCGCGGATCTGAAAATCGGTAACGGTCAGACTATCGATGACTGGATGATCGACAATGGCAGCTTCACGATTATCGCAGAGAAGCGTGGCATTGAGAGCCGGTTTGACGATGATTCCGTTGCGGAGACCTGCCGTGAGCTCGTTATCCCTGTTCTTGCCGCAATGGCAGAACTTTATGGATACGACCCGCTCGGGGAAGGCGCTCCGTCCGATCAGGAAGCGCTGACTGAAGGCGCCGTCAAACTCACCGTCGTACGCCGACGCGAACGGAACCCACGCAATCGTCTGCTCTGCCTGCGTATCCACGGGGCTACCTGCAAGATCTGCAGTCTTAGTCCTGGCCAACTCTATGGCGATGCCGGGGCTATCATTGAAGTGCATCACCTGCAGCCACTGTCTCTTTCCGGGGAGCCCAGAGCATACGATCCGGCAACAGACCTGATACCACTTTGCCCGAACTGCCATCGCGCGGTCCACACAAGGCGACCTGTTCCGTGGACACCTGAAGAACTCAGAGGCAAGCTGTCCAGTGACTGACGGGCCTGCATCACTTCCTGCCGATTTCAGGCAGATTTTAGATGCACCTCCTCATGGCTGGGAGCTGTCGTCAAGAGTTGTGCAGCCGGAAATCCGCATCCGAAAAGAGGGTACTGGTTTTGCGTTCCGCGTTGCTGGCACCAGAACTGTGCGGGGAGAAAAGAAAGTCTGGGACGCGCCCGGCCCGGACTACAACTGGGTCGCCGACGGAAATGTAATCCGCCCACTTCCTCACGATACGCCGGCCATGGTCCGGCAGATGCTGGGCGAGCAGCTGCCGAAAACGCTCAGCTTTCCCGATGTGGTGCGTCTTGTCCGGCTGGGTAATCCCGACATACCTGTCATAGCTGAAGAGAGCGTCTTCCACTCAGCGCAATCGGCTGCTGCCGACCTGCGCCCGGATCAGGACATTCCGGGTCTGCATGCGACTCTGTTCCCGTATCAGGCTCAGGGCGTAGCATGGATGGACCAGACCATACGGCATACCGGCGGCCTCATTCTCGCTGACGAGATGGGGCTCGGAAAGACCATCCAGATCATTGCCCTGCTGCTCTGCGAAAAACCGGAAACGTCACGACCAGCCCTCATCATCTGCCCGACGAGCCTGATCGCAAACTGGCGGAAGGAGATAATGAAGTTTGCGCCCGAGCTTTCTGTTCTCATCCACCGCGGACACAACAGAACCGGCATCACCGCGGGTCTGCAGCGGGCCCAGGTCGTGCTTTCAACCTACGACACTGTGGTCAACGATATATCCATTTTTGCAGGCATGACCTGGTCATGGCTGATCTGTGATGAGGCGCAGGCTCTGAAAAACCCGGATTCCGGGCGCAGGCGGTCAGTCGGGAGGATTCCCAGGCAGCGAACCATTCCGATGACAGGGACGCCGGTCGAGACATCGCTCCTGGATCTCTGGTCGCTTGCCGACCTCGCGATACCTGGAT
>NZ_JAYPTL010000051.1:0-5611 GCF_038133525.1 Erythrobacter sp. | reverse complement strand
TCCGAGGAATCGGCAAAGAATCTGGCTCGTCTGACCGATCCCGTTGTTCTCTGCCGAAAAGTGAGGGATGTCGCCGGCGATCTTCCGGAGCGCATCGATATCGATCTGCCACTCGAACTCGGCGATGAGCTTTCCCGGCGTTATGATGAAGTACTGGCCGAGACGCTTGAGAAGTACCCTGTGGCAGGCAATCTCGTCGCGACAGGTCAGTTGCAGCTCTTCTGCGCCCATCCCTGGCTGCAGGGATCGGGCGATCCCGAGAGGGATCAGGATGCTGGGATCAATCCGTCAGCCGGAATGCCGCTCTTCACACCGAAGGTGGAGCGCGCAATCGCCATTCTCGAAGAGGCGTTCAGGAGCGGACGCAAGGTTCTGATCTTCGCAATTTTCAATAGCTGTGGCGAGATTCTCCGTGAGGCTGCACAGGGACGGCTGCCGGATGCATACTGGGGGGCGATCAACGGGGGCACGCCGCAGGAGGAGCGGCAGGCAATCGTTGACGCATTCTCCTGCCACGATGGGCCGGGCTGCCTTGTACTCAATCCAAAAGCGGCGGGTGCCGGACTTAATATAACAGCTGCAACGGTAGTCATTCACTTCACCCAGGCATGGAACCCTGCACTTGAATCCCAGGCAAGCGCCCGCGCGCACCGACGCGGGCAGACCGAACCTGTCTATATCTACCGGCTGTTTTACGAGGACACGGTCGAACGGGTGATGATTGACCGATCTCAGTGGCGCCGCGAACTTGGCAACGAAGCAGTCCCGGTATCAACACGTGATGCAGATGATCTAAGGCGGGCCCTTTCCATCCGGCCTGGCGGAGAAAATTGATGGGCAGTCAGACTTATGAGAAGCCGCTGACGGCGAACGATACCGGAGAAACCGGAGGTCATCAGGCAGGAATACACATACCGAAATCACAGACGGATCTGATTGCGCTGCTTCCGTTTCTTGATCCTGCGCAGAAGAACCCCGATGCATGGCTGGAAATGACGGACGACGCGGGGGTGACGTGGCGCTTCCGCTATATCTACTACAACAACAGGCTTCATGATGAAGGCGGGACAAGGGACGAGTACCGCATCACCCATATGACCAAGTTCTTCCGCGCTGTTGGCGCGACGGAAGGCGATGTACTCGTGCTTACCGGATCTCCGGGAAGTCTAACCTATTCTGTGTCAGTCCGGAGGGATGAGGCACCTCAAGGCGAGGAGGCAAGCGCACCGGTGAGGGTCCGCCTGAAAGGCTGGCGTCGTGTACATTAGAGAAACCGGAGAGCCGACAGATCCGACAGGCGCGCAGCACCAAGATAGCATCCGGCAACCTCGATCGGTGGATGATCTCCCGATCGGCGTCCTTCACCTTGGTGTGAAGACTGCAACGCTGGAGAGGGCCGGTTTCCGCACCGTCGGCGATCTCGCGAACGTGACCCGGGAGCAGATCATCAGGATTCCCACAGTTGGCTGGCGTACAGCCGATCTGCTCAGTGAAAACCGGCAAGCGCTTATTGATGCTTCGGATGCTGAGACGGGCACTGACTGGGACGGGTACTGCGAAACAACGCGTATCCCGCTTCTGCCGCATGAGGGTCGGCCGCGTTCAGGTAAAGACTTTCTGGCTTCCCTTCCGGACTTTCTCGCCGAGGTCGCCGACAATCTTGCTGACGAGACCTTCTCGGCAATTCTTCGCGAACGCATCTGTCAGCCCCCGGAACGGCAGAAGACGCTTGATGAGATAGCTGCGACAACCAGCCCTCCGGTCACCCGCGAAAGGATCCGGCAAAAGGAGAAGAAGCTGCTAGGCCAGCTGACCGGCGGGCTACTCAACGACACCTATGGAACGCTGGGAATACATTTCCGTCCGGAGTTTTCGATCTGGTGGAAGCGGGCTGCAGACCGTCTTTCCCATCTTGAGGAAATCGAGTTCACAGATCTCGTGGAAGCCCTCTCCGCTGAATGGGAGGTTCCCAATCATGCGGTCATAACACAGCTCCCAATCATCCTTGCGATCGTCACCGGTGAACCGCAGATGTCCGGTGAATTCCGTGCAGCGAGTCGTGTCGATCCCCGGCTTTTCGGCAATCTGAGAGGGGAAGTGCTCGAGCTGCCACTGAACCGACTCAGACTGGGCAGATACGCTGAGCGACTGGCTGAAGCCGGATCAGAAACCGTAGGTGATATCGTCGTGAGGTTGCGCGCCGGCAGCCTGGGGGCAAGAGGAGGAAAGGCAGCTGAGGTGGCTGCGATGCATGCAAATCAGCTGGCCTCCTGCCTCCGCGACGATGGTCTGATCGACTGGCAGTCATACCGGACAGCCAACGCACTCAGCTGTCTGCCAGCCTCGCCAACGGTCAATGCCGCTGAGTTTGTCGCCACGCTTCGCGAGACCGTCTGTGACTTGCTGACCGCGTGCCGCATTACGAAGCGCGCGTCCGAAATTTACCGTCTCAGGACGAGCCGCACTCTTGGAAGCCAGATGACACTGCAGGCTGTTGCCGACGCCCTCGATACCCATCTACCGACGGTCAAACGCGAAGAAACGGTGTTTCTGAGTTTTTTGAATGGAGTGCTGATCGGTCACGACTTCAGCAAGCTGCCTGTATGGCTGGATGACCTCTGGCTGGAATACTGGGACGAAGCCCGGGCCAGCTACGAAATTGCCCGGGACAACTACGGAGAATTCTCGGAGAATCTTGCCTGGAAATGGCGACTGACGGTGCGCGACATCGGCAAAGCAGCACCAACGATCTGGGCAGTGCTGAGCGGCTATCCGAACGACAGACGCTCTAAGCGAGCCATCAGCAAAGCTCCCGTCGTGAACCCGATTATTGATCCGGACCCTCAGTTACCTGCCGGTAGGATCCGGCTCCGTGGCTTCCGGCGGGTGCATTGACGAGGCACGCATGGATTTTACATCCTAGCCTCTGATTTCCAGCAGTAGCTCATCACCCCTGAGCCAGGATGTCAGCCGCGTCAGAAGTTCCTTCAGTTCAATTCTGCTCTTTCCCTTGAGCGCGCACTCCCAGACGGTGGCAATGCGCCATCCTTCCGAAAGCAGCGCTGATCCGACAACCTTGTCCCGCTCTTGATTGGCGCTAATCTTCGCCGCCCAGAATTCGGTACGTGTACCTGGAAGCCGGAACAAATGGCAATCATGACCATGCCAGAAGCAGCCGTGCACAAAGATAACTGCATGAAACCGGCTGAGTACGATGTCGGGCTTGCCGGGCAGATCCTTCCGGTTGACCCTGAAGCGATAGCCCTGCCGGTGAAGGCCACTCCGAATCAGAAGTTCAGGCTTCGTGTCCCTTCCCCTGATAGCCGCCATGTTACGGCTTCTCGTCGCGGGATCATGGACGTCAGGCATACTCCCGGACAGCCACCTCATCGTTCGGGGCTGCTTCCCGGGTTATATGCGGACGCATGATCCTTGCGACCTCGCTAAACACCGGCACTGCCACCGAGTTACCGAACTGCTTGTACGCCTGCGTATCGGAAACAGGGATCCGGAACGTGTCGGGAAAACCCATCAGCCTTGCGCATTCCCTCGGGGTAAGCCGTCGGGGATTCTTGCGTCCCTTTTGCTGCACAAGAATTTCAGAGCCATCCTTGTAATAGCGCGCTGAGAGCGTTCTGCAGGTGTCGTCCGGGCCTACGAGCCCGTAGCCAAAGCCATTTCCCGCTGCGCGATGCTTGGCTGAGTAATCACGGAGATATTTCCAGAGGTGATCGCTCAGAGTGTATTTGGCGCTGACCTTTGCCAGATCCCCTTCCGTATAGTGCGATTCTGCTGTTTCACTGCCGTTCTCGGGATGCAGTACCGATCGCATCCGCGCTTCGCCTTCAACCGGAAGCTTCAAGTCCGCCCAGTCGAATCCACTTTTTTCGCGGAAGCCAACGAGCACGATCCGTTCACGGTTCTGGGGAAGAAAATGACGTGCGTTTAGAACGCGAACATGGAGCTCGTATCCGAGGTCTTTCTCCAAAATCTTGCGAATGACCTCGAAGGTCCGTCCTTTGTCGTGGCTTTTCAGATTCTTCACGTTCTCAAGCAGGAATGCGCGTGGTCTGTGAGCCTTCAGGATCCGTGCAACATCGAAGAACAGCGTTCCCTGAGCCTCGTCAAGGAACCCATGCTTCCGGCCCAGTGCATTCTTTTTTGACACCCCGGCGATTGAGAATGGCTGACAAGGAAAGCCTGCCAGCAGAACGTCATGCTCAGGAATCTCATCGACGGGGACTTTGGTAATATCGCCGGCGATCGGGCGGTTGTCCGGATAGTTGGAGTGATAAGTAAGCTGTGCATATTTGTCCCATTCAGACGTGAATACGCAGCGGCCGCCTATGCTATCAAAAGCCCGGCGAAGTCCTCCTATGCCGGCAAAGAGATCAATGAATGTGAACCCCCTCGCATTTGTGTGTGTCGGGACGGTTTCGGCTCGCTCACGCAGCCAGTCGAGCACGACTTTGCGAGGTCTGATTTGTCCGGACTCCCAGCGGAAAATCTCCCGTTCGGAGTAACCCAGTTTTTCTGCGAGTTCGTCGGTCGAGAGCCCGGCCCGGCAGCGTAAAATTCGGAACTCAGATTGCATATGTCTGCCTTGGGTAATTGTAGGGACGGGATGTCATGAAAATTCCCCACCGACAAGTGCAAGCATTGCAGTTTCAACAAGCAACTGGAGGTGATCGCCCGGACCTGCCGGCGTCTCAGCCGATATCGCGGAATCCGCGCCTGGCCTTCCGTGCCATGTCGGCTTCGACTCCGGCGGTATTGCAGTGCCTGTTCCAGTTACTGACTGCGGCCCGGATCGTGTCGATGATCGACCTGGTCTCAGCAGGTTTCAGGTCAGCAAACCGTCCGAATTCCAGCAGATCGTCGACTTCGAAGTCGTCGGTCTTGCCAGCCAGAGACATCTGATGCTCGTTGGTCCAGTCCCCTTTGGGATTGTAGGCGTACACGACATCGAATGCCGGTGAGAGGCTCCAGCGACCCGAGCCATCCATTAGGAAAGCGATGTTCTTGGTGTGGTCGTCCTGGTTGCGGATGAAGACATTGAGCAGCGCGCGGCGCACCTGCTCCTTGATCGCATCGCGTCCGAGACCGAGCATGCGGATGGTCTCGATCGCCTGCTCGTAGCTATATGCCCGAGCGAGGTTGAAATCGAAATGGCGCATCGCGCAAAGCGACTGCATGTGGAGCTTTTTGCCGTCAGGCGTGCGGTCGAAGCGCTGGGTCATGAAATGTGCCCGCCCGCCTTCTTCGTGCAGGCGAGAGCGAGCCATGTCGATGCCAGCCTCTCGGGCTAGCAGATAGCAGGCGTACTCAAGCCGGCCGAAGCCCATCGGGTCGGCAATTTCCTTGTCAGCATTGCCCGACACGCCGTCGAACTTGACGAGCCATTGCGTATAGCCTGGCCCTGCAGTCAGCTGCCCTGAATGGAAATCTCCGGTCTCCTCATTCCAGGCGAGGACGGCCTTGGCCCGGGCGCCACCAGCAGAGGTGCCGACACGCAGGATCTCTTGAAGTGCGCGATGATCATCTTCACCCTTGAGCACACCGGCCAGTTCTTCACGCGCAGCAATGACCCTGTTGGCGAGCTCGACAAGCG
>NZ_JAYPTL010000050.1:19907-24928 GCF_038133525.1 Erythrobacter sp. | reverse complement strand
TGCGGTAGTGCTTCGAGTAACGCGCCTTGACGTAGGCTTCCTTGAGCTTCTCGAAGCGCGCACGGTCGCGCTTCGTCTCGCGGGGCCAGACGTACGTGAGGCGGGGATCAATACGCTCGGCTTGTGTACGCAGGAAGCCGAGATTGTGCACGTGGGGTGTGTAAAAGGTGCAGACCAACAGTACGCAGTGGTAAAGGCGTTCCGCAGCTTGGTGGAGCTCGAAAGCCGCCTTTTTGTTCCAACCTCGCTGAGCGGCCTCATTCCCTTGAATGAGAAACTGCTCTGCTGAAGGCATCCACTCGTCGAAATACTCCTGCGCCATGGCGAGTGCCTGCTTCGGCGTCTTTGGCTTGGGCGTGTGCAGTTCAGTGTCGTCGAACTGGTACAGCGCCACACCATCCTGCTTCACATCCATGAAGAAGTAGCGGCCATGCGCCAGCCCGTCGTTCACCTCCTGAAGCGTATGGACGATGAAGTTGACCGGTGTCTTGAGCGTGCCGGTCACGCCATATTCGCGCATCAGGCGGTCATCGAGCCTGGACCAGTATTTGACCCTGTCGGTCAGACGCTTGTCGCTGACGATGATCAGCAGATCATAGTCTGACTGATAGCCCTTGGCGGTGTGCGGTTCATCGACCCAGGTTCCGCGTGCATAGCTGCCGTAGAGGATAACCTTGAGGATCCGACCGGCCTTCTTCCACTCGTGCTTCGAGAGCGCAAAGGCATCGTCAAACTCTTCGAACACCAGCTGCACCACGCGCTCGATCTCGCGCTGTTTCTGGGGCGGCAGGTGATCAAGTCCGGTGCGCATTGGGTCGAGCCTAGCAAAGCCGGAGTCGGGCTGCACCCTGTAATCGCGTCATTTTGGGTCAAACGCGCGCGCACCGCGCCGCCGCCACACAGTGAGTGCCTGTTCGCGCTCTTCGCCTTGCAGCTTGCCGGCGACAACGAGGAATGCGCCGAGCATGACCGCGCGGTCATCATCGGTTAGTTCGACCAGCCCTGCCTTTTGCACCAGTCCGCCAAGCTCGATCAGGTGACGGGTTCGTTCGCGTCGGTGCATGGCCCAATCTCTCTTGTCGGTACGGCGCTGACTGGCTTCAGCGCGCAGTATCGCTGCCAGGGTCTTGCGCAGCGCTTTGCTTGTTGCCTGCAGTTCGGTTGCCTTTGGTCCGCGCCGTCCCCTGAAAGAATGCCTCGCCTCGCGCTGCCCAGCCCTCGCGCTTGTGCGGTTCCTTGGTGGCAGCGATGGCAACGAGTGCGCCGGTCAGTTCTTCGATGCTCAGTGTGTCGGCACCGGTCGCGATGACCAGTTCGCCAAGCTGCTGCACCTTGCGGGTCTTGAGCATTGCGGCCTTGTCATTGAGCGCCTTCAATTCTGCATCGAAATCTCGTGGTTTGCGCATGATTGTCTCCATCAGTGTTTGATGGGACCATCCTAAAGTGCCGCGTCACCGATTGCTGCAATGTTGCCGGGACAGGCTGATACCGCCTAGTCCCGATCAGGATTTTATCCTGTGAGGGCGCGCTTATACGTCGTGCCGACGTCGCTTGTTTGCCGTAACCGGATTGCCGCCATGGCGATCTACCATTTCTCGGCCAAAGTCATTTCCCGCAGCGCCGGATCGAGCGCGGTCGCATCTGCCGCCTATCGTTCCGCGGGGCGACTTCACGATGACCGGCTCGACCGTGCGCATGACTTCACCAACAAGGCTGGTGTCGTCCATTCCGAAGTGCTGCTGCCCGAGGGCGCGCCCGAACGGCTGGGCGACCGCTCGACCCTGTGGAACGAGGTCGAAGCTACCGAACTGCGCAAGGACGCACAGCTTTCACGCGAGATCGAGTTCGCCATTCCGCGCGAGCTGAACCGGCAGCAGGGTATCGAACTTGCCCGCGACTTTGTGCAGGCCGAGTTTGTGGAACGCGGGATGATCGCCGACCTCAATGTGCACCAGGATGTGGGCGCGGACGGTCTCGCAAGGCCCCACGCCCATGTCATGCTGACCATGCGCGAGGTGGATGAGGACGGGTTCGGCAAGAAGGTGCGCGACTGGAACCGCACTGAACTTATCGAGACATGGCGCGAGCGCTGGGCAAGCCACGTCAACGAGCGGCTGGCTGAGCTCGATATCGACGCGCGGATCGATCACCGCAGTCTGGAGGCGCAGGGCATCGACCTTGAGCCGCAGACCAAGATCGGAGCACCTTCGCTGCGCATGGGGGCGGACGCTGACCGGCTGATCGAGCATCATGCCATCGCGCGCGAGAACGGCGAGCGGATCATCGCCGATCCGGGCATCGCATTAGACGCGATCACCAAGGGGCAGGCGACCTTTACCCGCCGCGACCTTGCCATGTTCATGCATCGGCACTCGGATAGCAAAGAACAGTTCGACCGGGCGCTGAGTGCGGTGCAGTCCTCGCCCGATCTGGTCGCATTGGGCAAGGATGGTCGCGGGAATGAGCGGTTTACCACGCGCGACATGATCGAGGTGGAAGCGCGGATGGAACGCGCTTCCGCTTTGCTCGGCGAACGCGATAGACAACGCATTGACCAGCAGTCACGCGAGCGGGCCCTCGCCGCCGCCGAAGAGCGGGGGCTTGTTCTTTCCGGCGAGCAGCGCACCGCCTTCGATCATGTCACCGCAGGCAAGGACCTTGGCGTGGTCGTCGGCTATGCCGGGACCGGCAAGAGCGCGATGCTGGGCGTTGCACGCGAAGCGTGGGAGGATGCGGGTCTGTCGGTGCGCGGCGCAGCGCTGTCCGGCATTGCCGCCGAAAATCTGGAAGCCGGATCGGGCATCGCTTCGCGCACCATCGCCAGCCTGGAACATCAGTGGGCGCAGGGCCGTGACCTGCTTAGCCCCGGTGACGTGCTGGTGATCGACGAAGCCGGGATGATCGGTTCGCGACAGATGGAACGCGTCTTGTTCTCTGCTCAGGACGCAGGGGCGAAGGTCGTTCTGGTCGGCGATCCGCAGCAGCTGCAGGCCATTGAAGCGGGCGCAGCATTCCGCTCGATCGCCGAGCGGCATGGCCATGTCGAGATCACCGAGATCAGGCGGCAGCAGGTCAACTGGCAGCGCGATGCCACGCGGCATCTGGCAACGGGGCGCACTGCCGAGGCAGTCGAAGCCTATGCCGGGCATGACATGGTGCATGCTGCCGATACCCGCGAAGCAGCGCGAGAGGAACTTGTCGAGGGCTGGAACCGCGAGCGTGCTGCCGATCCCGGGCACTCGCGGATCATTCTGACGCACACCAATGACGAGGTCCGCGCGCTTAACGAACTGGCGCGCGGCAAGCTGCGCGAGGATGGCGCACTTGGTGCAGACGTGTCGGTCACCACCGAACGCGGTGCGCGCGCGTTTGCGAGTGGCGACCGGTTGATGTTCCTGCGCAACGACCGCGAACTTGGGGTGAAGAACGGCAGCCTTGGCACGGTGCGATCGGTGAGCGTGCAGCGCATGGCCGTGCTGCTCGACGATGGCCGCAGCGTGGCCTTCGACACCAAAGACTATGCCCATGTCGATCACGGTTACGCCGCGACCATCCACAAGTCTCAAGGCGTGACCGTGGATCGTGCTCATGTTCTCGCCACACCCGGCATGGATCAGCACAGCAGCTATGTCGCGCTGTCGCGTCACCGTGCGTCCGTCTCGCTGCATTACGGCAAGGATGATTTTGCCGATCAGGGCAGGCTCGTTCGCACGCTGTCCCGCGAACGGGCGAAGGACATGGCCGGTGATTACCAGCGCGCAGGCCCTGCGCAGGCATTTGCCGAGCGGCGCGGGATCACATTCAGCGAGCGCGTTGCCGGGATCGTCCGCAAGGCGCCGGACAAACTGCGCGGGATGTTCGGCGGACTGCAAGCGCCGCCAGTGCCCGCCCGGGGTGCAGATCGCCAGATCAGGGCGCAGGCGGCTGTTCGGCGTCATGCCCGTGTCGCGAGCGCGTTGCTCCGCGCACAGGAGGACGGCACGACCATGAAGCAGCTTGTCGAGCAGGGCCGCTATCAGCCGATGGGGCAGGAGCTTGCAGCAGCACGCGACGAAATGAATGCCTTTGGCTCAAACTATGCACGCGACATGGAGCGGGCCTATCTCGCGGATAACCCGCTCGCGCATGAAGCCGCAAGCGGACAGGTCCGCCGCGCCATTATCGCAATGAAGGCTGAGGGGAGAATGCGGGAAGCAAGGCAGGAGCGCGCCGACCGGTTTGTTTCGGAATGGCAGAAGCTCGAGCGGCAGGGGCGGCAAAACTACAAAAGCGGCAAAATGGGCGCCTACCGCGAAACGCGGTCACAGATGGCGGACATGATCAAGAGCCTTGAACGCGACCCCCAGCTTGAATCGCTCCTGGCCAATCGAAAGCAAGAGCTGGGCATGAAAATCGACAGCGGGCGTTCACTTGGCCGTGAACTGGCATTCCAGCACGGCCTTGATCTTGGTCGAGGGCGCGGATTGGGGATTTGAGGGTTGTGTGCCTGTGATCGGGAAGGTTGTCGGTCAGAAACGCACCCTAAATCCGACCGTCTATGATGCCGCGCTCACTTCCCGGAACCGGCAATGGAGGACACTTGGCCTTTGATTGTTCGCCTGTTGATCCTAATGATTCAGCGGCGCGATGAGGTTGCGCTCTAGGCTTGGTCCTAACTCGATCTGGACTTGGAATGCCCTCAAACCTATCAGCGGTACCTGCGGAGCTCGCAACGGTATATAATCGTTATCGGTATGACCCTCAGAACCGAAAGGCGTTTGATGCCTGGGCCGCGTAACTGCGCCATTTGGTCGCAATCACCCGCCTGGCCACCAATATCCTGTCCTTCGCACACTAAGCCCACGCCTGACGGTTTTTGCCGGTGACAAAGAGATGCATGCTGGAAGGCCGGAAATGAGACGATTTTGAGTTGATATGAAAAGCATGTCGCCTCTGAACCTCAGGCTCCCAAAGAATGTGTTTTGCGGTTAAGGCATGAAAAGTGATTTGGAGGGCAAAGGGTGTTCCGGATGGGTTTGAAG
>NZ_JAYPTL010000050.1:0-19897 GCF_038133525.1 Erythrobacter sp. | reverse complement strand
GTTTGAGCGTGGTTCTTGCAACAGGCGGTGATGCGGTCCGAGACCGGCTGCTCGACGAGCGCCGTAAAATCGGTGCGTTTTACACTCCGGAGCCATTAAGTCAGATACTCTCTGACTGGGCTATTCGTTCGTCTCTCGATTTTGTTCTTGAACCGAGTTTCGGCGGATGTGGCTTTTTACAATGTGCGCAGGCTCGCCTTGTTGCACTTGGGTGCGCTCAGCCACGAAAACAAATCTATGGTTGCGACATCGACCCTGTCGCCTTCGATTATCTCGCGGACGTATTCCATGCCCCCGTCGACCTGAGTCGTTTCTCGCAAACCGACTTTCTGGAAGTTTCGCCGGGTGGGCTATGGCCGGAGTCATTCTCAGTCGTCCTCGCGAACCCCCCTTACATCCCGTATCAGGAACTTGGAACCGAGCGGAGGCAGACTCTCAGTTCAACCAAATGGCCCATCGAGGGCGTGGCCGGACGCGCTAGCCTCTGGGCCTATTTCCTGACCCACTCTTTGTCCTTCCTTGCGAACGACGGCCGCATGGCTTGGGTGCTGCCGGGTGCATTTCTTCAGGCGGACTATGCAAAGCCGATCCGCACATTCTTGGCCAGCGCCTTCAGCCGTGTAGCCGCTATCGTCATTCGCGAACGGATTTTCCTCGATGTCGGCGCGGATGAGGAAACGGTAATCTTGCTTGCCGATGGCTATCAAGCTTCACCAGCAGGACATATCGAACTGGGTCAGGTCGAGACGCTGGACGCTCTGCGACAGCTCATGGCAGACTGGGACAGTGGGAAGTGGGCCGGGAAAAAATCCAACCTCCGCCCCGCCGCGCTCAGTCTTTCGCAAGGCGAGAGCGATATCTTGGCTCGTATGGAATGCGCGCCCGACTGTAAGTCTCTGGGAGACGTTGCCTCTGTCCAGATTGGTCTCGTCACAGGGGCCAATGAGTTCTTCGTTCTTGGCAATGACGGGCTGGAGGAGGCCGGTCTCGTGGACGAGGATTGCACGCCAATCCTCGCGAAATTCATTGCCGCGCCCGGGGTGTCGTTTTCGCTGACCGACCATCTGTCTTTTTTAGCAGGCGGTGGTAGGGGTTATCTCGTCGATAGTGACGGGCAATGTGGCAATGACCGCATTCGGGCATATCTTGAGACCTTCCCGCTCGAGCGACGCACGGAGACCAGCACGTTCAAAAAAAGAAAAATCTGGTCGAAGCCGGACGACGGTCGGGTGCCAGATGCCTTTTTTCCGGTTATGCACCACTGGGGGCCGAGGCTGGTTTTGAACCCCTATGGGTTCACGAACACGAACACGATCCATCGGGTCTATTTCCCGGAAGCGGTGGACGATGCTTCCCGCAAACTGATCGCCATTTCCCTGCTGACCAGCTTTTCGCAATTGTCCGCAGAGCTGGTTGGGCGGCGATATGGCTCCGGGGTTCTCAAACATGAGCCTCGGGAAGCCGAGAAGATCCGTATTCTGTTGCCGAAGCTAGGCCCGGCAGCGATCGACAAGGCATTCTACGCCGTTGATCGGGACCTCAGAGCAGGCGATCGAGAGAGAGCGATGAAACGGGCTGACAAGCTGGTTTTTGCTTCAATCAAGGTTGCCGATCGAGAGGCGGTATCGACTACGCTGAGCGGGGCGCTCGAGCATATTCGGCAGAACCGTCGCCCCCGGCGCGGTGCCTGAGCATTGCGTCAGCCGAAGAGAATGACGGGTATATGAGCGGGGCGGGCGAGACATTGGACCCAGAGAAGATCAAGACTGCGATCGAGGAGGAACTCAAAAAGGCCTCACCTGACTGGCATCGCATTGAACAATGGAGCCGGGCGCGCGTGGAGTCCGACCCGGACAATGTTCGCTTTACGGTCGATGCCGGCCATATTCAGCGCCTTGGTGCGGAACTGGTAGGCAAGCAGGACACTGCTTTGTCCGAACTTATCAAAAATGCGTATGATGCCGACGCAACGAAGGTGGTGCTGACCTTTACCGATTACCAGCAGCCAGGAGGCACATTGGTGATCGAGGATGATGGATCGGGCATGCAGGACGATATTATTCGTTCGTCCTGGATGCGCATCTCGACGGCTTCAAAGGTCGATCAGCCTCTGTCACCGATTTATCGCCGAGTAAGAGCGGGCAGAAAAGGCATCGGCCGCTTCTCGGTGCAGAGGCTTGGGAAATGGCTCTACCTCGAAACACGCCCGAGGGGTTCGACCACTGGTTTTCGCGTCAGGTTTAGCTGGGATGAAGAATTTCGACCGGGCCGAGATCTCAACGAGGTCTTCAGCCAGATCGAGCGATTCGAGAAGCCGTCCGATGAATGCGGGACGACCCTCAGGATCGTCGATCTGAGGGACGGATGGAGCGAAGCGGCTCTCGCCAAAGTCTGGCGATCGGTACTCCTGCTTCAGCCCCCATTTCCGGTCGCCCGCACTGATCCGGCCGAGGAGCAACCTTCATCGGCTGATCCCGGCTTTGCCGTGAACATCAATGGCGTCAGCCGTGACGCCAAACGATCCGAGTATTCTATCGAGACCAGCTTTCTGTCGCAGGCCTTCGCCACGATTTCTGCGTCGATCGACGAGGATGGTCGTGCCACGGTTCGTGTTGTTTCACCAAAGAGCAATCTGGATGACAGTCAGGAATTCGACACGAAATTCCTCGTGACCGGCCCGGTTTCACTGAACGCATCATACTTCATTTATCTTCCCGCTACCCTGTCGGGAATGAATATGGCATCGGCCGCCGAACTGGGCCGTTTATTTGGTGGCATCAGGATTTATCGCAATGGCTTCCGCGTCTTGCCGTACGGCGAAGCGGCAGACGACTGGCTGCAACTCGACATCGACGTATCGCGTCGCGATCTTCTGGTCCCCGCGAACAACCGCAACTTCTTCGGTCATGTTGAACTGAGCACGGATAGCAATCCGCTCTTCGAGGAGACCAGTAGTCGCGAGGGACTGCTGGAAAATGAAGCCTATGCCGAACTGAAGCAATTTGTTCGCGATGCCGTTGAATGGGCGGCTAAGCGGGTCGCCGCTGCACGTAACCGCAAACAGGATGCGGGCCAGCGCGACTTCATACCTGAGCCCCGCCGCCCCTCTGAATATCTTAGAACCGTTCGCGAGAATATGGGGATTTCTCCATCGTCGAGCCCGGATGCCGTGCAAACCGACCGGGTTTTGGCGAAGGCCGAAGCTATTGCCTCCGAGTTTGAGCAGCGGGTCGAAGAACAGCGCGCGGCCTCACTCGAATATGAAGAGATGCTTCGACTGCTTGCGTCCCTTGGTCTCTCGATCAGCGTTTTCGGGCATGAAGTGAAGGGTGCCCGCGACGCATTGCGGGCGCGGCTAGATCTGCTTGAGGATGCAATCGCAACTGTTCCCGATGACCGGCAAAAGACGGCTTTGGAGCGCCAATTTGCCGAACTGAGACTCGGGTCCGACCGCATGTTTGATATCGGCGGATACATTGCAGGCCTGATGTCGACGACGGAGAGCCGGCAACTCCGTACCCTGTCGGTGAGCGGCGCTTTGCAGCGTTTTGCAACGCAGTTCACCGAATATATGAGTCGCCAGAACATCGAGTTTGAGGTGGATGTTGACCCACCGACGCTGCGAACGACGCCGATGCATGGCAGTGAACTGGATTCTGTTCTCCTCAACTTCCTGACCAATTCGATCAAGTCCATGCGAAACGCCCGCGTGAAAGACCGCAAGGTTCGCATGGATGCGAGGCTGGATGGACGCTTCGTCGTGATCGGCTTCGAGGACAGCGGTCCGGGTATAGCAGCGAATGACCGAAATCGGGTGTTCGATGCATTTTTCACCACCACCATGGCTGCGGACGATGATGGTGTTGCTGGGCCGGGCACAGGTCTTGGGCTCAAGATCGTGAGCGATATTGCCTCAAGCTATGGCGGTAGCGTGTCGGTCGAAGAGGCTTCGCCCGGATACGGTTGTCGCTTCGAGTTTCGGATTTTGTCCTTGGGGGAGGAAGCGTGACGTACAAAGGGATATTCGTAGACGATCAGGAGCTTGTCTACGCGGAGACGCTTTCTACGCCTGAGCATCTTGAGTTTAAACCGCAGGATGTCGAAGAGGTTGCCGTCCTCGCGCGTAAGATCGTAGGCGAAAGTCCCATCATCGTTGCCATCGATTATCGCCTTGATGAAGCGCCAGCCGGTCTGCAAGCGGACCAGACGTATAAAGGCAGTGCTCTGGCGCAACATCTGCGCGATGCTTCGATTGAGCATCCAGATCAGGATTTTGCACTGGCGCTGGTCTCCGCTGAGAGCAAGATCAAGACGCTTTATCGGCCGGATAAGACAGCTCATGATCTTTTCGACCGGGTTTACGTCAAGGAAGACATCAACAATCAGCGTGCGGCAATCCGCCTGGAACTTCTCAGCCTGTGTCACGGCTATGAAAAGCTCCGTGCCGTGGGAAACAAATACGATATCATCGACCTGATGGCCGGAAATGATGATGATCGACCACACGTCGATGCGCAGGAAATTCGCACCAAACTGGCCGAAGCTGCTGCACCTCATGTTGTTGCCCGCATGCTGTTCAACCTTATCGATCGTCCCGGCCCATTGCTCACCACAGAATATGCGTGCGCCCATCTCGGCATAGACCCTGGCGACAGACAGACCATAATCGGCGTCATGCGCGATGCGGGGATCGCTTATGAGGGCGTCTTCGGCGATGCTTGGCCGCGTTGGTGGGCTCATCGGCTTGAGAACTGGGCGCAGGGCATATTTAAACGCCGTGCCACAGGTCTCCCAGCGGCCGACCGCGCGCGTATTTTGTCTGAAAGCGTCGGCAAAGAATTTGAACCGGCTCGATCGCCTTGGAATCAGTCATCGAATGAGTTGATTTCCTTCGCCTGCGCTTCCTGTGCACGAGG
Organism: Erythrobacter sp.; assembly: GCF_038133525.1. Taxonomy (GTDB): domain Bacteria; phylum Pseudomonadota; class Alphaproteobacteria; order Sphingomonadales; family Sphingomonadaceae; genus Qipengyuania. The sequence goes on along the minus strand of NZ_JAYPTL010000050.1, from coordinate 14,981 downwards.
TACGGAACTGCGGCATTCTGTGGCGGCTTTTGAGCCCAGCCAGCCTCGCTACATCGTCCGTCGCCGCATCTGTTGGGATTGCGTCCAGAAGGACCAGTATGAGGCCGTGGAACCGCCGCTCTCGATTGACGATGCTGACAAAGATCTGGCGGAGCAGGTCAAAGGTCGAGACAGGAATGAAGGTCATACGGACGGCGCTGAAGCATGATGATCGCGGCAGTAGAAGCGGGAGATGCAATGGGCGCCATCGCCGCGACATTGGAACGCCACGGCATTGTCGAGCCAGAAGGTTTCAGCGTTCTCTCGCGTTTGTCCCGCGAATTGAAACTGAAGAAGGATGCCTTAGCTTGGTCGGTGGAAGTCGACCGTGGCGCCCCGATCCTTTTCAAGCGGACCACTGATGAAAAGAGCCGAGGTGTAAAACCGCGCATTGTCGCGAAGGGCATCGAGATAGAGCAGGGCGATGGCACTGCATTGCCGTTTAGAGCTTTGGATATCGCGCTTGAGGTCGAAGATGATGCCAGCGAGCCTTTGTCACGCTGGCATCTGGACTTGGCGAACAAGCCTGATGGCGTTCCGCAGTCCGGGCCTTTGACCCATCTCCAGTTTGGCGGGCATCACCATGATGACCGGGAGAAGGATCATCCACTCAAGGTGCCTCGCTGGTGTCACCCGCCAATGGAAGTCGCGTTACTTTGCGAGGTGGTTGCTGCCAATTTTTATGAGGAAGCATGGCTCGAGCTTCGCGACGAACCCAATTGGTGTCAGGCAATCTCGCTTTATCAGCGACTCTGTTACAGGCATTATTTCGAAAGGATGACCAACAGCCTGTCGATCAGTTCGAACACGGCACTCAGCGGTATGTGGGCCAGCACGTACGCCTAATATCATAGTGATGCCGAACAAGCGGCGGATGCCCATCGCGGACATTCGCGATGAGGCGAAAGCCGCATGACCGCTTTCTGAATGCACGTGCCTGAATACTGCCGGTCTGTTCGCGGCCCACAAGCTGCCATCGCGATCGATACGAATAGCATCGTAACGCACAAGCGGCTGCCTTGCCGTCATTGCAGCAATTGCACGGACAACGATTGATTTGCATGACGAAGGATGCTGCGCCAAAACCGCTTGCCAAGCTCTGATGCGCGAGAGCGTTGGTCACAGTGCTTAATTTTGCAGTCATAGCAATCAAGTAAATTGAGGTGTTGTGGGTTGTCTATTGACGAATCGAGCTGTAAAGAAACAGTATGAATTGAATAGAGATGAGAAAACGAACCGCTACTGCAATTTTATCTAGTGCCAGTGGTTGTGCCATCACGGAAAATCAAATTCACATTGAAAAATAATAACAATTAACTACTTGAAGTTATTGCGTTCTCTTCTGATCTCATCCCAATAATAAGATGATTTTCGAGTATTTTTACTCATAAAATTAGCTGCTCTGCCAATTTTACTCTCATCGCGATCACATCTGCCACCGGGCGGATGGCATTCTGGTCGTCAAGCCCGCGCACGATCACCCCTTTTGCGAGCTCCTCGTTAAGGGAACGGGCGATGTGGAACAGCCTTCGCTTGACGAATGGCGCGGGCAGCCCCGCATCTTCAGCAAATCGTTCCAGATTGTCCTTGCCGAGTTCCTCTATTGTGGCTGCCCGGCCAAATCGCATCGCCAGCCTGGGCGACAGCTCTTTCCACATATGCGTGGCCACAAGATCGTAGAGCGGTGCAAGAACGACCTCACCTATCTGCAGGCGCAGCAAGCTGTAGTTCTTGGCATGGGCGTCGGCGTTCCCGACAATGAGATTGAAAATGGCCGCATCGGCGAGCTTGAGCACTTCGCGCGCCGGGCGCGTCGCAGCGCTCCGCAGGAGCGCAAAACTGTCGAGGAATGTCGGTCCGCCTTCGGCTGCGTATTTCCGGTTCGAAGGCACCGCCAGCGCCTGCGCGAAGTCCTCTTGGTGCAGGCGCTGCGTCATGCCGCCGACCGATACCCGGTCGAATCTCTGGACGAGAAGCAGCGGCCTGCTGTGTACCTCCCGCCATTCGGCTCCGGCTGCGTCGAGACCCACCGCCCGTGCAAGGGCAAGACAGAAGGCTTCATTCGCGGCAAGGCCGGCAAAGCGTTCCGGTTCAGGCTTTATGAGATGGGTAGAAGGTTCACCCGGACGGGGAACGGCGATCCTGCCATCTGCTGTTAAGACCACCGGGAGCTTGCTTTGTGCACCGGCGAGACTCAGCCGTGCCCCGCCCTCACCGGCCAGCATGGGCGCCGCCGGGAGGCGGTCGAGCAGGGCCGCCAGCTCCCCTTCATCGAGGGGCTCGGGATCACCATCGGATTTGTCCTCGAGGGGCTCCTCGCCCGCGGGCAGGAACGAAAGTGCGCCAGCCACATCGCCTCCAAGAGCCTGAAGCAAACGGAAGGGATTATCCGGCGACACGCCGAGCGCTCGCGCAATCGCCGTACGCTGGTTCTCTTCAGGCAAAAGGCCCCCGAAGACGGCCGTGCATACACGATCGTCGAAGGCTTCGCCTCGCTTGGGCAGGGCCTGTGAAAGAGAGGGCGCGCTATCATCTGTCAGCCATTCAGCCGAATAGGCGAAATGCATTGCGCCGCCCTTGTCGATGGTGAGCTCGCCTGCCTGGCGGCGGTCCCACCAGACCGCGAGACTGTCAAGGATCGGCGGCGTCATTCGCCGGCCATCTTGGCATATGCCGATGGGTGCGGAGCAATGGCATCGCCGTCGGGGCCTAGGATTTGCAAATCGCATCCCAGGGCAGCGAGGACATCGAGAACCTTGCCCATCTGCACGGTTGACTTGCCTCGCTCCAGCTCGACCAGAAACCGCAGGCCCACGCCGCTCGCTGCCGCGAGCTCGTCCTGCCGCAGGCCAAGCGCCTTGCGCTCGTCGCGAATGATGGCGCCAATGGTGGTGACATTGAGCACGTGAACACGTCCTTTCCCGATCGGTAAAGATATGCTTGTCTTGGCTCAAAAGCAAATCAAATTTCCCGAACGGGATATTTTTGGGTCGTAATAGCATCGGAATGTCTTAAATTTCCCGAACGGGAAATAAAGTTATGCGGTACGGGCGACATTCATGCTCGCCTGACCTGAACTCGACAGAATCCGCACACAAGATACAGTGCCTCAGACAGATCGACGTTTTGTCCGAGGATCCGTATCGTTGTCGCAACCCCGATACTCTAACAAACCGAGAATGCTAAACCCGGGTCACCTGCGACGGCATCGCCGCGCGTCATCCGACGTGTAAAGAAAGCCCCGTTTTCTTTACACGTCGCCAGAACGTGCAAAGCAACCGGGTAAACCCTTCACATATCAGAGGTTTATCCGTTCCGGGTCGACAGGGTCGCAAGAGTAAAGCGCACCTTGGCCGCCTCCTCTGCCCCCGTCCGCCGATAGAAGGTGATAGCCCGCTCGTTCCATTGGGGGGTCTGCCATTCCATCCGGTCGGCGCCAGATTCGCGGGCGAGATCAGCCGCAGAACCGAGCAGCGTGGCGCCGAGCCCGAGCCCGCGGCTGTCCTCGCGCACGAACAGGCAATCGATATGCGGCCAGCGCCGCGCGCGCCAAAGAGCGAAGTCGAAAGTGATCGCGGCGAAGCCGATCAGGTCGCTGTCGCGCGCGCCGACGAGGATCGTCACCGGCGGCGCGTGGTTTGTAAGGATCGACAGGAGATCGGACGGAGAGAGCGACGCCACGCTGCGCTCGAAGCGGGCATGCTCGGCAATCAAGCCGAACAATGCCGTGCAGTCTTGCGGAAGAGCCCGGCGGATGGCGACGCTCACCCTCTTCAGCCTTCTACCGCGAGGTCGAAACCCTCATCAAGCCAGCCAGTAATGCCGCCGGTCATGATCTTCACCGGCCGCCCGAGCTCGGCCAGCCGCAGGGCGCCCCGGGCCGCGCCGTTGCAATGCGGGCCGGCACAGTAGGTGACGAACAGCGTCCCGTCAGGCCAGTGCGCCATTTTCGAGCCAATGATCTTACCATGCGGCAGGTTGATCGCACCGGGCACGTGACCCTTTGCGAACATCGCCAGGCTGCGCACGTCAAGCAGCACGAAATCGGCGCCATGGTTGAGTGCTTCGTGAACATCCCAGCAATCGGTCTCATAGGCGAAGAGTGCGGCGAAGTGCTGCCGGGCGGCCTCGCTGGCAGCGGCGGTAACTGCGGTAACTGCGGTTGTCGTCATGGCGGGGTCTCCGTTGTTGTGCCGAACCTACGGATGCCGCCGCACCGAAACGCTTGCAATTGGCGCAGATGGCAATATTGGTAAGGATCGTGCCAATCATTTCCGACACCGCCGAATCGCTCCATGGTCCGCAGGTGGTGGCGCTTGTTTATGACGGGTTGTGCACCTTCGAGTTCGGCATCGCCGCGGAGATTTTCGGCATTGCCCGCCCCGAGATGGGCCCTGGCTGGTATCGCTTCGCGAGCGCCGCGATCGAGCCCGGTCCACTTCGGGCGCTCGGTGGCCTGCAGGTGCTGGCCGACGGCGGGATCGATCTGCTGGAGAGCGCCGACGTGATCATTGTCCCCGGATGGTGCGGGGCCGAGGCGGCGGTGCCGACTGCGCTCATTGAGAGCCTCGTTGCCGCGCATCGCCGCGGTTGCTGCCTGGTGTCGATCTGCTCTGGCGCTTTCGTGCTCGCTGCCACAGGCCTCCTCGACGGACGCCGGGTGACGACCCACTGGCGCTACGCCGAGGCGCTGCGCCGGCGCTTTCCTGCGCTGCTGGTCGACGAGGCAGCGCTTTATCACGGCGAGGACCGGATCTTCACTTCGGCTGGCAGCGCCGCAGGCATCGACCTCATGATCGAACTGGTAAGGCGCGATTTCGGGGCCGAGAAAGCCAACTCGGTCGCACGCCGGATTGTCATGCCAGCTCATCGCAGCGGCGGACAGGCACAGTTTCTCGAGCGGCCCGTCGCGGTGCGCCGCGAGACCACGCTTGGCCCCCTGCTCGACGAGGTGCGCGGGGGCCTTGCGCGGCGCTGGACCATCGCACGGATGGCGAAGGCAGTGAACATGAGCCGCCGTACCTTTGAGCGGCGCTTTGTCGAGGCGACCGGACTTGGCCCGGGCGATTGGCTGGTGGCCGAGCGGATCGAGGCGGCTAAGGACCTGCTGACCACCACCACTGCCCCGATGGAGGAAATCGCCGCAGCAGTCGGCTTCGGCACGGCACATTCGCTCCGCCATCATTTCCGCGCACGGGTGCGCCTGACCCCGAGCGCTTACCGGCAGGAATTTATGCATATCGCTGCTTCTGACGTTCGCGCATAGGCGATGCAATCATGGTCCCCAAGCGCACCCCCTCGACTGATTGATATATTACCAATGTAATACAGGTATTGCCATGGCAGGTGAATGGGGTAGAATGCCTCCTATGAACATGTCAGCAAACCACATTCCCAGCGCTCCTCTTGCACCCGACATTGACGCTGGCGTCGAAGAAATGTTGAGCGGACAAGTCGCAGCTGCTCAGGCCGCCGCGAAGCTGGCGCCGCAGATCGCAGAGGCAATTTCGGCAGCAGTCCCCCGCTTGAAGCGCGGGGGTCGTATTATATTGGTAGGTGCCGGGACGTCAGGTCGGATTGCCGTCCAGGATGGCGTCGAACTTGCGCCGACCTATGGCTGGCCAATGGATCGCCTGACATTCCTTCTTGCGGGCGGCCGGAAAGCGCTGGTGGAAAGCTCAGAGGCTGCAGAAGATGATGCCGCTCTGGCGATCCAGGAAATTTCCGACTGCGCTGTAACGCCGGACGACGTGGTGATCGGCGTGGCGGCAAGTGGCAGAACGCCATACACCTGCGCAGCAATCGAGCATGCACGTAAAAAAGGTGCGCTGGCTATTGGCCTCGCCAATCAGGCAGACACGCCGCTTCTTGACCTTGCGGACATCGTGCTTTGCGCTGAAACCGGGCCGGAATTTATTTCAGGTTCGACCCGCATGAAGGCCGGCACCGCTCAGAAGATTGTGCTCAACACGCTTTCAACGGGCATCATGATCGGACTTGGCCGAACGCATAACGGGCTCATGACCCACATGTCCGTTTCGAACGATAAGCTTCGCCGCCGCGCCGTGGATATTATCTCGAGCATCGCGGGCACCTCTGCTGAAAACAGTGAAGGTGCGCTGGAAGAGGCCGAAAACGATCTGCCTGTCGCTATCCTGATAGCAGCGGGGCATGACCGGGAAGAAGCTAGTCGTTTGCTCGGCGAGGCGGAATACAGCGTCGCAAGGGCCTTATCCCTTTCCAGCCGACATTCAGAGGTAATATCCAATGGCGCTTGATCTGGCTCCGGGCAGAGCCCGATCCACTCCGCTCTATCTCCAGATTGCAGCAAACCTGAAGCAACACATCATCGCTGGCGAATGGCGAGAGGGAGAGGCCGTTCCGTCCGAACGCGAATTGTGCGCCTTGACCGATGCGTCCCGCGTGACAGTTCGCAAGGCTATTGAGGAACTCATCGCCGAAGGGTTGCTTTCCCGGCGGCAAGGATCCGGGACTTTCGTCAATCGCGTCATTGAGACCAAGAACGATGTTCTTGGAAGCTTCAGCGACGAGGCTACGGCTCGCGGGGGCACTCCGGGAACCATCTGGATTGTCCGGACCATTGCCCGCCCGACCGAGGATGAGGCGAATATCCTCAAGATCGGGAGAGACAGTGAGGTAATACGCTTGGGGCGGGTCCGGCTCCTGGACGGTGAGCCACTGGCGATCGAGCACGCTGTTGTTCCCAAACGCTTCCTGCCGCCGATCGATGAGGTCGAAGGCTCACTCTACAAGGCTTTCGAGGCAATGGGCAATCGTCCGGTCGGGGGTACGCAGAGCATCCATGCATCCCTCGCAACCCCGACTGAGGCGGGCATGCTATCCATCGCTGAGCAGAGTGCTGTCCTGCGCATTGAACGAATCACACGCAATGCGAAGGGCGATGTCGTTGAGCTGACGCGGTCGGTCTATCGCGGAGACCGGTACAAATTCGTCTCGGATCTGCATCAATGAATTCGGCTCAACGATTTGCCGAGGCATTGCCTGATCTTGCCTGGCTCGATTCTGACGAGATCGGTCTGCGGCAGACAAGCTACTGGGACGCGTCTTCGCTAAAAGGGCAGGCGTTGGCCAGACCCGCCTCAACCGAGCAGGTTTCCGACCTTATGAGGATGGCGTCATCCTCGGGCCAGACAATCGTAACCCACGGTGGTCGCACGACCTGTGTCGATGGCGTGCAGGCCCGGTCCGACGATATCATCCTCTCACTGGAGCGAATGAACCGCATCCTCGAAATCGACCCCGTTGAAGGTATCGCAGTTGTTGAAGCAGGCGTGGTCCTGCAGACGTTGCAGGAAGCGGTCGCAGATGAAGGCATGTTCCTGCCGCTTGATCTTGGGGCGCGGGGCACATGCACGATTGGCGGGAATGTCGCGACCAATGCAGGCGGGGTGAACGTGTTGCGCTACGGCATGATGCGCAACCTCGTGCTTGGGTTGGAGGCCGTTCTGCCCACCGGCGAAGTGATTTCCTCAATGAACCGGATGCTGAAGAACAATTCGGGCTATGACCTGAAGCAGCTCTTTATCGGCACTGAAGGTACGCTCGGTGTCGTCACCAAGGTGGTGGTGCGGCTCGAGCCGAGCATAGCCTCGCGCGATGTGGCAATGGTCGCACTCGGCAGCTTTGACGCCGTGCTCAAGCTCCAGTCCGATGCGAAGCGTGTCCTTGCCGCAGACATGCTGTCTTTCGAAGTGATGTGGGGCGCGTATTATGACGCCGTCACCGGTGACGGCGGCCACCGGGCCCCGCTGGCCCGCGGAGCGCCCTTCTATGTTCTTATCGAAGCTGTGACTGACGATAGCAGCGATAACAGCAACAGCCTGGTCTCGTTCCTTGAGAGCTGCTTCGAGGCAGGTACGCTCAGCGACGGAGCAGTGGCGGCCTCCGAGCGTGAAAGGGCAGAGTTCTGGAAGGTTCGGGATGACTTTGAACGCATTCTCGCCGACCCGCCTGTCTATCTTTATGATGTCAGCCTGCCGCTGCGTTCGATGGATGCCTATATCCGCGATCTAGAGGACGCCTTCGGCAAAGATTTCCCGCAAGGTGTTCTCCACGTCTTCGGTCACCTGTGTGACGGCAATCTTCATCTCTTTCTGACACCCCGATCCGCTTCAGAGAGCACGCACGAAATCCGGCGGCTTGCAGACGAGTCCGTCTACCAGACCCTCGCTCGTCACCACGGTGCCGTCTCGGCCGAACATGGTATTGGCCGCGAAAAAAAGGACTGGCTGCACATCTCTCGCAGCAGCGAAGAAATCGCGCTGATGCGCAAGCTGAAGCGGACACTCGATCCGGCGAATATCCTCAATCGCGGTCTCGTGTTCGATGTTTGACGACATCACAAGGCTGGCGCGTATCGCGGCAAAGCCTGAGCGCCATATCCTCGGCCTGATGAGCGGGACATCGCTCGACGGACTCGACATCGCGCTGTGCCGCGTCGAAGGAGCTGGCGAGGCAACGTGCCTGACGGTCGAGAACTTCACGACAGTTCCTTATACTGCGGCATTCCGAGACCGGGTTGGCGAGGTCTTTGCCCGGCGCTCGATCGATCTAGAGCGCCTTTGCCTGCTCAACCCCTTCGTCGCGCAGGTGCATTCGGACATGATCCTGGCGGCGCTCGACGAGTGGCGTCGACCGGCTGAGACCATCGACCTCATCGCCAGTCATGGTCAGACCGTATACCATGCGCCGAGCACGCCTGGTGAACGCGTGCCCAGTGCCAATGCGACGCTGCAACTGGGGGATGGTGATCACATCGCCCATCGGACCGGTATCATCACAGTGCATGATTTTCGCCAGAAGCAGATCGCTGCAGGTGGTGAGGGCGCTCCCCTCGCGGCTTACGGTGACTATCTGCTGTTTGGGGATGACCAGGCTGATCGCATCCTGCTCAATATCGGCGGAATTGCCAATCTGACCTTCGTTGCAAGTACGCGGAACGGGCGCTGGTCCTCCTGCACCGATATCGGTCCCGGGAACACCGTCATGGACCAGCTTGTCCAGCGGAACTTCCCTTCGATGCGATTCGATGCCGACGGGGCCATGGCAGCGCAGGGGACTGTCTTGCCGGCGCTGCTCGATCAACTGCTCGCCAATCCGTTCTTTTCCCGGGCCGGCCCCAAGACTACCGGGCCAGAAACCTTTAACTTGGCTTGGCTGGATCAAGCTGCTGCGCGTTCAGGCCACGCCAAAGCGCGAACCGAAGACCTGCTGGCAACGCTCAGCCTTTGTTCGGCGCGTTCCATTGCCGCATCGATCGATGCGCTGGAGGTGTCCGGTAAGGCCACCGTATTCGTCAGCGGTGGCGGCGCCCGCAATCCAACACTCATGGCGAATATCCGCCGTGAGCTGTCGGAGCGCCACAAGGTCGTGACGACCGAGGAACTCGGCATTGATCCGGACGCAAAGGAAGCCGTCCTTTTCGCGGTTCTCGCCAACGAAACTGTCGCTGGCACGGGGCTGGCTCAGGGCCGGATTGCTGGGATGCCGTCAATATCAATGGGCAAGATCAGTTTGCCAGGATGAGTGAAATGACAAGCAATTCTGCGCTCACGAGCGCTCCCACAGACATCCGATACTGGCTTGGCATTGATGCGGGCGGGACCAAGAGCCTCGCCAGTCTGGTCGACGAGAACGGGCACGAGCTTGGCCGCGTCACGGCCGGCGCAGGCAACCTTCGGATCGGTGTTGAAGCGGTAGAGCAATTGACGCTTGGCATTGCGCGGCAGGCGCTGGACCAGGCTGGTCTGCCGCAGGATGCTGTCAGCACTATCGGCCTCGGCCTTGGCCTGGCCGGACTTTCGCGGGCCAGCCAATCGCGTCAGTTGACTGCCAATCAATGGCCCTTCGCACGTGTTACGATCGCATCTGATGCGGAAATCGCCCATCTGGGTGCGCATGGCGGCGAGGACGGCGCGATCCTCATCGTCGGCACCGGGTCGATTGCCTATCTGAAGGTGGACGGAAAAGTCGACACGATGGGGGGCTACGGGTTCCCGATCTCGGATGAGGCAAGCGGTGCGGCCCTGGGTCTAAGCGCGGTTCGCCACGCGCTGCGTGCGCTCGATGGACGATCACGGTCCACCCCTCTCAGCGATGCTGTGACGGGCCAGTTCGATGACAACACTGTGGCGGTGATCGAGTGGATGGAAACAGCCACGCCGGGCGATTTCGCTTCCTTCGCGCCGCTGGTTATCTCCTATGCCGAAAAGGGCGATTACATTGCCCGATCGATTGTAATCGAGGCGGTTCGGCATATCGAACGCTTCATCGAAACCATTTTTGAAAAGGGCGCGCCGCGATGCTCTCTGATGGGCGGGCTGGCGGCCCATTTACGGCCATGGCTGCGCGCCCGGACAAGCGAAATGCTGGTCGAGCCGGCCGGCGATGCGGTCAGCGGGGCGTTAATGCTTGCAGGCCTGTCGAAGGATGCGGTGCTTGGAACCTCCTCGCAAGCGAGGAAAGGGGCATGATCGCTGAATTGCAGACGCGAATGGCAATCGAAGCGGCAGAGGCACCCGACCGGATCGCGCTTCAGGCCGAGGCTCTGGCTGAACCACTCGAAAAGCTGGCCGAATGGTGGGCGGCGTCACCGCCGCACGCAATCATAAGCTGCGCACGCGGCAGCTCGGATCATGCCGCCTTGTTCGGCAAATATGCGCTGGAGCTGACAACCGGGCGTCCGGTTGCCTCGCTCGGCCCCTCACTCGTCTCGGTCTATGAAACCCCGCTGCATGTTGAAGGCATGCTTTACATCACCGTCTCGCAATCCGGGCAAAGCCCCGATCTTTTGCGATGCGCGCAGGCCGCCAGGACAGGCGGGGCCTTGGTGGTGGCCATCGTAAATGATGCCCGATCGCCGCTCGCCCGCGCCGCAGACATCGTTCTCGATATGCAGGCAGGGCCCGAACTTGCGGTCGCGGCCACCAAATCCTTCCTCTGCACTCTGACCACCTTTGTGAGGTTGGCGGCCGCGATCACACCCTCGCCGCAGATCAGCGCGGCGCTGGAACGACTGCCCGAGCAGCTGAGAGCCGGATTGCGCGACCCGTGGGGGCCTCAGATCGTGGAACAGTTCCAGGCGGTTCGACGTGCTTTCATCATCGGGCGCGGGCCAGGACTGGGCGTGGCCGCGGAATTGGCGCTCAAGCTGAAGGAGGTGGCTGGCCTTCATGCCGAAGCCTTCAGCGCGGCCGAGGTTCATCACGGCCCGAAGGCTGCGATCGGACCGGATTCGCCGGTTATTATCCTCGGGGCGCAGGACGCGGCGCAGTCCAGCCTGGAGGAGGTTGCAGGATCTTTGCGCGCATTTGGTCCCCCGATCTTCGGAAGTCTGATCCCGGTGCAGGGGGTCATCGACTTGCCCACCATTCGGACGGGGCACCCATTGACCCAACCGATTGCGCAGGCAGTCGCCTTCTATCGCTTTGCCGAGGCACTCTCGCGGCGGCGCGGGCTTGACCCCGACAATCCACCCTCGCTGCACAAGGTCACCAAGACGCTATGACGACAATCCGCGGCGCGAAGCTCCTTTTACCAGACGGCGGTTGGCAAGAGGGTGCGGTCTCGATTGAGGACGGAAGGATTGCCGCGGTCGAAACCGCCGGAGATGCCGCAAGCAGCACGGCTGGCCTGACACTCGATGGCGGATACCTGATACCAGGCCTGTTTGATCTGCAGGTCAATGGCGGCGGCGGCGTTCTTTTCAATGATGCGCCGACTGTTGGCACCCTGCGGACCATGGCCGAGGCGCACCGAAGCTTCGGAACCTGCGCTATGCTTCCCACCCTTATTTCTGACGACATCGACAAGGTCCGAGCCGCGATTGATGCGGTCGCGCAAGCGATCGGAGAAGGCGTCCCGGGCATCGTCGGCATTCATCTGGAAGGGCCGATGCTGAACCCGGCCAAGCGCGGCATCCACGATGCCCGGCACTTCCGGACCTTCGATCAGGAAACGATCGAGCTGTTCGCATCGCTGCCGAATGGGGCGACGCTGGTGACGCTTGCTCCCGAAGCGGTCGAGCGCAGCCACATCCGCGAACTGGCCCAGCGCGGGGTCAGAGTGGCACTGGGTCATTCGCTCGCGGGCTATGATGTGGCTCGCCTGGCCGAGTCCGATGGTGTTACCGGCTATACGCACCTGTTCAACGCCATGACCGGCGTGGAAACGCGCAAGCCCGGTGCTGTGGTCGCGGCGCTCGAAGGCGAAGCATGGTGCGGGCTCATCGTCGACGGACATCATGTCGACCCTGCGATCTTGCGCCTCGCGATCAGGGCGAAGGCCGATGGGCGCTTCTGTCTCGTGACCGATGCCATGCCGGGCGTCGGAACCGACCTTGACCATTTTGAGCTTGGTGGCCGCCGCATTGCGATCCGCGATGGTGTTTGCGTTGCGGAGGATGGCACCCTCGCAGGCTCAGCTCTTACCATGATTGATGCTGTCCGCGGCGCGATCGATTGGCTGGGGCTTGACCTCGCCGACGCTATTCGCCTCGCAGCGACCGAGCCAGCACGGTTCATGGGTCTGGAGCGCGACCTTGGCACACTGCGCGTGGGCGGGAAGGCCAATCTGCTGCACCTTGATGCCGATCTGCGCGTCAGGTGCAGCTGGATTGATGGCGAAATGATGGTGCTGCCACATTGAACGACAGGCCAAAACGCCTCGTTTCCGTCGACACTCTGCGCGGGCTCGACATGCTTGTTATTATCGGTCTCGATGCCCTGATCCACGCGCTTGCGGCGGCGTGGCCGGTTGCACCGATAATTGAGCTATCCAGGCAATTCTCGCATGCCGAATGGATTGGCGTGCATGCCTATGACCTGATCTTTCCGCTGTTCATTTTCCTGTCAGGGGTTTCGCTGGCCATCGTCGATGCCCGCCCTTCCGCTCAGGCTAAGTCAGCCGGACAAAGGCTCATTGGTGCCGCCCGGCGCATGGTCGTCCTCGTACTGCTCGGCATCATTTACAACTTCGGATGGGAATGGTCCTGGGAGCGCCTGCGGCTTCCCAGCGTACTGGGGCTGATCGGCGTGAGTTCCTTCCTCGCGGCAGCGACGCTAGTTCTGTTTCGCTCCGTAAGCGCGCGCATAGGTGTGGGGGTTGCCATTGCAGCGCTGATTGCAGGTCTGCAGTTGTTTTTCCCAGTGCCCGGGCACAGCGCGGGCATGCTGACGCCCCAAGGAAGCGTAAACGGCTATCTCGACGCTCTGGTTCTGCCCGGTCGCCTTCATGGCGGCACCTATGATCCGGAAGGATTGCTGGGCATGCTTTCGGCCGCGACCATTGCTCTTGCCGGCGCGGGCGCCGGGGCAGCTATGCTTTCAGGCAGTCGGTACGGGTCGCTCGCGTCGCTCTGCCTTGCAGGACTCGTCATTTCAGCCGCAGGGCTGGCAATCGGGCCGCTCTATCCGCCGATAAAGTCGCTGTGGACGGTTAGTTTCGATCTCATTGCAATCGGCATCTGCACGCTACTGCTGGGAGTGTTTCGCCTCTTGTTCGACCACCGGAACGCCTCCGCTTTCCTGCGTGCGGTTGGCGATGCCTTGGCTCCCATCGGAGCCAATGCGATCCTTGCCTACATGGCGGCACGCTTCTTCATCTACCCGCTATATGCGCCGCTCGCGCAATTGCCTTTGGCGTGGGAACTCGCCGGATTGAGCGCCCTCATTGCACTTCAGTGGGCGCTGCTTTGCGCACTCTTCGCAAAGGGATGGATATTACGGGTTTAGTCGCTGATGAGCCTTCTGAAAGTGGGGTTTCCGACAAGCGGCTTGCCAACAGGTTACAAAGTGGTAGTATATAGGTTTACAAGGGAGGCCGAGGGGAGCTGATATGAGAGCGACTGCAAAACTTTTCGCAGGAACCATTCTTGCCGGAGCTGCCGTGCTCATGCCCAGCATGGCATCTGCACAAGAGGTCGGTTCCGGGAGTGACACTTCCGCCAACGAAGCGGAGAACGATATTGTCGTAACGGGTTCACGCATCCAGCGCACTGAACTTACAGCGACAAGTCCTGTGACAACATTTGATCAGGAACAGATCGTCCTCGATCGCGCTGTGACGGTCGAAGACATCACAGCCCGCATCCCGCAGTTCGCCGGCGGCGTCAACGCAACTCAGACAGGCAGTGACGGTCGCGGGGCGCAAACGCTCGATTTGCGCAATCTTGGCCAGAACCGCACGCTTGTGTTGCTCAATGGTACTAGAATGGTTCCGTTCAGCTTCCGCAATGCGGTTGACGTCAACAGCATTCCGGCTCCCTTGCTCAAGCAGGTCGACGTTCTCACTGGCGGCGCAGCGGCCGTTTACGGCGCCGACGCGGTTGCTGGCGTGGTCAACTTCATTATCGATACTGACTTTGAGGGCGTGCGCCTCGGTGGCAGCTGGGAAGGTGCCCGCGATCTCCAGACCTACAACACCAATATCACACTCGGTGCCAACCTCGGCGATCGTGGTGGCATAGTCTTCTACGCTGACTATTCCGATCGCGGCGGCTTGCAGGTTGGTGACCGCGCCTTCCTTGCTGACAGAACGACCTCCACACTGGCAGGCGCAGGCGGCAACTTTACCGATATTGCGAGCGGCAATTTCTTCGCTTTCGATGAAAGCGGTGCGCTCCAGACCACGCGGCAGACTTCGGACTTCTCGGACCTTTATGCCGCCGTACAGCCGCTCGAACGCATCAATGTCTCGACCTTTTTCGATTACGAGATCGCGCCTTTCGCCGAGATTTACGGGCGGGCGATGTACACGCGGGTCGATACGGTTGGTGCAGGCCGCGCCGGGGACAACCCGGTGACGGTGAACGAGACGGTCTTCATCAACGAGACCAATCCGTTCCTGACCGACGATATCCGCTCGCGCCTCACCTTCGTGAATGGCCAGGCAGAAGTCGGTGT
>NZ_JAYPTL010000049.1:23557-25532 GCF_038133525.1 Erythrobacter sp. | reverse complement strand
CGGCAAGGGCCGCCAGGTTGGCCACAATGTGAGCCACGCCAACAACAAGACCAAGAAGGTCTTCCTGCCGAACCTGCAGAACGTCACGCTGATGAGCGAGAAGCTCGATCGCAGCTACAAGTTCCGCGTGTCGACCCAGGGCCTGCGCTCGGTCGAACACAACGGCGGTCTCGACAACTGGCTGCTCAAGACCAGCGACACGAAGCTGTCGGCGCGCGCCCTCAAGGTGAAGCGCGAGCTGAAGAAGGCTGCTGCAGGCGCCTAAGGCCGCAGCACTTCGGTGCTGTCTTGATAGCTAACGCAAGAGCGCGCGGGGTCACTCGCGCGCTTTTTGCCGTTGGTCCCAGCTCAGCTTGAGCAACAATGTCCGCTGATAGTGCATGAAGTTGTCGTCGGAGATCAGCCAGACATGCCTGCCATCGGGATCGTCGGTAACCGCCATGCCCTCGTAGTTGTCTTGCGGGATTGAGGCAGCGAAGCGCGCCAGCACACGCGACGTGAGTATCCCATCGTCCGAAGGCTGATCGATATCCACCACGCCAATCGCGGTTCCAAAGCCAGGTGGAAGCCCAATCTCCAGCTTGCGGAAGAGAATGAGGGCCCGGCCGTTGTCGAGCGGGGCAAGGTCGACCGGTCGAAAGCCGTCAGGTGCAACAAAGGATAGCTCGAGCGGCTTGTCGTCCTCGACCGGGTCCCTCGAGAAGACAAGCGCCTGATGCTTATCCGAAAACCAGCTTCCGGTTCCCTCTTCGATGACCAGGAATCGACCGTCGGCCAGCCTTGCAAAGGCTTCGGGACCGCTATTGGCGCCCCAATCACGCATCGCGGCAGGGCGGACACGGCCTGAAACCTTGAGGTCGGGACCGAAGCGCACGATGCGGTTTTTGCCTTCGTACCCGGCCCAAACCGTTCCGGTTGCAGGATCGCGGGTTAGCGATTCGAGATCGAGATTCGCCTTCTCTACCTTGCGCCTTGGGCCGAGGTGGCTGAGCAGCGCCAGGCCGCTTCCACGGTCGGGCCGCCGGAAGACCAGCTTTCGCCCGCTGTCACTGCCGGCGACAAACCGATCATCAGCAAGCGTGATCAGCGCGGAGAAACCTCCGAACCCCGAATCGGCCCCGGCGATCTGCCAGGCACCGACAAGCTCGAAGGAGCCGAAGCGCTGCGCCTGGAAAGGGATCGGCTTGATCGCCGCATGGGGGGCAACGACCGGATTGGGTGGCGAGGTATGAATCCAGGTGACGGGCGCAGCAGCTGCCAGGACGGCGAGACCCAGAGCAAGACGTGTGCGGCGCATGACGAAAAGCGGAAGCCTGGTGCGGACGGGACTAGCGCATTGGCCCGGTGAAGAGCAGCGGATCGAGCCGCGCTTCGTGCCACTTGAGGCTCCAGTGCAAATGCGGACCCGTCGCCCGGCCCGATGAGCCGATATCGCCGATATGCTGCCCCTGCTGCACCGCGTCACCTTCCTTCACATAGAGCCGCGAGGAATGCAGGAAGGCGCTGTTCAGTCCATTGCCGTGGTCAATGATCAGCAGGTTGCCCTCGAGGCTGTAGCCCTGCACCGCCAGCACCACCACGCCATCGGCGGGCGCGACATAGGGGGTGCCGCTGGTGCCGGTGGTGATGTCGATCCCTGAATGATAGCTGCCCGGCTCGCCGCGATAGATGCGCTGCGAACCGAAGCGACCCGAAATTCGCCCCGCGACCGGCCAGATGAAGTGCTGGCGCCAGCCCTGCGCGCCGGTCAGATTCTGGCGGGCGCTCCAGATAGCATCCAGCTCGGGCTGGCGAATCTTCATGAAGGCTTCCGACGCGCCGCCGGGTCGGCGAGCGATATTGACCTTTTCGATCTGCCAGGCGCGCGGCGAGATCGCGAGCCGCTCGCTGATCACGCGATCGTCAACGAGCACCGCCGACAAGGTAGCCGTGGCCGCCGCATCGCGATCGAAGGCGGCAAAGAATTGCCCTATCT
>NZ_JAYPTL010000049.1:0-23547 GCF_038133525.1 Erythrobacter sp. | reverse complement strand
CCCTATCTGGTCGATTGCCAGTGGCTGGTCGCCAAGCGTCAGCGACGCCGTACCGGCCGGTGCCACACCGCGGATCCAGCCGCCTTGCGTCAGCTCGCCTTCGATCGTGAAGGCAGCTGGCTGTTTCGTGGCACTTGGCGTGGTTTCAGGCTGCGTTACACTGGCGACGACGCGCTCCGCCGCCACTTCGACTTGCTTACCCGAAGGGGTACAGGCCAGTAGGACAACTATCGGCAGGAGCGGCGCGACCCGGCCCCACTTCACGGTTTCAGTCGCTCGGTCGCAAGTAGCGGTGTGGCATAGGGTTCCTGGTATTCGACCGACCAGTAGCGCAGCTCTTCCAGTGCGATCGGCACGCCGCTCATCGCACACACAACGTATTGGCCCGCGCGCAGCACACGAAAGCCGCCCGGACCATAGTGCAGACGCGCCTCGCCGCCCGAAGGTGTCGAATTCTTGTTCATCAGCATTTGACTATCTTAGCACCTACGGCTCAGCCGAACAAATCATCCTGACGCGGCGGAGTTCCAGCCGGCCGCGGCTTGCGCGGCGACGCGGGCGGCGGTGTGCCGCCGGTTGAAACCGCGAGATCGCCATCGCGGAACTTGAGCGTCAGTGCCGGCTCCTTCACCGCATCGGCCCTGTCCGTCAGTGTCCGCCCGTCGGGCGCAACCACACGAACATATCCGCGCGCAAGCGGCCGGTCGGGGTGCAGCGTATCGGCCAGTCGCGCCAATGCGGCGAGCCGCTCGCGCCGTTCCGCCAGCGGACGCTCAACCAAGGCTGGAACAAGCCTTTGCCCTGCCAGAGCCCGCGCTGCATCGCGCAACCCGCGCTCAAGCACCGAGGGCGAGAGGCGCAGCTGGCCGAGCCGCTCGCGTCCCTGTGCTGCGCTGTCCATCAACCCGCGCCTGAGCCGTTCGGAAACCTCGTCAAGCGCCTGCGCTTGCGGCTGGAGCAATTCCTCCGGTCGCGGCAGGCGTTGTGCCCGAACTTCCAGCCGCTCGCGCCCCAATTGTACCGGGCGCAGGATCGCCCGCTCCTTACGCGCACCGAAATCCTTCAGCGTGGCCGCCAGTTCAGCGCGCACCGGCACCGCCATTTCCGCTGCGGCTGTCGGCGTGGGTGCACGACGGTCGGCTGCGAAATCGGCCAGGGTCGTGTCGGTTTCGTGCCCGACCGCACTGATCGTCGGGATCGAAGATTCGGCGATCGCGCGGACGACAACTTCCTCGTTGAAACTCCAAAGATCCTCGATCGAGCCGCCGCCCCGCGCAACGATCACCAGGTCGGGACGGTCGGCATGATCCTGCGGCAAGGCAGAAAAACCCCGCACCGCCCCCGCAACTTGCTCCGCCGCTCCTTGGCCCTGCACCAGCACGGGCCAGACAATCACCCGGCTGGGAAAGCGGTCTGCCAGCCGATGCAGGATATCGCGGATTACTGCCCCCGTGGGCGAGGTAACCACGCCGATCGTACGCGGCAGATATGGCAGTGCCCGCTTGCGTTCCGCATCGAACAGCCCCTCTGCCGCCAGCCGCGCCTTGGTCTTCTCGAGCAGCGCCAGCAATGCCCCTTCGCCCGCCAGCTCCATCCGGTCGATCACGATCTGGTACTTCGAACGCCCCGGATAGGTGGTCAGCTTGCCCGTCGCGACCACTTCCAGCCCGTCTTCCGGTCGAAACGGGAGTCGTTCGGCATTTCCGCGCCACATGACGCCATCGAGCACCGCGCCCTCATCCTTGAGCGCGCAATAGAAGTGACCCGAAGCCGCACGCTTGACCCCCGAAAGCTCGCCCCGCAACCGGACGAAGCCGAAGCGATCCTCGACCGTCCGCTTGAGCAATTGCGAGATTTCGCTGATCGTCAGCGGCGCGGCGTTGTCCCCGGCGCGCCCCTTCGCTACCAGCCCTTCACCGTCATCAATATCGTCATCGTAAGGGGTGGGAACCTTGGCCATGAATATCCTTCTGCTGGGCAGCGGCGGCCGCGAACATGCGCTGGCGTGGAAGCTGGCGCAATCGCCGATGTGCGACAAACTGTGGGCCGCCCCGGGCAACCCCGGCATCGCGCAGGAAGCGGAATGCGTCGATCTCGATGCGACCAACCATGCGGCAGTGATCGATTTCTGCCGCAGCCATGCAATCGGCCTCGTCGTGATTGGACCTGAGGCACCGCTGGTCGACGGGCTCGCCGATTCGCTGCGCGCCGCGGGCATCGATACCTTCGGGCCGTCGAAGCAGGCCGCGCAACTCGAGGGGAGCAAGGGCTTCACCAAGGAGCTTTGCAAGCGCGCCGGGATCCCGACGGCGCGCTATGAACGCTGCAACTCGCTCGAGCAGGCCTGGGGCAAGCTCAAGCGCTTCGACCCGCCTTTCGTGCTCAAGGCAGACGGCCTGGCAGCGGGCAAGGGTGTGGTCATCGCCGAGACCCGCGAGGAGGCGCAGGAGGCCCTGAACGACATGTTCGGCGGCCAGTTCGGCAGCGCCGGCAGCGAAGTGGTGATCGAGGAGTTCCTTACCGGCGAGGAAGCCAGCTTCTTCGCGCTGACCGACGGGACCGCGATCGTTCCGATCGGCACGGCACAGGATCACAAGCGTGTTGGCGACGGCGACACCGGGCCCAACACCGGCGGCATGGGCGCCTATTCCCCTGCACCGGTGCTGAGCGAAGCGCTCCAGGCGCAAGTGATGCGCGAGATCGTTGAGCCGACGGTGCGCACGATGCGCGAGGAAGGCATGCCCTATTCGGGCGTCCTCTATGCCGGGCTGATGCTGACCAGGGACGGCCCGCAGCTGATCGAATACAATGCGCGTTTCGGCGATCCTGAATGCCAGGTGCTGATGATGCGGCTCGAAAGCGACCTCGTCGAACTGATGCTCGCCTGTGCCCAGGGGCGGTTGGGCAACATCGCACCACCCAGGCTTGCGGATGAGTTCGCGCTGACCGTGGTGATGGCGGCAGATGGCTATCCCGGCACGCCGAAAAAGGGCGGCGCGATCTACCTTGGCGATGCCGAGGCAGCAGGCGCCAAGGTTTTCCACGCAGGCACCGCCCTCGATGATGGGCAACTTGTCGCCAGCGGCGGTCGCGTCCTCAATGTCACGGCCAAGGGCGCCAGCGCAACCGAGGCGCAACGCAAGGCCTATGCCGCGCTCGACGCGATTGCCTTCCCTGAAGGCTTCTGCCGCCGCGATATCGGCCAGCGCGAGGTCCGCCGGGAGCGAGGGTAGCAGGTTTCCATTGATCGAAGGGGCATTGCAGGCGCACGATTCGGGTATGTCGAACAGTCCTGTCAGTTCACTCCCCCTCCTTGCGTCTCTGCTCACATTAGCGGCAGCCTGTACGACCAGTTCGTATGGGGCCACCCCGATCGCGTCGGCGCAGGGGCCGATTCTTCCGGAGCAGGGCGGCACCGATGCGCAATCCGATCTCTCCTTTGCACAGCAGGCATGCGGCGATTGTCACGCGGTCACCCCACCTGGAGTCTCGCCCAACCCGAAATCTCCGCCTTTTACCGACATTGCCAATAGCCCGGGCCTGACCAATGAGACACTGGCCATCTGGCTGACTGACGCGCACAATTACCCGGAAGACATGAACTTCCGCCTCAACCGGGAACAAGTCGATACGATCGCACGCCACATGCTGCGGTTGCGCGATCCGAATTACGAAAAGTCGATCTATTAGGGCGCAGTCAGCCCAGCTTCGTCGCCACCAGCGCCTTAAGGTCGGCCTCGCTACGTGCACCGTAGTGGCTGATGATCTCTGCTGCGCAGATGGCACCCATGCGCAAGCACCGCTCGAGGCTCTCGCCGCGCGCGTGGCCGGTGAGGAAGCCCGCGGCGAAGAGGTCGCCCGCACCGGTGGTATCGACCACGCGATCGACCGGTTCGGCCGCGACTTCGGCGCGCTCCCCATGGGCAATGGCGATTGCGCCCTTGGCGCTGCGCGTTGCGACCAGCACCGGCACCTTGCCTGCTACCGCAGCGACGCCGGTTTCGAAGTCTTTCTCGCCGGTCAACGAAGCGAGTTCATGTTCGTTGACGAAGAGGATATCGATCTGCCCCTCTTCGATCAGGGCGCGGAAGTCGTCGCCATGGCGATCGATCACGAAGCTTTCGCTCGACGTGAAAGCCACCTTTCGCCCGGCCGCGCGCGCCACCTCAATTGCGCGACGCATGGCGCTGCGCGGTTCTTCGGGATCCCACAGATAGCCTTCGAGATAGAGGATGCTGGCGCTGGCGATCAGCTCGTCATCCAGCGCGGCCGGCGGCAGGAACTGACTGGCGCCAAGGAAAGTGTTCATCGTCCGCTCGCCATCGGGCGTGACGAAGATCAGGCAGCGCGCGGTCGGCGGTTCTCCTTCGCGGGCGGGCGTATCGAAATCGATCCCGACGGCGTGGATATCGTGGCTGAAGACATCGCCCAGCTGGTCCTTGGCAACCTGGCCGAT
The DNA here is from genome assembly GCF_038133525.1 of Erythrobacter sp. GTDB lineage: Bacteria > Pseudomonadota > Alphaproteobacteria > Sphingomonadales > Sphingomonadaceae > Qipengyuania. Next base: position 19,091 of record NZ_JAYPTL010000049.1, on the reverse strand, counting down.
GAAGGCACACTGTGCGCCCAGCGCAGACATGCCAGCCAGCGTGTTCGCGGCCGAGCCGCCCGAAATCTCGCGGGCCGGCCCCATCGCCTCGTAAAGTTCGCGCGCACGGTCTGTATCAACCAGCGTCATCCCCCCCTTGGCGAGGCCTAGCTCCTCGATCAGTTCGTCGGTGCAGGGTGACATCACATCGACGATGGCGTTGCCGATGGCGATGACGTCGTAACGGGGTTCGGTCATGGGTACTCCAGGGAGGGGGATTCTCATTGTGTCGGGCGCCGTTACCCGTTCAACGAGTGTTGGCCAAGGGCGGCGTTGACTTGGCCCACCTCCCCGCGCAAGGCGCTCGGCATATGACGACGCTTCACCGCGCCATCGGCGTTCCCATTGGCCAGGTCCGCTATCCGGCTTTCCCAGGGGGGAATGAGCCAAAGCATATGGCACGGCTGCACCATTGCCATGGGTTTAGCGAAGTCGCGTTACGCATCGCGCGAAGGAGAAAGCAGTCGATGCGTAGTGCAATCCTGCTGATGCTGCCATTGTTGGCAGCCTGCGCCACATCGGCGATCCCCACGCCAAACCGGCCGACATCGCAAGGCAACGTCTCTCGCCCGGCCACCCCGCCCCCGCAGGTTGTCCGCCCTGCACCATCGAGCGGCGCGTTCCGCGCACCCCGGGTCATATCGATGCCCGGGCTCGAAGGTATCATCGGCAAGAACGAAACCGCCCTAGCCAACATATTCGGCCCTCCGCGCCTATCGGTGAAAGAGGGCGATGCACGCAAGCTCCAGTTCGCGGGCGAGGCCTGCGTGCTCGACGTCTTCCTCTACCCCCTGGCGCCCAGGGCTGAACCCAGCGCGACCTATGTCGATGCTCGACGGGCTAGCGATGGGCTCGATGTCGATCGGGCGGCCTGCGTTGCCGCGCTGCGGCGGCGTTAGGGCGCTCTTAAGCTTACTGTTCTACGCCTTTCCGATCTACAATTCGGGACTTGGCGACAATGAGCGTGCACTTCAGCGAGCTGGCGAAGAAAGTCGGCGCAGACGGCGTAATAACGAGCGACGAAGTACTTGCATTGCGGCGTGAGGCGTGGCCGGACGGTCACATTTCGCAGAGCGAAGCCGAAGCGATCTTCGCGCTCAACGACACGATTCTGTCGAAAACGACCGAATGGGTCGATTTCTTCGTCGAGGCCCTGGTCGAGTATGTCGTCAACCAGCGCGCGCCGAAGGGCTTCGTCGATGCCGAGAACGCGAACTGGCTGATGGCCCAGATCGATTCCGATGGCGTGCTTTGCTCCATGGCCGAACTTGAACTGCTGGTTCGCGTATTCGAACGCGCAGAAAATGTACCAGTCGCGCTGAAGGACTATGCCCTGCGTCAGGTCGAACGCGCTGTGCTGGAAGGGGTTGGGCCGACCCGCGACGGCGGTGCGCTCGAGGCAGGAAACGTCAACGCTACCGAAGCGAGGCTGCTTCGCCGTGCAATCTTTGCACCCGCGAGCGAGCGCCCCGCAGCTGTTGGCCGCAATGAAGCCGAAATGCTGTTCCGCCTGAAGGACGCGACGCTGGGGGCGGAAAATGCCCCGGAGTGGAAGCAGCTGTTTGTACAGGGCATCGCCAATTACCTGCGGGGCTACAGCGATCCCGATGCGCAAATCAGCCGCGAACGCGCCCAGGAATTGCAGGCTTTCATGAACGATACCTCGGTCAGCTTCGGCCGCCTCCTCGGCCGCATGGCCAAGAGTTCGCCCAACGCCTTTGGCGTGGTGTTCGGGCGCAAGGGTTCGGAAAGCTCGCGCGAAGCGGCAGTCGCCGCAGCGCATGAAGTCACGCATTCGGAACGCGAATGGCTGGACGCGCAGATCGAGGCAGATGGCCAGGTCGACGAGTTCGAACGGGCGCTACTGGATTTCCTTGCCGAGGAATAGGCCGGAGCGGCGGCGCGCTCAGACCATAAAGGACTCGCCGCAGCCGCACGCCCCTTTTGCGTTGGGGTTGTCGAACACGAAGCCAGCGGTGAAATCGTCTTCGACCCAGTCCATCGTGCTGCCGACGAGATAGAGCACGCTGGCACCGTCGATGTAGAAAGTGCCTCCCGGTGTCTCGATCTTCTCGTCGAACTTGGCTTCCTCGCTGACGTAATCGACCGAATAGGCGAGCCCCGAACAGCCGCGGCGTGGCGTCGACAGCTTCACACCGATAGCTTCTGCCGGGGCTTTGGCCATCAACTCGGCGATACGAGCCTCGGCGCCCGCCGTCAGGATGACGGCTGCCGGGATTTCACGCCTGGTTTTCATTTCGGTCATGTCAGCTTCTTCTGCCAGAACAATGCGTGACCTTGCACAGGATCAAGTTCGTAGTCGCCATACCCGCACGAGCGGTAGAGGCCTTTGGCGGTTTCGTTACCGCTCAACACTTCCAATGTGATCTTGCAGGCGCCGCGCTTCAAGGCCTCGGCCTCGATCGCCGCCATCAGGGCGCGACCGATGCCCGCGCCGCGGTGACCGGGTAGCACGACCATATCGTGGATGTTTACCAGGGGCGAAGCGGCGAAGGTCGAATACCCCATGAAGCAATTGGCGAGGCCGACAGGCTCACCGCCAATCCGCGCGACGAGGGAGAATGCTCCAGGAGTCGCGGCAAGTCCTGCGACCAGGCCGACGCGGGTACGCTCGGGCAGCGGCTCGCCGCCTCCCATTGGATCGCGGGCATAGGCGTCGAGCAATGCGACGATGGTCGCCCCATCCGAAGGGTCAGCGTAATCGGCCGACGAAACCGTGAGTGAAGGCGCGAGAGAGCTCATAACATCCCCAGTTCGAGGCGGGCCTCATCAGTCATCTTGTCCGGGCCCCATGGCGGATCCCAGACCAGATTCACTTCGGCATCGCGTACGCCGGGCACGCTCGCCGCGCGCAGCTCGACTTCGCCCGGCATGCTCTCGGCGACCGGGCAATGCGGCGTAGTCAGCGTCATGGTGATCGACACATCGGCGTCGGCGGTCACCTCTACCCCGTAGATCAGCCCGAGATCGTAGATATTCACCGGGATTTCCGGGTCGTAGATCTCCTTGAGCGCAGCGACGACCGCCTCGTAAAGTTCGCCTCCTGGCGCGCCGGACGGCAGGTTCTCGGGCTTCTTCTGGAGAAAACCTTCAAGATAATCGCGCTTGCGCTCCATCGTCTCGCGCGGGCTCTCATCCACCGCATCCTCGACGCGTGCCCGCGGCGGCTTGGCGGTGGCCGCGCCGGAATCAAAGCTGTTACTGTCCATATCCTCGCTCACCCGAAGATCCTCTGGGTACGTTCGATGCCGCGCAGCAGCGCAGCGATATCGCTTTCGTCCGAATAGAGCCCGAAGCTCGCCCGGGCGGTGGCGGGGACGCTGAGGTGATCCATCAGCGGCTGTGCGCAATGGTGCCCGGCGCGGATCGCCACATTCTCTTCATCCAATATGGTGCCGAGGTCGTGCGGATGCACGCCCTGCAAGGCGAAACTGACGATTCCGGCGCTATCCTCGGGTCCGAACAAGGTCACCGAATTGAGATTGCGCAGCTCGCCACGCAATGTCGTCGCCAAGGCCGCCTCATGCGCGAACAGCGCTTCGGGACCGAGTGCATCGACATAGTCGATGGCAGCTTGGAGCGCGATCACCTCGGTGATCATCGGAGTACCCGCTTCGAAGCGCTGCGGCGGCGGGGCATAGGTGGTCTTCTCGAAGGTAACACGTTCGATCATCGAGCCGCCGCCCTGCCACGGGGGCATGGCATCGAGAATCTCTTCGCGCGCCCATAGCACACCGACCCCGGTCGGCCCGTAGAGCTTGTGGCCCGAGAAGGCGTAGAAATCGCAATCGAGCGCCGCCATGTCGAGTACCATGCGCGGAGCGGCCTGGCAGCCGTCGAGCAGCAGTTTCGCCCCGACCGAATGGGCAAGGTCCGCCGCCACGCGCGCATCGAGCACGCTGCCGAGCACGTTCGAGACGTGCGCCAGCGCGACCAGCCTGGTCCGCGGCGTCAGCAGTGCCTCGAGCGCACCGAGGTCGATGCGGTGATCCTCGGTCAGCGGGCAAACATCGATCTGCGCCCCGGTGCGTTCTGCCAGCATCTGCCAGGGAACGATGTTCGAGTGGTGCTCGAGCGTCGAAAGGACGATGCGGTCGCCCGGGCCGATTTGCGTTACGCCCCAGGTCTGCGCGACAAGATTGATCGCCTCGGTCGCACCGCGCACGAAGACCACCTCGTTCTCGCTCTTCGCGCCGATGAAATCGGCAACGCGCTTGCGCGCAGCCTCATAGGCGAGCGTCATCTGCGCCGAACGCGAATAGACCCCGCGGTGTACGGTGGCATAATCGCGACCCAAGGCATGGGTCATCGCATCGATCACCGCCTGCGGCTTCTGCGCCGTCGCCGCCGTATCCAAATAATGCCACGGTGCACCATCCGGCATCAGCAGACCGGGGAAATCCGCCTTGCGGGTCAGGGTGGCAGTGCCGCTCACAGCGCCTTGTCCACCTTGTCGAGCGCGACCTGCATCATCGCATCGCGCCGTTCCTCATCGTCGAGCGCAACCAGCGCATCGCCGAGGAAAGCCTGGACCAGCAGTCGCCGGGCGAGATCGGGCGCGAGCCCCCGCGCAGCCATGTAGAAACGCGCCGTTTCATCGAGCTGGCCGATACTGGCGCCATGCGCACACTTCACGTCGTCGGCGAAGATCTCGAGCTGCGGTACGGCATTCACGCTCGCACCCTTCTCGAGCAACAGGCCTTTGAAGTCCTGCGCCGCATCGGTCTTCTGCGCGTAGCGCACGACATCGATATTGCCCAGGAAATTGCCCGTGCCGTGGCCCCAGTGGACCGCGCGGACGGTCTGGTTGCTCGTGGCATGGGGTTCCGCATGAACCACACGGGTGACGAATTCGCGCACCGTCTCGCGTCCACCTACGGTGATCCCGCCCAGCTCGAAATGGGCCCCCTTGGCCAAGGTGACCTCGATCTCGAGCCGCGCATATTCGGCGGAAGAAAGCACGGCGAAGAGTTCGCAAGTCGCGCCTTCGCCCACGCTGACGCGCCAGCGGTGCAGTTCGGTTGGCTTGGTCTCGCTCCCGTCCGCAATGACCAGGCAGTCACGGAAGGATTCGCCCGCACCCACTTCGATCACGCGCCAATCATCGAGCACCGCACCACGCAGGCGATCGACCGCGGAATAGCGCCACGCCTCCTCGCGCCGGGTGGGAAGTTCGGCCGCTTCAGGCATCAGCCATCACCGCGTCATACCCTTCGTTCTCGAGCCGCAGTGCGAGATCGGGACCACCGGTCTGGACGATGCGACCCGCCGCAAGCACGCTGACCCGATCGGGCTTCACTACATCGAGAAGGCGCTGGTAGTGGGTAATCAGCAGCACGCCCTTTACGGGATCGCGCATGATCGCGTTGATCCCTTCGCCCACGATGCGCAGGGCATCGATGTCGAGGCCGCTGTCGGTCTCATCGAGCACGGCGAACTTCGGATCGAGGATGCCCATCTGGACCATCTCGGCACGCTTCTTCTCGCCACCCGAAAAGCCGACATTGACGTGACGCTTGAGCATCTCGGGGTCGAGCTTGAGCAGCGCCGCTTTTTCGCGCGCGAGCTTGAGGAATTCGCCGCCGGTCAGCGGCTCCTCGCCGCGCTGCTTGCGCTGCGAATTGAGTGCCTCGCGCAGGAACTGGAGGTTCGAGACGCCGGGGATCTCGACCGGGTACTGGAAGCCGAGGAACAGCCCCGCTGCCGCGCGCTCGTGCGGGTCCATCGCCAGCAGGTCTTCGCCCATGAAGCGAACGCTGCCGCCGGTCACTTCATAGCCCGGGCGACCGCCGAGCACATAGGCGAGCGTCGATTTGCCCGCGCCGTTGGGGCCCATGATCGCGTGCACCTCGCCCGCGGCAACGGTGAGCGAGAGGCCCTTGAGGATCGGCTTGTCAGCGACAGTCGCGTGGAGATCGGTAATTTCGAGCATCAGTCTTTCCTGCGTGACGCCGGCTTGCGGCCAGTGGCGTTTCGGGGCCGCGAATAATGTTGCTTGGGATTGGCCGCGGCGTGGGCGCGGGCCTTCTCTTTGCGTTCGGCGATGCACTCGCGCATCGCGATAGTGAGGCGCTGGAGGACATCGTCCATGTTCTCGAGGATATCGGCGGCGGCCACGCGCTCGACGCGGATACCGACCGCCTCGAGGCTCTTGTCGCGGCGCTTGGCGAGTGCCTCGTCCTGCTCGTCCTCGTCGATCATGATCGCCAGGCCAAGGTTGTGGCAGTTGAGATCGACGATCGCACTGCCGACCACCGCATGGCGAGTAAATTTGTAGCGACCCATGTCGGCCTCGGCGAACTTCGCTGCCAGCGCCTTGTGCGCTGGGGTCGAATGTCGCCGCATATCGCGCGCACGATCATGCAGCGCGTCGAGCCGCTTCTCCGAGATCTCCCACCCGCGCCCCTTCTTCTTGAGCGCGAGGCTCTCGTCGGCAGTCTCCGAGGGAGCTTTAAGCTTTAGGGTCTTCTTTTCGCTCACCCGACAGATCCTTCCAGGCTGATCGCCAGCAGCTTCTGCGCTTCGACAGCAAACTCCATCGGCAGTTCCTTCAACACATCCTTGGCGAAGCCGTTGACGATCAGCGCCACCGCCTCTTCCTCGTCCAGCCCGCGCTGCATTGCGTAGAACAGCTGGTCGTCGCTGATCTTGCTGGTGGTCGCCTCGTGCTCGATCTGCGCGCTCGGGTTCTTGACCTCGATATAGGGCACGGTGTGCGCACCGCATTTGTCGCCCAGCAGCAGGCTGTCGCACTGGGTGAAATTACGCACGCCATCGGCATTGGCGGCGACACGCACCAGCCCGCGGTAGGTGTTGTTGCTCTTGCCCGCCGAAATGCCCTTGGAGATGATCGTCGAGCGACTGCCCTTGCCGTTGTGGATCATCTTGGTGCCGGTATCGGCCTGCTGGAAATTGTTGGTCACCGCGACCGAGTAGAACTCGCCCACGCTGTCCTCGCCATTGAGTACGCAGCTGGGGTATTTCCAGGTCACCGCGCTGCCGGTTTCCACCTGGGTCCAGCTGATCTTGCTGCGCGCGCCCTGGCACAGCCCGCGCTTGGTGACGAAATTGTAGATCCCGCCCACACCCTCGGCATTGCCGGGATACCAGTTCTGCACGGTCGAATATTTGATCTCGGCATCCTCGAGCGCGACAAGCTCGACCACCGCGGCGTGGAGCTGGTTTTCGTCGCGCATCGGCGCGGTGCAGCCTTCGAGATAGCTGACGTAGGCGCCCTTTTCGGCAATGATCAGCGTACGCTCGAACTGGCCGGTATTCTCGGCATTGATGCGGAAATAGGTGCTCAGCTCCATCGGGCAGCGCACGCCCTCGGGCACGTAGACGAAGGTTCCGTCGGAGAAGACCGCACTGTTGAGCGTGGCGAAGAAGTTGTCGTGCTGCGGCACGACCTTGCCGAGCCACTTCTGCACCAGCTCGGGATATTCCTTCACCGCCTCGCTGATCGAGAGGAAGATCACGCCAGCGCGCTTGAGCTCCTCGCGGAAGGTGGTGGCGACACTGACGCTGTCGAACACCGCATCCACCGCAACCTTGCGCGCGCCTTCCACCCCGGCGAGCACTTCCTGTTCCGCCACGGGAATGCCCAGCTTGTCGTAGACCGCCTTGATATCGGGATCGAGCTCATCGAGGCTCGCCAGCGTCGGCTTCTTCTTCGGCGCGGCGTAATAATAGGCGTCCTGGTAATCGATCGGTGGATAGCCGAGCTTGGCCCAATCGGGCTCTTCCATGTCCTGCCACAGGCGGAAGGCCTTTAGCCGCCATTCGAGCATCCACTCGGGCTCGCCCTTCTTGGCGCTGATGAAGCGGACGGTGTCTTCGCTCAGGCCCTTCTCGGCGAACTCGGTTTCGATGTCGGCCGACCAGCCGTGTTCGTAATCGGCCGCCTTGGCGGCGGCTTCACGAGCGTCGCGATCCTGGATTTCGAGTTCTTCGCTCATGCCACTTCTTCGATTCGCGCCAGCTGCGTCAGCGGGATCGCCGCCAGCGCGCCGCGCAATGCTTCGTTGACTACCGGCCAGTGCGGCCTGACCGAACATTCATGCTCCACGGAACACTCCGCGCCTTCCACGCAGGCGGTAAGCGCAATCGGTCCTTCCACCGCCTCTACGATGTCGGCGACGGTGATCGCCGCCGCGGGGCGAGCCAGCTGCAATCCCCCACCGGTTCCACGGGTTGAGCGCAGGAGTCCGGCCGCCGAGAGTTTGCTCACCAGCTTTTGCACGGTGGGCACCGGCAGGCCGGTCTCCGCCGCCAGTTCGGCCGCACTGGTCCGCCCCCCGCCGCAATGGCGGGCCGCGGCGCTCATCGTGACGACGGCGTAATCGGCAAGGTTGGACAGGCGCATGCTTTAATCGGACCATTTCGTTCCGATTGGTCAGCTAGGCGCGCAAAACCGGCATTTCAACGTGATTCGCCTTATTGCGAGTCGTTAGCAAACCTCACCGATCCAACGGATCGCGACCCAATTGCTGGGCCTCGCCGCCACCGAACAGGTCGACCGAGTCATAACCTTCGGGACCAAGCATTTCCGTGATCGGAGAATGCGCCTCAGGCAGTAAGCGGCGCGGCGTACGCCCGGTGAAGAAGCGAATCTCCTTGATCAGGTGTGCCTGGTCATAGAACGCCTCGCGGATATCAGCCTCGATCTCTTCCGGCAGCTTGGGCAGTGACAACAGGGTTGCCGCGCGCACCGCGCGATAGCGGCGAACCAGCCGCACCGGCGACTGACCGAAGAACTGGGCGACCAGTCGCTGCACCTGGCGGCGCGAATAGGGCAAGGTCTCGTAGAGCTCTTCAAGATCGGGCCTGAAGGAACTCGATAGCCATTCCAGTGTCCGATCAATTACCTGGGCATGCGCTGGCGGCAGTTGGGACAGGCCGCGCCGGACGATTCCCACCATCGCATCAAGCAATTGCGTGTCATCCAGTTCACCCGCGCGCCAACGCGGCGCCAGGCCGCGAAACTCTTCGGCCAGGGCTTCGCCCAGGACCATCTCGGGGGCAAGGAACCGATCGTGATGTTCGTTGACTGGCAGGCCGCTTAGCGCGGCCCATCCACGAAAGTTCAGCGAAACACCGAACATGCATGCCGGTCCGCTAACCTTGAACTCACGCGCTTCACACAATGGGGCCAGAAAAAAGGCATCGCAGGTCTCACCCACTTCGCCATCGTCGAAGGCCATCCGGCCTGATCCCTGCACAAAGGCCGTCATTTGCCCGGAGTAGGCCGGAAGGTAGTCGTCAAGTTCTTCGGGTTCGCTCCGCCAGATGTAGAGCGAGTTGAGGTAGGGCTCGAGATCGCTCGGCGCCGCTATGAATTTGAATGAATGAGGATCGTCACCCTCTGGCAATCCAGACAAATCACCACCCCTATTGTGTTCTGTCATGCGGATTGTACAAATACGCCATCGGCGCGATACAACCAGCAAAAAGTGACGCAAAGCAATTGAAGGCAGAATAAAAAAAGGGCGGCCCATTGAGAGCCGCCCTTTGAAGTCGAGAACTCGTCGCAAGACTGCTCCGAGCCCTTCGGGTCGCAAGACTGTGATAGACCGAGTCTGTTACAGTTGATTGTATGCAAGCGACAGTTTCGGAAATTCCGCTAGTGTTGCAGCGCAACAACACCCCCTCATGGCAAGAAAAGCGGTGCGCCTCGACAGCGCGAGAGCGCTCGGCCATAGGCCATGGCATGCTGTTCGACCTCGCCCGTCCGGCCCTGTTCGCGCTTGATCCGGAGCGCGCCCACCGTCTGACAGTACGCACTCTGGCGCTCTCGCCGCTAAGGGTGCCGGCTACCCCCGGTCCGCTGGCCACCCAGGTTGCAGGAATCGCATTCCCCAACCCCCTTGGCATGGCGGCCGGCTTCGACAAGGATGCCGAGGTCCCGGACCAGTTGCTGGGTCTCGGCTTCGGTTTTGCGGAGGTCGGTTCGATCACTCCATTGCCGCAGGCAGGGAATCCCAAACCGCGCCTATTTCGCCTGATCGAAGATCGTGGCGTCATCAACCGCATGGGCTTCAATAATGGCGGAGCTGAAGTCGCACGGCAGCGGCTGGCCGCCCGGTCCGGGCGCCCCGGCGTGGTCGGGATCAATATCGGGGCGAACAAGGACAGCGCCGATCGGATTGCCGATTACGTCACCATGACCCGGATCATGGCTCCGCTCGCCTCCTATCTCGCGGTCAACATTTCCAGCCCCAACACACCGGGACTGCGCGCCTTGCAGGACGAATCGGCGCTCACCAGCCTGCTCGATGCCGTACTTGAGGCCCGCGGAGTACAAGGCCCGCCCGTATTCCTCAAAGTTGCACCCGATCTCGAGCCTGCCGACATCGATGCGATCGCGCGCATTGCCCTGGAAAAGGGCCTCGGCGCCCTGATCGTGTCGAACACGACAATTTCGCGCCCCAACCTGCGGTCGGACAAGCGCAGTGAAACGGGCGGGCTTTCCGGTGCCCCCTTGCGCGACCTGGCACAGCAGCGGATCCGCGATTTTCGCAGGGCGACCGGTGGGGATATTCCGCTGATCGGTGTGGGCGGTATCGGCTCGGCGGAGGATGCCTGGGCGCGCATTCGTGCGGGAGCCAGCCTGGTGCAACTTTACAGCGCGATGGTTTTCGAAGGCCCCGCCCTGCCCCGTCGCATCCTGCGCGGCCTGGAGCGGCTGATGTGTCGCGACGGGTTTTCATCGATCGCCGAAGCGGTCGGAACCGAGGTCTAGGGTTTCCCGACCAACACCACGCCTTCGCGCCGCGGGTCATAGCCGCCGTCGACCTTGCCATCGCGGATCAGCACCCCGTGCACGCCGGAATCCTCACCCTGGCCTGGGACAAGGTTGATCCCGCGCAACCTGAGACCTTCGAGAACCCCCGCCGGGAACTTGCCGACTTCGCCCATGGGTCGATCGCCACGCGCAACCAGGTTGGGCTGCGCCAGCGCATCCTGCATCGGCAGGCCCCAGTCGACCGCCGCTACCAGTGACTTGGCGACATAGGCCAAGATCGAATTGCCTCCGGCCGATCCGATCGCCCCCGCAAAGTTCCCCTGGCTGTCGATCAGCACTAGCGGGGTCATCGAGGACCGCGGGCGCTTGCCGGGCGCCACGGCATTCGGCGCCGCTGACCCATTGGGCTGCAGCGGGTTGAAAGCAAAGTCGGTCAGCTGGTTGTTGAGGAAGAAGCCATCGACCATCCGGCCAGTGCCGAAAATCGATTCGACCGTGGTGGTGATCGACAGCACATTGCCTTGCGCATCGCGAACGATGAAGTGTGATGTACCGGCGGGCTCACGCGTGAGATCAGCCATCGCCAATGGCGCGCCGGCTGGCTTGCCTGGCGCCACCGCAGGGGCCGCCGTTTTGCCGATCAGTGCTGCGCGACGATCGAGATAACCCTTGTCGAGGAGCCCGGCGACCGGAACGTCAACGAAATCGCCATCACCAAAATAGGCATCGCGGTCGGCGTACATCAGCCGGCTTGCTTCAGTGAAGAGGAACCATGCCTGCGGGTCGTCGGGCCCGCGGGTCGCGATGTCGGTCCGCTCGAGCAGCGAGAGCAGTTCGAGCAGGGCCGCCCCGCTCGACGGCGGGGGCGGTGCGCAGACCTTGTAGCTGCGCCAGGGATGGCACACCGGCTCGCGTTTGACCGGGCGATAGGCTGCAAGGTCCTCCATCGTCATCGACCCGCCCAGGGGGGCGCTGCGGGTTCGCTGGACGATCTTCGCAGCCGTGCTGCCGCGATAGAGCGCATCCGTGCCGTCGCTGGAAAGTCGGCGCAGAAAATCGGCGTAGTCGGGGTTCTTCAGCCTGTCGCCGACCTGCAGGCGGGACCCATCCGGGCGCGAGAAATAGGCCTGCGCATCGGGTACAGACAATTGCGGGAATGGAGCCTGCAGGAACTTGCCGAGGCGCGGGCTGACGATGAAGCCCTCCTCCGCCGTGGCGATCGCCGCGGAGAACAGGCCGTCCCAGGGCAGGCTGCCGTGTTCGCTGTGGAGCAGGGCCAGCGCCGCTACCGCGCCGGGTACGCCAGTCGCGCGCCCGCTCACGACCGCTTCGCGGAAGCCCAGTGGCTGTCCTGCGTTATCGAGGAACAGCGCGCGGGTGGCCTGGGCAGGCGCGGTTTCGCGGCCATCGTAGATGGTTACCGTGCCGGTGGACGCGTCAAAGTAATTGAGGAACGCGCCGCCCCCCATACCGGAAGACTGGGGTTCCACCAGCGACAGCATTGCCTGAACGGCCAATGCGGCGTCAGCTGCACTACCACCCCGGTCGAGCACCTCCATCCCGGCCTGCGCCGCCAGCGGATTGGCCGCAATGACAAAGGGCTCAACCAGAGTCTGAGTGGCTGGCGATGGTGGCGCGCTCGCCAAGGGCGCATCCACCGGCGCGCAGGATAACAGGGCGAGCGATGCCAGAGCGGCACAAATGCGGTTCAGGGTCATATGCGCCATCCTTAGGCAGACCCCCAGTCGCTGGCAACGCCGTGCAGACCGGCAACCAAGGTGCTTGCCGCTGCGGCGCAGGCGACCTAAGCCTCGCGACAATATCTGAATACAGAACACAAATCGCGTTGAGGAGCCTGCCGTGCTGACCGATATCGACTCGGCTAACAATCTCGTCGAACTCTTTCTGAAGCGGGCGGATTCCCGGGCCGACAAGCCGTTCCTGGGCGCGCGCATCGACGGCCAGTGGAAGACCATAAGTTGGGGCGAGACCGCGGAGCGCGTTTGCCTGCTGGCGGAAAGCTTGCGCGGGCTGGGTCTCAAGGATGGCGATCGCGTATGCCTGGTGTCCGAGAACCGGCCCGAATGGTGCATTGCCGACCTGGCGATCATGGCGGCAGGCTGCATCACCGTTCCCGCCTATGTGACCAATACCGAACGCGACCATGTCCATATTCTCGACAATTCGGGCGCGCGCGCGGTGATCGTCGCGAACGAGAAGCTGTTGAAACCACTTCACGGGGCGCTGCAGGCGTCAGGCGTCGCGGAACACGTTATCGGGATCGACGATCTCAAGCGCCACCAGTCGGGCAGCTTCGAGTTTCACCATTGGGCGACCATGCTCCAAGGAGATGCAAGCGCGGCCCGGGCGGCTGTCGAAGCACGCATCGCGGGGATCAAGCGCGAAGACACCGCCTGCATCATCTATACCAGCGGCACCGGCGGGGCTCCACGCGGCGTGTTGCAGCATCATGGCGCGATCCTTTGCAATGTAGCCGGCGCGGCCGACATCCTGATCGAGGATTTCGGGATCGCCGATGACGAGCGTTTCCTCTCGTTTCTCCCACTAAGCCACGCCTATGAGCATACCGGAGGGCAGTTCCTGCCGATCTCGGTCGGGGCGCAGATCTATTACGCAGAAGGCCTCGAGAAACTCGCCAGCAATATCGAGGATACGCGACCGACGATCATGGTGGTCGTGCCTCGCCTGTTCGAAGTGCTGCGTGCACGCATCATGAAACAGATCGAGAAGCAGGGCGGCTTGGCCGAGAAGCTGATGAACACGGCACTGAGCGTAGGCGAGCGCAAGGCGGCCGGCGCCAGCAAGTTTGGCGATGGCGCCAAGGATCTCCTCGTGGGCCGGCTGCTCAAGCCCAAGATTCGCCAACGGTTCGGCGGGCGCATCAAGGCAATGGTATCGGGCGGTGCGCCGCTCAACCCCGATGTCGGCGTGTTCTTCCAGTCGATGGGCCTGACCATGCTGCAAGGCTATGGCCAGACCGAAGCCGGTCCTGTGATCAGTTGCAACCGGCCCAAGGCGGGCCTCAAGATGGACACGGTCGGCCCGCCGATGCGCGGGGTCGAGATCAAGATCGCCGAAGATGGCGAGATCCTGTGTCGCGGCGAACTGGTGATGCATGGCTATTGGCGAAACGATGCCGAAACCGCGCGGACGATCGTCGATGGCTGGCTGCACACGGGCGATATCGGCCATCTGGACGACAAGGGTCGGATCGTGATCACCGATCGCAAGAAGGACATGATCGTCAACGACAAGGGCGACAATGTCGCGCCGCAGAAGCTCGAAGGCATGCTGACGCTGCAGCCCGAGATCGCACAGGCCATGGTCGCGGGTGACAAGCGCCCCTACATTGTCGGCCTATTGGTTCCCGATGCCGAATGGGCGCTCGAATGGGCCAAGGCACAGGGCAAGAAGTTCGATCTCAAGACATTGCAGGACGATCCCGAGTTCCGCGCCGCGGTGCGCACGGCGGTCGACCGGGTGAACAAGGACCTGTCGGTGGTCGAGAAGATCCGCCAGTTCGCCTTTGCCGACGAAGCCTTCACCATCGACAATGAAGAGCTAACCCCGAAGCAATCGATCCGCCGCCACAAGATCAAGGAGCGCTATGCGGATCGGATTGATGGGCTGTATAGATCCTAGGCCGCTTCGCTCTCGATGAACTCGGGGTAGAAACTTGGCGCGCGATCGGACCAGCCGGGTGCGGTCGCGGCAGCTTCGCTGAGCGATTGCAGTAACATCTTGCGGCGTTCGGGCCGTATCTGCGGGAGCGCCGCAGCAGCGCAGAAGGCGCTTGGGAGCCAGGGGCGCACCTCGGCAGAAATCAACCGCTCGTAGAGGAAGCGAAAGGCAGAGAAGCTCTCGATCCTCTCCTGGGCGAGGTCGAAGGCGGCGACGCGGGTCAGCTTGCCAACAAAGCCTTCGATGGCATCGAAGCCAGAGGTCTGCGGTACCGAATGGCGCAGCGCCTTCAGTTCCTGGTAGGCGACATACTGGCTGCGGATTGCGGCATTCTCTCCCGCGCTGCGCCCCCAGATGCGAAAGGCGTCGCAACGGCTAAGTCCGATATCGAGGCTGCGGCGGATATAGCGCTGTTCGGCAGCGGTGAAACCGGCAAATTCGCGCATTTCGGCGATGGTCAGCGTAGCGGTATTCATAACGGCCATGATCGGTGCCCCCGTTGAACAGGGTGAATCTCACCGAAGATGGTTAATAAGTCGTAAGCGAGCGAAGCTCAGATCAAACCGGCAAGCGGGCTCGACGGGTCGGCATATTTCCGCGTTCCCATGCGTCCGGCAAGATAGGCCTCGCGCCCGGCCTCTACCGCCAGCTTCATTGCGCGGGCCATCCGCAGCGGATCCTTGGCCTCGGCAATCGCGGTGTTCATCAGCACGCCATCACAGCCCAGCTCCATGGCGACTGCTGCATCCGATGCAGTTCCAACCCCGGCATCGACGAGGACGGGAACCTTGGCGCCCTCGACAATCAGGCGAATGGTCACGCGGTTCTGAATCCCCAAACCTGACCCAATCGGCGCACCGAGCGGCATGACCGCCACTGCGCCGGCGTCCTCGAGTTGCTTCGCCGCGATTGGGTCGTCGACACAATAGACCATGGGCAGGAAGCCCTCCTTCGCCAGGGTCTCGGTTGCCTTCAGCGTCTCGCGCATATCGGGATAGAGCGTCCGCGCTTCACCCAGCACCTCCAGCTTGACCAAGTCCCAGCCACCGGCCTCACGTGCGAGGCGCAGCGTGCGAATGGCTTCTTCGGCGGTAAAACAGCCAGCAGTGTTCGGAAGGTATGTGACCTTCTTGGGATCGATGAAATCTGTAAGCATCGGTGCCCTGGGGTCGCTGACATTGACCCGGCGGACGGCCACCGTGACGATCTCCGCGCCCGAAACCTCTAGCGCCGCGGCATTCTGCGCGAAGTCCTTGTACTTTCCTGTGCCGACGATGAGCCGGCTGCGAAAGGTCCGCCCGGCAACGGTCCAGGTGTCGTCCTGACCGCCGCCGACGAAGTGCACGATCTCCAGCACGTCGCCCTCTGCCAGCGGGTGACTCGCAAGCTCGCTCCGTGGTGCGATGGTGCCATTGCGCTCGACCGCAACCTTGGCGGGATCGAGTTCAAGCTCGCGCACGAGATCGGCGATGGTGGCGGCAGCGGTGCGGCGAAGCTCGCCGTTGACGGTAAGGGCAATCATGCGGCCCGACTTAGTCGCCGCAGCGCTCCTTGCAAGTCGCGGAATGCGTATGGCGCAGGTTGAGTACATGCCCGAGCGACACCAGCGCGACGCCGATGATCGTCAGCACCGCTTCCTCATAACCGTGCGGGACCGCGAGCGCTCCGCCCATGAAGGTCAGCCCGGTCATCGCCACGACAAAGGGTGCAGCGACCCGATGGCGCAGCGCGCCCCAGCCGATCGCGACCGCGGCGATCAGCGTGGCAATCACTAGCCCCACACGGTGGATGTCGGGGGACAGGAAGAATTCACCCCCGATGCCCAGGCCGGAAACAAGTACGATAGAGAGCAGGCAATGGATCGCGCAGGCCCCCGAGAGGAATATCCCGGCCCGGTCGAGCCTGCGGCGAATCGGAGAGATGGCACGTACAACCATTGCGAAACGCGACTTATGTGACGATGTAACATAATTCAAGGGCACGAGGGGTTACGCAAGTGCGATTTATCGCGGGGCGATGCGGCTTTGCAGCAGAGGTTTGCGCTTGCGAAACGACGTCACCAGTCGCACATCGGCGCCGATGATGACCTCTTCCACAACCGTCCGCCCCAAAGCCCTGGCCACCTGGCTGCTGATCGTTGCCGCGATGGTGGTATTGATGGTCTCGGTCGGAGGAATCACCCGACTGACCGAGAGCGGACTGTCGATCACACGCTGGAATCCGATCAGCGGGGCGATCCCGCCGCTGACCCAGGCCGACTGGCAGGCCGAATTCGACCTGTACAAACAGACGGGCGAGTATCTGAATGTCACCGGGCCCGCGGGAATGGATCTCGCAGCCTTCAAGTTCATTTTCTTCTGGGAATGGTTCCACCGATTGCTGGGTCGGCTCATCGGGCTGGCGTTCGCCGTGCCGCTGGCATGGTTCTGGATCAAGCGGGCAATCCCGCAAGGCTACAAGCCGCGCTTGGTCGCATTGCTGGCATTGGGCGGGCTGCAGGGCGTATTCGGTTGGTTCATGGTTCGAAGCGGGCTTGCCGGGACGATGACCGATGTCAGCCATTTCTGGCTCTCGATCCACCTCCTGACTGCTCTGATTACCCTGGCGGGCCTGGTCTGGACTGCGCTCGACCTGCTCCAGCTGGCGCGCGGGAATTCCAAGCCGGCACGCTGGACGGTGACCGCCAGTTGGGTTGGCGCAATCCTGTTCGTGCAGCTCTTGCTTGGTGCGTGGGTAGCTGGACTCAATGCCGGGCTCGCCAGCGACACATGGCCCCTTATGCAGGGCCGCGTAGTACCCGAGTTCGACGATAGCCGCGGGCTGTTCTACGCGATGGCCCACGATCCCTTCCTGGTCCATTTCCTGCATCGCTGGTGGGCCTGGGTCGCCGTGGCAGCACTGGTGGTGATGGCGCGCAAACTCAAGCCACTCGATCGCAAAGCCTCGATTGCCATCCATTCGGCGTTCGGGACCCAAATCCTGCTCGGTATCGCCACCGTAGTGACCGGCGTCGCGCTATGGATTGCGGTATCGCACCAGGTTGTTGGGGCACTGCTGGTCGTCAGCTTCGCCTGGGGAGCGCATGTGCTGGGGCGCAGGCCCGCGTGACGGCGCTAATCTACTGTCCTTTTCCGGACGCCGAGAGTGCAGAGCGGGTCGGCGCCGCAATGCTTGATGAGGGGCTGATCGGCTGCATCAATATTGGCGCTCCGATCCGCTCGCTGTTCGCCTGGCAAGGCGAGCGGGGCGAAAGCGAGGAAGTGCCCGCGCTCATCAAGACCGACGCCGCCCTGCTCGAGCGTGCGGTCGCACGGCTCGAAGTTCTGCACCCATACGAAGCACCGGCAGTAATCGGCTGGAAAGCCGATGCTGCGGGATCTGCAACACAGGCCTGGCTCGGCGCGCTGAACCGCTAACACCGCAGCGCAGCGTAAGTGGGGTGGTATTTTACCGCCTCGCGGAGGCCCGGATTTGCTTGACTTGCGCGGCATCCATCGCCATTTGCCGCCCGCTTCGCGGATGCGGCCTTGCGCCGGATTCGCTGAATGGACGCCGCCGCCAACGCGGGCGGCACGAACACTAGGAACGGAAAACAGCCATGAAGGCTCTCACCAAGGTGACCCGGTCGATCAAGCCGGCCGAGGTCGAAAAGAAGTGGCACATCGTCGATGCCGATGGTCTCGTCGTCGGCCGCCTCGCTGCGATCGTCGCCAACCACCTGCGCGGCAAGCACAAGCCCAGCTACACCCCGCACGTCGATTGCGGCGACCACGTCATCATCATCAATGCCGACAAGGTGAAGTTCACCGGCAAGAAGATGACCGACAAGGTCTACTACAAGCACACTGGCCACCCCGGCGGCATCAAGGAAACCACCCCGGCCAAGGTGCTGGGCGGCCGTTTCCCCGAGCGCGTGCTGGAAAAGGCTGTTGAGCGCATGATTCCCCGCGGCCCGCTGGGCCGTGCGCAGATGCGCGCGCTGCATATCTATGCCGGCACTGAGCACCCGCATGACGGCCAGAAGCCCGAAGCGCTCGACGTTGCCTCGATGAACCGCAAGAACAAGGTTGCCGCATAATGGCTGACACCAACGACACCGTCACCGATCTCGCCGATCTGAAGGACATTGCCGGCGACGCGCCCCAGGGCGACGCAGCCGACATCGCCAAGACCGCCGAGGTTCCCCTTCGCGAGCAGGAACTCGACAAGCAGGGCCGCGCCTATGCTACCGGCCGCCGCAAGGACGCCACCGCGCGCGTCTGGCTGAAGCCCGGCACCGGCAAGGTCACCGTCAACGGCCGCGACCAGGAAGTCTATTTCGCACGTCCGACGCTGCGCCTCGTCATCGACCAGCCCTTCGCGATCACCGATCGCCAGGGCCAGTACGATGTCGTCGCCACCGTAAAGGGCGGTGGTCTTTCGGGCCAGGCCGGCGCGGTCAAGCACGGCATTGCCCAGGCACTTTCGAAGTACGAGCCTGCGCTGCGCAGCACCGTCAAGGCAGCCGGCTTCCTGACCCGCGACAGCCGTGTGGTCGAGCGTAAGAAGTACGGCCGCGCCAAGGCCCGCCGCAGCTTCCAGTTCT
>NZ_JAYPTL010000048.1:0-25581 GCF_038133525.1 Erythrobacter sp. | reverse complement strand
CCTGCTCGAAGCCGAGATCGCACGGGTCGAGAAGCACCGGCTGATGGCCGCCGCACAACGCGATGCGGCCGAGGCCTTGTTCGGACGAAAGGAATAGTTGGTGCGGCAGGGACCTGAAATTCCGCCCTGCGTATCCCTATCTAGTGCAAATACAGCATTGGCTAACCTTCGGCCCATAGGCTGTCCCGTGTTCGCCGCCGCGCGATTCGCTTGAGAAAGACCCCCGAATGCCCAGCTTTGCCGCCAATCTCGAAAAGACCCTCCACGCCGCGCTCACCGATGCGGGCGAGCGTCGCCACGAATATGCAACGCTCGAGCATCTGCTGCTGGCGCTGATCGACGACGAGGACGCGGCCCAGGTGCTGACCGCCTGCGGGGTCGATCTCGGCGAGCTGACCGCGGTGGTGAAGCAGTATCTCGAGCAGGAATACCAGTCGCTGCAATCGGACGAGAGCGCCGATCCGCAGCCCACGGCGGGCTTCCAGCGGGTGATCCAGCGCGCGATCCTGCATGTCCAGTCGAGCGGCAAGGACACGGTCACCGGCGCCAACGTGCTGGTGGCGCTGTTTTCCGAACGCGACAGCTATGCGGTCTATTTCCTCCAGCAGCAGGATATGAGCCGGCTCGATGCGGTGAGCTTCATCAGCCACGGCATCGGCAAGGGCGGCAAGCAGATCGAAAGCCGCCCGCCTCAGGGTTCAGAGGAAGCCGAAGCACAAGGCGAGGAGAAGGCGGAAGCCAAGGGCAAGAAGGAAACCGCACTCGATCAGTTCACGGTCAACCTCAACCAGAAGGCTGAAGACGGCAAGGTCGATCCGCTGATCGGCCGCGGGCCGGAGGTGGACCGGACGATCCAGATCCTGTGCCGCCGGTCGAAGAACAACCCGCTCTATGTCGGCGACCCCGGCGTGGGCAAGACCGCCATCGCGGAAGGCCTGGCGCGCAAGATCGTCGAAGGCGATGTGCCCGAAGTACTGCAGAACGCGGTAATCTATTCGCTCGATATGGGCGCACTACTCGCCGGAACGCGTTATCGCGGCGATTTCGAGGAACGGCTCAAGCAGGTCGTCAACGAACTCGAAGGCATGCCCGACGCCGTCCTGTTCATCGACGAAATCCACACCGTGATCGGCGCTGGTGCAACCAGCGGCGGGGCGATGGACGCGTCGAACCTGCTCAAGCCGGCGCTGTCGAGCGGTGCGATCCGCTGTATCGGGTCGACCACCTACAAGGAGTTCCGCAACCACTTCGAGAAGGACCGCGCGCTACTGCGCCGCTTCCAGAAAATCGACGTGAACGAGCCGACGATCGAAGACACGATCAAGATCCTCAAGGGTCTCAAGAGCGCCTTCGAGAACCACCACAAGGTCACCTATACCGCAGATGCTCTCAAGACCGCGGTGGAACTGTCGGCGCGCTACATCAACGACCGTAAGCTGCCCGACAAGGCGATCGACGTGATCGACGAAGTGGGTGCGATGCAGATGTTGGTACCGCCGAGCCGCCGCAAGAAGAAGATTACCGCACGCGAGATCGAGGCGGTGATCGCGACCATGGCGCGCATTCCACCCAAGACGGTGTCGAGCGACGATAAGAAAGCGCTCGAGAATCTTGAGCGCGACCTCAAGCATGTCGTGTTTGGCCAGGATGCCGCGGTGAAGAAGCTATCGACCGCGATGAAGCTAAGCCGCGCGGGCTTGCGCGATCCCGACAAGCCGATCGGCTCGTTCCTGTTCTCGGGTCCGACCGGGGTCGGCAAGACCGAAGTTGCGCGCCAGCTCGCCAGCATCATGGGGATTGAGCTAAAGCGCTTTGACATGTCCGAATATATGGAGCGCCACTCGGTTAGCCGCCTGATCGGCGCGCCTCCGGGGTATGTCGGATATGATCAGGGCGGGCTGCTGACCGACGCCGTCGACCAGAACCCGCATTGTGTGCTGCTGCTCGATGAGATCGAGAAGGCTCATCCCGACCTCTTCAATATCCTGCTACAAGTGATGGATAATGGCCGCCTGACCGATCACCACGGCAAGACCGTCGACTTCCGCAATGTCGTGCTGATCATGACCACCAATGCCGGTGCTGCCGACATGGCGCGCCAGGGCATCGGTTTCGGCGACGTGAGCAAGGAAGATGCGAGCGAGGAAGCGGTGAAGCGCATGTTCACCCCCGAGTTCCGCAATCGGCTCGATGCGATCGTACCGTTCGGCTATCTCGGCAAGGAAACGGTCGCCCGCGTGGTCGACAAGTTCATCCTCCAGCTCGAGCTGCAATTGGCCGAACAGGACGTGGACATCCAGTTCGACAAGGAAGCGCGGGCCTGGCTTGGCGACAAGGGCTACGACCGCCTCTATGGGGCACGTCCCATGGCTCGCCTGATCCAGGAAAAGATCAAGCAGCCGCTGGCCGAAGAGTTGCTATTCGGCAAGCTTGCCGACGGTGGCGAAGTGCAGGTGTCGATCAAGGACGGCAAACCGGCCTTCGAACTTACACCGGCACCGCCCAAGGCTTCCGCGAAACGCAAGAAGCCGGCAGCCCCCAAGAAGTCAGCGCCGAAGAAGCCCGGCACCAATGCCAAGAAAGGTGCCAGTGAAGGCTAGGCGCTGATTTGCGGAACACCGGGGCGGTGGAATCCTCGACAAGCCGCGTTGCGCTAGTCTGGGAGCAGTTTGCGCCATACCACATCGATCGCTGCGAAGCCGTGGGCCGCAGGCTGGCGGCCCGCGCCACTGTGCGCTGCATAGAACTGGCATCGGGATCACGCCGCTACGCGTGGGCACGCTCGGGTGCAGTCGAGGGGGCGTCAAAGCAGACGCTGTTTGCGGGGATCACCGTCGAAGATATCTCGCGCACCAGCCGGTATCGAGCCCTGCGCAATGCGCTGCGGGGCGAGGATCTGGTGATACTGGGCCTTTCCAGCAGCGATCCCGCGAATGCGCTGCTAGCATGGCGCTTGCGCCGAAGTGGGGCCCGAGTTTTCTTCTGTTCGGACTCCAAGCGCGATGACTACCCACGCCATGCGTTAATCGAGTTTCTCAAACGCGGGGTGTTGCGTGCCTATGATGGTGGGATTCTCGCAGGGCCGCGCAGCCACAGCTACTATCAGGGCCTTGGAATCTCGCGGGAGTGCCTTTGGCCGGGCTACGACACGGTGTCCGTCGATCGCTTGCATCGATTGGGCGCAGTGCATGAGGAGCCAGAGTTCTCAGAACGTCCCTTCCTCTTTCTCGGCCGGTTCATCCCGAAGAAGGGAATACATCTGCTGCTCGAAGCCTATGCGAGCTACTGTGCGCGTACCGAGCTTCCCCGCGGATTGGTCTTGGCGGGCGCTGGTCCACTGCAGGCGGATCTCCAGGGGCAAGCGGAACGGCTTGGCATTCACGGCCGCATTCGTTGGACAGGCTTCCTGGACCCTGAGGATTGCGCGCGCGAAATGGTGAGTGCGCTGGCGCTGATTTTGCCGAGTATCGAAGAGCAATGGGGCCTGGTGGTGAACGAGGCAACCGCGCTCGGCCTGCCCGTCATAGCCAGCAGCCAGGTTGGCGCCTGCGATCTCTTGCTGCGCGACGGCAGGAACGGTTTTATCGTACCTACCGGCGATCCCGTGCCACTTACCGATGCCCTCGTCCGCATGGATAGAGATGAAACCACGTGGCGAGCCATGCGGAAAGCCTGTCACGATCTGGCCTGGTTTGGCGATAGCGAGCGCTTTGCAGATACGGTTGAGGCCATCGCATTCCCGGGGAATGCGCAGCTCGACGCCCGGATCGACCGGCTGCAGGCGGCAGAATGCTAGCTCGGCTCGCCAACCCCGACCCGGACGCAATTCAATCAGAACAGCACATTGATAGTGGCAAGCCCGCTTCCTAACTGACCGGGACCATTCCGGGAGAGAATTCCATGTCTTACGCCACCTCAGCACTCGCCACCTTCGCCAACATGCTCGGAACGCTCGATCACCTGATCGACAAGGCCAGCGCACATGAAAAGGGCGAGGCCCTGCTGCAGGCGCGGCTGGCGGAAGATATGTTCCCGTTGGCTACGCAGATCCGCTTCACCGCTGCACAGGTCGTGATCGGGCTCAATCGCCTCGGCAATCTGGAGCTCGCACTCGACGAGAGCGATATCGCCGACTTCGCCGATGCCAAAGCGCGAGTGGCAAAGGTGCGCGATCTGGTGGCGGCGACCGACGCCGCGGACTGGCCGTCATCGGACACCGTCATCGAGTTCGACCTACCCAATGGCATGGCCTTCGCAATGCAGGCGCATGAGTATCTTCGCGACTGGGTGATCCCGCAGTTCTATTTCCATCTGATGGCGGCCTATTCGCTTCTGCGGATGGAAGGCGTTTCGGTTGGCAAGGCGGACTACGTCCCGCACATGATGAAATATCTGAAGGCGCCAGCCGCCGCCTAAGGCAGGATTCGGAGCAGTTTCTCGCGCGAAGTTGCGCCGCGCAACAATTCGACGCGCGACGGGGCGAGGTTCAGCGCCAGTGCGACAAGGCGAATGACCGCCTCGTTCGCAGCCCCGTCTTGCGGCTTCGCGCGAACCTTCACTGACACACGATTTTCCTCGATCAGCAGTGCTTCGCTGCGCGATCCGGGCGTAGCGCGAACTGCCAGCCGCCCCTCTTCGTCGATCAGGGCTCGCAGGGCATCGGCATCGGGAAGTTCAGCCCTTGAGCGCTTCATCTACTGCCGCGGCATGGTGCTTCGCATTATCGGTATAATGCGCAACACCCATGCGCATGCCCATGATCGCCATCTCATCGAGATCACGCATCTTGCGCGCAGGACGACCGCCCCACAACTCGCGCGGGCCCATCACCTTGCCTTCGGTCAGCATTGCGCCAGCGGCGAGCATGGCATCCGAACCGATCACCGCCTTATTCATGGCGATTGCACCGAGGCCGACGAAGCCACGGTCTTCAATCGTGCAGCCGTGGATCATCGCCATATGGCCGACCAGCACATCATCGCCAATGATCAAGGGCGAGCCCCCGGGGTCGCCCGGGCGTTCGGGATCGCAGTGGCAAACGCTGCCGTCCTGGATGTTCGATCGCTGGCCGATCACGATGCGACTGACATCCGCGCGGAGCACGCAATTGTACCAGATCGAGCTGTCTGCGCCGATCTCGACATCGCCGACAATCACACAGCCTGGGGCGACAAATGCGCTATCATGGATCCGCGGTACCTTCCCATGGATCGGGATGATCGTAACGCCGGGGCGAGGTGTGGTCATTGCGCATTCTCCCACTGCGCCTTGGTCAGCGAATAGAGGATCGTGGTACGATCCTCCGGCGGAAAGGCCGGATCATCGAAGTCCAGGTCCTTGCGCCGGACCATGCCAAGCTTTTCCATCAGCTTCCAGCTTCCGACATTGAGATCGCTCGTCAGTGCGACGACATGCGGTGCACCAACCCGGCCGAACGCCCAGTCGAGCACCGCGCGCATAGCCTCTTCAGCATAGCCGCGTCGCCAGCGGTCCTCCCGCACGAGCCAGCCAACCTCATGATCGCCCTGGTTCTTCGCCAAAGGGTGATCGACCCGCTTGATGCCGCAATGGCCAACCATTTCGCCGGTCGCCTTTTCGATCATGAACAGGAAACTGAAACCCTCCTGCGCATAGAGCGCACGGGACTTGGCATGCTTGGCCTCGATTTCATGCAGTTCTTTCACGCCGCCCAGCCGTGCCATGACCGTTGGCGTGTTGAGCACGCGGTCCTGCTCAAGCGCATCGCCTTCGTCGATGGTGCGAAGGATCAGGCGGTCGGTTTCGGCTATGATATCAGCCACAGTTACGCTCCCATTCGTCGCGACTTATCGAATAGACCACCGTGTCGCGCCAGGGATGGTCATAACGCTCGTCGGGATAGTCCAGCTCTTCGCGACGACGCATGCCAAGCTTGAGCATCAGGCCCCAACTGGCCGAATTGTCGGCGACAGTAAGCGCCACGACTTCCTTGGCGCCGAAGTCCTCGAAAGCTGCAGACAGCGCAGCACGCGCCGCTTCCTTGGCATAGCCTTTGCCCCACGCATCCTCGCGCAAACGCCAGCCGATTTCCATTGCGCCAGTCACGCTGGATCCAGGCGCGTCAGCCCGCTTCAGGCCACAAAAGCCCAGCAGTGCATCATCGTCGCGACGTTCTAGCGCCCAAAAACAAAAGCCATTGCGGCCGCGACAGGCCTCGACCCTCTCCCGCTG
Organism: Erythrobacter sp.; assembly: GCF_038133525.1. Lineage (GTDB taxonomy): Bacteria > Pseudomonadota > Alphaproteobacteria > Sphingomonadales > Sphingomonadaceae > Qipengyuania. The sequence goes on along the minus strand of NZ_JAYPTL010000048.1, from coordinate 19,371 downwards.
CTTGTTGCATCCGGCGTCATCGAACGTACCGCCCAGCCAGCGCATCACATTCGGGGTGTTGGTCACCCGAAAGAACTCGCCCCAATCGGCATCGCCGCGCCAGTCACGCAGGATCAACCGGTCCGTCTCGAAGCGAAACCCAGCCCCGGTCACAGGAAACTGTCCCACTTGAAGTAGGGAAGGACGGACGCGAACTCATCGGTCCAGGTCGATTGCGCTGGAGGGACAAGAGACTGCCATTTCTCACCCATTGTGACGCGATCAAGCAGCGCTGTATCGTGAACCAGAACGACCCAGTCGGAAGCAGTTTGTGCGAGGCCGGGTTTGGGCCGATTCTTGCGGATCGCCGCCTGTAGCCCCACATCGCGGGCAAGAGCGGCAACCACAGGCTCCATCGCGATAAACCGGTTGCTGATATGTATGAGCAAGATGCCGTCGGGGGCCAGGGCCTCCCGATAGACAGCCAGCGCTTCTGCGGTAACGAGGTGGAGCGGAATGGCATCCGACGAAAACGCATCAATCACGAGAATATCAAACTTCTCTTGACGAGGCCTGCTCAGTTCGAGCCGCGCGTCACCGATGTCGGTCTCAACATCGGGAGCGCACTGTGACATGAATGAAAACCGGCCTTGGGTCGAAAGCTCGACAACTGCGGGGTCGATCTCGAAGAAGGTCCAGTCCTGACCAGGGTGCGCATAACATGAGAGCGTACCCACACCCAGCCCGACAACACCGATCCGAGCATTCGCTCCGACAAGTTGCTCGCTATTATCGAGAACAAGCCCTGCGCCTGATTGCCGACCGTAGTAACTCGTTGGCGCGGTCGTCTGCCCTATCTGGACGCCATGCGTTGTCGTGCCATGCATCAGCCAGCGCTGGCCATTGTCCCGTTCCGCAATCGTATAGATGCCGAAATAACTGCGAGTTCTGTTGCCCGCAGCGCTCACCTGCAACTGGTTAGGGATGCCTGCGGCGAGAATTGCCGCCAGCGCCAGCAGAATGGTAGCAGTTCGCAGAAACTGCGGCCGGATCGTCAATTTCGCGGCGAGACCATGCCAAGAATCAAGCGGCAGTAGGGCTGCAAGCGCGACAATGAGAATGGGGTGCTCCCACGTCCAGTCGAAGACCACTGGCGCAATCAGCGCAGTGAATATCCCACCGAGCGCCCCTCCTGCAGACATGACCAGGTAGAAGTGAGTCAGGTCCTCTGCGGGTGGCCGCGATTCAAACATCCGCCGGTGAAGCGCTACAGATCCAACGAACAACAATGTGATCGCAGCGCCTCCCGCGATCAGCCCCAGCTGGGCGCCGTGGACGAATGATAGGGGCGCGCACAGCAATACGACGATCGGCGCCCACCGGGTCAGAACCCGTGCCAGCATCGAGTTTTGCGCGAAGGCCACCGAGAAAGACAGCAGGTAGAGCCCAAGTGGAATTACCCACAGCAGCGGCATCGCCATGATGTCGGTGGTGAAGAAGGTGGTGGTCGACAACATCAGGCCGGAAGGAACTGCGGCGAGACAAAGCCAGAGCAGCACCTTCCCCTCCCCTTTTGCGGCCTCGACCTTGCGCGATGGCATGGCCGGTAGTGCCTGCCTGCTCCTGGTCCAGGCAACCAACAAGACCAGGCCCACAAGCAATCCATAGCCGAACATCCACAGGCGGCTTTGGGCACCCAGCGGCATCAGCGGTTCGACCAGAAACGGATAAGCCAAGAGCCCGCCGAAGCTTCCCAGATTGCTTGCCGCATAGAGCGGATATGGATCGCCAGCGTCAGGGTTGGCCGCATACCAACGCTGCATCAGTGGTGCTTGCGCGGAAACCACGAAGAAGACCGGCCCAACTGTCAGGAGGAACAGCCACGGCACCCAGACAACTTCCCAACCAGCCTGTGCCGTACCACCTTCGGGCAGCGCAAGTGGCAGGCTGAACCCGGCGATGAGCAACAAGGCTATGTGGACCACAGCCTGCCGCCCGATAGCCAGGCGTCCGATGAAGTGCGCATAGGCATAGCCGCCGAGCAAAAGGGCCTGGTACACCAGCATGGCGCTGTTCCAGACGTTGGGTGCCCCGCCCAATCGGGGCAAGGCCATACGCGCTACCATCGGCTGGACGAGAAACAGGAGGAAGCTGCCGACGAAAATCGCCAGCGTGAACAGCCCCCGTTGCGCCCGCCCCCTGAGCACCCCTTCAGCCATTGAGTATCCGAGCGGCCAGCGGCGCGTGATAGCTAAGGATCCCGGAACAGCCTGCGCGCTTGAAGGCGAGAAGCTTTTCCATGAGCAGTGCCTCACGATCGGCGATGCCTGCAGCCGCGCCCGCTTCAATCAGGGCGTATTCCCCGCTAACCTGATACGCGAACACCGGAACCTCGAAACGCTGCTTCGCCCGCCAGATGATATCGAGATAAGCAAGACCGGGCTTGACCATCACGCTGTCAGCGCCCTCGGCAATATCGAGTGCGATCTCGCGCATCGCCTCTTCCCCGTTGGCGGGATCCATCTGGTAGCTCTTCTTGTCGCCCTTGAGCAGGCCCCCCGAGCCAACCGCATCGCGGAACGGCCCATAGAAGGCCGAGGCGTACTTGGCGGAATAAGCCATGATCTGGACATTCGGATGATTATTCATCTCGAGCGCCATGCGGATTGCCCGCACGCGCCCGTCCATCATGTCCGACGGCGCGACGATATCGGCGCCGGCGTTTGCCTGGTTGATCGCCTGGTCGACCAGAACCGCTACCGTATCGTCGTTCACCACATAGCCGCCCGCGTCGAGCAGACCATCCTGACCGTGGCTGGTATAGGGATCCAGCGCCACATCGGTGAGGATACCGATGTCGCCACCACATGCGTCGCGGACCGCCTTGATCGCCCGGCACATCAAGTTGTCAGGATTGAGCGCCTCGGCCCCATCGTCACTGCGCTTGCCGGCCTGAGTGTAAGGGAACAGAGCAACGCAGGGAATGCCCAGCTCGACCGCTTCCTTGGCGCGCTTGGCGATCCTATCCACGGACCAGCGTGAAACGCCCGGAAGGCTGGCGATCGGGTCTTCAACCCCAGTGCCATCGGTGACGAACAGCGGCCAGATCAGGTCGGCCGGGGTCATCACGGTTTCGCGGTGCATCGCGCGGCTCCAGCCGCTGACACGAGTGCGGCGCATTCGCGTCGCTGGATAGCTTGCTTCACTCATGGGATGGCGCTGTGCCGCAAGCCGACGACCGGCGCAATCTCACCGCAGTGGTTTTGGGGCGTCGAGTTTGTCGATTTCCCGCTTCGGCTCTTCCTCGGCCACCTCATTGGCGGTGGGTGCCAGATCGGCCAGAGCGGCGCCGACCTCGACCTGCCGCAATGTCGAAAGCGTTTGCCGGAAGCGTTGCAGCTCGGCCCCCGACAATTGGGCGCGGGTAACATATTTCACCGACGCCGGATCAACAGCCCGTCCATTGCGGTACATCTCGTAGTGCAGGTGCGCACCTGTCGAAAGGCCGGTTGAGCCGACATAACCGATCACCTGGCCGCGGCGAACGCGTTGGCCGCCGCTCACCGCCATGCGGCTCATATGGCAATAACGCGTCTGGAGCCCGCCACCGTGGCTCAGCTTCACCGCATTGCCGCAGCCACCGGCACGACCAGCTGACTGCACAACGCCATCCGTCACCGCCACAATCGGCGTCCCATAACCGGCCTTGTAGTCAAGGCCCGAGTGCATCCGTGTGTAGCCGAGTATCGGGTGCCGCCGCATACCATACCGCGATCCGACCCGGCCGCTGACCGGGGCCATCAACCCGCCGCGCTGTTCTCCTACGCCCGATGCCTCGTAGAACTCGCCGTCGCGACCCCAGCGCATCAGTTGGACCTTGGGCTTGTCGCCCCGGTCGATCCCGGCAAAGAGCAACTGACCCGCCTGCCGTTCGCCCGTTGCCGCCCGTCTATGGGCAATGATCAGGTCGAATGTATCCGTCGAACGCAATTCGCGATCCAGGTCGACTTGCTGGCTAAGGGTCTTGAGATAGGCTTGAACAGCACTGGCCGGGGCACCCGCTGCACGAGCGGAACGATAGAGGCTGCTGCCTACAGTTCCCCGAATGCGCAGCGGAGTATCGTCGACCCGGATCGGTTTTTTGACGAGCTCAAGAGGCCCACCTTCATCGAGGCGCCCGACCGTCAACTCCAGATCGAAACGCGCGCGGAACGCCAGCTTTTCAAGTGGACGAGGCGATCCTGGGGCCGGCCTACGACCCAGAGTGATATCCACCTGCGTCCCCGGCTCGATTTCCCCAAGTGGCATGGCGCCGCCGACCATGTCGAGAATCCGCTGAGCGTCGACGACACCCACCCCCGCACGGCGCAGCATGCGATCAAAGCTGTCGCCACGACCGAGTGTGGCAAGGAGTTCGATCTGGGGACGCTCGGGAGCTTCGCTCAACGGCTGCACCAATGATGTCGCGCCCATGTGCCGGCCGCTATCTGCGCCCAGCGCAAGCGGCAGGATCATCTGGCTGCGATACTCGTCACGTACAGCGTCGCCGATTGGCGCGGTCGGTGCCGCTTCAAGCGGTGCGAAGCTGGGCCAGAAAGAGAGCGCGAATGCCGACAGGCCAATAAAGGTTCCGAGCCCACGGAACCACTTGCGGCTGCCGATATCCGTCCCAAGGTCGGTCACCAACTCCAGCGCCTTGAGGCGTTCGGAAAACCTCAGATGCGACTTGGGCGAATTCATCGAGGAGTCGTCCGAAACGGGGAGGATCTGATCGTGGGCCAGCGTGGCCGCAGGCTGGCCGGGGCCACCCGTCGCACCATTAGCCGAGCTTTCGCTGATGCCCCCGTGGGACGTAAACACGCCTGACCCTCCGTCCATGGCCGCCCGCGCGTGAACGAGTTGGCCCGATCCTCGCGAGTCCCTTGCCCGCTTTCCCTGCCAAAACAAAGTAAAGACGGGCTTAACTTGCGGCCACGCGAGTCTTCATTGCGATGAAGTGAGTCCGCGGGGCGGCAAGGAGTTGCAGGCCCGCGGCGGTGCTGCCACAGGGATTCGGTGCAGGACAGCGCGATCAAGGCGGTTCTCGGACCCACCAATACCGGCAAGACGCATCTCGCCATCGAGCGCATGGTGGCGCATTCGAGCGGCTGCATGGGCTTCCCGCTGCGTTTGCTAGCGCGCGAGGTCTATGATCGCGTTCGTGCCATCAAGGGCGATAACCTGGTGGCTCTGATCACCGGCGAGGAACGGATCGAACCAAGTACCGCGCGGTATCTGTGTTGTACGGTAGAAGCCATGCCTCGCGATGGTGTGGGCTCGGCCTTTGTAGCGCTTGATGAGGCTCAGCTCGCCGCTGATCGCGAGCGCGGCCATATTTTCACCGACCGCCTGCTCAATACGCGGGGTCGCGAAGAAACAATGCTGCTGGGCTCGGCAACCGTCGAACCGCTGGTGCGCCAACTTCTTCCCAAGGCAGAGGTTTCGGATCGCCCGCGCTTTTCCACGCTCAAACATATCGGACCGCGCAAACTGTCCAGGCTGCCACCGCGCAGTGCGATTGTCGCCTTCAGCGCCGAGCAGGTCTATGCCGTGGCAGAGATGTTGCGCCGCTTCCGCGGTGGCGCCGCCGTGGTCATGGGCGCATTGAGCCCCGAAACCCGGAACAAGCAGGTCGCCCTCTTCCAGAGCGGCGAGGTCGACTACATCGTTGCAACCGATGCAATCGGCATGGGGCTCAATCTTGACGTAAACCACGTCGCATTTGCCGGGCTGACCAAGTTCGACGGTGTACGGATGCGGCGACTGCTACCTGCCGAGATGGCCCAGATTGCCGGACGAGCCGGTCGACATCAGCGTGACGGGACCTTCGGTACACTGGCCGGGCAGCGCGGCGAGGCACCCGAGTTCACTGACGAAGAAGTCTACGCGATCGAAGAGCATCGCTTCGCGCCCCTCACCCATCTTTACTGGAGGGAACCAGAGCCGCGTTTCGACTCGCTCCAGCAATTGGTCGAGGATCTCGAAACTCCGCCGGATGATCCTGCCTTGCGCCTTGCGCCTGAGGCAATCGACCTCACGACGCTCAAGACGCTCGCCGAGGATTCGATCGCGGCCACGGTCCGCGGGCCGGGCCTGGTACGGCGCTTCTGGGAAGCTTGTTCCCTTCCTGATTTCCGCCAGCGGGGGCCAGATGTGCACGCGCGGTTCGTTGCCCGATTGTGGCAGGACCTCAACAATGGGTACCTCGGCGCGGATTATGTTGCGGCGCGGATCAGCGAACTCGACAACATGTCGGGCGACATCGATACGCTGCAGGGACGGATCGCCGCGATTCGCAGCTGGGCCTACATCTGCCAGCGGCCCGATTGGGTTCTGGCGCGCGATGAGATGGCATCGCGGGCACGCGGCGTAGAGGCCAAGCTGTCGGACGCACTACATGCGCGACTGACCGAAAGATTTGTAAACCGGAGGACGGCAATCCTGATGAAATCGCTGGGTGAAGATACCGGCATGCTGCCTATCGAAATTGATGAAAGCGGTAAGGTTTCCGTAGAGGGCGAAACGCTCGGAACGGTTACCGGCTTTCGCTTCACGATCGATCCGGGTGCACGGCATGAGGATCGCAGAATGCTGCTGACTGCAGCGGAGAAAGCGCTTCCGCGCTTGCTTGGTCGGAAGGCCGAGGCTCTCGCTGCGTCGGATCTTGGCGAGATTGCACTCGGCAAGGGCATCTTGCGCTGGAACGGAGAAGAGTTGGCACGCCTCGAGATTCGGGACGGCACCGTGACGCCGGTGCTGCACCCTGCTCGGGAAATTGCTGCATTGCCCCAACAGCCACGTGAAGCCTTGCTGGCGGCGCTCGCCAAATGGCTTGACGCCAAGCTTGCACCGCTCGAACCGCTGGAGCGATTGAATCTGGCCGCGAAGGATCCCGAGGCAGGCTCTCAGGCGCGCGCATTGCTGCTGAACCTTATAGCTGGCCACGGCTACACCAGTCGCGAAAGGGCGGGAATTGAACATCTGCCTAAGGAAATGCGGCCTTTCCTAAGAAAAATCGGCGTGACTTTCGGCGCGCTCGATATCTTTGCGCCGGCACTGCTAAAGCCGGCCCCGCGGCAATTGCTGAGCGCTTTGGGCATAGACCGGCGTCCGCTGCAGGACGCGATGCTGCCAGTCATTCCCGGGCATGGGAAGCTGCCGTCGGGATATCGTCCGGCCGGTGGTCAGGCGATTCGGATTGATCTGGCAGAGAAAGTCTTGCGCGCCGCTCACGAAGCGCGCGCCAAGGCACAGGACAAGGACAGGAGGCGGAAGTTCGTACTTGATCTCTCCCTGCCGATCTCAATCGGGCTCGATCAGGATAGTGCTATCCGATTGCTCGGCAGTGCCGGCTTTCGCGTGCAGCGCGCTCGACCCTTGGCAGCGGGCATGTTTGGTCCGCCTAAGCCCGACCAGTGGGAATGGCGCCCTTCCCGACGCAAACAGGAGAGGGCTGTACCCGCACAGCCGCGCGAAGGCAGTGCCTTTGCCGCCCTGGCCGACCTTATCCGGTAAGAAGGCAATGCCGTGAGGATCGACCGTTTGCTCTGCCACCTGCGTTTCGTACGCACGCGGAGTGCGGCGCAACGCCTGGTCGAGGAAGGACATATCCGGCGAAACGGTGAGCGGGTAACCCGCGGGTCGCAGGATATAAGGATCGGCGATATCCTGACGATACCCTTGGGCGGCCTTGTCCGCTTGGTAGAAATACTCGCCCTGCCCGACCGACGTGGCCCGGCGCGTGAAGCGCAAGCCTGTTATCGCGAGCTTGACCCAGGGCAATAATCGGCACTAGCAGCAGCCATCAGGGAAACACTTCGCAAGGGATCCGACTACCCATGACCTATGTCGTCACCGACGCCTGCATCAAGTGCAAGTACACCGACTGCGTCGAGGTCTGCCCGGTCGACTGCTTCTATGAAGGCGAGAACATGCTCGTCATCAATCCGAGCGAATGCATCGATTGCGGGGTATGCGAACCCGAATGTCCTGCCGAGGCGATTCTTCCCGATACGGAGGACGGTCTCGAGAAGTGGCTCGAGCTCAACACCAAGTTCTCCGCCGAATGGCCGAACATCACGCAGAGCAAGGATGCGCCTGCCGATGCCGACGAGCACAAGGGTGAAGAAGACAAGTACGACAAGTACTTCTCCGCCGAACCCGGCGAAGGCGACTGATCTGACCGCGCGCGCAGCGCGCAGCCATCCCATTTCCGATCGATGAGAATTGCGATTCGCAATTTTCTTGCGACTGTGCTATATAATGCAACAACTGCACCGGTTTGCTCCCGGTCAGGTGTGAAGAATTGGAAGGGCAGGCCACCCAAGCAACGTCACCAAAGGTTCCACACCGCGCTCCTTACCATGGGCCGCGGCATAGCCCCTTGATGACGTTGCAGCCCCTCAGTGGTCGCGCCCGGACGAAAGGATGGATTGCATGGCAAGCCAGGCGAATGCCTTCGACGTTGGCGATTACGTTGTTTACCCGAAGCACGGCGTAGGACGCGTCGTGGAACTGCAGAGCGAAGAAATCGCGGGCATGCAGCTCGATCTTTACGTCCTCCGTTTCGAAAAAGAGCGCATGACGCTCCGCGTTCCCGTCAACAAGGTTGAATCGATCGGCATGCGGAAGCTGTCGAGCGACAAGACGCTGAAGGAAGCGATGGAAACGCTCAAGGGCAAGCCAAAGGTCAAGCGCACCATGTGGTCGCGCCGCGCGCAGGAATATGAAGCCAAGATCAACTCGGGTGACCTGGTATCCATCGCCGAAGTGACGCGCGACCTGTTCCGCCCCGAAGACCAGCCCGAACAGAGCTATTCAGAGCGTCAGATTTTCGAAGCGGCGTCGAGCCGTCTCGCTCGCGAGCTCGCGGCGATGGAGAAGACCGACGAGCCGACCGCGCTCGGCAAGATTCTCGACGTGCTACGGGAACACGCGCCGCAGTATTACGAGAACACCGAAGAAGCCTGATCGACAGACGTCTTTCTGACTTCGACGAAGTCCGCGTTTGAGGCCGCTCCGCAAGGGGCGGCCTTTTTCGTTCGGCTTGAATGCAACCGCTCGCTGTATTATAACGGCAACACGGACTATCGGCATACAAGGAACTGCTTCGATGATGATCCACAAGATACTCAAAGGACTCGCACCGATCGCCGCACTGGCAGGTGTAGTCCTGGTTTCCGGTTGCGACGGCATGCATATCCGCATCGGCGATGAAGACGCCGTGCCGCTTTCCGAACTCGATATGAGTGGCCAGGCGCCAACCGAACTGGTTCTCGCCAGCCCGGATCGTGTGATCGTCAGTGAAGGCGACAAACTCGATATCGATGTCTCAGGCGACGACGAGGCAGTTGAGGCTCTCCGCTTTTCGCTCGATGGGGACACCCTTGGCATCGTCCGTGGACGGGACGGCTGGAAGGATAAGGGAACTGCGACCATTCGGGTCACCCTCCCGGAACTCAGCGGCATTGTGCTGGCTGGCTCCGGTTCGATCGAAGCCGACAAGCTGACAGGCAAGGGTGATGTGACGATTGCCGGGTCAGGGAAGGCCAGTATTGGCAAGGTCAGCGCCTCGAAGCTCGACCTGACCATCGCGGGATCTGGGGATTTCGAAGCATCGGGCTCGGTCGAGACGCTTGATCTGACCGTGGCGGGCTCAGGCCGCGCGCGGATGGCCGGGCTGAAAGTCGAGACGGCGGATATCTCCGTTGCCGGCTCGGGTGACACCGAGTTCTCGTCAGACGGCAAGGTCGATGCCAGCATCATGGGCTCCGGAACCGTAACGGTCCACGGCCGCGCCAATTGCACGGTTAGCGCGATGGGTTCGGGCAATTTGAACTGCAAGACGACCCAACCTGCGACCGACGATACCGCCACAGAAAGCGAAGCTCCCGAGGCGCCGGATGCACCCGAGGCACCAGAAGCTTAAGTTCATCGACGGCTCAGTTGTGAACGGCTAGGCGGTGCATGGAAGGAAACGCCATGCGCCGCCCAGCAATACTCGTTTTTCCCGCCGTATCGCTGTTCCTGATCCAAACTCCTGCTGGCGCATTCAGTGACACACAGGCCAGCGCAATTTCGGGCCAACCACCCGCGAAGATCGAATCCTCACAAGATCTGCAAAGGCGTGAGCAGCGCCTCAAGAAGCTGCAGCGGCGCTACGACAAACAGCTCGACGAATGCCAGGAAGGTAATCGCCGGGCCTGTGACCAGGCACTCAACACCTATGCGCAAATGCAGCAGGTGAAACCGAGACCTGATTCGGAACCCGAGGTACGCTAATCAATCCGGAGGTGCAGCGGCTCGCCGCAAGCGATCATTGATCGCGACGCCCATCCCGATTTCCGGAATTGGGGCCACCGCAATGCAACGCTTGGGAGACCGGGCCCCTTCGTGGAGGCAGGCATAGAGCCGTGCCGCCGCTTCGGCCAGATCACCGGTTTCCGATAGGGTGCAATCCCCCCCATAGGCCCCAAATCCGATCGAGAAGTCGTCTGGCGCAACTTCGGTTACGTTGAGTCGTACGGGCTTACCCGGTGCATAGTGGCTGGCCAGTTGGCCAGGAGCCTCGATTGAGGTGCTTCTCGATAGCTGCCCCAGATCGATCGGGCCCGGGCGCAGCACTTCGATGGATCCATCCGTCCGAACGGCGACAATCGTCGATTCAACGCCCGCGACACAGGCTCCGCCATCAATCACCGCGTCGATCAGCCCATCCAGAGAGGTGAGGACGTGTGCGGCAGTTGTGGGACTTATGAACCCGCTACGATTCGCCGAAGGCGCCGCCAATGGGAAGTCGACCATCTCGAGTAGCGCCCGCATGACCGGGTGATCGGGCATGCGCAGCGCAACCGTGTCCAGCCCTGCAGTCACTGCACCCGCCAACCCAGCCCCGGTCCGACGCTTGAGGACGAGTGTCAGCGGGCCAGGCCAATGTTCCTCGGCGAGTTTGGCCGCCTGCGGCGATAATTCCGCCAGAACCCTTGCCTGATCCAGCGATCTGACATGCACGATCAATGGGTTGAAGCTTGGCCGCCCCTTGGCTTCGTAGATTCGTGCCACGGCAACGTCGCTATCCGCACGAGCCGCCAGTCCATACACCGTTTCAGTAGGTACAGCCACGAGGCCCCCGGCACGCAATATCGCGGCCGCACGCGCGATCCCCTCGGCATCGGCTCGAAGCGTTTCCGTAGCGTATTTGCGGCTCATGCTTGGGCGCTATATCTGGAAGTCTGCAAAGCCAAGAGGAATGCCTGTGACCTACGCCGCCGCAACCCAAGATCAATTATTGGCTATCCGTGTCAACGCAGGGATCGAGGAACTCGCCCAAAGTGCCCGTTTCGTTTCCGCGGAACCGGATATGGTCGAGGCAATCGTTGAGGGCATCGGCCAGTTTGCGGCGGGTGAATGGGCGCCGCTCAATCGACTGGGTGATCTTGAGGGCGCGAAACTGGCGAACGGGGTCGTGCAGCTGCCAGCCGGATTTGCAGAAGCCTATCAGGCCTATGTCGAGCAGGGTTGGAATGCCATCGCGGGCCCCGAAGGCTTCGGCGGGCAGGGATTGCCTTTTACGCTAGCCTGTAACGTCCTTGAGAATCTCGGGACCGCAAACATGGCGTTCAACCTGCTGCCCATGCTCAGCGTGGGCGCGATCGAAGCACTCGAGCACCACGGGTCCGAGGAACTCCGCAACAAATACCTGCCCAAGCTGGTAAGTGGCGAATGGTCCGGCACGATGAACCTGACCGAACCTCAGGCTGGTTCCGATGTCGGTGCCCTGCGCGCGACGGCAGTACCGATCACAGAGGGCGAACATGCCGGGAAGTACCGTATTGCCGGGACCAAGATATTCATAACCTGGGGCGAACACGAACTGTCGAGGAACATCATCCACCTCGTCCTGGCCCGCTTGCCTGACGCCCCGGAGGGTAGCCGGGGCATATCACTGTTTATTGTGCCCAAATATCAGGTGAATGGGGATGGTTCCTTGGGCCAAAGGAATGACCTGCGCTGCGTCAGCATCGAACACAAGCTCGGCATCAACGCTTCACCTACTTGCGTGATGAGTTACGGCGACAATGGCGAATGTATCGGTGAACTGGTCGGCGCTCCGAACCGTGGCCTCGCTGCGATGTTCACGATGATGAACAACGCGCGGATCAACGTGGGCAATCAGGGCGTTCAGATTGGCGAACGCGCGACGCAACAGGCTCTCGCCTATGCGCGAGACAGGGTGCAGTCGGTACGCGCAGGATCACCCGATCGCATGCCCGTCGCGATCATCGAGCATCCCGACGTGCGGCGCATGCTGATCCGCATGAAGGCGCTGACAGAGGGGGCTCGGGCGCTGCTCTATTACACCGCGGGGCAGGTTGATCGAGGGACCTTGGGCGATGAGGCTGCAGCAGCCCGTGCTGAGGTACTTACGCCGTTGATTAAAGCCTGGGGTACCGATGCGGGGATCGAGGTGGCAAGCTTGGGTGTCCAGATCCATGGCGGCATGGGCTTTATCGAGGAAACCGGAGCAGCCCAGCACTGGCGCGATTCGCGTATCGCCCCGATTTACGAGGGCACGAACGGTATTCAGGCTGCCGACCTGGTAACACGCAAGCTCGGGCTTGAGGACGGTCAGGCGGTACTGACATTGATCAGCGACATCGCCCGGGATTGCGCGGATGAGCGGGCCCTCGGGACACTGGCGCAAGATTGCCTTACGGTCGCGGAGTGGCTGCGAGGCGAAGCAAGTCTGGATGATCGACTGGCCGGCTCCGTTCCGTTCTGCACGATGTTGGCCGTTGCGGTTGCTGGGTGGCAGTTGCTACGCCAGCTACGCGCGCTCGAAAGCATTGATAACGCCGCCTTCCTGGGGGCAAAACGAGCGAGCGTCCGCTACTTCCTCGACCGAGTTGTGCCCGAGGCTGCGGGCCTGCGCGCCTCGGCTACTGCCGGAGCGGCGGATCTCTATGCGCTGGACTCAACCCAACTAGCTGGCTGAGAAGTCGCGCCGCGCGACTTACTCGGCGGTAACGCTGCGGGCAAAATCATCAGCACCGAATGTCGCTGACTGTCCGCGCAGTTCGCGCTGTGGCGGCAGGCGCTTGCCAGAGATGCGTTCAATCCCGGCCTGCGGCTCGGCGCCCGGCGCGATTACGCGCCAGATGATCCCAGCGGTGTCATCACTCACCAGCAGCGCGCCGTCTCCAGCCCACTCGACCCAGGTTGGCCTGCCGTGCGTCTTGCCATCGCCGGTGAGGAAACCGGTGAGCACGGGCACCGGCTTGCCCATCGGATTCCCCCGCTCGTCGAAGGCCACATAGACTACGTCGTAGCCGGAGGGCGGCTTGCGATTCCAGGACCCGTGCTGTGCAACGAAGGCACCGCTGGCAAACTTCTCGCCCATCCGGGCACCTTCCTTGCTGAATACCAGGCCCAGTGCGGCGACGTGGGGGCCCATGGCGTATTCAGGAGTGCGAACATAGCTGATGAAGGAGGGTATCGCGTACTTTACCCGTCGGTCGAAGTTGTCGCGCCAATAGACCCAGGGCCAGCCATAATGGGCACCGACCGGGACGTTGGTGAGATAGTCAGGAACAAGGTCCGATCCGAGCATGTCGCGCTCATTCACGGTGGTCCACAATTCACCGGACCACGGGCTGAAGTCGAGCCCGTTGGCGTTGCGCAGGCCTGCGCCGAAGACCCGCTGACGGCCCGAGGCCAGGTCTATCTCCCAAATGAGCGCGCGACCTTCTTCCGCTTCGAGCCCTCGCTCTGCGATATTGCTCGCCGAGCCGACTGCGGCATAAAGCTTCGTGCCATCTGGCTTCAGTGCGAGATTGCGCATCCAGTGGTTGCCGCCCGGCGCGAGGTCGGCAATCTTTCGCGGCGGGCCTGTTACCTCGCTCGCTCCCAGTTCGTAGGGATATGCCAAGACTGCGTTGTGATTGGCGACATACAGGATGCCAGCGGCCCATGCGAGGCCAGAGGGGGAATCGAGACCGTCGATCAAGACCTCCTGCACATCCGCTTTTCCGTCACCGTCGCTATCCCGCAGCAGCATGATCTTGTTCGGTGAAGGGCCAGTAGCTCCTGCCTTCGTCATAAGCTTGTCGGCAATCCAGGCCTCGAGCCCGCCACCCTTGCTCTGCGGCGCACGCGTCAAGGCAACCAGAATGTCACCATTGGGTAGGGCTTGCAGCGTGCGAGGATGATCCAGCCCTTCGGCAAAGCGTGAAACCGCGAGGCCTTCCGCCGCGACCGGGGCTTCATCGTCACCCCAGCCAACGGGATCGGCGATCGCTACTGTGGGGATAGATTCCTCAGCAACTTCCTCAAGTTGCGGATCTGTACCCGTGACATCGGCCCATGGCATTGTCGCGGTGTCGCCTCGGGTTAGGAGCCACAGACCGGCAGCCACGATCAGCAAAAGGACGAAAAGGCCGATGCCCACTTTCTTGAGAGTGCTCATGCTTCATCGGATAGGCGAGAGCTCGGTATGCGGCAATGGGGCTTGCGGCTCACGGTTGTCACACTAGATCGGCGCCATGTACGATTTTCGTCCCGCGCCCGATTGCCCCAAGCCCGAGGCTTATCGCCAACTGCTCGATGCAGCATCGGCCCTCACCACTGACGAGCCCGACGGTATTGCCAACATGGCCAATATCGCGGCTTTGCTCTGGGACTTCCTGCCGGATCTCAACTGGGCAGGCTTCTACCGCATGATCGACGATGAACTCGTCCTCGGCCCTTTCTGCGGCCGGCCTGCATGTATCCGGATACCGCTAGGCAAGGGAGTGTGCGGTGTCGCAGCGAACGAAGCGATGACACAGCTAGTCCCCGATGTTCACGCTTTTCCGGGGCATATTGCCTGCGATTCGGTGACCAATTCGGAATTGGTCGTCCCGGTACTTCGTGACGGACAAGTCGTTGCCGTGATTGACCTGGACAGCCCGGTCGCCGCACGGTTCGATGAAGATGATCAGGTGGGAATTGAAGCGTTAGCGGCCGTTCTGGCTACACGCATCTGACCAAATCGGCCCGGAGCGGGACAGTCAGTGGGCCCAATTTGCCGAACTGTCCAGAAATGATAGCCTACTGTACGAGAGGGACCTGCTTCAGGAGCGGGACATCTTCGCAGGAGCTGTTTTATGTCACTGCTTTACAGGCTCGCAGTTTGTGGAGCAGCGCTGGGTTTGGGATTTTCGACCGCAACTGCTCAGAGCCCAATCATCGATGCGTCTGGGGCGCACCAGAACGCAGACCAGCAGATCCCTGCCGAAGCCACCACTGACGCAGGTAGCTCGGATCAGGAGAATGGCGCAGCACGGGTAATTCCCGCTCATCAGGCGGATGGGGCTATAGTGTTTGTCCACCGCCCAGTAGTTCAGTCGATCCCATCGATAGAGCCGGACGTCTATGCCTATCCAGTTGAAAAACCTGAGCGTTATGCGGTGGATAGCGACAGCGTGCCGGCATGGCCGGCACCTGATGGGCAGGACACACGCTACGGTGAGGCCGGATCTGGAGGTTCCTTTGTTGGAGAACTGGCCAACCAACGGCCAGTCGGCGAGATTCTCTACGCTTACCCGGCTGTTTACAGCCAGTACCCAGTACAGGGTCAGGAAAAATCGGCCTCTGGCAACTACTTGGTTATCGCTGGAGGTGAACCTCCAAATGTACCTCCTGGTGGGCGTCTGGTTCAGTTCGATCGGGATGCATGGCTCACGGAGTGCGATCGGCGCTTGAGTCTGCCACACGACGAGGATGATGAAGATAGTCCGACAGCACGGAGCCCACGAGGCTCATGGTCGGAATGTGAGCGCTACCTCGATCGATACATGGCAAGCGCACGGAGCGGAGCGCTTCACGGACAGTATTCCGACAGCGGCCAGTACATGCTTGTTCCGGTCACGGTGATGGTACCTCGGCGCGCAGTCTATCGCACGGTCGCACCTGACGAGCAGTAGGCTCGCAGGAAGGCTATTTGCCCCCCAAGTATCTGAGAATTATCAGATATCTCCGCCCGTAAGTCGTTGGCAAATCAGGTCTAGTTGATCGAGAGTTCGGTAGCGTATCGTCACGGTTCCCGTATTGGGCGTCGCCTCGGTCTTGATGCGTACCTGCATGCCCAGGAACTCTTCGAGATGGCCCTGAACCGCTGCGATATCCGCATCTTCACCGGCGCCATGCGAAGCAGGCGGCCTTTGCCTGGTCGTACTGGATTTCGATGGCGCTCGAGAAAGCTTCTCAATCTCGCGAACCGATAGCTTTTCGCTAACAGCACGCTGTGCGAGGGCCGAAGCATCTTCGCGCCCGATGAGCGCGCGGGCATGCCCCATCGAGAGCGCGCCCTCAGCAAGAAAAGCGAGCACATCATCCGGTAGCGCCAACAGCCGCTGGAAGTTCGCAACGTGGCTACGCGACTTGTCGACCAGCTTGGCGATCTCGGCCTGAGTCATCCCTTCATCGTCCGCAAGCTTCTGATAAGCCCGTGCTTCTTCAAGGGGATTGAGGTCTTCGCGCTGGAGATTCTCGATCAGGGCCAGCGCCATTACTTCGCGCTGCTCGAGCTCCCGAACCAAAGCGGGGATTTCATGCAATCTGGCCCGCTGAGCCGCACGCCAACGCCGTTCACCGGCAACCAGCTGATAGCGCCCACCATCCAGCGGACGCACGATGATCGGCTGTATGACCCCACGTGCCGCTATCGACGAGGCGAGCTCATCGAGGGCTTCCTCATTGAAGTAGGTGCGTGGCTGACCCGGCAAGGGCTCGATGCGCGCGACGGGGATAGACGCGAGGCCGCTCGTGATGGCAGTGACTGGAGCCTGCTGCGCCGCGGCGTCATCGGTCTCTTCACTGTACGTCTCGCGGCGAACCAGCGGTTCCTCTCGGCGGGTCTCACCCAGCAGAGCGCCCAGGCCGCGACCAAGCTTCTTCTTGCGATCGATCGGGCGGGCGACGGGCGTGGTCTCGCTCATGCGGCTTTCCTCGTTTCGGGTAGGCGTCCAATTAACTCGCGCGCCAAGCCGATATAGGCGCGACTACCCGGACATTGGTGGTCGTAGACCAGTGCAGGCATGCCGTGGCTGGGCGCCTCGGAGAGGCGGACATTGCGTGGTATCACATTCTCGAACACCAGCCCGCCGAGACAATCACGCACATCATCAGCCACCTGGTCGGTCAGGCGGTTCCGGCGGTCAAACATGGTCAGGACTACGCCAACGATGCCAAGATTGGGGTTGAAGCCTTGCTGGATGCGCTCAACAGTCTGAAGTAATTGACTAAGTCCCTCGAGGGCAAAGAACTCGCACTGCAACGGTACGAGCAGCGTATCCGCCGCGCATAGCGCATTGAGCGTCAGCAAACCGAGCGAGGGCGGGCAGTCGATGAAGCATACCTCGTAGGCGCGTGAATGCTGCGCCAGCGCCTTCGTCAGGCGAGCTGTGCGATCCTCGACCGAAACCAGCTCAACCTCCGCACCCGAAAGGTCTTGCGTGGCGGGAACGATGTCGAGACCGGGGATGTCAGTTGATAAAGTACATTCGGGGAGTGTCGCTTCCTCGAGCAGCAGGTCGTAGCTGGTAAGCTCGCGCGCAGCCGCTTCGATACCGAGGCCCGTCGAGGCATTTCCCTGGGGATCGAGGTCGATCAGCAGCGTCTTCCACCCCGTCGCGGCCATGGCTGTGGCGATATTGATCGCCGTAGTGGTCTTGCCCACCCCGCCCTTCTGGTTCGCGATCGCGATGGTGATCATGCCGTTCCCTTCCATTGGCCTCGGCCAATTACGATTCCCGCCTCGGGATCGGTAAGCGAATGTTCCACGTGAAACATTGCGCGTCGCGATTCTGCGAGACCCTGCACTTCTTGCGCTGCCGAGCGCCCCTTGGGCAACAGCCATTGGGTGTCGCTTGTGGAGAAGCGTGCGGATAAGCGGAGTAAACGGTCCAGCGGAGCGAAAGCCCGCGCGGAGATAACCCCAGCGGGAAAACCATCGACCAGTTCCAGCCGTCGCCCCTCTACCCGGCACTGACGCAAGCCCAGCAGCGCTATGCAGTGCTCCAGCCACTCGATGCGGCGCCTGCGTGATTCTACAAGAATTACAGGGAGTTCGGGGCGCATCGCAGCGACGACAAGCCCAGGGAAACCCGCCCCGCTGCCAAGATCGAGCCACGGCCTCTCACTTTGATCGAAGTGGTCCAGCAATTGCGCGGAATCGGCGATATGGCGCTGCCACACCGTAGCCAGGGAATTTCGGGCAACGAGATTCTGTCGCTCATTTTCTTCGACCAGTGCCAGCACGAGGCGTTCGAGACGCTCCATCGCGGATTCGTCGCAAAGATTTGCGACATAGGCTCTGGCCTTGTCTTCGGTATCGATCACGCTGCCAACTGCCCCAACCGGCGTGCATGGACCAACAGCGCCGCCAGGGCTGCTGGGGTCACTCCCTGGACGCGCGATGCCGCGGCCATGTCCGCTGGGCGCGCCGTCGAAAGGCGTTCGACCATCTCATTCGAAAGCCCGGGGACTTCACGATAGGGAAAATCTGCCGGAAGCCGGAGGGCTTCACTCGCACGCAGATCGCTGAGCTCCGCCTGCTGGCGGGCGAGATATGGCGCGTAGAAGGCATCTTCGGCCATTTCCACGGCGAGTTCATCACAAGGATCGATCTCCGCGAACAGGGGCGCCAACCCGTTAAGGTCGACATGGCCTGCCGAAAGCCAATCCCGCAATGGCCGCGCGCCGGCATCGCGTTTCACGTGAAACCCTGCGTCAGCAAGGTCACGTGCGTGGATTGGACCATCGAATACCGATTCCAGGCCCTTTCGCCGGACCATCCTGCGTTCGAACCACGCGTAGCGTTCCTCCCCAACAAGCCCGGCCGCCATGCCAAGCGGGGTCAGGCGCGTATCCGCATTGCTGGCGCGCAGACGCAGCCGATACTCCGCCCGCGCGGTGAGCATGCGATAAGGCTCGGTGATTCCGTGAAGCGTCAGGTCATCAACCATCACCGAAAGGTAGGAGTTGGCACGATCGAGCGCGGCGGGTTCCTTGCCCAAAACCTGCGCCGCAGCATTCATGCCAGCAACCAGGCCCTGCGCCGCCGCCTCTTCATAGCCGGTCGTACCGTTGATCTGGCCCGCACAGTACAATCCCGGCATTGCGTGTAGCTCGAGGCCGGCGGTGAGTGCGCGCGGATCAATGTGATCGTATTCGACCGCATAGCCGGGAACGACCATCTCAACCTGCTCGAGCCCTTTCATGCTGCGCAGCATCGCCTGCTGGACGTCGACAGGAAGCGAAGTCGAGATACCGTTCGGATAGACAAGGTGTGTGTCCAGTCCCTCAGGCTCAAGG
>NZ_JAYPTL010000047.1:0-25633 GCF_038133525.1 Erythrobacter sp. | reverse complement strand
CGATTACCAGCCGGGCATGGAGATCCACGCCAAGTACACGCTCTTTGCCGAGGGTGCGCGCGGTCACCTGACCAAGCAGATGAAGGCGAAGTTCGATCTCGAGGCGGATTGCCAGCCACAGGTCTATGGCATTGGCATCAAGGAATTGTGGGATATCGATCCCGAGAATCACGTGCCCGGTCGCGTGATTCACACGCAGGGCTGGCCGTTATCCGAAACCAGCAGCTGGGGCGGGGGCTTCCTCTATCACCAGGCCAACGGCCAGGTCGCACTCGGCTTCGTCACCGCGCTCGACTACGCCAATCCCTACGTCTCGCCTTACCAGGAATTCCAGCGCTGGAAGCACCATCCGGAGATTGCCGCGATCCTCGAAGGCGGCAAGCGGGTTGCCTATGGCGCGCGCGCGATCAACGAGGGTGGCTGGCAGAGCGTGCCCAAGCTGGCCTTCCCGGGTGGTGCGCTGATCGGCTGTTCGGCCGGTTTCGTGAACGTGCCGCGCATCAAGGGCAGCCATACCGCGATGAAGAGCGGCATGCTCGCCGCCGAAAGCATCGCTGCAGCGATCGACGCGGGCAAGGAACACACCGAGTTGCGGGACTATGACTCGGCCGTGCGGTCGAGCTGGATTGCAGACGAGCTGAAGCTGGTGAAGAATGCGCAGCCAATGGTCGCCAAGTGGGGCGACGATCTGGGCACCGTGCTCGCCGGGATCGATATGTGGATGCGCACGCTCAAGATCGGCCTGCCGATCACGATGAAGCACCACAAGGACAGCGAGTCACTGCAACGCGCCGACCTGTACCAACCGATCGCCTATCCCAAGCCCGATGGGAAGCTCAGCTTCGACCGCCTGACCAATGTCAGCTTCAGCTACACCAACCATGCCGAGGACCAGCCGGTGCACCTCAAGGTGGCCGACATGGAGCTGCAGAAGGCGAGCGAGCTGGGCGTCTTCGCCGGTCCTTCGACCCGCTACTGCCCCGCAGGCGTCTACGAGTGGCTTGAGAACGAGGACGGATCGCCCAAGTTCCAGATCAACTCGCAGAACTGCGTCCACTGCAAGACCTGCGACATCAAGGATCCCAACGGCAACATCACCTGGGTGACGCCCGAAGGCGGCGGCGGGCCGAACTATCCGAACATGTAGCGGCTTCCACAACCAGTCCGGCCAGATCCGTCTTCCCAGCGAAAGCTGGGATCGCTCTCCACCAACGAAAGTTTAGTGTATGGGCGGTTGGATCTACATCATGGCGAACAAGCGCGATGGGGTACTCTACATTGGTGTGACCGCAGATTTGACAACTCGCATTGATCAGCACCGGACTGGCGTCGGTTCCTCGTTTTGCAGGCGCTACGGGTTGAAGCGACTTGTATATGCTGAAGTTTACGATGACATTTCGGAAGCGATCGCTCGCGAGAAAGCCATGAAGGCCTGGAAAAGAGCTTGGAAGATCGAGCTTATCGAGAGGGCTAATCCGGAGTGGGACGATTTGTTTGACCGACTCGCTTGATCGGCAACGATCCCAGCTTTCGCTGGGATGACGGACAGGGATGCAATCAAGTCCCAAATGCAAGAAACCGCCTACGCCAAGATCAACCTCGCGCTGCATGTCCGCAGGCGGCGGGAGGACGGGTACCACGAGCTCGAGACGCTGTTCGCCTTCGTCGACGCGGGGGATGTGCTGAGCGTCGAGCCCGCGGCTCAGGATGCGGTGCTTGTGGTCGGCGAGTTTGCTGGCGGGCTGGACGATCCATCCGACAATCTGGTCGCGAAGGCGCTGGCGGTGCTGCCTCATGATAGCGGACTGGCGATCACGCTGGAGAAGAAGCTCCCGGTGGCTGCGGGTCTGGGCGGAGGATCGGCCGATGCTGGAGCAGTATTCCGCCTTATCCGCGACGCCCACGGTCTGCCGGACGACTGGCGAGACCGTGCGGCCGCGCTTGGCGCCGACGTCCCCGCCTGCGTCGAAAGTCGCACCTGCATCGGGCGGGGTACGGGGACCGAGCTTGAACCCGCCGACGACAGCCTTGCAGGCACGCCCGTGTTGCTGGTCAATGCGCGGGTGCCGCTTTCCACCGGCCCGGTCTTCAAGGCCTGGGACGGCACGGATCGCGGCCCGATGCCTGCGGGCAACGCGCGCACTATCGCGCTTGAGGGGCGCAACGACCTGGAAGGCCCAGCCATTGCGCTTTGTCCGCCAGTGGCGGGTGTGCTCGCGGCGCTTCGCGGAACTTCGCCCTTTCTCACCCGTATGTCGGGCTCAGGCGCGACGTGTTTCGCACTTTACGATGACGAAACAGCGCGGGACCAGGCCGCGGCCCGCATCGCCGCTGATCATCCCGGCTGGTGGCAAATGAAGGGCAAGCTCAGATGATCGACGGAAGGCCGTTCCGCCAAGTGGGCGTCGACGACCTCAGGCCGGGTGGCCTGATCTGCGTTGCCGATCATGCATCGAATCATGTCCCTGCGGGTATCGAACTCGGCATCGAACCCGCCCTGATGCTTGAACACATTGCGATCGACATCGGGGCCGAGGGCGTAGCCGATCGTTTTGCCCGCCGTCATGGCATCCCGGCGCATATTGCCACGGTCAGTCGCCTCGTCTGCGATTTCAATCGAGATGAGGACGATCCGGCTGTCGTTCCAACCTCCAGCGACGGGCACCTAATCCCCGGCAATATCGGAGCCGATGTCGAGTCTCGCCTGGCAAGGTTTCACCGGCCCTATCATGAGGCTTTTGCGGAGTTCGTCGACGTTGCCCGGCCCAAGCTGATCATCTCGATCCACAGCTTCACACCGGCGCTCAGAACCAGCGATGAGGCGCGGCCTTGGGAAGTCGCGCTGCTCTATAACGAGGATGATCGTGCCGCGCGGCATGCCATCCGCTTGTTGGGCGAGCAGGGCCTGACGGTGGGCGACAACGAGCCCTATTCGGGCAGGCAACTGAACTCGACGATGAACCGCCACGCCGAAGCGCACGGAATACCTTATTGCGCTATCGAGATCCGCCAGGACCAGATCGAAAGCGAAGCGGGCCAGTCACGCTGGGCAATGCTGCTGGCCGATGTGATGGGGCGGGTAGCGCTTGAGCTCTGAAAGGCAGGCTTGGCCGCCCTCGCGCCAATCTAGCGTTAGCGCAGGCTCTGCGGTCTGCTAGGCAGGGCCTTCCAGCAAGAGAGACCTGCCATGCCTGCCTATCGTTCCCGCACCACCACCCACGGCCGCAACATGGCCGGCGCGCGCGGATTGTGGCGCGCCACCGGGATGAAGGACGGAGATTTCGGCAAGCCGATCATCGCCGTGGTCAACAGCTTCACTCAGTTCGTGCCGGGCCACGTCCACCTCAAGGACCTCGGCCAGCTGGTCGCGGGCGAGATCGAGGCAGCGGGCGGGGTCGCCAAGGAATTCAATACCATTGCGGTCGATGACGGGATCGCCATGGGCCACGACGGGATGCTCTATTCGCTGCCCAGCCGCGACCTGATCGCCGACAGCGTCGAATATATGGTCAACGCGCATTGTGCCGATGCAATGGTGTGCATCTCGAACTGCGACAAGATCACCCCCGGCATGCTGATGGCGGCGCTGCGGCTCAACATCCCGGCAGTGTTTGTTTCGGGCGGCCCGATGGAAGCAGGCAAGGTCGTGCTTAAGGGCAAGGAGGTCGCTCTAGACCTCGTCGATGCCATGGTTGCCGCAGCGGACGAACATTACTCCGACGAGGAAGTGACCGCGATTGAGCAGAACGCCTGCCCGACCTGCGGATCATGCAGCGGCATGTTCACCGCGAACTCGATGAATTGCCTGACCGAGGCATTGGGGCTTTCGCTCCCGGGCAACGGTTCGACGCTGGCGACCCATGCCGACCGCAAGGGCCTGTTCGAACGGGCGGGGCGGCTCGTGGTGACGCTCGCCAAGCGCTACTACGAGGAAGACGATGAAAGCGTCCTGCCACGTACCATCGCGAGCTTCGAAGCCTTCGAAAATGCCATGAGCCTCGATATCGCCATGGGTGGATCGACCAATACCGTGCTTCACCTGCTTGCCGCCGCGTATGAGGCGGGGGTCGATTTCACGATGAAGGATATTGACCGGCTTAGCCGAAAGGTGCCGTGTCTCAGCAAGGTCGCCCCGGCGAAGAGCGACGTACACATGGAAGACGTCCATCGCGCTGGCGGGATCATGGCGATCCTTGGCGAACTCGAAAAGGCGGGCCTGCTCCACACCGCGCTGCCGACCGTGCACAGCCCTACCATGGGCGATGCACTCGACGATTGGGACATCGGCCGCACGCAGAACAACAAGGTACGCGAGTTCTTCTCTGCCGCGCCGGGCGGCGTGCCGACGCAGACCGCCTTCAGCCAGTCGCGCCGCTGGGCCGATCTCGACCTCGATCGCGAGAACGGGGTGATCCGCAGTGCCGAACATGCCTTCAGCAAGGATGGCGGGCTCGCCGTGCTTTACGGCAACATTGCCGAGGATGGCTGCATCGTGAAGACCGCCGGGGTCGACGAGAGCATCCTGCGCTTCACCGGCTCTGCGCGAGTCTACGAGAGCCAGGATGCTGCGGTCGAGGGCATCCTCGCGGGAGAAGTGGTGGCGGGCGAAGTCGTGGTGATCCGCTACGAAGGTCCGCGGGGCGGGCCGGGGATGCAGGAAATGCTCTATCCGACCAGCTATCTCAAATCGAAGGGGCTGGGAGCACAATGCGCCCTGTTCACCGACGGGCGCTTTTCTGGCGGCACGTCGGGCCTGTCGATCGGTCACGCCTCGCCCGAAGCGGCTGAGGGCGGGGCTATCGGGTTGGTCGAGACTGGCGACACCATCGTGATCTCGATACCTGAACGGTCGATCAACCTGGCGGTATCGGATGAAGAGCTGGCGTCCCGCCGCGCGGCGCGCGATGCTGCCGGCTGGCAGCCGGCCGAAGTGCGTCCGCGTAAGGTCTCTCCAGCGCTCGAAGCCTATGCCGCGATGACCACCAGCGCAGCTCGCGGCGCGATCCGTGACGTTTCTCAGATAAAGCGCTGACCCTTGCCCCCGGCGCGTCGCCGTGGCAGCGGCGAGGGATGCTTTCGTTGCGGCCCTGCCTGACCCTTTCCGCCTGCGCTGCCCTGGCAGCCTGTTGGGATGGAGGGGCGCCCGAAATTGCAGAACAGGGGGGCTTGCCGGTCGATTGCGCGCTTGATGGTGGCGAGAGTTTCGAGACCGTCTGTATGCTCAAGCCGGTCGAAGGCACCCACCAGTTCGTCCTGTGGCGGCCTGATGGCGGCTTTCGGCGATTTGAGAGTAGCCCCGGTGGCGGATGGCAAGCGGCAGATGGCGCCGAACTGGCCACTTCAAGTACTGAAACCAATAGCGAGTTCCTTGAATTGACAGTCGCTGGCGACCGCTTTCGTATAAAGTCATCGCAGCTTCCGGAGCCGAGGCATGACTGACGCCGTCCTCACCGTAGCCCAGATGCGTGCCGTCGAGCGTGCGGCGATGGATGCTGGAACCAGCGAATGGGAACTGATGCAGCGGGCGGGCGAAGGCGCTGCGCAGTGGATCGCACGGGTGGCGGCCGGGCGACCGGTTACGGTGCTATGCGGGCCTGGCAACAATGGCGGTGACGGCTACGTGATTGCCGATACGCTCTACAAGAGGGGCTATCAGGTGCAGGTAATCGCGCCGTGCGAACCGGGTACCGCGACCGCGCAGCTAGCCCGAGCCCACTTCTCGGGCGAGGTTGAGGCAGAAGGACATCTGCGCAACCCGGTCGTGGTCGATTGCCTGTTCGGCTACGGGCTGACGCGAGAAGTCGGGGGTAAGTTCAAAGATCTACTCGAAGAATTATCGACAAAGCTCTGTTATAAAATCGCTATTGATGTTCCCAGTGCGGTCGAAAGCGATACCGGCGCAGTGCTGGGGCCTTTACCCGAATATGATCTAACCCTGGCGCTCGGTGCGTGGAAGCAAGCGCATGGACTAATGCCGGCCATGGCCTCGATGGGTGCCAAACGGCTCGTGCTGATCGGCCTCGATCTCCAAGGGTTCACGTCTACGATGTCCTCCCGGCCCAGCTTTACCGCGCCTTCGCCCGGCTCTCACAAGTATCGCCGAGGACTGCTCACCATCGTCGCCGGTACGATGCCCGGTGCAACATTCCTCGCGGCCGAGGCAGCAATGCGCGCCGGAGCAGGCTATGTGAAGCTGCTCAGCGAGAATCCATACCCTAACCCGCCTGCTGATCTGGTTGTCGAAAGGGACGTCAATGAAGCGCTTGATGATACGCGAAACAGTGCCCTGCTGTTCGGTCCCGGCGCCGGACGCGACGCCATAGCGCGCAGCAGGCTGGCGCAGGTCATCGAGCAGCGCAAGCCGACCGTGCTCGATGCAGATGCGCTCCATCTTCTCGACCCCGACATGCTCGAAGGGGCTGACGCCACGAAGCTATGCATCACCCCGCACGAAGGCGAACTTGCCAAGCTTTGCGATGCCTTCGGCGTCACGGCGGATAGCAAGCTCGACCGGGTGCGCGGACTGCGCGACGTCACCGGGTTGACGGTGCTCGCCAAGGGGCCCGACACGATCCTTGCCGGTGACGCCACGGTGCGATTTTTCCCGCGTGGTTCAAGCTGGCTCTCCGTCGCGGGTACGGGCGATGTTCTTGCCGGTATCGTGGCGTCACGACTGGCTGGCCATGGCGATCCGCTGCGCGCTTGCGAGGAAGGCGTGTGGCTGCATCAGGAGGCTGCCCGATTGGCGTCACCGGCTTTCTCGGCAAGTGATCTTGCCCGTGCGGTGAAACCGGCCATGGCGTCTTTCCTGTGAGCGAACTTGAAACGGTCCTGCGCATCGCGGCCAAGGGCGATGGCGTCACCAACTTGGGCCGACATGTCGCGGGCGGCGTACCCGGCGATATCGTTCGTCCTGACGGAACACTGGAACTTGGACCGCACCATGTCGAAGCGACGTGCCGCCATTTCGGAACGTGCGGAGGCTGCCAGCTGCAGCAGGCGGATGAAGAGGCGCTGCGGCGTTTCGTCACTGAACGGGTGGCCTTCGCCGCCGAGGGCCAGGGGATAGCAGTCGGTGAATTGCTGCCGACCCACCTCTCGCCACCGCGTACCCGCCGCCGGGCTACGCTGCATGCCTTGCGTACGGCCAAGGGTGCGGTGCTGGGTTTTCGGGAGAAGGGCGCGCACCGCATCGTCGACCTGGCCGAGTGCCACA
This sequence comes from Erythrobacter sp., assembly GCF_038133525.1. Lineage (GTDB taxonomy): Bacteria > Pseudomonadota > Alphaproteobacteria > Sphingomonadales > Sphingomonadaceae > Qipengyuania. The sequence continues at coordinate 18,417 of NZ_JAYPTL010000047.1, read as the reverse complement.
TCCTGCTGCCCGAGCTCTTCGCGCTAATTTCCCCCCTGCGTTCGGTGATCGCCAATCATGGCGGCAAGCTGCCCGTCGATATCGAGCTGACCGTCGTCGACCAGGGCGTGGATTGCACGCTCAAAGGTATCGAAGCGGATGGCCTGGCTGTGACTGAAGCACTGCTCGACTTTGCGCGCGAACAGCAGTTGGCCCGCCTGTCGCTCGATCGTGGCTATGGACCGGAAACCGTGTGGGAACCGCAGCCGCTGACGGTTACGCTCGGGCAGGTGCCAGTGCCGTTCCCCCACGGTAGCTTCCTTCAGCCGACCGGGGATGGGGAGAGTGCCTTGGTCACGGATGCCCAGAATTTCCTGACCGGGGCGGGCACAATCGCCGACCTGTTTTCCGGTCTGGGCACTTTCGCCTTTGCACTCGCCGGTCCGGCCAAGGTCCTTGCAGTAGAGGCTTCACGCGACGCGCACCTAGCCAGCAAGGCTGCGGCGAATGCGCGGGGGCTATCCGTCCACGCACTTCATCGCGACCTGTTTCGAAATCCCCTCCAGTCGGACGAGGCGGGACGCTTCGACGCCCTGCTGCTCGATCCGCCGCGTGCAGGCGCGCGTGAGCAGGTCGCCCAGATCGCGGCGAGTAAGGCGAGCAGGGTGGCCTATGTCAGCTGCAATCCGGTGAGTTGGGCCAAGGATGCTAGGGTATTAGTCGATGCGGGTTTTCGCCTCGAGACGCTGCGACCGGTGGGGCAATTCCGTTGGTCGACCCATGTCGAGCTGACCAGCTACTTCATCCGCTGATCGCGCAACGCCTCCAGCAGGCGATCCTTGAACCACGCACGGGCCTCCGCGGATGAATATGCGTGGTCGGCCCAAGGGCAGCGTGCGATGCGGCTATCGGCGCCGACCCAGTTTTCTTCGAAGACCTGTGCTGTGCGGTCGGTGGTCGCGAGGAGGATGCGCACGGGCCCTTTGAACTCGGCAATGCCGATAGCCATCTCTTGCGCCAGCGTAGTGGGCGCTGCCTTGGGTCCCAGCGCGCGTGCCAGTCCGCGCGCAAGCTTTGCAAGATCCACACCGCCCTTGACCAATCGCAGCACTTCGCGCGGGTTCCTGAGCTTGTCCGCATAGCGCGAACGTATCGCGGAGGGCGGCGGCGTGCCGTCCGTCTCGTCCTCAATGGTCCAGGGATTGCTCAGCACCAGCGCATCGCATCCCGCGCCTTCGGTGAGCATCAGCGCGCTTGCGGCATCGCAATTGCCAAAGGCGACCACGCGCTCGACCTGCGGGGCGATCGCGCGGAAGGCGTTGAGGGCGGCAGTAATGTCCTTGCGGGACTTGCGAAAACCCCGGTTCTCGCCGGCGCTGTCGCCAATCCCGCGGCGGTCGAAGCGGAATACCGGGAAACCTGCGGCGGCAATCTCTGCCGCTAACCGTGCCTGCCCGTTGAAAGCGCCAGCCCGGATTTCATTGCCCCCGCTGACCAACAGCAATCCGATCTTGCCGGGGGCGTTGTCCAAGGTCGCGCCGCAACGCTTGCCCTGGCATTCGAAGCTGAGCGGAAGCCGCTTCACGACGAAATCCCCGCAGCGATGAGAGCTGCCAGAGCCTCGGCCTGCTCAGGATCGAAATCGTTCTCGGCGCGCAACCATAGAGCTTTTCCGCCGATCTCGGAGTGATCGATGGTGTTATGGTGATCGTGAACCTCGAACCCGGTTGCCTCCAGTTCTCCGATCAGGGCGCTTCCCAATTTCCAGCCCGCGAGTTCGAGCCCTTCCTTACGGCCCTGCTCTAGGAGGCTCTCAGCAGTCTCCTGCCGGCCTGCTTCGCGTGCGGCGATGGTGCGGGCGCGGAGCATCGCACGCAGGACCTGGCCCGGCTTCGACGGTGCGTAAAGCCAACCCGGTAACGCGCTGGGCACGATCCAGCAGCCAGAACGGAATGCGAGGACATGCGTGGCTGAAAAATGGTTTGCAGCCGCGATGGCTGCGATGCGCCACGCTGCCAGCGACTGGGCCGAGTGCGGAATCAGGCTTTCGTTGCATCCAGGGAGATCCGGACAGATCGAGTCGACGCCCAGTTCATCAAGTCGTGACATAGTTTCAAGAATTTGGTGGCGAAACTTGTTAGCCTCATCGAAGAAGGGAGGGATCACCAAAAGCCGCGAACCGCGCCTCGCGTCGAAAACCAGGGCCATCTCCTCGCCCATCCCACCGGAGGGTATCGGGCAAGGCCAGCTGGCGTACATGGCAGTGTTTCAGCCCTCTGCCGATTTGGCTTGGGCGAACGCCAGCAGCCCCCCGTAGGTCTCCAGCATCTCGCCATCGACTTCGTCATCGTCGATAGTGATGTCTAGCTGATCCTCTAGCTCGGTAAGAAGCCCAGCTACTGCCATGGAATCCAGCTCGGGCAAGTGGCCGAACAGGCCGGTACCGCTGTTGAAGCCGGCAACCTGTGCGTCATCGAGCCCCAATACATCGCGCAAGATCGCGCGGAGTTTCAAGTCGATGGCGGCAGCATGCGTGGTCATATCGGAAGTGATCCCCCTCTTGGCTGGCCGGCCTTAACCCTGCGTCTTCCGGCGTGCAAGGCGACGGGCGAAGGCTTTAATGAGTGACGGCCATGCCCGCGGCTGCCGCCAATCGAGGCAAATCAGGCGGTAGCGCGGACGGTTTCGTTCCATCCAGTCGCGCTTGTACGCATCCGAACCGGTGCCGAAATCGATCAGCTCGACATTGTCGGTATCGATCACGTGCTCGAAAAGCGCCGCGCTCAGCGTGGTTCCGGCGGACAATGGCTTGGCTGCTTCGACGTGGGCCAGCTTGTGGATGTAGGCAGTATCGCCCTCGACGGTCCAAAACTGCGCGGCGACGGGCACATTGTCCGCCCGCGCGATGCCCAGTCGGATGCGGCCTGCCGCGCCTTCTGCGCGGGCGAAATCCTCCAACAGGTCGGCGCGCTCTTCTGCAGGTTTCCAGCTTTCGGCATAGATCGATTGATATGCCGACCAGGCGGCCTCCTCGAAGCGCGTGAAGATCTCGACGTCGACCTTCTTGGCCTTGCGTTTGAAGGTCGTGCGCATCTGGCCGGGGCGATAACTCCAGTATTCGGCGAAGGAACGGCCTTCGACGGGCAGCACATGGTTCTCGTCGCATTGCTCGCGGAAGACGATCCACCCGCCTTTGTGGAAGCTGCGTTCGAGGCGCGTTGCGTTCCCATCTTCGTCGGGCAGGGGCGCCATGATGATCCGGCTGGCCTGTTTGCGCAGATCGATCGCGAGCGTCACCAGCAGCTCGTCTACCCACTCGTCATCGCGGCCCAGTGGGCGCCAGGTAAAGCTGAACCAGTTGGTGAGGCTGGCAAGGCCATGCTTGGTTCGCATCAATGGCAGTGCGACCTCGCGCGCGTTGCATTGCGCAATCGCTACGAAAGGGGATGACCCGTTCGATGCGAGCAGGGCGTACCACTCGGGCCGGTCGAAGGGGCCGCGGGCAAACTGCGCGAACTCTTGCAGTTTGGTAACCGTCTCGTGATAGCTGACCGCCGTGACCACCCGGAATCCCTTGCTTCGGAGCGTTAATGCCTGATCCCACGCCATTCCCACTCGATCAACTGACCGAGAGAGGCGATGCACAGGCGCCTGCGCTGGTGCTGCGCGATCGCACGCTTAGCTATGCCGAGTTGAGAATTCGTGTCGGGCAGCTTTCCGGATGGTTGGCGAGCCGGATGAGGAAGGGTTCCCGGGTAGCGAGCTGGGCGGCCAAGGGTGAGCTCACCTGCCTGCTGCCATTGGCTGCGGCCCGGGCTGGCCTGGTGCATGTTCCGATAAACCCACTGCTCAAGCGCGCGCAGGTGGCGCACATTCTCGGAGACAGTGGCTCGGTCCTGTTGATGGGCACCAAAGCGCGCCTGGCGACTTTGGAAGATGGCGATGTGCCGCGCGACTGCGAGTTGGTGGACGAAGCCGACGTTTTCACGCTCGCTGAAGGAGGAGGGGATGCGCTGGGTCCATCCAGCAACGATCCGCAGGAACTTGCAGCCATCCTCTACACCAGCGGTTCGACCGGCCGGCCCAAGGGCGTGATGCTGACCCACGCGAATATGTGGATCGGTGCAGTATCGGTGACAGACTACCTTGGCCTGGCGAGCGATGATGTGACCTTGGGTGTACTGCCCTTCAGCTTCGATTACGGGCAGAACCAGCTATTCTCGACCTGGTACGCGGGTGGCAGCGTGGTTCCGCTCGATTACCTCTTTCCGCGAGACGTGGCGAAGGCCTGCGCGAGGCACAAAGTCACGACATTGGCCGCCGTCCCTCCGCTTTGGGTCCAGCTGACCGAAGCCGATTGGCCTGAGGAAGCACGCGCACCGCTGCGCCGCCTCACCAACTCCGGCGGGGCGCTGACCGTGGAATTGGTACGAGACCTGCGCGCCCTGTTTCCACAGGCGCGTTTGTTTCCAATGTACGGGCTGACTGAGGCGTTCCGTTCGACCTATCTTGATCCCGAATTGGTCGATACGCACCCCACATCCATGGGCAAGGCTATCCCGCATGCCGAAATCCTCGTGATCGGCGATGAAGGCCGGCTTTGTGGTCCGGGGGAGGAAGGAGAACTGGTGCATTGCGGGCCACTCGTGGCGCAAGGCTATTGGCAGGATCCAGAGCGAACGGCCGAACGGTTCAAGCCGGCTCCTGCATGCTCAAGCTACGGGGGGACGGCCGTTTGGTCGGGTGACAGGGTAAGACGGGAAGTCGATGACCTGCTCTATTTCGTTGGGCGCCGCGATGCGATGATCAAGAGCGCGGGCAACCGTATTAGCCCACAAGAGCTGGAAAGCGCGGCACTGGCGAGCGGCTTGGCTGCGGAGGCTGTTGCGATGGGGGTTAAGGACGAACGATTGGGTCATGAGATCCACCTGGTCGTGCGACCAGCTGCGGGTGTGGACGGTTATGAGGAAATGTTGCCGAAGGTGTTGCAGAAGGACCTGCCCAATTTCATGCAGCCGCATGTGATCCACTGGCGCGAAACGATGCCTCTCAATCCAAACGGCAAGATCGACCGAGCCGCAATCGCGCAGGAAATCGGCGCGTGAAACCTCTCGGCCCCATTCCCTCTGGCTATTCGGCTGTCGACGGCGAGTTGGCGATTGGCGGGCGCAAGGTTTCGGATCTTGTGGCGGAAGCGGGGCGGACCCCCTTGTTCGTGTACTCACGACAACTCATTGCCGATCGGATCGCTCATCTACGGGCGGCAATGCCGAAACAGCTGAAGATAAATTACGCAATAAAGGCCAATAGTTTCGCGCCACTTCTTTCATATGTTTCGACGTTGATCGATGGGCTCGATATCGCATCTGGCGGCGAGCTGAAGATGGTTCGCGCGAGTGGCTTCGACGTCGCGCGCGTCAGTTTTGCGGGACCGGGCAAGCGCGACGAAGAGCTCGAAGCTGCAATTACCGCTGGTGTTACACTTAATCTCGAGAGCGAGAACGAAGCGGGGCGAGCGCTGGCTATCGCCGAGCGCACGGGGCACGTTCCGCGGCTGGCGATCCGCGTGAACCCCGATTTCGAGCTCAAGAGCTCGGGCATGAAAATGGGCGGTGGGGCCAAGCCTTTCGGCATCGATGCGGGCCGTGTCCCGGCACTGGCGCGCAGGATCGTCAATGCCGGCTGCGAATGGAGGGGGCTCCATATTTTCACCGGTAGCCAGGCACTGTCGGCCGAAGCAGTGATCGACATGCAGGCCAAAGTGCTCGATTGCGCGGACAGGATCGCTACGGAAGCGGGCTTGGTTCTGCCCAAACTCAACATGGGTGGCGGCTTTGGCATTCCCTATTTCCCTGGCGACGAGCCGCTCGATATTCAGGCGATAGGCGACGCGCTGGCAGAGCGGTTCGAACGGCTCCCCGAGACGCTTTCAGAGGCCGAACTCTTTATTGAACTCGGCCGCTATCTCGTTGGCGAAGCAGGGGTTTACCTGACTCGAATCATCGATCGCAAAGAGAGTTACGGAGAGACCTACCTAGTGACCGATGGCGGCCTGCATCACCAGCTTGCGGCTTCGGGCAACTTCGGCACAGTGGTGCGCCGTAATTATCCGGTCGCTATTGCCAGCCGCTTCTGCGGCGAGCCGGAAGAGGAGGCGAATATTGTCGGCTGCCTTTGCACCCCGCTCGACCGGCTTGCCGACAAGGCATATCTGCCGCCAGCCGAGGTGGGCGATCTTGTCGCCGTTTTTTGTGCCGGGGCCTACGGAGCCAGCGCTTCACCGAGCGCCTTCCTTGGGCAGGGGGCCGCTGCGGAAGTCCTGATTTGAGACAGTTCGCAGAAATACGGTAAACATCAAGGAATCCGGTGGCTTTGCCACCTATGACTAACGGTATGTTCACCTATTTTCGGCATCAGGTGTCCAATGGGGGATGGCAGGCCAATCGCGGTACCCGTCGACCCTCGCATCGATGCCAGGGAAATGTACCATGCGTTTCAACCGTACCCGTTCGCTCCTCGTCGGATGCGCTGCCACTGCGCTCGCGCTCGGCGGTTGTACCAGCACGGGGCCTGAACTCCCTCCTGCAACCTTCGTAGCTCTGCAGGAAGGGCCGGGCGAGGAATATGTAATCGGTCCACTTGACGAACTGACCATTCATGTGTGGCGCAACCCAGAACTGGGCGCCGAGAAGATCCAGGTCCGCCCCGATGGGCGCATTACCATCCCGTTGGTCAAGGATATGCCTGCAGTCGGCAAAACCCCTTCGATGCTTGAAGAGGACATTCGCACCCAGTTGAGCCAATATATCGAGGATCCGCTGGTTTCGGTAATTGTGAACCAGTTCGCCGGCACCTTCAGTCAGCAGGTTCGCATTGTTGGCGCGACGGACAAGCCCGCCAGCCTGCCGTATCGCGCAAATATGACCGTGCTCGATGCCATGATCGCGGTGGGTGGTTTGAGCGAGTTCGCTGCGGGCAACCGTGCCAAGTTGATCCGTTTTGACAAGCAAGAAGGCCGCCAGGTCGAATACGCCCTGCGCCTCTCCGACTTGCTCAAGCGCGGGGATAGCAAGGCGAATGTGCTTCTCCAGCCGGGTGATGTGATCATTATCCCTGAAAGCACGTTCTAGGAGCATCCGGGGGCATGCAGGAAGTTTTCGACGAGGTCCGCAGCGCGCTGCATACGGTCTGGAACCGCCGCTGGCTGGCGCTGGCGGTGGCTTGGGGCGTGTGTATCGTAGGCTGGCTGTTCGTCGCGATGATCCCCAACAGCTACGAGAGCCGTGCGCGCATTTACGTCGAGCTAGACGATGTTCTCTCGAAACAGCTCGATATTTCGGGTGAAGGTCGACAGGCGATCACTAAGGTGCGCCAGACGCTTACCAGTGCAGTCAACCTAGAGAAGGTCGTCCGTGCAACTCGCCTGGGTGCAAAGGTCGATACCCAGCGGGAGATGCAAAGTGCGGTCGATAGCCTGGCCAAGAAGGTCGAGGTGAAGAGTACGGAAGACAATCTGTTCGAACTCACTGCTACGATCGGAAAATCCAGCCTGACCGACGCAGAGAATGCGGCCTTGGCACAGGACGTGGTACAGAAACTGATCGATATCTTCCGCGAGGAAAACGTCGCCGGCAATCGCGGCCAGGTTGCCGATACGATCGTGTTCCTCGACAGGCAACTCGATGACCGGAAGAAGGAATTGGAGGCTGCCGAACAGCGACGCCTCGCCTTCGAGGCGCAGCACCCTGATCTGATTGGTGGAACCGGCACGGTAACCAATCGCCTCCAGGGCATGCGTGATGAAATGCGCGGAGTCGATGCGGACATTGCCGCTGCGCAAAGTGCACTCGCGGCCATCAATGGCCAGATCGCCAGCACGCCGAAATCGATCATGACTCCTGGCGAAGGCGGCGGTGCACGCGGCGCTTTGGCGCAGGCGCAGGCGACTCTTGCCTCCATGCGTGCTCGTGGGCTGACTGACAGCCATCCCGACGTTCAGGCCCAGAAACGGCAGATCGAGGCCTTGCGTGAACAGGCAGCCAGTGAACCCGCGGGCACCGGAGGTTCTCCCAACCCTGCCTATACGTCGCTGGTATCGATCAGGGCTGAACGGCAAGCGAATGTCCAGGCCTTGCAGGCGCGTAAGGCTGCTCTCCAGTCCGATATCTCGGGGCTGATTGCATCGCAGGCCGATGAGCCTGCCGTTGCCGCCGAAGCCAATCGCATCAGCCGTGACTACGAAGTGCTCAAGGACAAGTATGACGAACTGCTGAAGAACCGCGAAGAGATGCGGTTGCGTGGCCAGGTGGAGACGGAGCGAAGCGCGTTCCAGTTCGAAGTTATCGATCCGCCGACCGCGCCACGAAAGCCAGCAGCGCCTAATCGCCCCATCCTGCTGATCGGAGTGTTGCTGGCAGGAGTTGCTGTCGGTTCCGGCGCCGCCTTCGTGATGGGCCAGCTCAGGTCCAGCTTCACCACCGCTGATAAGCTTGAGCGGGTGCTCGATATTCCGGTGATCGGAACAGTCTCGCGTTCCATGACCAGGGAAACGCAGCGCTTCGAAAAGACGCAGCTTAAGAAGTTCTGGATGGCCAGCGGGGGCTTGGCCGGAATCTGCTTCCTGTTGCTTGTCGTCGAGATGATCCAGGTCGGATCGGTGGCGTGAAGGGGACATGTCAGTGAACAAGCCCACCAACATCACCCCGCCGGAGAAGGCGGGGGACGCCAAGCGCCCCTCGCTGCTTGAACGCGCCAGCGGTGCCTTTGGTCTCGACAAGCTGAAGCCTGCCGCAGTCCCTTCAAAGCTGGAAAGCGACAAGGCAAAGAAGTTCGCGCCGCAACGGCGAAGCGAAGACGCGGCACATGCGGCACCCAAGCGCCGAGCCTCGGACTGGATCGGGGAACCGGTTTCGCCAGACCAAGAGGCCGCGCCCCATACTCATCCGTCACCCACTTCGCGCGAACCGGCGGGGCCGGCGGTGACCTTCACCGGGCCGCGCCGCGAAGTGGTGCGGTCGTTGTTGCGGGAACAAGGTCTGATCGATCCTGACGGTGGTGCCTCGACACTGTTGGAAGAGTTCCGCATCGTGAAACGCCAGATCCTTGCCAGCGCGAAGGCGGATGGGAGTGCGCACTCGCGCCGGGTTCTGGTCTGTTCGCCCCACGTCAACGAAGGCAAGACGTTTTGCACGCTCAACCTGGCGATCGCAATGGCCGGCGAGCGCGATCTAGAAGTGCTGCTGATTGATGCCGATTTCGGCAAACCTTCGATCATGAACAAACTGGGGCTCGAAGCGGGCCGGGGCTTCATGGATGTGCTTGCCGATACGGAAACCCATGTGGAGGATTTCATCGTCGGTACCGATATTCCGGGGCTGTGGGTCCTGCCGGCTGGCGAGCGCACTGGCCGCGACAGTGAATACCTTGCCAGTGAGCGCACCTGGGAAGTTCTCAATCGGCTGACGCGCGGTGCCCCCAATCGCATCCTGATATTCGACAGCCCGCCGGCACTTGCTGCCACGCCCGCCGCTGAGCTGGCCAAGCATGTCGGCCAGGCACTGCTGGTCGCGCGAGCCGATATGACTGGCCGCGCTGCGCTTGAGGATGCGGTTGATCTCCTATCGGCTTGCCCTGACATCAAGCTGTTGCTCAACGATTCGACCTTCAGTCCGAGCGGGCGCAAGTTTGGCAGTTACTACGGGTACGGCGACTAGGCTTATGCCCGGTTTCGTCATCCGGTCTGCCTTGGCACGAATTGCCCTGGCCATTGCGTGTTGCGCGGCGGTGCCGTTGCAGGCGCAAGGTTATGGCGATGAGCAATCGCAGGAAGAGGATCGCGAAGCAGGCAAAGTTGGCGGGCGGACCCGCATCGATCCCTACATCGAGATCAGCAACATCGCGAACTGGGAGATCTCGCCCAATAGCGATGTAGTTACTTTCACCCAGGTGGCCGCTGGTGTTGATGCTGCGATCGTAGGCAGGAACAACGGCGGTACGGTCTCGATCCGCTATGAACGCAATTTTGCTCATCAGTCGGGTGGGCGCGATTCCGACAATCTTACCGGTGTTGCGCGCGGTTACGCCTCGATTGTGCCCAATGTCCTGACCTTTGAAGCGGGGGCCCTGGCCAGCCGAACGAGCGTCGATGGATCGGGTCGCTCGGTGATCGCCAATCTCCCAGCCGGGGATCTCACCACTCAGATCTACTCACTCTATGCCGGACCGACTCTGCGCACGCGGATCGACACGGTGGATGTCTTTGCAAATTATCGGATCGGCTACACAAGGGTCGATGGTCCCGATGTGCTGGCGACTAATGGGCAGTCCGCCGATCTGTTTGACGATAGCGTCAGTCACAGCGCGAACATACGTGCCGGATTTGCCCCGGGGCAGGGCCTGCCCGTTGGTCTTGGCGTCGGTGCCGGCTTCTACCAGGAAGACGTATCCAACCTCGATCAAAGGGTGCGCGATGCCTTTGTCCGCGCAGATGTCACGGTACCTCTCGCTTCGTCGCTTGCGCTTGTTGGTGGTGTCGGGTTGGAGGATGTCGAAGTCTCGAGCCGCGACGCGGTGCGCGACGCCAGCGGCAATCCGGTGCTGGGGAGTAACGGGCGCTACCAGACCGATCCGGCAAGTCCCCGCGTCATAGCCTATGAAGCGGACGGCCTGATCTGGGATATCGGCGTGATGTGGCGGCCAAGTCGTCGCACCTCACTCGAGGCGCATTTCGGCCACCGCTACGACAGTGAAACGTACTACGGCAGCTTCAGCTGGCGGCCGGACCGCCGGAGTAGCCTGTCGATTGGTGTCTATGACGGCATCCAGGGTTTTGGTGGGCGACTCAACAATGCCTTGGCAGCCTTGCCAACGGACTTCATCGTGACTCGTGATCCCGTCACCGGCAACATCACGGGCTGTGTCAGCAGCCTCGATGGTTCGGGTTGCTTGGATGGCTTGCTCGGTTCGGTCCGATCATCGGTCTTCCGTGGGCGCGGCGTGGTGGCCAGCTACAGCCGCCAGGTCGGTCGGATGACCGCCGGCGTCGGTGCCGGCTATGATCGGCGTAAGTTTATCGGCGCGCCGGGCACGGTGCTTGCGCTTGCCGACGGTGTCGTCGACGAAAGCTTCTACGTCGCGGCCAATCTGTCCGGCTCGCTTGGCCCTGATGCGACGTTTAATCTGAATACCTACGCCAACTGGTTTGATAGTGCGGCCGATCTCGGTGATGCTTTTGCGCTTGGCACGTCGCTTTCGGTCACCAAGCGATTATGGCGTCGCCTCTCCGGCCGCGCTGCTGTCGCACTTTCCATGCTTGATGCCGATGCCGCTCCCAATGAAGTCGTTACGGCTTCAGCGCTGCTCGGCCTTCGCTACGATTTCTGATAAGGACGCACCGATGTACGAGGATTTCTACGGTTTCAGCGAGCGACCTTTCCAGCTCACACCCGACCCGGCGTTCTATTATGAGAGCGTCACGCACAAGAAGGCGCTGAGTTATCTCGGCTATGGGCTCAATCAGGGCGAAGGCTTCGTGGTCATCACCGGGGAGGTCGGGGCGGGCAAATCGACCCTGGTGGCCCATCTCAAGCAGAAGCTCGACGCCAATCGCATGACCGTGGGTGAAGTTGTGACCAGCGCCTTGGACGGCGAGGAGATGATCCACGTCGCCGCGCGCAGTTTTGGGCTCGATATTGCAGGTGGCGATAAGGCGGCGGCACTGGCTGCGATCGAACTGTTCCTGCACGAGGAAGCGCGCAACGGTCGCCGTGTCTTGCTGATTGTCGATGAAGCACAGAACCTATCGATCGGCGCGCTGGAAGAACTGCGTATGCTCTCAAACTTCCAGCTGGGGTCGCATCCCCTTCTCCAGACGCTTTTGCTGGGGCAGCCGGAGTTCAAGCATCTGCTCGCACAGTCCGACGAGCTTGAACAGCTGCGCCAGCGTGTCATTGCTGCTCACCATCTCGAACCGATGCAACCTGGTGAAATCGAGCCCTATGTAATGCATCGACTTCGCCATGTCGGCTGGGATGGCAATCCCGAGCTTGACAGCAGCCTGTGGGTCAAGCTGCACAAAGCCACCGGCGGAATCCCGCGCAAGGTCAATCAGGTCATGACACGTCTCTTGCTGTTGGGCGCGGTTGAAGAACAGTCCGTGCTGGAGAGTGACATGCTTGAGGCTGTGCTGGATGAAATGTCAGGCGATAGTTCGCCCGAGCAAGGTGATGCTCCCGCGGCCAGGCCGCGACCCGACCGGGATTTACCAGCCGCAGATGCGATCGCGCGGGTGCGTTCTGAAATGACGGCACCAGCCGCGCAGCCTGCAACCGCAGATCGCGAACGCGGTTTGCTCGACGTGCAGATCGAAGCGATCGAAGGCGCCTTTGCGGAGCGTGACAAACATATGGCCGCACTGCGGAACGAGGTGGAGAAACTTTCCTCCGCCCGCATCCAGGGTGGGGCTCTTCCCGGTGATCTCGATGAGCGATTGTCGGCAATCGAGCGTCGCTTGGATGAGCAGGAACAGTCACTGCGCCACGTTCTGACCATGATGATCGATTATTTCGAGAGTCAGGCTTCGCGGGCAGCGGCTTGACGCTGGGAGCGTTGTCAGGGGGGCGCAATGAACGGGCAAAGGATCGTCAACGGCCTATCGGTTGATGTCGAAGATTGGTTCCAGGTTGGCGCCTTCGAGCACACTATCGCGAAGCAGGATTGGGATTCACTCCAGTTGCGCGTGGGCGACAACGTCGCGCGCATACTCGATCTGTTCGATCAGGCAGGCGTCAGGGCCACCTTCTTCACTCTCGGTTGGGTAGCGGAGCGCAACAAACAGGCAATGCGCGCGATTGTCGAACGCGGCCATGAATTGGCAAGCCATGGCTACGATCACACCAGGGTCTTCACCCTGACGAGACAACAGTTTGCTGACGACATCTCGAAGGCGCAGTGTATCTTGGAGGATGCAAGTGGCGCGCCCGTTAGGGGGTATCGTGCGCCGAGCTTCTCGATCGATCGGCGCAATCCTTGGGCGCACGAGGTTCTGGCCGAATACGGATATGCATATTCGTCCAGCGTCGCGCCAGTGGTGCACGATCACTATGGCTGGCGCGAGGCCCCACGCTTCGCTTTCAGCCCAGTTGCAGGCAGCGATCTTGTCGAGATACCTGTGACCACGGCGCTTTTTCGCGGACGCAGGTTGGCGGCCGGCGGGGGCGGCTTTTTCCGCGTGCTTCCCTATGGCTTCAGCCGCTGGGCAATCCGCCAGGTCAACCGCGAAGACGGGCGTCCTGCCGTATTCTATTTTCACCCCTGGGAAGTGGATCCAGATCAACCCCGCGTAGCCGGCGCGTCGATGCGATCTCGCCTACGGCACTACACGAACTTGTCGCGCATGGCTGATAAGTTGAACGAACTGCTCGTCGATTTCTCATGGGGGCGGATGGATGAGCTCGCCGAACGCGAGAAACCCAAGAGTCTGGATTGGGCCGCGTGAACGCCCCGGCAAATCTTCCGATGACAGTTAGATTGGCAAACCTGCAGGACCAAGGCGAGGTCGCACGGATTGAGGCGTTTGTGCTGGAAACGGGCGCCAGTGTCTTCCACCGCCCGTTGTGGTTGCGTGCGATTGAGAGAGGGACAGGAAACACTGCGCTTGGGCTGGTGCTCGAACGTTGTGGATCGATTGCCGGTTGGCTCCCTCTAAATCTCGTACACTCTCCGCTTTTCGGCAGGGTACTGGTTTCGAGTGGCTTTGGTGTTGGCGGGGGAGCGCTGGCTGACCGTCAAGGCGATGTTGATTTGCTTTGCCGGGGGGCCGAAGAACTGGCGGTCCGGCAAGCGGCCACGAGTGTCGAACTGCGTAGCGAGCATGCGCCAATGGATTGGCAGCGTATCGAGAACAAACATGCCAATTTCGCAGCCGATCTAGCGGGTGATGACGAGGCTCAGCTTTTGGCCATACCGCGCAAGGCACGGGCCGAGGTCCGCAAGGGGCTGGAACAACCACTGGAGGTCACTACCGGTTCGGCCGGCAAGGATCGCTCAGCGCACTTTGCTGCCTATTCCCAGAGTGTTCGCAACCTGGGTACACCGGTTTTTCCGCGTGCTTTGTTCGATGCGGTACTCGAGCTGTTCGGGACCGATGCCGATATTCTCACTGTCTGGAGTGACGGAACTCCTGTCGCGAGTGTCTTGTCGCTCTACCATCGCGCTACTGTCATGCCCTTCTGGGGCGGAGGTAGCTTCGCGGCGCGGGGCCTGCGGGCGAATGAGCGGATGTATTACGAACTGATGCGGCACGCACGTCAAAGAGGCTGTACGCGGTTTGATTTCGGCCGTTCGAAAACAGACAGTGGCCCGTTCGCATTCAAGAAGAACTGGGGCTTTGTGCCGCAGCCATTGGTGTATCGTAGCTGGACTGCAAAGAGCGGTAGCCAACGCAACATCGACCCGACCGATGAAGCTTACTCGACCAAGATCGAGCTATGGAAGAAGCTGCCTCTGCCGATTGCCAATCGGGTCGGCCCCTGGATTGCACGTGGGCTTGGTTGAGCATGGGTGAGGTCCTGTTCCTTGCACATAGGGTTCCATTCCCCCCGGATCGTGGCGACAAGATTCGTTCGCATCATTTGCTCAAGGGATTGGCTCAACTGGGGCCGGTCCATGTTGGCACCTTTGCCGAGACTGCGCAGGATCTTGCCCAGAAGGTTGAGTTGAAGGCAGTCGCGAAGACCCACGCTCTGGTCGAGCGTTCGAAATCGATGCCGCTGGCCGGTTTGGAGGCGCTTCTGAAGGGCAAGCCAGTAAGCCTGACAGCCTTCGAGCATGCGGCGATGCACCGATTTGTCACCAAGACCCTGGTGAACCATCGGGTGGATACGATCTTCGTCTTTTCAGGACAGATGGGGCAATATGTTCCCGATGATTTCACCGGGAAGGTGATCGTCGATTTATGCGATGTCGATAGCGCCAAATTCGAAGCCTATGCCGAAGCGGGTCAGCGCCGCTGGATCAATGCGCGTGAGGCCAAGCTGCTTTTGCGTGAGGAAGAACGGCTGGTGCATCGCGCCGATACCACGATCTTGATCAGTGATCATGAGGCCGCGCTGTTGCGCTCGCGTCTGGCCAACCCTGATGGCGCCCAGATTGTTGCATTGGGTAACGGCATCGACGCACAGTTCTTCGATCCTGAGGGCATTCCGCTGCAACCAGACCTGGAGGAAGGCGAAGACCCCCAGCTCGTCTTCACCGGTCAGATGGATTATGCCCCCAATGTCGAGGCGGCCGAATGGGTTATCGCAAACATCATGCCCGCACTGCGTCGCCGCTATTCGCGCGCGCGCTTCCATGTGGTGGGTCGGGCACCGGTTAGCTCGCTGAGGGACAAACACGGACAAGACGGCGTGCGCATCTGGGGCGAAGTGCCCGATGTCCGACCCTATCTCAAATCAGCCGATCTCGTGCTCGCACCACTCAAGATTGCGCGCGGGGTGCAGAACAAGGTCCTCGAAGCCATGTCCATGGCGCGGCCGGTCGTCCTGACGGCGGGCGCGGCGACGGGGATTCCCGCGCGGGATGGTGAACACTTTTCCGTAGTCGACCCCGACGCGAACGAGATGCTTGGGCGGATTGAAGGTCTGCTTGCCGATCCTGGCCGCGCTCGCTTGATGGGTGCAGCGGCGCGCCGTTTTGTCGTCGAGCGCATGGGTTGGGGTACAGTATCCACCCAGCTTGCGGGACTGGTTGGTCAGGCGAAGCCGGGTGCCGCGGGTGCCTGACCTTGTTCCCGAAATCCCTGTCGATCTGACCGCGCGACCGATATCGCTGCGCCTTGCCGTCGCCTGTGTGGCACTGATCTGGCTGACGGTCTCTGAATGGGCCGAGATGGCGCATCAGTGGTGGGATATCGATACCTACAGCCATATCCTGCTGATACCGCCGATCATTGCCTGGCTGGCGTGGACGCGTCGTCATCAATTAGCAAAAGTCGAGAAACGAGGATGGCTGCCGGCGCTTGGGTGGGTCGTCTTCGGCCTGCTTGCATGGTTGCTTGGTCGAAATGCCGGGATCAACCTGATCGCCCAAGCCGGCGCTGTCACTGCCTTGCAAGGGGCAGTAATGGCTTTCCTGGGGCTGCGGGCTGCGCTGATCCTCGCGTTCCCACTGGCCTACATGGTCTTCCTGATTCCCTTCGGTGATGAGATCATTCCGCCGCTCCAGTCGATTACCGCAGAGATTGCGGCAGCTCTGACCCAATGGAGTGGGATCGCCACGGTAGCCGATGGAATCCGCATCGATACCCCAGCGGGCCTCTTTATCGTCGCTGAGGAATGCTCCGGCGTGAAGTTCCTGATCGCCATGGTCGCATTAGGTGTGCTGGTGGCCCATACCTGCTTGACCAGCTGGAAGCGCCGCGCCTGGTTCATGCTATCCTGCCTGATCGTCCCGATTGTGGCCAATGGTATCCGAGCATGGGCGACAATCTTCCTCGCACAGTATGTCGGGGCTGAGACTGCTGGGGGCTTCGATCACATCGTCTACGGTTGGCTCTTCTTCGGCATCGTCATCGCCTTGGTGCTTGGCGTCGCCTGGCGATGGTTCGATCGCGTTCCGGAAGAGGCCGGCTGGACCGCAAGCGAAGTCGCGTCGCTACCGCTCCTCGAGCGATGGGAGGGACGGGCGCTGTCTGCCAACCTCGCCCTCTTGGTAGTGCTGGCGATCGCAATGCTCTTTGCTGTCCTAGGCCGGCTCGGCTAGGTCCCAGGGCGCATGTGCGGGATTGCGGGGATATTCCACTATGAGAGCGTGAAGCCGGTCGATCCCAATCGGATCGAACGGATGGCCGAAGCGCTCGCCTCGCGCGGGCCCGATGGGGCTGGTGTGTGGACCGCCCCCGGGGTTGGCCTCGGTCATCGCCGCCTGTCCATTATCGATCTGGCGGGCTCACCACAGCCGATGCATTCGACCGACGGGCGCGCCGTGATCGTTTTCAATGGCGAGATCTACAATTACCGCCGCCTGCGTCACGAACTGGAGCAGGGCGGGACGCAATTCCGCACCGATGGAGATACCGAGACCATCCTTGCCGCGTGGCAGCGCTGGGGACCCCGCTGCCTGGACAAGCTCGACGGGATGTTCGCCTTTGCGCTCTATGACCTCGAGAAACGCCAGCTGTTCCTCGCGCGCGACCGGTTGGGGGTGAAGCCGTTATACGTCGCACGACTTTCAGGTGGGGCGCTAGCCTTTGCCAGCGAGCTGAAAGGCCTGCTGGCCAACCCGCTGATGCGGCGGACGATCGATCCGCTCGCGATCGAAGATTACATGACCTGGGGCTACGTGCCCGATCATCGCTCGATCCTGAAGGACGTCGAAAAACTGCCAGCAGGTCATTACCTGCTGCTCGAGCACGGTCGCGAGCCGGGTTTGCCGGTCAAGTGGTGGGATTTGAGTTTCGAGCAGCGCGAGCGCGGTTCGACCGAAGATCTCTCTGCGCAATTGCTACACTTGATGCGTGAAGCCGTATCCAGTCGTATGGTCGCCGATGTCCCGCTTGGGGCCTTCCTCTCCGGAGGCGTAGACAGCTCCTCAGTCGTTGCCCTGATGAGCGAGGTGAGCGCCAAGCCGGTAACGAGCTGTTCGATCGGTTTCGATGTCGCCGATGTCGATGAAACCAGCCATGCGCGCAAGATGGCCGAATTGTTCGGCACCGAACACCATGAGCGAATCGTCTCTGCCGACCAGTTCGGCGAGATCGATCGCCTGGTCCGGATTTTCGACGAGCCCTTTGCCGATGCGAGCGCGCTGCCCACCTTGCGGGTTTGCGAGTTGGCACGTGAGCATGTGACGGTCGCGCTATCCGGCGATGGCGCGGATGAGGCCTTCGCCGGTTACCGCAGGCAGCTGTTCCAGGCGCGCGAGGAGCAGGCGCGTGCGATCCTGCCGCGCGCCTTGCGCGAACCGGTCTTCAGCATGCTTGGGAAGCTTTGGCCCAAGGCCGATTGGGCGCCGCGACCCTTGCGCGCGAAAACGACATTCCTCGCACTCGCTGCGAGTGGGGAGGCTGGCTATGCCCGCGCTCTGTCGATCCTTGCGCCGGAACAGCGCCAGGACATTTTTGGCGAGGTGCTGCTTCGCGAGCGGGGTGAATACAGAGCCGAACACCCCTTCGAAGAGCTAATGCGTGAGGCCCCGGCGCGCAGCGGCCTGGACCGAGCCCAATACGCCGATCTCAAGTTTTGGCTGCCCGGCGATATACTGACCAAGACCGACCGCACCAGCATGGCCGTCAGCCTTGAAGCACGCGAGCCGCTGCTGGACCACCGCCTGCTCGAGTTCGCCGCACGCTTGCCCGAACGCCTGCGTATTCGCGGTACGACCGGTAAATGGCTGATGAAGCACACGATGGAACGCTACCTGCCCGAGGACATCCTCTATCGC
>NZ_JAYPTL010000046.1:0-26243 GCF_038133525.1 Erythrobacter sp. | reverse complement strand
CTGGCGACCCCACCCCGCCGAAATGACGCGAATGACCGCTCGCGCCCTGCCGCTGGCGACTGCCGATGCGATCGAATGGGGCACAAGGCGGTTGGACATCTTCATCCTTGGCCTGTTTGCCTCCCCGACCGCGGTTGGCGTCTATTACATCGCACAACAAGTCGCGAGCCTGCCACAGAAGCTGAAGACCAGCTTCGAACCGATCCTGGGGCCGGTCATTACCAAGAACCTCAAAACCAAGAACTATCAGGCGATCGCCAAACAGGTATCGCAGGTGGGGTTCTGGATAATCGCCATGCAGGTGGGCATCGCGCTCGCGCTCGGCCTTCCCGGAGAAGGCGTGATGGGCCTGGTCGGACCGGAGTTCGTCGGCGGGACCGGGGCGCTCGCCTTCCTCCTAGTAGCGGAAGTGGTCGCAGCCACGGCGGTCGTCTCGGAAGCCGTGCTGATCTACGTCGCGCGGGTGCGCAATCTGTGGATCTCGATCGGCACGATCGTGCTGCAGGGCGTGCTGACCGTCGTCCTGATCAAGGTGATGGTTGCTGGCGGATATGGCGAACCTTTCAAGGCCGCCGCTGCCGCGATCGCGCTGGCATTGGCACTGGGATTTGCGAGCCTGGTCAAGGCCATCCTGCTTTCGCGCATCCTGGGCCATGCCGTGAACAGCTTCCGCTGGGCACTGGTCTATGCGGTCGCCCCGGCCGTTGTGGTCGGCTTCGTCGTCACCCAGCTACCTGAATGGGCCGAACTGGGTTTCGGCGTCCCGGCGATCCTGGCGGTCTATGGCTGGGTCATCTGGAATCGCGGCTTCGGACCCGAGGATCGGGTGCTGTTTCGCCGCAACATCGATAAGAGCGAATCCGCCGAAGCCTGACCTTTATAGGACCGGCACGCAACGTTCAGTCGGCGTTCACGGCCCCGATATGTAACTATGTAACACCGACATATCGGGGAGGACTGCCATGCGAATTGCCAAGCTCGCCACCGCTTGTGCCCTAGCCGCGCTGATCGCCGGCTGTGCATCCAACCAGACCGACGAAATCGTTGTCACCGGAGCCAAAGCCGGTGCCTACGATGAGGCCGCACCACCGCCACCACCTCCCCCGCCGCCACCGCCACCACCGGTGGGGTTCAATACCCCTCAGGCAGTGGTCGTTACGGGCCAGCGTGTTCGCCAGTCTTCGCTTCAAGCGGCCGCTCCCGTGGCAGTGGCCATGGCGGAAGAGGTTGCGTCGACAGATCCCGCGACGGCGCGCGCCGACAATGCCTATCGCTATTTCCCGCCGGTGTTCGTGCCGACCTATCCCGATCGCGACCAGTATGACGGCAAGGAGGTTTCGTCGGTCAAGGTCGTCGCCAACGAGCCGGTTTCCACCTTCTCGGTCGATGTCGACACAGGCGCCTATGCCAATGCCCGACGCTTCATCTCCGAGGGCCAGGTCCCGCCGAAAGATGCGGTGCGAACCGAGGAATTCATCAATTATTTCCGCTACGATTATGCCCTGCCCAAGGAACGCAGCCATCCCTGCGCCGTGAACACCGATGTCGCGGTTTCCCCCTGGAACCCGCAAACCCGCCTGGTACGCATCGGGCTGGCCGGATACGATCTGCCCAAGCGCGAACGACCGCCCGCAAACCTCGTCTTCCTGCTGGATGTCTCCGGCTCGATGTCCAGCCCGGACAAGCTTCCGCTGGTCAAGACGGCGATGCGCCAGCTTGCGGGACAGCTGACCAGCAAGGACAAGATCTCGATCGTCGTTTACGCCGGGGCAGCCGGCCTGGTGCTCGAACCGACCAGCGACGAACGCAAGATCCGCGATGTGCTGGATCGCCTCCAGGCCGGCGGATCGACAGCAGGCGGCGCCGGGATCGAGCTGGCCTATCGGGTAGCCGAGGCGAACCGCGTCGACGGCGGCGTCAACCGCGTGATCCTGGCCACGGATGGCGATTTCAATGTCGGCATTTCGGATCGGGACAAGCTGATCGAACTCATCGAAAGGAAGCGCGATAGCGGCACCACGCTGACCGTGCTCGGCTTCGGTCGAGGCAACCTCAACGACGCGATGATGGAGCAGGTCGCCGATCACGGGAACGGCAATTACGCCTATATCGACAGCGCACTGGAAGCCCGCAAAGTGCTGGGCGACGAGATGGGCGCGACGCTGTTCACCATCGCCAAGGACGTCAAGATCCAGGTCGAATTCAATCCCGCCGTGGTCAGCCAGTATCGCCTGGTCGGTTACGAGAATCGCGCGCTGCGTGAAGAGGATTTCGACAATGACGCGGTCGATGCGGGCGACATCGGCGCCGGGCACCAGGTGACCGCGATCTACGAAGTCGTGCCAGCCGGGGCCAAGGGGTGGATCAGCCAGCGTCGCTATGAAGACAAGCCCGATAGCCGCGCTCTCGATCTCGCGGCAGAGGCGGCTTACATCAAGCTGCGCTACAAGCTGCCCGATGGCGAGAAGTCATCGCTGATCACCTATACCCTGCCCGCCAGCGCGCTGTGCACCAATGCCATCCCGGGCGGCGATTTTGCCTTCGCCAGCGCGGTCGCTGCCTTCGGGCAGAAGCTGCGCGGCGATCCGATGCTGGCCGGTTTCGATTATGGCCAGATTGCCAGCCTGGCCGGCAGTTCACGCGACTTCTGGCGGCAGGAATTCGTGCAACTGGTCAAGACCGCGGGCTCGCTCGACTAGCACGCTTGGCAGGCGGGGCACCGCGCGGCTAAGAGCCGCAGCATGCGGATCCGCCCCGCCCTTGCCATCCTTTCCGGTGCCGTGCTGGTCGCGGCGATGGGCTATTCCATCGCACTATCGACCGCTGCCAGCTTCATCGAGCCGCTCGAGGAGGAGGCGCAGGCCGCCATTGCCAAGGCGGGCGGGCGCGGCGTTACCGCCCGCTTTGCAACGCCCGCAGGGGCCCCTTCGCGCCACCCGCTGCTGACGGGTGGCAGGCGGCTGCCTGAAGATACCCGCGCGCGGGTCGCGCAGGCGGTTGCCGCAGTCCCGGGCGTTGGCGGTGTATTCTGGAGTGACGGCACTATTCGTGCCAGCAACGCCAGGGACCGCTACGAACCGCTCCATTGCCAGGAGGATGTCGACGGCCTGCTGCGCAGCCGCTCGATCCGGTTCGAAGAAGGATCCAATCGCATGCTGCCGGCCAGCCAACTCTTGCTCGACGAGGTGGCGGATTCCCTGCGTCCTTGCCTGGGCGCGATTATCTCGATCACCGGCCACACCGACAATTCGGGTACCGAGCCCGGCAATATCGCCCTCAGCATGCAGCGCGCCCGCGCCGTGCGCGAGGCGTTGGTCCGGCGCGGCATCCCGCGCGACGGCCTGCGCGCGCGCGGGGTCGGGTCGGCCAAACCCGTTGCCGGATTGACGCCGGACGACCCTGCCAATCGCCGCATCGAATTCGCCGTGATCCGCACCGAGCCGCTCACACCCACCCCTGTCGACACACCGGGGGCGCGCTGAGATGCCTGTCTGGTTCGAACTGGCGGTGACGATGCTCGCAGCCTATGGCGCGGGCGTTGCGATCGGCTGGGCCCTGTGGGGCCGCGAAACGGTGCCGACACAAGAGGATAGCGAATGACCGAACTACTCCAGACCTATTGGCCCGCCGTGGCAATCGCACTGGTATTGGGCCTGGTGATCGCCTGGTACGTGTTCAACGCATCGCGGCGCACGCGCGTGACCGGGACGGTGAAGGACGTGCTCGACGAAGGTGCCGCACCAGCCGAACGCAACAAGGCGCTGATCGACAGCGCGCCCGCCGCAAGGCAGGAACCAAGACCGGCCGCCAAGGCCGCTGCGGGCGGCGACGACCTGACGAGGATCAAGGGGCTGGGACCCAAGCTGGCGGCCCTGCTGGGGGACCTCGGCGTGACCAGCTTCGCGCAGGTTGCCGCGTGGGACGATCGCGAGATCGAGCGGATCGACGCACAGCTTGGCCGCTTCCAGGGCCGCATCACCCGCGACGATTGGGTAGGTCAGGCGAAGCTCCTCGCAGCCGGTGATGAAGGCGGCTTCGCGACAAAATACGGCAAGCTCGATTAGGGCTGGAACCAATCGCACAAAGCGGAGTTGGTTCCCGGGGTCGGCAACTTCTTGGAGACTGCCGAATGGGCCATTCGATACGTGTGCTTGTCGCCGAAGATGAGCTGATCATCGGTGAAGACCTTTGCCAGACGATTACCGAAGCGGGCTTCGAAGTTGAAGGCCCTTACGAGAGCGTGTCATCGGCGATGCTTGCCTATCAGAAGCATCGACCCGACGTCGCGATCCTCGATGTCCAGCTGGGTGACGGGATCGTCTACCCCCTGGCCGAACAGATGATGGCTGAGGAAGTGCCGGTGATTTTCCATTCCGGCCAGCTCACCCCCGATGAAGTTACGCAACGCTTCCCCCATGCGCAGGCACTATCCAAACCGTGCCCGCCGGCAGAGGTGATCGCCAGGGTTCAGCAGGCGCTGCAGCAGTCCTGAATCGAACTATCGTGCCCATTGCGCAAAGGTGATACCCTTGGCGCATGGGCAAGCTGGCAAGTTTCCTCGCACTGGACGGCGCCGATCGCTGGGCAACGCTTGAGGCCCTGATCGATCTGGCAGTGGCCCAGTTGCGCGTGCGCCTGGTCCCACCACGAAGCTGGCGTTCGAGCTTCGGGCCTATCTCGCTGCCGGGGGACATGTCCGTCCTCGATCCCTCATCGATCGCAACCGTCCGCCGGGTCAGGCTGGCGGTGCTCCGCGCAACCCGAAACCTGCCGACCGATCCGAATTGCCTGCCGCAGGCGCTCGCCGCACGGCGCATGCTGGAACGGCGGGGCATCGCCTCCTCGCTGTTCCTCGGTGTCGAGCGCGATGCCGATGGCGAACCACGCTTCCACGCCTGGTTAAAGGTTGGACCGGAGTGGGTTACCGGCCTGTGCGACGAAAGCCGCTACACTCTGCTGGTTCCCGGCAAGGCGGAACCCGCCTGACGCCCCCTTGCAGAGCGGGCGCAAGCCTGCCAGTGCGCAGCCGGTAACAGAGGAGACCACATGGCCGGCATGGTGCCTTTCGGCTGGGACGACCCGTTCAACCTCGACGAGCAGTTGACCGAAGAAGAACGGATGATCCGCGACGCCGCGAATGCCTTCGCACAGGGCGAGCTGCAACCGCGCGTGATCCAAGGGTTTTCCAAGGAAATCGACGATCCCGACCTGTTCCCGATGATGGGCGAGGCAGGGCTGCTGGGCGCGACCATCCCACCTGAATACGGCGGCGCCGGTACTTCCTATGTCTCTTACGGCCTGATTGCGCGCGAGATCGAGCGGGTCGATTCGGGCTATCGCTCGATGGCTTCGGTCCAGTCGAGCCTGGTGATGTTCCCGATCTATGAATACGGTTCGGAAGAACAGCGGCGGAAATATCTGCCCGGCCTCGCCAGCGGCAAGCTGATCGGCTGTTTCGGCCTGACCGAACCCGACGCGGGATCGGACCCTGCAGGGATGAAGACCGTCGCCAAGAAGGATGGCGACGGTTACGTCATTTCGGGTTCCAAGACCTGGATCTCCAATGCCCCCTTTGCCGACGTTTTCGTGGTCTGGGCCAAGAGCGAAGCGCATGGCGGCGGCATCCGTGGCTTCGTGCTGGAAAAGGGCATGAAGGGGCTCAGCGCCCCCAAGATCGAAGGCAAGCTTTCGCTACGCGCCTCGACCACCGGCATGATCGTGATGGACGAAGTCAGGGTCGGCGCCGATGCGCTGCTGCCCGAAGTGCAGGGGTTGAAGGGTCCGTTCGGCTGCCTCAATCGCGCACGCTACGGTATCAGCTGGGGCGCGTTGGGCGCAGCAGAGTTCTGCATGCATGCCGCGCGGCAATACGGCCTCGACCGCTTCCAGTTCGGCGTGCCGCTCGCTTCGAAGCAGCTGTACCAGCTCAAGCTGGCCGACATGATGACCGAAATCTCGCTCGGCCTGCAGTCCTCGCTGCGCGTCGGCCGCCTGATGGACGAAGGCAAGTTCGCGCCCGAGATGATCAGCATCGTCAAACGCAACAATGTCGGCAAGGCGCTCGATATCGCGCGCAAGGCCCGCGACATGCATGGCGGCAACGGCATTTCGGAAGAATATCAGGTGATCCGCCACATGGTGAACCTCGAGACGGTCAACACCTATGAAGGCACGCATGACGTCCATGCGCTGATCCTGGGGCGGGCCATCACCGGGATCGCCGCATTCTGATGCAGCGGGTGCGGCCGAACCTGTCCTACCCGGCGCAATTATGCGAGGCAGGCGGAGTGTTCGGCCTTACCTCTGCATGTCCACGCTCCACTTCTCCCGGCAATCGTGGACAGCGGGATTTTTATCGTCAGAACCGTGTTCCACCTGTTCCATCCAGCTGGGAAGCCGTGGGCAATTCCAATATTCGTCCTACACGGGGAGTGTGCGCGGCATGATGCGCCTGTTCGCCTATTTCCGCAGCTCCACCAGCTATCGCCTGCGGATCGCGCTGAACCTGAAGCAACTGGATTACGAGGTAATCCCGGTCGACCTGCGCACGGATGATCAAAAGGCACCTGAGTTTGTTGCCCGAAACCCGTTCGGCGGGGTGCCGATGCTCGAAGCCGATGGTCGGGACAGGGCGCAGTCGATGGCGATCCTCGAATGGCTGGACGAAGCCTATCCCCAGCGCCCGCTGCTCCCCGCCAAGGTCGAAGATCGCTATACGGTGCGCGAGCTGGCCTATGCCATCGCGACCGAAATTCATGCGCTCAACAACTTGCAGGTGCTCAAGCATCTGCGCGGCCAGATGGGTCACACCGAAGCGGAAACCGATGATTGGTACCGTCATTGGCTTGGGCGCACGCTCAATCCGGTCGAAGCCAAGCTCGCCAGCCTGAAGGCGGGCGATTTCCTGATGGATCAACCCGGCCTGTTCGAAGTGGTCCTGCTGCCGCAGGTGTTCAATGCGCGCAAGCTCGCCTTCGACCTTTCGGCTCACCCCCATATCACCCGGATCGAGGCGGCCTGCCTGGCCCGCGAGGAGTTCCAGCGCGCCCATCCCGACAATCAGATAGACAGCCCAGAATACAAGGGGCCTGCAGGAGAATAGTCGCAATGAAACTCGCCACGCTCAACGATGGAACCCGCGACGGCAAGCTTGTGGTCGTATCACGCGACCTGACCCGCTGCTGCGCCGCCGGCTACATTGCGCCAACGCTGCAAGATGCGCTCGACAATTGGGAACGCGTCGCACCGCAACTCGAAGCGCTCTATCGCGATGTCGAACACCAGGCGGTGCCATGCGAACGCTTTCACGAGCGCGAAGCTCTGTCACCGTTGCCGCGCGCCTATCAGTGGGCCGACGGCTCGGCCTACATCAATCACGTCGAATTGGTACGCAAGGCGCGCAATTCGACGGTGCCGGAGAGCTTCTACCACGACCCGCTGATGTACCAGGGCGGCAGCGATGCCTTCCTGGCCCCACGCGCGGATATCCCGTTGGGCGATGTCGCCTGGGGCTGCGACATGGAAGGCGAAGTGGCGGTAATCACCGACGACGTGCCGATGGGCGTTTCGGCCGAGGATGCCGCGGGACACATCAAGCTCGTCATGCTGGTCAACGATGTGTCGTTGCGCGGGCTGATCCCCGACGAACTGGCCAAGGGCTTCGGCTTCTTCCAGTCCAAGCCTGCCAGCGCCTTCAGCCCCGTGGCAGTCACCCCCGATGAGCTGGGCGACGACTGGCGCGGCAGCCTCGTGCATCTACCGCTGATGGTCGATCTCAATGGCGAGGCCTTCGGACGCGCCAATGCCGGGGTCGATGCAACCTTCAACCTTGCCCAGCTGGTCGCACATGCGGCCAAGACCCGGCGCCTGTGCGCCGGTACGATCATCGGATCGGGCACGGTATCGAACCAGGGCCCCGAAGGGGATCCGGGCAAGCCGGTTGCCGAAGGCGGCCTGGGCTATAGTTGCATCGCCGAAATTCGCATGATCGAAACCATTGCCAGCGGCAAGCCGAGCACGCCCTTCATGCAGCCTGGCGATGTCGTGCGGATCGAAATGAAGGATGCCCACCATCACTCGATCTTCGGTGCTATCGAACAGAAGGTCGTTCAGGCCTGACCATGACGAGCCCGATCGCAGGAAAGCGGATCGGGCTCCTCTCCGCCCGAGCCAGCCGAGCCAACGGAGGGGTGTTCGAGGCCATCGTGAACCACGTGGCCTTGCTGCGCTCCCTCGATGCGGTTCCGGTCGTAGTGGCGCTGGCCGACGAGCAGCACGGGCTGGACGTCTGGCGGCTGGCAGAGGCCGAAATCCACCTGTCAGCCGGTTCGGGCCCGCACCAGTTGGCCTTTTCGCCCGACCTGCCGCGCCGCCTGCAGGAAGCGCAACTCGACCTGCTTCACCTCCATGGAATCTGGCAGTTCCCCAGCCGCGCGGCCTGCGGATGGGCGCGCAAGACAGGCAAGCCGCTGATCGTCAGTCCGCACGGCATGCTCGACCCATGGATCACGCGCCGCAATGCCTGGAAGAAGGAGCTGGCGCGGGTCGGCTGGGAAACCACCATGTGGAAACGGGCCACGGCGTTTCATGCCCTGACCGAGGCGGAAGCCGTGGACATTGGGCGGGAAACCCGCTCGCAACGCATAACGGTGGTTCCCAATGCCGCCCCCCCTCTTGGCCCGCGACCCACTCGCATGCCCGGGCCCGCCGCGCTCTATCTCGGCAGGATCCACGAAAAGAAGAACATCCTGGCTCTCGTCGAAGGATGGCTCGCCGCCCTGCCGGATCTCCCTGAAGACGCAACACTGACGATCGCCGGTTGGGGCGAAAGCGACGGCATCGAGGCGCTGGAGGCGGCGGTTTCGAACTGTGGACCATCAGTCCATTTCGTTGGTGCCATGTTCGGGTCGCAGAAGGCCGCGCTGCTGGATGTGTCCCGCTTCCTCATACTACCCTCACTGAGCGAAGGCCTACCCATGGCGATCCTCGATGCCTGGGCTTCCGGTGTGCCGACCATCATGTCCGAGGCTTGCGGGCTGCCGCAGGGCTTCGCGTCCGGGGCAGCGATCGACAGTGGCATCGAACCGCAATCCATTGCCCAGGCGCTGCGCGATGCCTTTGCACGCGGCGAGGACGATTGGCTGGCAATGTCGAGCGCGGCGCAGGAACTGGCGAGGGGAGCTTTTGGGATAGAGGCCGTCGCCCGGCGTTGGGAATCAACCTATGCGGGCTTGCTCAGCGATCAAGCGGAGCAAGCTTGACGCTATCCATCACGACCCGGCCCGGGCCAGGCCGAAGCCAGAGGCTCAGGACCTGATCGTCGCAGACGGGCGCATCGAGCGCCTGCCCGTCACCATCGATCCGCTCGCGCGAAACGCGCGGGCGCTCGGGCTTTCCGCAGGCGATGCTGGCCATCAGACGATCCCCACCGGGACCATCGACCTTGGCCGTGATGCTGTACTTCCCGGGCGCAATCGCGATCGGCTGGGCGAGCACGGGCCTGCTGACACTCGCCCGGTTCTCCAGTTCGATCCGGGCGCGTTCCCCAGCAAGTCGGGTCACTCGCACATCACCGGTATTGTAGCGGCGCCAGCCAAGCGCCCCCGCCACTTCGTCACCAAAGAGCAGGAACTGCGGATCCGCCAGTTCGCCGCCGCGCGCGATCCGGTCGCAATGCCGCGCAGCAAGCCCCTCAGCCTCGCGCCTGAAGTTCTGCCGTGCGAGTTCGCGGATCATCGGCAGGGTCGCCTCGCAACCCAATGGCTCGACACCGCTATCGGGACGAGCAAGGAAGTTCGCGCGAGCGCGCAATGTCGCCGCACCGGTCCCTTGCGCACGCAAATATACCTCCGCCCAGCGCGGGTTCTGCGCCAGTCGCTCTCCCAAGGCGCGGCGCCCGGCTTCGCTTTGCTCGAGCAGCGAGAAATACGACTGGGCAACCGCCGCATCGCGCCGGCCCGCGCGCAACAGGGCATCGAGTTCGACCGCGGCCCGTTCGAAGTCGCTGCGATCTAGGCTTTGCGAGAGGAAGTATATCTGCGTCAGCGGTTCGCGATGACCGAGATCACGCGCGACCTCGAAGGCGCGATCCGCGCCATCCGCCTCACCAGCCAACAATTGCGCGCTGGCGAAGAAAGCCAAGCCGCGCGCGTCGAGCGGGTCGCGCAAGACAACAGCCCTCGCCAATTCGGCAGCGTCGGAATAGTGCCCCTCGCTGAGCGCGGTCGCGGAACGGCGCTTGGCAGCTCCTACTTGCAGTGATGCCGGAACGAAACGCTCGAACGCTTCGCGGGTCTCGCTCATCCGATCGAAACCCGAAGTCAGGACCAGAAATGAAAACACGACGGCGCCGATCGCCGCGCCGATGCGCGCGCGCTGCGCCCTCATGCCTCGCTGCGCCGTTCGCCCGCGGCGTATTGATAATAGTCGTAGCCGTAATAGGCCGAGTAGCGATTGCCTGATTTGGTCGGGTCGAACTTGGCCAGCACGGCGCCGAGCAGCACCGGCTTCATCGAACGCAACCGCCGCAAGGCGGCCTTGAGCGCACCGCTCCGCCCGCGTTCTGCCTCGACGACAAACACGGTGCCGTCAGCGATGGCGGCCAGCATCGGTGCGTCGGCAAGTCCAAGGACCGGCGGGCTGTCGAGAATCACCACATCGTGGCTTTCGGCGAAGCTTTCGAGAAGCTGCGCCATGCGCGGCGAGGATAACAGCTCTGAAGGGCTTGGCGGCAGCGGCCCGGTCGGCAGGAGGTCGATATCCGCTGTATCGATGTGAATGATCGCGGTTGCCGGATCATCCTGCGAAACCAGGAGATTGGTAAGACCTCGTTCGGTGCGCAGACCAAACAGCTTGTCCAGCGCCGGGCGCCGCAAGTCGGCATCGATCAGCAGTGGCTTCATGCCGATCCGTGCGAAGCCCGAAGCGATGGCGAGGCTGGTGGTAGACTTGCCTTCATGCGCTTGCGCGCTGGTCACCACGATAATCCGGGGAAGCCCCTTGGGGGTCGAATAGAGCAATGCACCGCGAAGCGAATTGTAAGCCTCTGCAATCGGTGATTTCGGATTCTCGAGCGCTTCGATCGGCGAACCGTCTTCGGCCCGCGGTACAACGCCGAGCAGGGCGAGATCGAGCTTGTCCTCCACATCCTCAGGCGTATGGATGACGTCATCCAGCTGATCGCGCAGGAATACGGCCAAGCCGGCAAGCGCCAAGCCTACCAGCAAGCCCAGCGCCATGTTGCGCGGCACGTTGGGCGACGAGGGAATATTCGGCGCCTCTGCACGATCGATAATGGCGATATTGCTCGACGCGATCCCTGCGGAAGCATTGAGCTCGCGATAGCGCTGCAACAGCCCGTCATAGATCGAACGCGCCGTGTCTGCCTGTCGCGCAAGCACGTTGTAGCGGACCGACTGGTCCTGTTCGGCAAGGCTGGCACCCCGCGCATCGCTGACCTGGTTATCCAGTTGGGCCTGGGCATTCTGGGCCGCCCGATATTCGGCGCGGACCGATTCTCGCACCTGCGACGCGGTGCTATCCAATTGCCGCGAGACTGCTGCCAGATCCTCTTCGAGCCGACCTATGGCAGGATGATTGGGCAGATAGCGTTCGCGCGCAGCTTGCAGTTCCGCCTGCAGTTCTGCCCGGCGGGTCATCAGGACCTGCACCGTGGGGTTGCCCAGTACGGGCTGCGACGCGAGCAGCGGCGTACCCTGGATCGCCTCCCACCGCGATTGTGCGCCAATCCGCGCCGCGCGGGCCTGGATTGCTGCATCGTTGAGCTGCACCAGGCTGGAAGTGGTGACAGTGCCAGCAACCACATCGCGCCCATCGGGTGAGAGCGCATCCCGCGTCCGGATCAAGCCAACACTCTTGGCATAGTCGTTGAGCTCGCGTTCCGAATCCTCGAGCGAAATTCGCGCTTCTTCCAGCTGATCGGCCACGAAGTCGCGCGCATAGGATGTGCTGTCGTAGCGCCGCTGGAGATTTGCCTGGATGAACTCTTCGGCAAAGGCATTGGCAATGGCCGAGGATGTTGCCGGATCAGTGCTGGTGAAGGCGATCGTCGCCACACGCGTCGCGCGTGGGAGGTCGATTTCGAGATTCCCTCGCAGGAGGCTTACCGCGAGGCTTCGGTCCTTCGCCTGGTCGCCGGTGATGGCCGAAGAGGCCACTTCCATCGCGCTGAAGAACCGCTCGTCGCTCGCCAGATCGAGCCGGTCAGCGACCCGCTCCGCCAGGCCGCGACTGCGCAGGATGTCGAGCTGGGTATTGAGAAATCGATCGATGTCCCAATCAGACGGCGGAGTGACATTCCCCGCCTCGAAGTCGCTGCCCAGGACCTCGTCGCTCTGGTCATTGATCTGGACACTCGTCTCCGCAGTATAGCGCGGCGTGTCGAGCAAGGTTGAAATCAAGGCCAACAGGAGGACCGCCCCGACAATCGCGATCGCCATCCAGAAGTGGCGACGCAGTGCCGAGAATACGTGGCGCAGATTTGCGCTGATCGGATTCTCACCTGCAGCCAGATAGGCCGCCTGATAGCGTGCACCAGGCGTCACGGGCTGGAGCGCTGGATCAGCACTCATCGCCACGGCCTGAAAATTCCGATTGCCGGGATGGCTCGGAGCGCATCAAGGAACGCGCCCCGTGGGCCGGAGAAGCCGACCACGACGATATCGCCCGGCAGCAGCGCCACATCGGGCATGCGCCCGCCCCGGATCGCCCGAATGTCAAACCGGCCCGCCATCTTCTGAGCGTCGACCGTACGGAAGATCATGACCTCGTCGAGCTTGGCCTTCTCGGTCGTACTCCGGGCCAGGGCCAGTGCCGTCAGCAGAGTTTGACCCTCCACATAGGGGTAGACGCCGGGCAGCGCGACTTCACCTTCCACCGCGATGGTGCGCAGCTGGGTTTTCTTGACCAGCACGGCAACCCGCGGATCTCGGACGAACTTGGCCGCATAGGCCGCCTCGATCGCCGATGAGAGATCATCTGCGGTCATCCCGCTTGCCCGAACGCCGCCGATCAGCGGGAGGTTGAGCATGCCCGCGTTGTCGAGCGAGACCTCTGCAACGCTGAGCTCCGGTTCGCCATAGACCTGGACCGAAACGACGTCGCCCGGCAGCAGCAGATACCGAACGGGTACGCCGTCACCCTGGGGAACATCGATCGCGGCATAGCCGGCGTCGCCGGCGGGGACGATCGAGTCCGTTCCTGGCTGGCAAGCCGCAAGCGACAAACCCGCGAGGGCGAGCGTTATCACGGTCAGGCGATGGCTGGTTTTGCGTACCCGTAGCACCGTCATATCGCGTCCGTTTCGCGCCCTTCCCGGCCTTCGCGGGCAATCGCCCCGAGGAGTCCGGCCGCAACCCCTGCTACCACCGCCAATGCCATGTTCCGCAGCGGATAATCAACGAGGCTGTGGAGTGCTATCACCACGAAAGTACCGAGTGCGAAAAGAGTGATTGGACGTTCCGCCGGGGCAGTTCGCCAAGCCTTGCGCGCCATGTTGGCGAGGACCAAGGTTCCGGCGACCAGCACCAGCGGCGCCAGCATTCCAGCTTCGAGCAGGAACTCGAGGAAATCGTTGTGCGCGCGGTTGGGAAACTGGTCGTCGATCATTGCCAATCGCTCAACCGGCAGGAAGGTACGAGTGAAGGTCCCCAATCCACTACCCACCGGCCAGTATGTCCCGATAGCTGTCAGCGTATCGTGCCACAGATCGATCCGGGAATCGCGCGTGGCATCAAATCTGGCCAGCACTTCGGCTACCCGCGCATTATGCGATAGGGCCGCCGCGGCTGCCACGACCAATGCAAACAAGCCTGCCGCGCTTGCCATGCCGTTCGAGAGGCTGCGCGCAATGCCTGCCGCACGAAGCATGGCGAATTGCAGCAGCAGAACCGGCACCATCAGGGCGATGCCCGCACGCGAGCCGGTAAACACCAGCGCCGCGAAGAGAAACGTCTGGCACAGGGCAAGGAGTCCGATATCCCCGCGCTGCAACGGTCTGCAGTGAGAACCCGACGCGAACCACGCGGTCAGCGCAAGCATACCGATCAGCAGGGCATCCGCGGCCGAATTGCGGCTTGCGTGGAAACCGGTCAGCCACAGGTCATGACTGATCTGGTAGAGCCGGAAACGATGACCGCCGCCCGATAGCTGCAGGACCCCCAATACGGCCCCCGCCAGCGCCAACGCCCCCGTGACGGCAAGCAGGAACCGTCGATCGCGCGGCGCCAAAATCCCGACCGCCAGCATCGCTCCGGCAACCGGTATCATCACCAGCAAGGCCGCCAAGGTGCTGAACGGTGCAACCGAGATCGGCCACCATGGCCGTTCACCATCTACGGCTTCGAAAGCCGCCGCCAACGTTTCGCGGCCCGGAAACGCCTGCCAGATAGCCGGCGGAAGCGGCACCAGCTGCATCACGGGCAAAGCCAGGAGTAGCCCGGCCAGCGTGATCAAGCCCCGATGTGGCAGCACAAGGTCTCGGGTTTCGCTACCGGGCCAGAAAATCCACACGGCCACTCCCAGCGCAAAGGACAGCTGGACGATAATCTCGGCCGCTGCGCTGGGCGACCCGCCGCCTCCAAAGGCAAGCACGCAAGCCAGAAAGCCTGCCAACAGCCAGCCCAGGCGCGTTTCCGGCAGGCGGTGCTGCAAGCTTCTCATTGCTCTCCCCGGCGCGATTCCGAAGTTTGAAGTAACGCGGGGCCCGCGCCTGTCAAAGCGCGAGCCCCGCCTATTCCCCGCAAGAATGCGGTTACATCGAGCGAGCGATCACCATCTTCATGACTTCGTTCGAGCCGCCGAAGATGCGGGTGATGCGGCTGTCGCGATACATCCGCGCAATCGGGTAATCGTTGATGAAGCCGGCGCCGCCGTGGAACTGCAGGCATTTGTCGACCACTTCACCCTGCAGTTCGGTGACCCAGTACTTGGCCATGCAGGCGGTCGCGACGTCGAGCTCGCGCTTCAAATGGCGGGCGATGCAATCGTTGACGAAGATCTTCGCCGCCGTGGCCCGGGCCTTGAGATCGGCCATGACAAACTGCGTGTTCTGGAAGTCCCAGATCGTTTGGCCAAAGGCCTTGCGGCTCTTGACGTATTCGAGCGTGGTCTCGAGCGCTTTTTCGATCCCCGTCATCGCGCCCATGGCGATGATCAGGCGTTCCTGCGGCAGTTCGCCCATGAGCTGGTAAAAGCCCTTGCCTTCAACGCCGCCGAGGACGTTCTCCGCCGGGACGAAGACATCATCGAAGAACAGTTCGGACGTATCCGACGCGTCGAGCCCAATCTTGTCGAGCTTCTTGCCGCGTTGAAAGCCCTCGGCCCCTTCGGTTTCAAGCAGCATCAGCGAGATGCCCTTGGCGCGTTCATTGGGGTCCGTCTTGGCGACGATGATGATGAGGTCCGCCGTCTGCCCGTTCGAGATATAGGTCTTGACCCCGTTGATGCGATAGCCATTGCCATCCTTCAGCGCGGTCGTTGTCACACTCTGCAAGTCCGAACCAACACCGGGTTCGGTCATCGCGATGGCGCTGACCAGTTCGCCGGTGACCAGTTTGGGCAGATACTTCTTCTTCTGTTCTTCGGTGCCGTGGCGGATGATATAGGGGAGGATGACGGTGTTGTGCAGCGATGCGGCGAAGCCTTCGACACCGTGTTTGGCTTGCTGGTCGATCACCACCATATCGTGGCGGAAGTCGCCGCCGTGGCCGCCGTACTCGACCGGTACCGAGACGCCGAGAAGACCCGCCTGACCGGCCTCGCGCCAGAAATCGCGCTCGACCTGGCCGTTCTTGCGCCATTCGAGCACGCGTTTTTCGGGCGCGTGCTGCTGGTAGAACTTGCCGACCGCGTCGGCGAAGATGGCGATCTCCTCGTCATCCATGAACTCGGGCTGGGGTACATCCAATGCGGGCATCTCTAGGGTCCTCTCGGGTATCTTGTCGTTGTATCTCGATTACTTGCCGGTCCAGTTGGGTTTGCGCTTTTCGGCAAAGGCGAGCGAACCCTCGCGTGCATCCGCGCTGGTGAAGACCGGCGCGATCAGCTGGGCCTGGCGCGTATAGCGTTCATCCATCGGCCATCCGCGCGATTCCTTGATGATCTGCTTGGATATCCGCACTGCCAACGGACCATTGGCGACGATCGCGGCGGCAAGTTCCTTCGCCCCATCCAACGCCGAACCATCGGTGACGCGGTTGATCAGGCCCAGTTCGTAGGCACGGGACGCGGAAATGAAATCGCCGGTCAGCGCCAGTTCCATGGCCACACGTTCGGGGATCTGGTCGGGCAACATCATGACGCCGCCAGCCGCCGCAACGAGCCCACGCTTCG
This sequence comes from Erythrobacter sp., assembly GCF_038133525.1. Taxonomy (GTDB): domain Bacteria; phylum Pseudomonadota; class Alphaproteobacteria; order Sphingomonadales; family Sphingomonadaceae; genus Qipengyuania. The sequence goes on along the minus strand of NZ_JAYPTL010000046.1, from coordinate 9,893 downwards.
CTTCTGGAATGCCAAACTTGGCACCCGAATGGGCGACGACCAGGTCGCAGGCGATCATCAGTTCAAGCCCGCCGGCCAGCGCATAGCCCTCGACCGCGGCGATCAGCGGCTTGACCGGAGGCTTCTGCACGATGCCGCCGAAACCGCGACCTTCGATACTGGGCGATTCGCCCCGCAAGAACCCCTTGAGGTCCATGCCCGAACAGAAAGTGCCCCCCGCACCGGTAAGGATGCCGACGCGAAGATTATCGTCACTGTCGAGCCGGTCCATGGCCGCAGCGATGCCTTCGGCCGCAGCCTTGGTCATCGCGTTCTTCGCCTCCGGGCGGTTGATGGTGACGACAAGGATGCCGTCCTCTTCGCTCGTCAGGACTTCCTCGGACATAGCTGCTCTCTCCCATTTCAATTCGAAACTTGTCTTGCGCCCTTGCTGCGCGACGTTTACGCAAACGTCAACCGGCATTCGCCGCACAAAACGACAAGTCGAGAGGAGACCAGGACCATGGCCGAAGCCTATATCATCGATGCTGTCCGCACCCCGCGCGGAATCGGCAAGCCGGGCAAGGGCGCGCTGTCGCACCTGCACCCGCAGCACCTTGCAGCCACCGTCCTTGGCGCACTGAGAGAGCGCAATCATCTCGACACAACCACGGTCGATGACATCATCTGGTCGACCAGCAGCCAGAACGGCAAGCAGGGCGGCGACCTGGGCCGGATGGCCGCGCTGTCGGCGGGCTATGACATCAGCGCCAGCGGCACCACGCTAGACCGCTTCTGCGGCGGCGGCATTACCTCGGTGAACCTCGCCGCGGCCACGGTGATGAGCGGAATGGAAGATTGCGTCATCGCCGGCGGCACCGAAATGATGAGCTACACGACCGCCTATGCTGCCGAACAGGCCAATGCCGGCCTTCCGCCGCGCATGATGGGCGCCGGCAACGAGGCGCTCGACGTGCTGCACCCGCAAAGCCACCAGGGTGTTTGCGGAGATGCCATCGCTTCGATGGAAGGAATCAGCCGCGAAGATCTCGATGCACTCGCTCTCGTCAGCCAGCAGCGCGCCGACCGGGCGATCAAGGAAGGTCGCTTCGAGAAATCCGTTGTGCCGGTGTACAATGAAGATGGCTCGGTCGCGCTCGACCGCGAGGAATTCCCGCGCCCGGAAACCACTGCCGAAGGCCTCGCAGCGCTCAACCCGAGCTTCGCCAAGCTGGCCGATTTCGATATCGGCGGGACGAGCTTCCGCAAGCAGATCAACCGCAAGTACCCCGATCTGAAGATCGAACACTTCCACCATGCCGGCAACAGTTCGGGCGTGGTCGATGGGGCGGCGGCCCTGCTCATCACATCGGAAGATTATGCGAAGGATCACGGCCTCAAGCCGCGCGGCCGCATTGTTGCCTATGCCAACCAGGGCGATTGTCCAACGCTGATGCTCAACGCACCGGTTCCGGCGGCGAAGAAGGTGCTGGAAAAGGCCGGTCTCTCCAAGGACGATATCGACGTCTGGGAAATCAACGAGGCCTTCTCGGTCGTCGCTGAGAAGTTCATCCGCGACCTCGATCTCGACCGCGAGAAAGTGAACATCAACGGCGGCGCCATGGCTCTTGGCCATCCGATCGGTGCCACAGGCTCGATCCTGATCGGCACTGCACTCGATGAGCTCGAACGTTCGGGCGGGCGCTACGGCCTCGTCACCATGTGCGCTGCGGGCGGCATGGCACCGGCGGTCATCATCGAGCGCGTCGACGGCTTCGTCGGATAAGCCTTTCCTACCGGGCCGACCGGGGGATATGGCGGCAAGCGCTGTTTCCCATAGTCGGCCCAAGCAACACCCCCCCGAAAATCGGGCCAAGTGTCGCCTTTGCCCGAAATAGGGAGAATTTTCTATTTATTCCCAGAGCCTTATATCAATAGCGCAAAGGCGACACCGAGTCGCCTTTGTCGCCTTCGTCGACCCCGATTACCGCCGGCCTGCGGCAGGATCCGTCGCGAGCAGGCGGTAGCCCCAGGGTGCCAGGGTCATGCTGTCGCCCGCGGCCATCTTGACCCCCTCCGCGCCGCGGAACTCGCGGTAGGTCCCGTTGGCCAGCTTGCTGGTGATCGAGAAGGTCACCGGAGCGCCGGATAAATTGAAGAAGGCGAGCACCTTGTTGCCGTCATCTTGCCGCGCCCAGGCGAAGACCTGCTGCGGCTTGTCCGTATCGACCTTGTGCATCACCGCGCCCCACTGCCCGTTATCGAGCACCGGATTGGCCTTGCGGAAGGCGATCAGGTCCTTGAGCAGCGCGCCATAGTCGCATTGCTGCCCCTGATCCCAATCGATCGGGTCCTTCTCGAAGAACTCCAGCCGCTTGGCATTGCAGGCTTCCATGCCGTTATGGACCAATGGCAGGCCCTGGCCGGTGAAGGACAGCACGGTCATCGCCTCAAGCGCCGGACCGTAGTTCTCCTCCATCGTGCCTTCCCAGGCATTGCTGTCGTGGTTCTCGATATAGGTCAGCCGCATCGCCTCGCGCGGCCACAGGCTCTCGTTCTCGGCATAGTAGCCGTAGAAGCTGGTCGCATCGCCTTCGCCATGCGCAACCTTCTTGCTGGTGACGTGCCAGTCCCAGCCATAGGTCGCATCGAAGGCAGCGAAGTGGAAGGCGGTCTGCTGGACCTCGCCGAGCATGAAGACCGGGCGGATAGCATCCAGCCGTGCCCGCATCATCTCCCAGAAATCGAGCGGGACATACCCGGCGACATCGGCGCGATAGCCGTCGATACCGTAGTCGCGAACCCACATTTCCATGGCCCCGCCGACGTGCTCGCGCACACCGGGCTGCGACCAGTCGAGATCGATGATATCCGACCAGTCCCACCACGGGGTCGGCCGAAAGTCGCCCTTCCAGTCCTTCTCGTACCAGTCGGGGTGGTCCTTCGCCATCCGGTTGTCCCACGCGGTGTGGTTGGCGACGAGGTCGAGGATCACCTTGAAGCCTTGCGCATGGGCCGCATCGACGAAGGCCTTGAGGTCTTCCTTGGTGCCGAATTCGGGGTTCACTGCGTAATAGTCCCGCACCGAATAGGGACTGCCCAGGCTACCCTTGCGGTTCTCTTCGCCGATCGGGTGGATCGGCATCAGCCACAGGATGTCGACACCCAGTTCCTTGAGCCGCGGCAATTGCGCCTGTGCAGCCTTGAACGTGCCTTCGGGCGTGAACTGGCGGGTGTTGATCTGGTACAGAACAGCCTTGCGCGACCATTCGGGGTGGGAGAGCGTGACCTTGCTGCGCGGAGCCCAAACCGTCGTATCCGGCTGGTCCGCCGGTGAGGCAACGGCGTAACCCACGCCAACCAGGAGCGAAATTGCCGCGGCAGCGAGCAGGCGTTTCATGACGGGATGTTCTCCATGGCTTGCCGACCGAGCGAAATCGCTCCGGTTATGCCGGCGTCGTCGCCCAGTTGGGGCGGAACAACGATCTCACTGAGGTCGCGGTCGTAATAGTCGAGGTAGCCTGCAAGGCTTTCGCGCGTGGCCTCGCGGAGCGCGTCCAGCAGGCCGGGAGTTTTCATGACCCCGCCGCCGAAGATCAGCACTTCGGGCATATGAAATGCCGCCAGCGTTGCAGCCAGATGGCCAAGGTAACTGCCGATCAGCGCGATCGCCTGCGGGTCCGCCACCTCGCCCAACTCCGCACCCCAGCGCGCGCGGATTGCGGTGCCACTGGCGAGGCCCTCGCAACAGTCGCCATGATAGATGCAGGACCCGGGAAAGGGATCTCGGGAAATGTCATGCGGTGGACGAAGGTGTCCCGTTTCGAAGTGCGAGAGCCCCGTGACTACCGCGCCGTCCTTTACGATGCCGCTCCCGATACCAGTGCCGACAGTGGTGTAGGCCACAACCCTTCGCCCCCTGCCCGCGCCAGCCAAGGCTTCCCCGAGTGCGGCACCGTTTACGTCGGTATCGATATTCACCGGCACATCGAAACTGGCTAGCGCCTGGGTGAAACTGGCACCCTGCCACCCGGGCTTCACCGTTGTGAGGAAGGTACCGTAGTCGTCCTGCCCTGGATCGATCCCTATGGGGCCGAAGCTGGCGATGCCGAAGGCGTCTATCGACCCGTGGCGGGCTTGGGTCGCCGCGAACCATGCGGTCATCTCCCGCAGGGTTGTCTGGCCATCCCGCGTATCAATACGCGCGCGCTCGATCACCGTGCCATCGGGGCGGGCGAGCGCGAGGACGAACTTGGTCCCCCCGGCTTCTACCGCCCCGATCAAACCCGGCATCACAGCGCGGCCTTGACCCGTTGCATGGCCAATGCCGCCACGATCCAGCTCGCCGCAGCGAAGAGCATGGTCCACACGGGTTCGCCTGGGAAGAAGGCCTGCATGATGCTGCCCATCACGGTTGCCACCAGCAATTGCGGCACGACGATGAAGATGTTGAACAGTCCCATGTAAATGCCGAGCTTGGCCTGCGGCAGGTTACTCGCCAGGATCGCGTAGGGCATGGCCAGGATGCTCGCCCAGGCGATACCGATACCGACTTCGGCCAGCAGCAGCACCTGCGCGTCACGGACAAGGAAGAACATCAGGAACCCCGCGGCGCCCAGCGCCAGGCAGATCGAATGGGTCGTCACCTGCCCGAACTTGCGGCTGAGCCACGGCAACAGCGCCAGTGCGGCAATTGCCGCGACACCATTGTAGACGGTGAAGAGGACGTTCACCCAGTTCGCGCCCTCGTTGTAAGCCGCGCTGGCCGTGTCCGAGCTGCCGTAGACATATTGCGTCACCACCGGCGTGGTGTTGATCCACATGATGAACAGCGCCGACCAGCTGAAGAACTGCACCAGCGCCAGACGCTTCATCACCTCGGGCATGCCCGAAAAATCGCCGACGATGCTGGACAGCATATTCGCGGCGCGGCCCTGCTTGGCCATGGCGATCGCGATCGCGCTGAGGACGCCGTATGTCGCCAGCAACGCACCGAGCAGGAAGACTTCCTTCTCCAATCCGAACAGGTCTACTGCCAGCGCCACAAGGACGCCGGCGATGACCCAGACGGCAGCGGTAGCGTAGCTCTTGGCCGCAAGCGCACGCAGCGTCGCGCCCTCATCCAGCGCCACCTCGCCGCCGCCAAAGGCGGCTTGTTCTTCGGGTGAATATTCGCGTGTCGTCAGGACGGTCCACATCACCGCGGCGAACAACGCGACGGCTCCTGCCCAGAAGCTCCACTTGACGGTGTCTGGCAGGCCACCGTCAGTGGCAATGTTGCTTATACCGAGCTGTTCGAGGAACCAGGGGAAGATCGATCCAACTACGGCACCGGTGCCGATGAAGGCGGTCTGCACCGCGTAGCCTGCGGCGTGCTGGTCAGCCCGCAGCATATCGCCCACAAAGGCCCGGAACGGCTCCATCGAAATGTTGAGGCTGGCATCGAGCATCCACAGCATCGCAGCCGCAAACAACAGCGGTGCCCCCATGGTGGGGCTGAACGGCATCATCATCAGGGCCAGCGCCGACAGGACTGCGCCGGTGAGGAAATAGGGCCTGCGTCGGCCCAATCGGTTCCAGGTACGATCCGATAGGTGGCCGATGATCGGCTGGACCAGCAGGCCAGTTAGCGGTGCCGCAACCCACAGCGCAGGCAGATCGTCAATCGAACTCCCAAGCGTCTGGAAAACCCGGCTCATATTCGCGTTCTGCAGCGCGAAGCCGATCTGAATCCCGAAGAAGCCGAAGCTGATGTTCCACAGGCCGGCAAAGCCCTGGCGCGGCTTCTCGCGAAGCATCTGTTCCATTCCAGTCCCTCATCCCGTGCAGGTCTTGGTGCCCGCCATGGTGCAATCGGGCCTTGGCTCGCACGATGCCCGGCCTGCAACAAGGGCGTATACGAATACGTTGTGGGTCAGGCGACCGCGCTGGATCCCCGTATCACCAGCTTGCCGGGCAACCTGCGCGTCGGCAGATCGCGCCCCTCGATCTGGGCCAGCAGGGTCTCGACCAGCGCCTCCCCTGCTCCCCTGATATCCTGCATTACCGTGGTTAGCGGTGGGGTTGTGAGACTGGCTGCAGGAATATCATCGAACCCGACCACCGCGACATCGCGTGGCACGTTGTGGCCGGCTTCTGCCAAGGCTCGCATCGCACCGATTGCGATCAGGTCGCTTGCCGCAAAGATGGCGTCGAAATCTTTGCCCGACGCGATCAGTGCTTGCGCCGCCGCATGTCCCGCTTCTTCGGTCGTAATCGCATCGAATTGCAGCGATGGGTCAGGCTCGATCCCCGCTGCCGCAAGCGCACCACAAAGCCCTGCGTAGCGACTTTCAAACTCTGGATAGTGTTCGTCTGCATCCCCGAGAAAGGCGATGCGATGACGCCCACTCTCGATCAAATGCCGACCAGCGAGCCGTCCCGCTTCGAGGTTGTCTGTGCCGACGGTGACTCCGCCACGGTCGCTAGAAACCGATCCCCAGCGCGCAAAATGCGTCCCTTGTCGCCCGAGTTGTTCAAGCCGCTCGCGGTACAAGGTATAGTCGCCATAGCCGAGCAGGATGAGGCCGTCGGCACGATGGCTGTCCTGGTATTGGACGTGCCAGTCATCCTCCATCCGCTGGAAAGAGATGAGCAGGTCCAAACCGCGATCGGCACAGGCACGAGTGATCGATCCGAGCATCGCCAGGAAGAACGGATTGATCATGCTCTCGTCGGGTGTCGGGTCCTCAAAGAACAGCAAGGCAATGGTGTTCGAACGCTGCGAGCGCAGCGAGGACGCGTTCTTGTCGACGGTGTAATTGAGATCACGCGCGATCTGCTTGATCCGCTCTCGCGTCGCGGGGCTCACGGCTCTGTCACCGCGCAAAGCGCGGCTCACTGTGGGCTGTGAGACTCCGGCCGCATAGGCGATATCGAAGCTGGTCGGCCGACCCGTCGGCTTACGACCCATTGCTCTCCTCCTGGTCCCTCCCCTTGGACCTTGGAGGCCGACACTAGGGGGGCCATGAACGGCTGGCAATCGCAGGAAAGTGTCGTGTCCCCGCCACTCGCAGCCTGTGACATTTCGGAGACTCCGGCCCTACCGGCAGAGAGAGCGTATACGTATGCCATCTATCGGCGTGCCACGCCCACCACCTATCCAGATGCTGAACAGGGACCGCGAGTTCCCTGTCGACGAATTGGATTCGGCCCGGGGACTGCTATCTGGATCGGGCCATTAGGGAGAGCACAATATGGCATTTCGCAAGCATCTTGCCGGCGGCATCAGTGTGGGCGCCGTCAGCATCGCACTTGCTGCGCTGGCAACACCTGCCATCGCACAGGACGCCGCAGCCGACGACACCGATGTGACCGCGGATGAGGACGTCATTATCGTTTCGGGTTTCCGCGCCTCACTGGAAAGCGCAACCAACACCAAGAAGCGTGCTGACCAGATCGTGGAATCGGTCACCGCCGAAGACATCGGCAAGCTGCCCGACGCTTCGATCGGTGAATCGATCGCGCGCCTGCCGGGCCTGACCTCGCAGCGCCTCAATGGTCGCGCGAATGTCATCGCGATCCGCGGCTTCGGCCCCGACTTCTCGCAGACACTGCTCAACGGTCGCGAACAGACCACCACCAGCGACAACCGTTCGGTCGAACTCGACCAGTACCCCTCGGAAATCGTCAACCAGGTGGTCGTGTACAAGTCGCCGACCGCCTCGCTGGTCGGCCAGGGCCTGGTGGGCACGATCGACATTCGCACGATCCGTCCGCTGGAAACCAACAAGCGCATCATTTCCGTCGGTGCGCGCGGTTCGTATGCTGACATCGGCAAGCTGAACGCCGGATCGAACGAACTCGGCTATCGCGTAAACGGCACCTACGTCGACCAGTTCGCTGACGACACGATCGGCATCTCGCTTGCCGCATCCTATGTGGATGAGCCCTATCAGCTCCAGGAATTCAACGCCTGGGGTTACAACAATGTGCAGGTCAATGGGCAGGATGCCGCGCTGATCGGCGGATCGAAGTCCTTCGTCACCTCGACCGACCTCAAGCGTTTCGGCTTGAACGGCACGCTGCAGATTGCCGCCACGCCCGAGTTCATGCTGACCTTCGACGGGTTCTATTCGCACTTCAACGATGATCAAACGAAGCGCGGCATCGAGCTTCCGCTCGGCTTCTTTGCGTTCGGCACTACCGGCGACGCGGCTACCGCAACCGTGGAAGACGGCCTGGTGACTTCGGGCACCTTCGACAATGTTCGCGGCGTCATCCGAAATGACATCTTCCAGCGCAAGGCCGATCTCTACTCGTTCGGCTTCAATGCCGATTACGATGGCGACGATGGCTGGCATGCGATGTTCGACTTCGGTTATTCGCGGACCGACCGCAACGAACTGAGTCTCGAAAGCTATTCAGGCACCGGATTTAATGGGGACGACACCGGCAACGGCGCGGCCGCGTCGATCGATTTCGTGTCGGGCAGCACGGGTACAGTCTTCAACCCCTCGCTCGACTATAGCGACCCCTCGATCATCTTCCTGACCGACCCGCTCGGCTGGGGTAACGGCACGATCCCCCAGGCGGGCTACTACAACAACCGCATCATCGACGACGAACTGTTCCAGTTCCGAACCGAGATCGAAAAGGAGTTCGAAGGCAGCTTCCTTCGCAGTGTGCAGTTCGGCCTGAACTACACCACGCGCGAAAAGGGTCTGGTCCCGGACGAAGCCTTTGTGCGCCTGCCCAACGGTGCCCTCACCGCCAGCATTCCGTCGGAGTATCTGCTTCGTTCGACCGATCTCAGCTACCTCGGCCTGGGTCCGATTGTTAGCTACGACGCGCGGGAGCTGATTGCTGCCGGCATCCTGGAACTCGAGCCTCGCGTAACCAGCGGCCCCAACGCCGCCAACGACGTCTTGGGCAAGGGCTACACGGTCAACGAAGATCTGATGACCGCCTACCTGCAGGCCAACATCGAACAAGATGTTGGCGGAGGCGTACTGACCGGTAACTTCGGCGTCCAGGCGATCCACACCGACCAGGAGTCGACCGGCTTCATTTTCGGTCCTGCAGGTCCGCAGGAGCTGACCCTTGGTGACGATTATTGGGACGTTTTGCCCAGCCTGAACCTCTCGCTGAGGCTCGACAGCAACTGGGTCATCCGCTTTGCGGCGGCCCGCGAGATCATGCGCTCGCGTCTCGATGATACGCGCTTGTCGATCGGCTACGGGATCGATGCTTCGGTACCGGGCGGCATCATTCGCGGTGGCGGCGGCAATCCGTTCCTGCGTCCCTATCGCGCCAATGCCGTCGACTTCAACGTCGAGAAGTACTTCGGTACCGGTGGCGTGGTTGCTGTCCAGCTGTTCTACAAGGACATCAAGAGCTACATCTTCAACGGTCGCTTCGACTTCGACTATGGAGCTTTCCCCGCACCGACTGGCGCGGACGCCTATCCCAACCTTCCGACCCAAGGCACTCTCGATGCGCCGATCAACACCGGCGGCGGCGACCTCTACGGCGGCGAATTGGCGGTGACTCTGCCGTTCTCGAACTTCAGCAGTGCGCTTGAAGGCTTCGGGATCACCGGCGGCGTCGGCTACACCGAGACCAAGGTCAAGGATGCCAACGGCGCGGAAACCACAATCCCGGGATATTCCAAGTGGGTGGTCAACGGCACGGCCTACTTCGAGAAGGCAGGCTTCAACACGCGTGTCAGCGCCCGTCACCGTTCGACCTTCCTGGGCGATTTCACCGGCTTCGGCGGATCGCCGACCCGGCGGACCGCACTGGCGGAGACGATCATCGACGCGCAGATCGGGTATGACTTCCAGCCCGGCAGCGCTCTCGAAGGCCTGTCGCTCTACATCCAGGGCCAGAACCTGACCGACGAACGTTTCGCTTCGGTCGGTGCAGAACGGAAC
>NZ_JAYPTL010000045.1:18854-27469 GCF_038133525.1 Erythrobacter sp. | reverse complement strand
GCGCAGGGCAGTCGAAAGCGCCCGCGGCAATTTTCGCGAAGGCGCGCGCGCTTCGGTCGGCACCATGGGCGGGCGGATCGTGCCTGCACCCGGTGTCGTGCCGCCCGCAGCTGCGTCGACGGCAAGCGAGGGTCCGCCGTCCTGGGCCAGGTCCATCAAGCAGCGCCAGGGCCTCGGGGCTTCGGCCTCACTCGCCGCGCATGCGCTTCGTGCCGGCGACGGGCACGGGGCCGGCGCCTCCATAGATACGCAAGAGAAGGATTGAAGCTCGCATGTTCAGACGCCCATCGATCCGCTACGGCACTTCGCCGCAGCCCGAGACGCCCTATCAGCGCGCGGCGCAGGCCTGGGACGAGCGCATCGGCTCGGCGCGGGTCCAGGCGCGGAGCTGGCGCTATGCCTGTTTCGGCGCGCTCGGGCTTTGCGCCGCGCTGACCGGCGGCCTCCTCTGGCAGAATGCACGCGGCACCGTCGTTCCCTGGGTGGTCGAGATCGACAAGCATGGCGAGGCGCGCGGCATGGCTCCCGCCGATGCCGCGTTCACGCCCTCCGACACCCAGATCGCCTTCCATCTCGCGCGTTTCATCGAGCATGTTCGCGCGATTCCCGACGATCCGATCGTCCTGCGCGACAACTGGCTCAGGGCCTATGACTTCGCCAGCGACAAGGGCGCCCGCGCGCTCGGCGATCATGCCCGCTCGGCGGATCCCTTCGCGGCGGTCGGGCACGAGCAGGTGGCCGTCGACGTCGCCAGCGTGATCCGTGCCTCGCCCCGCAGTTTCCGGGTCGCCTGGGTCGAACGGCACTACCGCGACGGCGCATTGGCCGAGACCAGCCGCTGGACCGCGATCCTCGGTATCGCCGTCATGCCGCCAGGGGATCCGGACGCACTCAGCAGGAACCCGCTCGGCATCTTCGTCACTTCCATCAACTGGTCAAAGGAGCTCGGCTGATGTCCCGCTCGCCTATCGCCTATCCCACCCGAATTGTCGGCCCACTGGCCGTCGCTTGCGCGGCGCTGGCGCCTCCCGTTGCGGCCAGTCCGGGGTCGACGCTTGCACCCATGCCCCTGGCGCTGGAAGCCGCGGACCGGCATCTCGCGGCCGACCGGTCGCGCCGAATGCTCGATAGTCCTGTGCGGGGTAAACCGCCCGTCGCCGCACGGCGCTCCCCTGCATCCGATCCCGAGAGGCAGGTGGGAGCGGCGAATGAGCTCGCCCGCATGCAGCCTGCAGAAACCGGGTTCGACAATGCGATCCAGCGCTATGCCTTCAGCGAAGGCGCGCTGTTCCAGGTCTATGCCAGGCCCGGCCAGGTGACCGACCTCGTCCTGCAGGAAGGCGAGAAGCTGGTCGGACCCGGACCGGTCGCTTCCGGCGACACCGCGCGCTGGCTGGTCGGCGATACGCTGAGCGGCTCGGGCGACGCCCAGCGGGTGCACATCCTCGTCAAGCCGACCCGGCCCGATATCGCCACCAACCTCGTCATTAACACCGACCGGCGGACCTATCATCTCGAGCTGCGCGCCAATGCCCGCGTCTACATGGCCTCGGTCAGCTGGACCTATCCCGAGGACGAGTTGATCGCCTTGCGCAAGGCCGAAGCGGAAGCGGCGCGTACCGCACCGATCGCCGACGGCTTCGTCTTGGAGAACCTCAATTTCGACTACCGGATCTCCGGCGACCGGCCTGCCTGGCGACCCTTGCGCGTGTTCGACGACGGGCGGCGGACATTGGTCGAGTTCCCGCCCGCTATCGCCCGGGGCGAGCTGCCACCCTTCTTCGCCATCGGCGAAGGAGGCGAGGCCGAACTGGTCAACTACCGTGTCAACGGACGCTATCTCATCGTCGATCGGGTGCTGCGCAAGGCCGAGCTGCGGCTAGGGGCGGGGCGCCGGCAGCTGCGGGTCATGATCTTCAACCGGGCGGCACCCAGGCCATGAGCCGCGAAACCGTTTCCGACCCCGGGGTCGATGCCCAGTCCATTACCAGCCTGCGCGGCGAAGTTCCCCGCGTCGTCCGCCTGTCGCGCAAGGCGATCGGCATTGCCGCAGGGACGGGCCTGGCATTGGTGGGCGCTACACTGATCTATGCGCTGCAACCGGCGTCGCCGGCGAGCAGCGAGGAGCTGTTCGCCACCAAGGCCGTCACTCTTGCCGAGGGGCTGGCATCGGCACCGCAGGATTATTCGCAAGTGCCGCAGCTTGGGCCGCCACTGCCCGGCGATCTCGGCAAGCCGATCCTCGATGCGCGAGATCGCGGCGCGATCGCCGAACTGCCGCCTGTCGGCACGCCGCCGCGACAGGCAATCGGTCCCGAAGAAACGGCGCGCCAGCGCTTCGAGCAGGAGCGCGATGCCGCGCGCGCAAGCCGCCTGTTCTTCGGCGGGACGACGCCGGCAGCCAGCCTCTCGCACTCGGAACCGGCTGATGGGCAATCGCCGCTCCCGGGGCAGGGTGCCACTGCCGCGACCCGGCCGGCCGAGCGCCGCACGGTCGCGGAGCAGCGACTCGAGGCGCCCGCCTCGGCGGCCCTCCTGCAGGCCGGTTCGATCATTCCCGCCGCGCTCATCACCGGGATCCGCTCGGACCAGCCGGGCCTCGTGGTCGCGCAGGTCACTCAGAATGTCTACGACAGCGCGACCGGGCGGCGCCTGCTGGTCCCGCAGGGCTCGCGCCTGATCGGTGACTACCAGTCCGACGTCAATACCGGCCAGCGCCGGGTGCTGCTGGCCTGGAACCGGCTGATCCTGCCCGATGGCCGTTCGATCGTGCTCGAACGCCAGCCCGCCGCCAACCCGTCGGGATTTGCCGGGCTCGAGGATCGCGTCGATCGCCATTGGGGCGGCGTGTTCAAGGCTACACTGGTCTCGACCCTCCTGGCCCTTGGTAGCCAGGCGGGTACGGATAACCAGAACGACCTGGTGCGCGCGCTGCGTCGCGGGGGCGCGGACGGCCTCAATCGTGCCGGCGAGCAGGTCGTGGCACGCGAACTCGGCGTTCCTCCGACACTGGAGATCCGCCCCGGCTATCCCGTCCGGGTGCTGCTTACCCGCGACATCGTCCTGGAGGACATGACATGACGCGGCTCAAGCTGTCGGACATCGAGGATGAAAAACCGGTCAAGCTGACGATCGAGATCAGTGCGCGGCTTCATCGAAGGCTCGAGGAATATGCCGTGGTGCTGAACGCGGGTCAGCGCCAGGGTGCTCCCGAAGCCACCCAGCTCATCGGCCCGATGCTTGACCGGTTCATTGCTAGCGATCGTGCCTTTGCCCGGCTGCGTTCGCAGTCCTGAATCGTAGAAAAGCCCTGGCGGGCCTCCATCGCGAAAGCGAAAACTAGGCGCTACTACCTATTTCCAAACAGGATATTCCGGGTATCGATGAAGAAGGGGCAATGCTCCTTCGACCGGGCGTCGATTCCTATGTCCAGGCGCAAGGCTAAAATGTATCGATCTACCCGCCAACGGGTGTTTCCATCGCCCGGTCGTATTCGGTTTCCCGATCTATTTATAAAGCGATTATAAAATAGTTCTCTGTCCCCGGGAGGTTCATGCGCGTCATTGCGGCTCATGGAGTCGCAGATCCAGCAAAGGAGACGATCATGAAGGATCTCGAATATAGCGAAGCCGAGGTCATCGATCTCGGAAAGGCCACGACCGAAACCAAGGGCGATGCCATCGTCTTTTCCGACGGCAGCGGCGGCAAGCTCGAATCGCTCGCCGGAATTGTCGACGATTGATCGAGCGCGGGGCGCGCATCGGTGGGTGCGCGCTCCCATGCTCGCGGGCAATGGTCATGGCAGGGATCGATTGGTCGCAGGTGGCGTGGTGCCGCATCGAGGATCGCCTGGTATTTCTCGATATCGCCCGGGACCGCTACTTCCGCTTGTCCGAACCCCGCGAGCACGAATTCCTGGCCGGGATCGAACAGCGAGGCCCGGCGGCCAGGCACCAGCCTGCAAGCCTGCCGAACCCTGCGGACTGGCGCATGCCGCGCGAGGCCTGCCCGGCACGCCTGGACGGAGATTTCAGGCTTGCCGAGATCGCCCGCGCACTCTGGCTCCAGCGCCGGGTCGAAGCGCAACTGGCCTCGCGACCGTTTGGCGACGTCTTGCGCGATCTGTGCAGCCTTGTTGCGCGGCGGATGAGCCAGCCAGCTCCCCTGGATGATTCCGGCCGGGCCGTGGTTTCGGCCTTCGAGCGGGCCCGCTTGCTGCGGTCCTCGGCGACGCGATGCCTCTCCCATTCGATAGCCCTTGCCAGTGCCCTTGCTGCCCGCGGTATCGCCAGCCATGTCGTCGTCGGGGTCAGGTCGCCGCCATTCGGCGCGCATTGCTGGACGCAGCATCGGGACATGGTGCTCAACGACAGCCTCGAGAGCGTCCTGCGCTACCGGCCGATCCTGGTCGTGTGATGCGCTGCGATTTCTTCCTGGGCATTCCGCGCGGCGCGAGAAGGTCCGGCCTGCCTTCGATCGTATCGCGGCCGGTCGACGGCTTGGGTACTCGCCCCGTCCTTTGGCACTCTACCGCCACGCCTTGCCGGGCAATCGCCGGCCAGGGTTTCGTGCTGGGTTTCCTGTTCGAGCGCGTTCCTTCCGGAGAGCCTGCTCCCCGCTACCTGGCTATTCCGCCCCGGCGCGACCTGCGTGCCACGGCGCGCTACCTCACCGCCCATTACTGGGGCGGCTATCTCGCGATCCTGTGGGACCGGGAGGCGGGCTCGCTTGCCGTCCTGCCCGATCCTTCGGGGCTATTGCCGGTCTTCAAGGCCGACAAGGAGGACGGATTTGTCCTCACCTCCAATCCGTCCACGCTCGGAGCACCGGTCGATTTCGGCGCCGTCGGCACCCATCTGCTGCGTCCCGAGCTGCGCCGACGCAGGACCTGTCTCGAAGGCGTCGAGGAACTCGTTCCGGGCATGCTTGCCTATTTGCCGCGAGGAAGCGGGTCCGATTGCCTGATCTGGGACCCGGAGAGCTTCTTCCCGCGCCGGGACGCTCCCGGAATTGCGGAGGCAGCCGAAGAGCTGCGCGACCGGTCGGTCTCGGTCATGCGCAGCTGGAGCGGCGTTCTCGGGAAAGCGGGCGTAGCCACCTCCGGCGGCGTCGATTCCTCGCTGGTCTGCGCGGCGCTCGCCCAAGCCGGGGCTTCGTTCGAATGCATCAATGTCGCCACCAGCGACCCCAGCGGCGACGAACGCGGCTATGCGGCGGCGGTCGCCGGGAAGCTGGGGGTGGGGTGCCGGGTGCGAGGCTACGATCCGGATCTGTTCGATCCGGCCAGGTCGGCATCCCTTGGCCTCCCACGGCCCGCGCGGCGATCCTTCCTCATGGTGCTCGACCGGGTGCTCGACGACGCGATGCGCGAGATCGGCGCTTCGATCGTCTTCGACGGTAACAATGGCGACAACCTCTTCTGCTACCTCCATTCCTCCGCGCCCGTCTTCGACCGGTTATGCGCGTATGGTCCTGGTATCGGCGCCCTTCGAACGCTTCTCGACATGTGTCGTATCACCGGCTGCAGCGTTCCGACCATGCTCGCGGCAGTCGGACGCAGGGTCTTGCCCCGAGCGCCGGTCGACCCCTGGCCTGCCGAGACCAGCCTGTTGAGTGCCGATGTCCGTGTCGCAGCGCCCGAACCGCTGGTCGACCGGCTCCATCCCGGGAAGCGGATTAGGTCGGGGAAGGATGACCATCTGCGGCTGCTGATGCGGGCGCAAAACCATATTCATGGCCTGACCGGACCGCTGTGGCGCTTTTCGCCTCTCGCGAGCCAGCCGCTTGTCGAATTCTGCCTCGGAGTCCCCAGCTGGGTATGGTGCCATGGAGGCCGCAATCGTGCGCCTGCCCGGGCGGCTTTTGCCCGCGAGCTTCCCGCTTCGATCGTGGGCAGGACATCGAAGGCGGGCCCCGACAGCTTCATTCGTGCGGCCTTCGCCAGGAATCGCGCGGCGATCCGCGAGAGGCTGCTTGACGGCCTGCTCGCGGCGAATGGCCTGATCGACCACGATGCCGTCGAGAAGGCCGTCGCGGTAGACGAGGTAACCGACATTGCGATCGTCGACCGCCTGCTCGACCTGCTCGAAGCGGAAAACTGGTCGCGTTCATGGTGCAGCTGACGGTTCGGTGAAGCACTGCAGCTCGGCCGGAGCGCCGGGCAGGGCTTGCCACACTTCGTACTGGTCGCGTTTCGAGGGGTCGCAATTCTTGCGCTGCATCAGCCAGAACTCGAACCATTCGATATTGCGCCGATACATCGCCTCGCGGTGCGCGGGCTGCCATTTGAAATGCGCCTCGTCGGGAAAGACGAAGAGATCGATCGGCTTGCCGCGATGCGAGAGCGCCTCGACCACGTCGAGGCTGCCCTCATATTCGCTGTCGCTGGCCTGGATCAGGATGGGCGTGTCGAGCCTTGCGGCATTCAGGATGAGCGACATGGGCTCCCAGAAACCGGCAGCGTTCTCGTCGAAGTAGCGGTAGCGCATCGCGCGCAGCTCGTCGGTGAACCGCGGTCCTGCGGCGAGCGCAAAGGAGTACATGTCCTCGCAACACGAGCCCATCGTGGCGGCCTTGAACAGCTTCGAATTGACCAGCGCGAACTGCACCGTCGAACTGCCGTCGCTCAATCCGCTGATACCCATCCGCTCGGGATCGACCGTCCCGCTCGCAACCGCCAGGGCCAGGGCCCGTTCGAGCGACGACTGGACCTGGCGGCGATCGGCCCAGGGATCGACATTGAGACTGCGCATCTCGCTCTCCTTGGTCGCCCGATAGGCTTCGGGAAGGAAGGCGGGGCGCTCGAAGCTCAAGACCGCTAAGCCGCGAGCCGCCAGCGGATAGATCGGCACTTCGTCTCCGGTTCCTCCGCGAAGAAAGCCCCTGCTGCGATATTGCACGACCACCAGGGGATGCCGCTCCCCCGGGCGATGGTCGGGAGGCAGGACGAGGTCGGCAAAATCTTCCACGCCGTAGGCGTTCGTGAACCGCAGTCGCTGGACCTTGCCCAGGCGCAGGGATCGGAACCCCGGGTTCGGGTCGTGGATCACGCGCTCGCTCCCGCTACGCATATCGATGGCGACAAGCCGCCGCGGCTGCGTCGTTCCCTCGCGTTGGCAGATCAGTTCCTCCGCCAGGGGAGTACAGCCGAGCAGGATGTCCTCGGTCAGCAGTATCGCCTGCGGCTTTGGCTCGCCGGGATCCCAGCGCAGCAAGGCTGTCTGGCTCCTTGCCCAGCCCGTGGTCTGGAGGAGGTAAAGGCTGCGTCCCGTCTGCGACCACCACAGGTCGCGTACGCCTTCGCATTCTTCCGTCTCGCAAGTCAGCGGGCCGGTCGCGCCCGACCAGACCACCCGCGTCGAGCTCAGCAAATATTCGGGCGTCTTGGCTTCGAGCCAGGCGGCGAGGCCGGCAGGGCCCGCACGAAACCGCCGGGCGCTGCGCGGCAGCAGGCTCGGACGGAGAGGTTCCACGAGGGCCGCTTCCTCGGCAGTCGCTGGCCGGGACGATCCGTCTTCCAACGACACATGGCGATAGGCCGTCGCCTGTTGCCCCGTGGGTATCGGGCGATCGGCGAACTGCGGCGAGAAGCGGTCGTCGAAATGGAACCCGCCGAGCCCTTCGCGGGCAATGGCTTCGGCTGCAAGGCGAATGCCCGGGCGCGTGGCCACGACCAGTCCCCTGCCGTCCGGCGTCCAGGCGAAGGCATCGGGAGTGTCGGGAAGGTTCGTCGCCCTGCGCAGGGGCAAGCGCGCTTCGGGGTCGACCAGCCAGACCTGCGCCCTGCCATCCTCCTGCCTGAGATAGGCGATCGATCGCCCGTCGGGCGACCATCTGGGCGTATTCGGCCTTTCCCACCCCGCAGCGATCGCGGAAAAGTCCCGCAATGCGAAGTCGTCCCTGATGAACTCTCCGCCGCGTGCCACTTCGACCGGCTTGCCGGTTCCGTCGATCGATTTGACCACCAGAACCTGGCAGTAGGAATTGGTCCGGGGATTGGCTCGCTTCAGCAGGATCGCCACCCGACCTCCATCGGGCGAGATGCCAAAGGCGCTTGGAGCCGGTGTCGTGCTGGCCCTGCCGATGTCGGCCAGTTCGACCTGGTCGGCCAGGCTCATGGAGCTGCCGTCGCGCAAGGGTTCCCTTCGTCCGAACGGCAGGCAGGCATCCTCGTGGCGGGTGGCTACCGATGCAGTCGGAACGACCGACTGCATCAGCATGATGGCGACGAAGGGGCCGATCACCAGTGCCTCCGGATCCCGATCGCGACGAAGCGGCCGATCGGGGAGTAATTCGTCGAATCATAGGGCGTATCGTTCGGCCCGATCCGGTTGATCGCCTCGGGCTTGTCGTCGAACAGGTTCTGGACGGTCAGTGACAGCTCGAGGCCCGGATCGCGACCTTCTCCGGCAATCAGCCTGTAGGACAGCCCGAGATCGACCGTTGCGCTAGCCGAGAGCCGCCGGACCTGGGTCGAGCGCCGGTCGACGAGGGAGCCGATGTAATTGACCGCGGCATTGGCCGAGAACCTGCCCGAGCTGTAACGCGCGCTCCCCCGGAAGCGGAATTTGGGAGGATTGAAGATCGCACCCGCCAGCTGGACGACCGGCAGGTCG
>NZ_JAYPTL010000045.1:0-18844 GCF_038133525.1 Erythrobacter sp. | reverse complement strand
TCGTCCGTGATCCTTTGCTCGCTGTCCAGCCAGCTGCCGGTCATATCGAACGACAGCTTGCGATCCTGGCCGAGATTGTGTTCCCAGGCGATCCGGGCATCGAACCCCTTTACCGCCCATGCAGCGACGTTGATGTTGCGGTTGTCGACCAGCGCCACGACATTGGCCGGATCGTAGGGAGCCCCGGTAAAGTTCTGCAGGCCGAACTGGGCATCGGCGATCAGCGCCGCGAGCTGGGCGGGCTCGGGCGAGAAGTCGATCAGGCTCGCATAGCCGGGATTGCTGAATGCCGATGCGATCCCGCCGGTGATGGGGCTGACCACCCGGTCGTCGTAGTCGATATCGTACCAGGTCCCCGAAATGGCGAGGCCGGGTACCGCGACCGGCTTGAGTTCGAATCCGGCAGTCCAGCTGCGCGAACGCTCGGGCTTGACGTCGGGATTGCCGCCCGCGGCGAATACGAAAGTCTCGCCTGCCGCACCGGCACCGAAGGGCGCTGCCGGCAGGAGCGCGGCTTCATAGAAGATATATTGCTGGTAGAGGGTTGGCGCCTTGAACGAGCGCGCCCAGCTTGCGCGCAATGCCAGCCCATCGAAGGGCGAATAGCTGATCCCCAGCCGCGGAGTGGCCAGCCGGTCGAGACCCGGATAGTCCTCGTAGCGCAGGGCCGCGGACAGCGAGAGCGCCGCGAAGCCGGGAGCGGCATTATCGCGCGATACGAAGGGCAGGAACAGCTCGGCATAGCCGAAGCGGGCGCGTCGATTGATGTCGAATGCGTTCTCGCTGAAGGCATCCGCAAGCGCGAAGTCGAGGCTGTTGTTGCGCAGCCCTGCGCCGATGGCGAGGCGCGCAGCGCCACCCCCAAGCGCGAACAAGGGACCTTCCGCCCCGACCTCCAGCGATGTGACCTCGTTGAAGTATCGTCCTTGGGTGATCCTCGGCGAAGCGCCGTTTGGCGTCAGTGTCGTGCGAAAGCGCGTGCGGTCGCGCCCGAACACCCCGGAGAAATCCAGCTGCCAGCCGGAAGAGATGTCCACCCGCAGCGAGGGGGCGATGCCATAGCCTTCGAGCCTTGGGTCGCGGGTGATGCGCAGGGCGGAGGTGCCGCTGCGGGTAAGCGACTGGCGGCGGGAATAGAAGGCATCGACGCGCGCCAGCATCCCCGGCGCGAGCTCGTGATGACCCGACAGGATTGCCGCATGCCGCCGCATCGAGGGAAAGAGCGTGGCGTCGGGATCGAGCGCCGCGGCATAGGACCTCTGGTTCGCCCGGATCTGGGAATTATGCGCGAAATCATAGGCCAGGAGCAGCCCGCCGCCGTCCCAGGTGGTCCCGCCGACGATATCGGCCTGCTGCCGGAAATAGCCTCCAGCGGTACTGGCACCCAGTTGCGCCGATGTCGTTACGCCTTCGAAGTCGGGCCGCAGGATGACATTGACCACGCCGCCGACCGCATCCGATCCGTAGAGTGCCGACGCACCGTCGGGCAGGACTTCCACACGGTCGATCGCGGCGAGCGGGAATGCCGAGATGTCGACGCCCTGGAAGGCCGAGTTATAGGGCAGGCGATGCCCGTTCAGCAGCGTCAGCGTCGCGTCGGCACCAAGGCCGCGCAGGTTCGCGCTCGAGGCCGAGCTGATATTGCTGTTGACGAGGCCAGCGCCTGAGCCGACGCCCGGATTCTGGCCCCCCGAGAAGTTCTGGGGGAGGGAGCGCAGGGCTTCGCCGAGATCGACCTGGCCAGCCTCGACGATGACTTCGCGCTCGAGCACGACGGTCTCGCCGATGGCGGCAGCGCCCCTGATCCTGGTGCCCGTCACCACGATCGGCTGGCTCGCGTCTTCGCTGTCGGTGGGCGCGGAGCTGCCTGCCTGCCCGCTTGCCCCACCCGGTGGGGTTTCTTGAGCGAAGAGCGGCGCCGACACGCCGGTCAAGGCAGTGGCTGCGAGCAGGATCGAAAGTCGCTTGAATTCCATGATTGTCATACCTCCCTGTTGGTGGCGGGAAGCATCCGGCTTGCCCGTCGGGGAGTAAGACGCCGGGAAAGGCAGGCACCTTAGTTTTCGCGCGAATTTTTTCGTCGCGTGCGAGGGAGGGAGGATCAGTCACCCTTGCCAAGTGCCGAGCGCAACCGGCCAAGGGCCTTCATCATATGATAGTCGACCGTCGGGAGCGCGATGCCCAGCTCGTGTTGAATCTCGCGATAGGTCTTGTGCTCGAAGCGGTTCATGCTGAAGACCCGGGCAGTCTTGACCGGCATCTCCGCGATGGCCGCCTGGATAGCCTTCAAGGTCTCTTCCAACTGGAGGCGTTCGTCCTGGTCGGGGCGGCAGGGCGCATCGAACTCCTCGCAAATCGGCAGCGTCGCCACCTGCCTCTGCATGCGGCGGGAGAAGTCTATGGCCGCATTGCGCGCGATGCGGTGGAGATATGCGGGGGGATTTTCGAGGAGCAACAGCTGCTTGCTGCTTGCCAGGCGCAGGAAGACTTCCTGCGTGAGGTCGTGCGCATGCTCGGACCCGACCCGGCAGGCCAGGTAGGCGAGGATGGTGGCGCGCTCGTTGCGGTAGAGCGCATCGAGCGCCAGGCGCCGTGCGTGCCGGCAAAAGGCCGGACCGATTACACCGGAATCCGGCGACAAGGCTGGTGTGTCCGGACCGAGGGCCGGTGACTGCATGACCATAGCTTGGGAAAGAAGGCAGCCGTGCCGTGTTTGCCCGTTGCAGTCGGGCAGGCATGGTAGCCAGTTCTGCGCCGTCGTCCGGGATGCCCTGGCATCCCTTGATCGGATCGGCCGCCGGGCTCTGATCGGACCGGCGCGCTTGATGTCTGGCGGAAGAATCCACGCGACCTGTGCCAGGATTGCAGTGCGCGCGGGGCCTACTTGCCCAAGGTCGGGTGCTCGCGCAACCCGAATTTACGTTACGGAAAGCGGATACTTATCCATTTTGGCGGTAATCGATCGGGCCGCGAGTGCACCGGATTGCGCCAGACTCCAAGGCCTGGGGAGGCATTCCCCCCGGACATGGAATGTTCCGCGATCGTCCGACCGCTTAGCGCTTCCGTCGAGGAAAGGAGGTGCTCGATGAACCGGATCCGCGATCGACGACAAGCAGCCGGGGCCCGCGACCTATCCGACTTTGCCCAGGAGTTCCTGCGCCGCAACCCGGAGTATCGGGCGGATTATCGGCGGCTCGCTTCGGGCAAGGTCGGTAGCCCCTGCGCGACCCGCCGTCGGCTTGCGGCCTGGTCATGGGGCCTGGAATTTCATGTTCGATCCCGACCGGCCCGTCGGCGAATATCCGGCGATCTGGCGGGCAGTTGCGAACACTGCGGTCGTCACGGTCCTCGCCGGTGCCAGCTGCAGCACGTCGATCGGCCGCCTCCTTGCGGGTCACCGGCGGCTCGTCGATCGCACTTCGCCAGGCGGGCGTCACCTGGTCGTCGATGGAGAGCTTGGTCGCCATCGTATCTTCATGCCGCGGACCCGCGAGACCCGGATGGCGGGATATCTGGTCGAGGCGGACGGTCTTGCCTTGGCCCGCCTGGCAGCACTCGCGAGCCTGCACCGCGATGGCGCGGCCACCAGCAAGGGCTTGGCGGCTCCGATACCGTCAGCGAACCGACGGCGGCGCCTCGAATTGCTCCTGGCGATCCTCGATCGCCTTGGGCAAGCGGGAGGGCGCGGGACAACCACGCGCGAACTGGCCGGGGAACTCATCTACCCGCATCATGCGCTCGGCTCGGCGATCGAATGGAAGAGCTCGTCGCAGCGCCGCCAGGTCCAGCGTCTCGTCGCGGAGGCCCGGTTCATGAGGGATGGGGGATTCAGGGACCTGCTGCGCTGAGGCTGACGCGAATTCCGGAGCGGTTCGCGCGACATTCGGTAAGGTTCGGAACGGCGCGTTTCCCAAGGCTGGGTACGAGTTCGCTGGCGCACTTTTACAAATCGGGTCAGAGCCTTATCAGCTGCCGTGGCGGACCACTCGCGAGGAAGCCCGCCAGCCAAATGGCCCGAGAAATCGGGGTCGCAACTGCAACAGCCCGGAGCGGCGGGATGGAACCGCCTCGACGGGGAAAGAGCAGGCGGATGGGTCCGGCGTGTTGGATGGCGCCGGGCACACCGGATGACAGTCTATGCCGGCCAAATTTGTAGAGGAATTTGCATCTGAACTGATCAATGTCCGAGCCGTGACCGAACTGAACGCGGCGCTGTCGTGTGCTGCCGTTCGGCTCGGCTTCGATCACTTTGCCCTCAGCCTCGAACTGCGCTCGCAATCCCGCGCGAGCCCGGGCCTGTTGCTGCACGATTATCCCGAGGAATGGGCGAGCGTCTACACGGGCTTCGACCTTGCCGGCCAGGATCCCGTGCGGCGGGCCTCCGACAAGAGCTTCACGGGATTTACGTGGGACAGGATGGAAGAGCTCATTCCGCTCACGCGCGGTGACAGGCAAATGCTCTCGGTCGGACGCGAATGCGGCATCGGCGACGGCTATACCGTGCCAAGGCACCTGCCGGGCATGGCCCGCGGCACCTGCTCCTTCGTCGTCCACCCCCGCAACCATCTCCCGCATCGCTTGCTGGCAGCGGCGGAGATCATAGGCGCGCTGGCCCTGAGCTGCGCCCTGGCGCTGGAGGAAGAGGAGCCGGAAAGCCCCGGTCCCGTATTGACCGATCGCCAGCGCGAATGCCTCTTGTGGACGGCACGAGGCAAGACCGCGGCCGAGACCGCGATGATCCTCGGCATCGGGATCGAGACCGTCAACCAGCACCTCAAGATGTCGCGCGAGCGCTACCAGGTGCATTGCAAGCAGGCGCTGATCGTCTCCGCGCTGTTCGACGGCCTGATCGGCTTTTCGGATATCATCCGCTGGCGCGGTACCGGCTGAAGGTTCGCGAGATACTGTTCCCTTGGTGGTCCCGGAAGGTCGTATCCCCAATTCTTGGTATATGGCTCGCTGCGAGAATCTGATCATTGGGCGCCTGGTTTTGTCGATCAGGTGGTCCATATGCTCAATTTCCCGCTCGCCGCGCATGTCCCCGCTTCGCACCCGGTCCTTGGGGCCATGTTCGAGGCGCGAAAGCGCGTGTTCGTCGATCTGCTCGGATGGGACGTACCCGTGCTTAAGGGCTCCTATGAAGTCGACCAGTTCGACACCGAGGATGCGGTCTATATCGTCCTTACCGACGATCGCGGGCGGCATCGCGCATCGACGAGGCTGTTGCGAAGCGAGGGCCCGCATATCCTCGGCACGCTCTTTCCGGCGCTCTGCGAGCACGGCGTACCGACAGGGCCGAAGGTCAGGGAAATAACCCGGTTCTGCATCGAACCGACGCTGTCGCGTCCCGAGCGCCGGCTTGCGCGGGACGAGCTGGTGAGCGCGGTCGCGGACCACGCCCTTCGGGCCGGGATCGACAGCTATACCGCCGTTGCCACGCGCGGGTGGTTCTCCCAGGTCGCGCGGTTCGGCTGGGACTGCCGCGCGCTGGGACCCGGGCGCCACATCGGCGAGGAGAACCTTATTGCCCTGCGCATCGACATCGCCGCCGACACTCCGGCCCTGCTTGCCGGGCGAGGCATCTACAGGAAATCCGCCTTCCACATCCTCGATGCTGCCATGGAGCCCGTGTCGTGAGCGGGGTCGATTGCGCCATGTGGCACGAACGGCTGCGCGCGGACGGCTATTGCATCATTCCTGGCCTGCTGCCGCAGGCGAGCCTCGCGAAACTCGATCGCGACCTGGAAGATAGCTTCGAGGATACGCCCTTCGGTCAGGGTGACTTCTATGGCTATCGGACAAAGCGCTTCGGCAGCCTATTGCGCCGTTCGCCGATCATGGCCGAGCTTGTTCTCCAGCCGCTGGTGCTGGGCCTTGCCCATGCCGTACTCGCAGGCGCCTGCGATCGAATCCAGCTCAACGTGGCGCAGGCTATCGCGATACATCCAGGCGAGATCGAACAATTCCCCCACTGCGACCACGACATGTGGGCGGGCGCCAAGGGCGTGCATGAATATTTGCTCAATGTGATCTGGCCGCTCACCGAATTTACGGCGGATAATGGCGCCACCCGATTATATCCAGGAACCCATCGGCAGCAGGTCGGCGATCTTGCGGACCTGCCTGCGTGGGTGGTGGCCGAGGCGAGGCCGGGCGATGCCATTTGCTTCCTCGGGTCGACTGTCCATGGAGCGGGCCCGAATGCATCGAACTCGGTTCGCCGCGGGGCGCTGATCGGCTATAGCCTTGGCTGGCTCAAGCCTTATGAAAACCAATGGCTTGCCTATCCTCCGGCGATTGCCCGGCACTTCCCGCGAGAACTGGCCGAACTGGCCGGATATGTGCAGCACAGGCCCAACCTCGGCAATTACGAGGGGCAGTGCCCTTCGATCCTGCTCGGTACGGATGTCCCCGCTTATCCGCAGGCGACGGACGCCTTGCGTCCCGACCAGGCCGAAGCGGTTCGCGCCTTTGCCGAGACGCGCGGGCGCAGCTTGTGAGCCCGGCGCATGTCCTCGAGCCGACCTATCGTCGCCTCAAGCTGGCCGTGACCTCGGGAGAGCGACCGAGCGGGAGCAAGCTGGAGGCGATGCGCATCGCCGACGAGTTTGGCGTAAGCATGTCTCCGGTACGCGACAGCCTCAACCAGCTGGTCGGCGAAGGATTGGTGGAGCTGAGGCCCGGATTGGGGTTTCACGTTCCTCCCCTTACCGAGAGCGAGCTGCGCGACCTCCTCGATGTAAACCGGCTGCTGCTCGAAGGCGCGATCGGGCTTGGAGGGCAAGCCGCGGCGGAAATCCGGCTCGACAAGGGGGAGGGAGGCTATGCGGACCGGCTTGCCGCGGCCTTCGCCGCCATCGCTACCGGGTCCGGCAACCGGATGTTGGCGGGCATGGTCGATCGGATCAGCGAGCGGCTGAATCCGCTCCGGATCAGGGAGGATCGGGAACTGTCCGATTCGATGGTGCTGCTCGACATCGTCGAGCGAAGCGTAGCGATCGGCGCAGCCGTGTGCCTTGAGGCGATCGCACTCTATCATGACAGTCGCCAGGCTGCCGTCCCCCGATTGATTACATTGCTCGCCGGGTGATCCTTGGAAGGCCGCGCCCAGGCCTTCGACTGCATTCATGGAATTCTCGCGGCGCTATCCGGCCCGATAGTCGGGCAGCTGCGCTTCAGCTTCGCCGTGTCCTGCGTGTCGGATGTGTCGCCCCGACACAGGCGACGGGCCGCGCAGATCCCTCGGCGGCATTAACCCACTGAAAAAACGTCACGTTCTGTTTGGCACGGCGCTTGCGAGGCAAGGCTGCGACCAGTGTGCGTCCGATGCCGGAGGCCATGTGGAAGCGGCTGCAAGGAGACGTGCGGGTGGCAGAGGGTTCGAGCCTGGGAAGCGGTTTTCGATGATCAGGCAACTGACCTTCATCAATCGGGCGGAGTGCCTGGAGGGCAGCGAGGTCGTGCTCTTCCAGAAGAACAGGTGCGCCAATGACGGCATGGACGACATTGCCTGGCGGCGTATCCGTCATTGCCCCGAGGGCTGGCATCATCCCTTCACCTATTCATGCCGGGTCGAATGCTCGACCACCGACGCCTTCGGAAACTTCTCGCCTCCCATCCCGGCCAATGAAGGTTCGGTATTCGAGATCCGCAAGCGGCACGACGATCGCCCGGTCCTGCGCCGGATACCCTTGCAGGAGGGCAGCGGGATCAGCGTGACCAATCGCATGTGGCGTGGTTCGCTCGACGTGAACATCCTGCGCGACAGCCACGTGCTCGCCCGCTGGCCAGGCCTGCCGCCGATGCAAACCGCGCATTTCGGCTTCGATCCCGATCTGTGGGTCGGCCTCGGTCGGGCGCCGCAGTCCCATGAGCCGGTCCAGAAGGTGCAGTCCGTAAGGTCGGCAACCAGGCTGTCGCTGCGACAGGTTCGCACGGCCGACATCGTGATGAGCGGAGGTCGCGGCCGGCCGATCGGCTTTCATTTGGAGAACGTCAATTCCGGGTGAGCGCGCTGCGCTCCCCAGACCCCAGGCAACGCGTGTTGCAAATAGCAAGAATGGAGATCGTCATGGATATTCAATTGAATTTCATCAACAGTTCCAACGACGCGAACAATTCGCAGATCGTCATATTCCAGAAGAATGTGGCGACCGACTACGAAGAGCTCGCGATCGCCTGGCAGGTGATCAAGAACTGTGGGCAGGGGGATAACCATCCCTTCAGCTACCCGATGACCATGCAGGTCTCGGCCAGCGACAGCTGGGGCAATTTCACCCCGCAGCTCGATGCCCAGAACGGCCAGCAGTTCTCGGTCAAGCGCAACTCGTCGGGCAACCAGCTGCAATATGCCGGCAATGCCGTCAATGTGAACGAGATCGAGGTCCTCAACGCCCTCGACCCCGGTGCCATCGGCGCGAACATCTACAAGGCCGGCAAGCTGCTGGCGCAGAAGACCTCGATCGCACCCCGGCAGAAGGCCGTCTTCCGGTTCAAGCCGACGATCTGGATCGGTGTCGCCTCGCAGATCGAAGAGGGCCAGGTCATGAACTCGGCCATTCTCTCGAATATCAACACCGAATTGTCCCTCCTCGGTGTGCGCAAGGCCGACATCGTCATGACCGGTGGCGGACCGGGCGCGACTTCGACGCCGTTCGAATTCGAGCTCAAGAACGTCGAGATGGCCTGATCATGGATGGCCGCCGCATCTCCCGCCGAAGAGGACCGGTCGCCCCCGTCCTTCCTCGCCGGCGCGAGGCTTGCGGCGGCCACTTTTTAGCGGTGAACCAAGATGTCCCGTCGCTCTGAAGCCGCCAGCTCGATTGCCTATCGGCAATGGGAGGCTCTCGGTGGCCAACTCGTCATCGATTTCACGATCGATCGAAATCCGGCCGACCGCCAGCTCTCCACGGCGCTCGTCAGGAGCGGCGCGAACCCGAAAGAGCATGAGACGATCGAAATCACCACCGAGCGCTGGACCCACGTCAACCTCGCCTTCAAGAACGGCGTTTGCCTGGCCGGGCGGTTTACCCAGCGCGACAATGTGGAAATCGAGGGCGAGAATTCGATCTCGATCTTCGTCGACATCCACTTCGGGTTCCTCGGGCGCGAGCAGATGCATTTCGAAGGCGTCATCGTCTATTGCCCCGCGGCAGGTCCGCCTGGACCTCCGTTCCCGCCCGTTCCGCCTTCGCCGCCTCCGATCCCGCCCGACGACGGTGGTTCGGGCTATTCGCCGGGACCTGTTCCGCAGGTCTTCGGACCTCCCCAGGACCTCTTCCCCTATGTCTATGTGCGCGACTGGTCGGCGATCGAGCTTGCCGAGCATGGCGATGCCTTCATCCGCTACGTGCCGGCCGAGCTGCCCGATCGTTTCATCGCCGCGCTCGAGGAGGCGCAAGACCTGCCCGCGCGGGTCGCTGTCGCCGAGGGCTTCGTCGAAGGCGAGGAACCCCATCGCGGCAGGTTCCTGGCGGAGCCGCGCCGGCTTGGTTCGGTGCTGGGCCGCTTTCCCCGGATCGCGGAGAGGCTCCACAATAGCGAGGAGGCGCCGGAGGACTGGCTGCTTACTGCCGAGTTTGCGCTGGTCGAAGCGCTCGAACAGTCCGGCCAGTCGGCTGCCTACCTGCGCTCCGCCGAGTATCGCAAGCAGATCGAGAGGGCCTGGGCGAGCTACTTCGCGCTGGTCGTTCTCAATGGCTTGCTGCCGCGCGACCGCGACGATCTCGCCCGTCTCCTGTGGACGGCGCACCTTGTCGCGACGGCATTCCGGATCAAGCATGACGAGCTCAGGCTGCGCGACCTCGACGACGCCAGGATCCGCGACCTGCGCCATGCCGTGCTCCTCCTGCCCGAGTGGATGCGACCCCGCTCCGAAAGGATCGTGTCGGGCAAGAACTCGGCCGAACTCTATGCGATCGGCGACCTGCAAATGGTGCGCCACCAGCTGCTCGGCTACGTCCCGGGGGAGATCGCCCGGATCGACAATGTCATGCCCGGCGAGCGTCGGGAGGTGCGCAACGAGCACCTCGAGGAGCTCTACGACGAGCAGGCCTCCTCCAGCGAGGAGCTGCGGACGATCCGCTCCGATGCGGGGGACGAGCGGGTCAATCTCCTGCACCAGGCCCAGCGCCTTGTCGGCGAGAAGCTGAGGATCAAGGATTACGGCGACCTGACGACGACCTACGGGCCGCCGACCAATGCGACGATGAATGGCAAGCTTACCGTGACCACGCGGCACGGCCAGCCGAGCCGGGTCGAGGATGCGACCAGCTTTGCCAGGAATATCGTCAGTCGTTCGGTCGAGGAAATCGGTCATTCCGTGCGCCGGCTGCGGATGCGCGCGGCGCTCTCGCGGACCCAGGAGACGGTCAGCAGCGTCATCGACAATAGCGCGAGCGAATGCGCGCGGGTGTCGACCTTTCGCTGGGTCGACCAGCTCTACGAGGCCCATGTCGTCGAATATGGCCACAGGCTGATGCTCGAGTTCTCGATCGACCATCCGGCCCGCGATTTCATTGCGCGCCACGACGAGGATTCGGGGCACAGGCTGCGCAAGCCATTGTCCCCTGCCGCGGCCTTCGACGTGAAGAGCTTCGAGGATATCACGTCGGCCAATTACGCGGTGCTCTGCGCCGCCTACAAGGTCACCGACATCAGGCCGCCACCGGCGCAGGTGGTGATGATCGGTACGACGCTGCGCGGGGACGATGAACAGCAGCTCGTCGTTCCCGCGGGCTACCAGACGGTCAAGGCGAAGGCCGAAAGCACCTCGGTGCCGCCCGGGGAGCCGACCCCTGCGGTCCGGGTGGGAAGCGTGGAGCTTGCCGGCGGCAAGGAGGTCGACTTGCCCGCCTATGGCGAGGCGATGCCGGTGCCCGTCTCCATGGCCGGCCCCGTGCCCGGGCTCGCTGCCTTGCCCGAAGGCCCGGAGCCGCAACCGCTGCCTCCCCCATCGCCGCCAGCCCCGCCGCCACCTCCGAAGGCGTCGGGGTTCGAGCCGTCACTCCCGGGCATGCGCCTTCCGCGCGGCGAATCCGGGCCCAGCGACGGGCCGCGTATCGAGGCCCTTCTCACCAATGTCGAAATACGCTGCGAACCCACGCCGCGCGCGATGAGCGAATGGCGGATCGCGATCTACCGCGCCGTGGTCGAGGGATGGGACGCGCAGGTGAGGGAATACTACCGGGGTATCGAGCAATCATCGGCACGCCATGGGGCCGCACTCAACCCGCGCTACGAGCGCGATGCCGAACGCGCCGAGCTCAAATCCGCCTGTATCGCTCTGATGATCGGCGACCCCGTCGCGCAAGCGGCGGCGGACGACCCCGACGATGGCGTCCGACTGCCCCAGCTGCTCCAGTTCCTCGAGCTGGCGATCGAATGGGGCGAGATGGCCTATGAGCTTGCAGGGGGCCTGGCGGGCAAGGGTCGCGGACCCGACCTCGCCAAGGACGAAGCCCCTTTCGCGAATTTCCTCCAGGCCTCGCGGGCGCGGATCCTCGTCCCGGTATCGCCGGTAAGATTGCGAGCCTTGCTCTACTTCTGGTCGACCGGCCAGGTCTGGGACGGTCCCGACTGGCTTGTCCCCGTGCACCGCGACCAGGCCGCGCTTGCCTTCGATGCCCATGAGCCGGCGGCCCGGGGCCGCGAGGTTCACCGCGGGTGCTGGCGGGTGCTGGTGCCGACCGCCATGCAGATCCTCGATGACTGCTGCGACAAGCTCGGGGCAGTCCTCTCCGGCGATGCGCCGGAGGGGCAGTCATGATCCGGCCCCAGCCCTTTACGGAGAGGCCGCATTTCGGCGAGCCGCCGGTCGGCGCGGTGATGGCCTTCGCCGGAGACCTGGGCGCTCCGGTGCCGGTGCAGGAGGGCGTGCCAGAGGGCAAGGGGCCCGCCTATGTGACCGAGCCGATCGAGGCCTGGGGGTGGATGCTGTGCGACGGCCGCGCGCTCGATACCTACGATTACCATGAGCTGTTCTGCGCCCTCGGTTACCTCTACGGCGGCGAGGGCGACAGCTTCAACATTCCCGATTACCGCGGCGCCTTCATGCGCGGCACCGATCTGGGTGCGGGGAAGGATCCCGACCGGAACAAGCGCACCAGCGCGAGCGGCGGGAACGAGCTCTATGACGGGGTGGGCTCGCGGCAGCTTTATGCCGTGCAGAACCACGAGCACGACCTGGCCGTCGCGCCCATGCCCTCGGGCGACAAGGCGAAGGTCGACATCGTGACCAAATCGCCGACGAAGGTGCAAACCGCCAAGGTCTACCTCGATCCGGCGGCGGACCCGCCGATCGAGGTCAGCAAGAACGAAACGCGGCCTGCCAACACCGCGGTCAATTACATCATCAAGTTCACTTACCGGGTTCGGCGGCACGCCGGCCGAAGGTCGTAGATTTGCAAGGAAGGAACAGTGCAATGGCCTACAAGAAGATCCAGTTCATCGGATATTCGATCGATACCGGCCCCGGGGTGGACAAGAAGACGGGCGAGGAGGAATATCTCGGCCTGACCAATGCCCGCCACGATATCGAGGCCCGCTGCCTGCTGATGCGCCGGGCGATGGAAACCGCGCGCAAGCACATCGGCGACAAGCCCTCGCAGGACAAGATCCTCAAGGTCTTCATGGCACCCGAGTTCTTCTTCCGGGGACGGCGCGGCGCCTATACCATGGACGAGGTCCAGCATGCGCTCGCCGAGCTCCAGGCCCTCGCGGCGGAAGGCCAGTGGGACAATTGGCTGATCGTCTTCGGGACCGTGCTCGGCGAATGGGACGAAACCGGCGACGAGGATACGAAGCGCGGCATCAATTTCGCCCTGATCCAGGAAGGCGGCGTTGCCGCGGCCGGTTCGAACGGGGCCCGCATCGTCATGAAGGAGCTGAAGTCGAACATCGATTTCATCACCGGCGTGGCCAATCCCGGCGGCATATTGTGGGGCGAGATCGAGCATATGGACCCGGGACCGAGCGGCCCGGGGCGCGAGGCGCAAAGGCTCAATTACGACGGAGCGGGCCTCTTCGATGCCTGCGGGATAAGCTGGGCCGCCGATATCTGCCTCGATCATCTCGAAGGACGGCTGCTCAATTCGCCGCAGCTCCCGGGAAGCCGGCAGGTCCAGGTCCAGCTGGTGCCGTCCGCCGGGGCCTCGATCGAACCCGACAACATCATCGCGCAGGACGGCGGCTATGCGTTCAACGTCGATGGGCTCAATGGGTCCGAAGTCACGCTGGTCGAGAACCGCTTCCCGTGGGATCCGATCGTGCCGGGTGCGGTGATCGATGTCTCCGACGCCGATATCGACCTGCCGACCGACCCGCCGGAGGCGGTCGGGATCGACCGGATATATGCGCGGGGCGCGGGCAAGGTGGTGGTCTACAAGCCGGTCGAGACGCCCGAGGAAAGATTTGTCGCGGGCGAGATCGTCGAGCTGCATTGGGCGGCCGGGCAGGGGGTCACGCTCGACTTCTCGCTCATCTACGACGAGCAAGGTCACTATGTGACCATGCTTTGCCAGCTCGATTGCCCCGAAGTTCCCCGGGCCACCAACCGGTACTTCGTGCCGCTCGATCTGGAGACCACCGCCAGGGACGGGGACAAGGTGGTCTTCAGGGTCGGCAAGGGAGCGGGCGCCGAGGGCTATCACGCCTCGTGCAACTGCACGATCGAAACCGAGACTTTCAACTTCTCGGGCGTGGCCTTCCTGTTCGACCTGCGGGCGCCCGGCAGCGGCAAGCCGCCGGCGAAGCTGCCGCTGACCAACTGGTAGGCAACCGTCCCGCGCGGGTTGCGGCCTGGACGAGGCTCGCACGCCGCGCCCGGCTGGCCGGACGGGCAGGGCAGGCTCGGGGCCTAGTCCCGCGCCAGCTGCAGGATCCGCTTGCGCAAGGCATCGCGCCCGACCCGCAGATGGCTCGCCCAGCGATCGAGACCGCCCTCGACGGTCCTTAGGGTCGTATGGATCTGTTGATCCGAGAGTTCCTCGATCGAATTCACCGCCTCGGACCGCGCCATGAGCTCATAGAGCGAGGTGCGGGAGATATTGAGCGCGTCCGCCGCGCCCTTGATCACCCATTTGCTGGCCTCGAGCGCGGCGAGCAGCTCCTCTTCACCGATCTCGAGCGGGTCGCGGTAGCCTCGATTGCTTGACGAAGGCCTGCGCCCGCGCGGCGTGGCTGCGGGTCGCGGCGGCCTGCTTGCGTAAGGCTGGCGGATCGCGAAGGCACTGTCCCCCAGGCGCAGGCGCCGGACCGCGTTGAACAGTTCGCGGACATTGCCCGGCCAGGGAGCCAGCGCAAAGGCGCAGACGCGTTCGGCCAGTGCACGCCCGGGCGCGAGTCGGGGCAGGCCATCGCTTTCGTCGGCAAGGAAATGGCGGACCAGCAAGCCGATATCCACCCGCCGCTCGCGCAGCGGGGGCATGGTGATCTCGATGCCGGCAAGGCGCTGGAGCAAGGGACGGTTGAATGCCGCCTCCCGGCCGGCTTCGTGCAGGGCGCGATCGGTCGCCGCGATCACCCTGACATCGACCGCCCGCGGCCTGGTTTCCCCGACCCGCTGGACTTCGCCAGCCTCGAGCGCGCGCAGCAGCATCGGCTGGACCTCGGCCGGGGTATCGCCGATCTCGTCGAGGAACAGCGTGCCGCCGCTGGCCTGCTCGAACAGTCCGGCGCTGTCGGCTACCGCGCCGGTGAAGGCCCCGCGCCTGGCGCCGAACAGCTCCGCGGGGGCCAGCGAAGGTGCGAGGGCCGCCATGTTGATGCTGACCATGGGGTGGTGAGCGCGATCACTCGCGGCGTGGATCGCCCTTGCGGCGAGTTCCTTGCCGGTGCCGGTCTCGCCGAGTATCAGGACCGGCAGGCGACTTGCCGCGACCCGCTCGATGCTCATGCGCACCTCGACGATCGACTGGCTGATCCCGAGCAGTTCCCCGGTCGCCGCCCACCGCCGGCCATGCGTCGCCGCCGGAGCGTCGAACAGCGCCAGCACGACCGAGTTACCGAGCTTGAGGATTATCTCATGGCCCAGTTCCAGCATGCTGAAACGGGTAGCTGCAACCAGCGGGCGGCCATTGACCTCGACCGCCATCCTGCCCCCGGGAGGCGTAATCTCGAACTCGTCGGCGCTCATGCGCCGCAGCACGATCGGCGAGCGCGAGACGAACTGGTCGGTGAGCGGGCTGTCCCAGTCGTTGAAGCTTGGGGTCAGCCGCGACAGTTCGGCGTGACCCGCTCCGGAAAAATGCAGGGGCGCGACGGCCCCGACCCGGCGGACATCCGGATGCCAGACGATGCCGAAGCACAGGATCGATGCCTCGGGGCCCTCGCGATTGCCCGCGGCAAGCTCGCCGGCGGAGATGGTCCTTGCCGCGAGAAGATCGGTCTCGTCCCCGTCCGCCTTGCCCGTCTCTCCCAACTGCCCCTCCCTTGCTTAAGGCTCTTGTTATAGCATCGTTTTAGGATCGCAGTATTCGGGCAATAGGCCCGATCGTCGATCCGGCCCGTGGGTCGCCCTCGAGGTAATTGCCTATGACCGCGCGTCAAATCGATCGCTATCGACTGCTGCAGCCGATCGGATCCGGCGGACAGGGCGAGGTCTTCTTGGCGCTGGATACGATCCTCGAGCGCAGGGTCGCCTTGAAGTTCCTCGCCGCAGACGAATTCGGGAAGGCGCAGGCGGATCGAACGATCGGCGAAGCGCGCCACCTTGCCCGCCTGCAACACCCCAATATCGTGAGCCTGTTCGGGATCGCCGAACTCGATGGCCGGCCGGCGCTGGTGATGGAATATGTCGAGGGCGAGACCCTGGCGCAGCGGTTGGCGCGCGGTCCGCTGGCGATCGGCGAGGCCTGCGCCATCGCTTGCCAGCTGGCGCGGGCGCTCGACCATGCCGCCAGCCATGGCCTCGTCCACGGCGACGTGTCCCCGCGCAATATCATGATCGACCGCGAGGGCAGTGCCAAGCTGCTCGACTTCGGCGTGGCGCAGCTGCGCGCGGCGCCTGCGGAGCTTGCCACGCTGACCAGCGGGCGCGATGCGCTGTCCGCCTTCTCGGGTACCTTGCCCTATACCGCTCCCGAACGTTTCGCGGGCGATCCGGCGGACACATGCGGCGACATCTACTCGCTCGGTGCGGTGACCTATGAGATGATCGCGGGGCGACCGGCCTTCGGCAGGGGCGATCCTGCCGCGACGATCGGCCGGGTGCTCCATGGGGAGCCCCCGGCGC
This sequence comes from Erythrobacter sp., assembly GCF_038133525.1. Classification (GTDB taxonomy): domain Bacteria; phylum Pseudomonadota; class Alphaproteobacteria; order Sphingomonadales; family Sphingomonadaceae; genus Qipengyuania. Next base: position 2,613 of record NZ_JAYPTL010000045.1, on the reverse strand, counting down.
TCGGCTCCTGCCGACCCGAGACGCCGCACTGGCTCGAGCAACTGGTCGGGCAGATGATGGAAAAGGACCCGGCGCGGCGCCCGGGCGATCCCGGCTCGATCGCCGCCGCCTTGCAGGCCGAAGGTGCCCAACCGCCTGCGAGCGGGAATGTGCCGCCTGGCATTGCCGCGCCGATGCTCCGCCGCGGCAAGCCGCTCGCTGCGCTAGTCCTGCTGGTGGGTCTCGCACTCGTCCCCTTGCCGCCGAGCCACCTCGATCGGCCGCAAGGTAGGGCGCTGTGGCAAGGTGATACGGCCGAAAGCGGGTTCGAGGCGATCGGGCATTTCTACCGCCAGGGCGCGAGCGAGCATGCGGTGTCGGTGTTCTCGAGCCTGCTTGCCGACCGCCCGCAGGATGCCATGCTGAGCGCGGGTCTCGCGCTCGCGCTGATGCGGTCCTACACGTCGCGCGAGACCGACCCCGCGGTCCTGCGGCGGGCTGCCGCGCTGGCCAGGCAGGCGCTCGCCGCAAGCCCCTACCTGGCGCTCTCCAGCATCGCGGCAGGCTGGGCCGCGGAGTTCGAGGGCGATTTCGCGCAGGCCGAACGGCACTATGCGACCGCCGCGGCGCTCGCTCCCGACCATGCGCTGCTGCTCGAGGGACGTATCCGGATCGCGCGCAAGCGGGACGACTTCGCCGGGGCCGAGCAACTGGCGCGCCATGCGATGGCGGTCCATCCCGCCAATCCGGTGTTCCATGGCTATCTCGGCGACCTGCTCTCGCGCCAGGGCAGGCAGGAAGAGGCCGGGCGCGTGTTCCGCGCCGCGCTGTCGCTCGATGCGGACAATGTCGCGGCCTATGCCGGGCTCGCGCATGTCGAGCATATGCAGGGCAGGACGGGCGCGGCGCTGCGCACCATCCAGGCGGGCCTGGCGGTCCATCCGGACCCCTCGCTCTACAGCAATCTGGGGACCTATCTCTATTTCGAGGGGCGCTACGAGCTGGCGGCCGACGCCTTCGCCAGGGCGATCGACCTGAGCGGCAATGCGCATAATTTCATCTATTGGGCGAACCTCGCCGATGCCTGGCAGCAGGTTCCGGCGCGGCGGGCGCAGGCGGTCTCGGCCTATCGCCGTGCGATTCAGATAGTTGCCGGGCAGCTCGAGGCACGCCCCGGGGACCAGGGGTTGAACAGCCGCCTTGCGCTCTATGCGGCCAAGGCGGGCGATGCGGCGCTCGCCCGGCGGGCGCTGGCGGCGGCCTCGGCGCGCCCCGAAGTCGAACTGTCGACGATCTATCGCGCGGTCGTAGTCAATGAATTGACGGGCAATCGCCAACAAGCGCTGGTCGAGCTCGAAAAAGCCATAGGGCGAGGTTATCCGCTCGAGGAAATAAAGGGCGATCCTGATCTTGACTCGCTGCGCCAGGACATCCGATATCACTTGCTGATCGCAGAATTGGGGGGATGAAATGGCGGATAATACGATCACGCTCGAACTACAGGTCGATGCCGACCAGGTGACCAAGTCGCTGGGGTACCGCTTCCTCGATGCGGGCGGGGCGTCGATCTATCGCGACCGGGGCCGCTGCGCGGGGACCTATCATTTCGACAAGGGCGACCGGATCGTGACCCGGGTCGTGGTCAGCGCCAAGGCCGGCGAGACCGTCGAAGTCGCAGTGACCGATCTCTCGCTGGTCTCGGTCTCGACATTGCTGCCCGGCAAGCACGATCTTTCGCTGTTCGATGCCATGTCGGCGTGCCAGTCGATCGGCCAGTGGGGGGTTCCCGAGCGGCATCGGAAAGGCGACGAGACGCTGATCGTCTTCACCTCATCCGATGTCCTCACCGTCGCAAGCGAGAACGGCCAGTGGCAGATGTCGGGCTATCTCTCGCTGGTGGTCGAGACCGCCGCCGGGAAGACGCCGCGGCTGTTCTACTTCGATCCCGAAAGCACGTCTGGCAATGGCGGGGACGTCCCGCAGTAGGCCTGGGGCCGCCCGCGATCAGCGGGCCGCGCCGGTCGCCGGGCAATCGATATCCGGTCGGCGGGCGGAGTTATGGGGGGCCTCCCCGCGCTTGGGCGAAATGGCCTCCTTCGTCCCTGTTGCAGGTCGTCGCGTCGCCGAGCTTTTGTGCGGCTTTGTAAGCTTCGCGCTACATAAGAGCTGTTTAAGGACTTACGAAGGTATCAAAATGCCTGCACCGCACCGTCCTCCCGAGGTCGTCGGTCTCGTGTGACGCAATTGCGCGCGAGGTACCGAAAATGTCACCTTCGTATATGTCGACGAATGGCGACACGACCCCGTCGGCTTCGCGTATCCGGATCTCGAACGGGCCTCTGCCCTCCAGGCGTCAAGTGTCGAGATCGTTCCCGATCGATATTGCCGAATTGGTGATAGGGTAGGGGAAAGCCTTCCCCTGAGCGGGTGACGCTGCGCTGTCCCCTGCTACCCCTACTGCGGGGGCGAGCCCCCGCAACGCCCCCGCGATGCGGAGCGGGGCTGGCGACGCGCTCTCTTCCGCGCATCTTGCGATGCGTTCCCAAGGGCGCGGCCTCTCCGGATATGGGCCCCGCGCGCACTCCGATTGCGACTGGCACGGGCAGGCAGGCCGGTCTTGCGGGCGCCAGGCCC
>NZ_JAYPTL010000044.1:0-29168 GCF_038133525.1 Erythrobacter sp. | reverse complement strand
GGCATGGGCCGGATCCTTTCATCTTTGGGGTGATGACGGACCGGCCTGGGACAGGAGGTCGGGGAGCAGACTGGCCCGCCATCGCCGCCAGTATCGGGCGGGCCGGGCTGCGAGCGCTACATGACGTTCGTGCGCCATGGTGACCGAATGCACGATGCTCACCAGGCAGGCGGGCGATGCAGCCTAAACGGGACGGCTTTGCGTGCACTGGTGTACTGTAGGACGGGCGTCGCGATACCAAGCCGCGCAACCAACGTTCCCAGAACGTTAACCGCCGTCGCTTCCTACGTTGATATCCAACGGGAATACGAAACGAGCGCTGGCAGAGTTCATCAAGTGACGTCGGTCAAAGCTCAACAAAACCAACCACCTGCACCCCAAGCGACGGGGATGCTTTTATCTCGCAATCCACTAAGTAATATAAATCAGACGCTTACGGACAAATATTCAATATCCACGAGAGCGCCAATCGAAACGCAGGAAACCTGCACCCCGAATGCAACGGGCCGGTTCAGCGGGCTGCAATCGCGTTGCATCGTACCTGCACAATCCTTGCAGCCAGTCTGCACCGATGGCACAGGCGTGGCGATGAAGGACGATCCCCAAGCGCTCATCCTCGAAGCGGTCGAGCGCATTCCGGACTGGCTCCGGCGTGATCTGGCATCGCGCGACGAAGCAACGCGTCAGCGCGCTAATGAAACGCTTGCCGGCATGATCGCAAGTGTTCTGGTTGAGCACGCCAAGGGTTAGTCAGTGCGCACCGGCGACAGCATTGGTGTAGTCGCTTCAATACCTGGGATGTCGCCAGCTGGGTGATAAGCAATCATTCCAGCAATCGGCTTTGTAAGAACATCGCAAGTTGCTAAGGTTGCCCCGGGGGGTGCGACTTGCGATTACTTCTCTCTTTCTTTGCCGTGATTGTTCTGCTGCCACTTGCGGCCTGCGGTGATGACACGCCGACCTATCGCTACCGGATGACGGTCGAAGTGGAAACACCCGATGGACTTCGGACCGGTTCGAGTGTGATCGAAGTTGAGACTGCACGCAGCGGCGGCATTCCGAATTACGGCTCGGTCCAGAACCGATACCGCGGTGAAGCTGTAGCGGTTGACCTAGGCGATGCTGGCGTCTTGTTCGCACTCCTGCGTTCCAAGCAGAGGGTCGATTGGGCAGGCAACATCATGTTCCTGGTTGCCCCACCTGGAGTCTCGGCAGATGGTGACCGTTTCAGGGGGCGGTATCAGAACATGCTCGCCATGCGGCGCGAAGTGTCGCTCCCGCAGTTCTACAAGACCAGCCATACCGAACGCAGGTCGACCGGTATTCCGATGCTGGTTACCTTCGAAGATCTGTCCGACCCGACAACTATCATCGAGGTCGATCCCGACAATCTCGCAGCTACATTCGGAGATGGCTACTCGCTGAAGCGCGTCGCCGTTCAGATGACGAATGAACCGGTCACAGTCGGCATAGTGAATCGGTTGGGCTGGCTGGACAATTTAGCTGCATATCGAACGATTCCGGATAATCCGTTCACCAACACCCTTCCACCAGAGGTCGGTGCTCTTCGGGCAAAGTGACTTGGACAAGCCGTGATCGCGCTATGGCAGCCAAGGTTCTTGTCAATCCGCAGACTGTGTCCGCAATCGGCCGTTAGCCGAGTTGCCGTTTTTGGTGAGAAATGTCCCGCAATAGACGGTCAGCTTTCGGGAGGCGAACAGCCTGGCGTGAACGTCCGAATTTGGGGTGGGGAGCTGCGGACTGGCTCTGCACGTTTCAGGAGCGGCCACAATTCTATCCAAGCTTTGGATCGAATTCTCTCTTCATAGATCGGCAGTTTCTCATTAGCGAACCTCTGCGTGGGCCGAAGAAGCAGGTTAAAAAGATCGTCCAGCCCTAGTGGACTTGCAATTTCGAGCTCATCGTTCCCGCTCCGCCTAGCTGCGACCGCTGTCGCGGTTTCGGGCCAATATCGCATCGCGTCGGTTGAAGAATGATACGGCTTGTCAGCGTTGCGGGAATGCATCCGAGCCTGATTCTTTACCGACCAATCAATCGAGGGATCAACCGCACGGAGTTCCTCCTCAATGTCGCGATCTAGTCTTTCTTCGCAGCGGTCAGAATCAAACCAGATCACATCGACATCGCCCGTTGGCGCATGTGGGCTTCGTCCGTGAAGAGCATCCCAAACGGCGCTTCTGATGAACCCGGCGGCAATCCAACAATCTGGAAGCTCCAAATTCGACACTACCTCCAGAAGCCGCCACCTGGTCGCATCGCGACGTAGGATAGCATCAATCTGTCGCTCAAGGGCTTCGGGCATTGCCTATGATAACGCGCTGGCGAATGACAGCAAACGGGTCGTTAGCCGCCGGTCCGCTCCTGGCACTGTGCTAGCTCGGTGACTGCGGCGTCAAATGGGTGGCGAGCGGGCCGGAGGCTTCGGGCTAGGCGCGCGAGTAATACGCCGATGCTCAACCGACGTATACTGGCTCAATCCGCCCGCTGGAAAGCCTCCAGATAACGTCTTGAGGTACCGGAAGACTCAACGCTTCAGTCTTGGGCAGTCCGCAGTATGCGCCTCTGATGATCCGGCTTACCAGCCCGTGAGACACAGCAATTGTCACACCCTGTCGTTCGCGCAACCAGCATTCAACTCTCTCGAAAGCGGCGTCGTAAGATTCCCCGTCAGGCGACTTGAAAAACCAATCGAATGGTGTCGAGCCATCGAGCAACCCCGGCCATTGTGCGTCGATATCGATGTGGGTTAATCCGTCCCATGAGCCCAATGAAACCTCGGCAAGCCGATCATCACAATTGGCTTCAGGAAGATGCACGCATCCCGCAATGATCGCCGCTGTCTGGCGAGTTCTTCCGAGGGGGCTAGTGACGAACACATCGAATGAGAGGCCCAACCTAGCGAGGCGTTTACCGATAGCCTCGGCTTGTCTTGCGCCAGTTCCGGTAAGGGCTGAGTCGAGTTTTCCTTGGAAACGGCCCTGAACATTCCATTCCGTTTCACCATGGCGGATTAGATAGATCTCATTCATTGGCACCTTCGGTAAACCAATTGCAGAGCCATGCGCAAATAATCTCCAATGTCTCAATCCGGGGCGCTAGCGGCTAATCCGCACCTGCCACATCCGAAGCCCGGTTAAGCTGTCGCGGATTGGGAGGGAAGTGGAATGGCGACTTGCGTCCCCCCGCACTCAATCGCTCAGCTACGCTCCTCGATCAGGCGTACAACTTCCTTGAGCGAACTTCCGATATGACAACACAGGGCCACGGTATCTGCATCTGGCAGGACGAGATCGGGGATCATGATCGTCTCCATTCCAGCATCATGTGCCGAACGGATTCCGTTCCGTGAGTCTTCCAAGGCCCAGCAACTCGATGGATCAACCTGCAGTCGTGCTGCGCTGGTAAGGAAGGGCTCGGGTGCCGGCTTCCCGATCACGCAGTCCTCTTTAGCAACAATGCTATTAAACCTGCCTAGTAATTCAAATTCGGCAAGATGGCGTAGTGCGACATCGCGGTATGATCCGGTCGCGATCGCCCGTGCTATACCATGCGCTTCGAGCACATCCAGTAGTTCTATGACGCCCGGTTTTAGGTGCAACTCGTACTGGGCCATTGCTTCATACCGGTCGGTCCAGGCTCCGATGAACTCGTCGACGTCGAAATGGCTTGGCAACTCACGTTTGAGCAAGGCTCGCGTTCCGCCCCATGACAACCCTACGGTTCGATCGGCCGTGCCTTGAGTTATGGAAGCGACACGCCTTTCGTCAGCTAGTTCTAACAATGCCTTCTGATATAGGGCCTCCGTATCGAAAATTAGACCGTCCATGTCGAAAATGACGGCTTCAGGCAGAGAGTTAGACAGAGTTCGAAGCACCCTTTCATTTACCACCTGATCAAATCACCGCAACATCCGCAATCGGGTCGTTTGCTGACGGTCCGCTTTCGGCAGCCGCTATGCCTAATTATGGATGGAAAGCGGACGATGCTCCAGAGGTCGGCTACCAGTCGTACGCCCGGTATCAGACGAGCGCTCGGGCGGGAGGATAGACACGGTTCATCGCGTCCCAATTCACCCGCAGCAGCTCTTCCAGTACTTCCAGGTCAACATCGGCCAGCTTGTTGATGTAGAGGCACGACTTGCCTTGCGAATGCTTCCCCAGGCTACCGAGCAGCTCCTCGTTCTTCTGCGAGGCTACCTCGTCACAATACCCGCCCATCAGGTAGAGCGAGTGCTTGGCCTTGCGCGGGCTGAAACCGATGCGACACATGTCTCCTTCGTGCCCGCTATCGTACTTGTAGTGATAGGTGCCGTAGCCGATGATCGACGCCCCCCATATTTGCGGCGCTTCCCCCGTCACCTTGCGAAATAGACTGTCGAGCACCTTGGCATCCTCGCGCTTGCTCGCGTGATCGACGCCCGCGATGAACTCCTCGACGCTGACCGGCGTCGGCTTGGTCTTGATCTCTGCCATGTGAAGAAGCCTATCGCACAATTGACAGACGGCCAAACCCTCAACGCCAGTTGGGAGGCTTGTTCTGCTATCACTCAAATTGGTAATGTCCGCAATCGGGTCGTTAGTTGTCAGTCCGCTTGCGGTTTTGGTCAGAGCATAAGCTGCCATCCGAAATGAGCCCCGAGACCTACTCCTTGTCGGGCCTCGCCAGCGCGGCGGCCTTTAGCGCCCCAAGTCGTTCCGAGCACACCTCGTGCACCACGCGGCCGAGCTCCTCGACTTGCTCACCGAGCCATTCGAGCTCTTCTTTGGTGATGCGATAGTGCTTCGAGTAGCGCGCCTTGACGTAGGCTTCCTTGAGCTTCTCGAAGCGCGCACGATCGCGCTTGGTCTCACGCGGCCAGACATAGGTGAGCCGCCGATCGATACGCTCGGCCTGAGTACGCAGAAAGCCGAGGTTGTGCACGTGGGGAGTGTAGAAGGTGCAGACTAGTAGGACGCAATGGTAGAGGCGCTCGCAGGCCTGATGCATGTTGAAGGCTGCTTCGCGTAGACCACCGTCGGTCGCAAGGAACTCAGCAGCTTTCTTGAAGCGGCTCGCACTCGGGTACCACTCGTCAAAATACTCCTGCGCCATAGTGAGCGCCTGCTTGGGCGTCTTGGGCTTGGGTGTGTGGAGCGGGGTATCGTCGGACTGGTAAAGAGCGATCCCGTCCTTCGCGACATCCATGAAGAAGTAGCGCCCATGGGCTAGCCCGTCGTTCACTTCCTGCAAGGTGTGCACGATGAAGTTGATCGGGGTTCTGATCGTTCCGGTAACCCCATACTCGCGCATCAACCGGTCATCGAGCTTGGCCCAGTACTTGACCCTGTCGGTCAGCCGCTTGTCATTGACGATGATGAGCAGGTCGTAATCGGACTGATAGCCCTTGGCGGTATGCGGCTCGTCGATCCAGGTCCCTCGGGCATAGCTGCCGTAAAGGATCACCTTGAGGATGCGTCCGGCCTTCTTCCATTCGTGCTTCGAGAGCGCGAAGGCATCGCCGAACTCCTCGAATACCAGCTGCACCACGCGTTCGAGCTCGCGCTGCTTGGGCGGGGGCAGGTGATCGAGATCGGTCCTCATCGGTTAACCCTAGCAAGTTGCTGGAATAGTTGCACCTGTCGTCGACCTTTCATCCGCAACGCCTGTTCGTGGCAGAGTGTTGAGTCAGTTCGGCTAGGCTGCGTCAATACCCAGAACTGGGGAGGGGGGCTCATCAACCCGCTCCACAGCAGTAGCGTGCCCAGTCCTCCATCAGCAGCCTGCGCTTCTCGAGGAGGTTGCCCCGGCGATAGGCTGCTTCAGTCTTGTCCTTGACCACATGCGCCAAGGCAGCCTCGGCAACATCGCTGGGGTGATTGGTCTCCTCGCTCACCCAGTCGCGGAAGGCCGAGCGGAACCCATGCACGGTGTAAGGCTCCTTCATCTCGCGTAGCAGCTTGGTGAGCGTCATGTCCGACATCGCCTTGAGACCCCGCATGCCGGGAAAGACCAGCGGGCAGTTGCGGATGCGCAGTTCGCTGCACCGCTCGATGATCCGTATGGCCCGATCGCACAGCGGCACCACATGCTCGCGGCCCGCCTTCATCCGGTCCTTGGGAATGGTCCAGAGCTTTGCCTCAAGATCGAACTCATCGAACACCGCATGGCGAACCTCGCCCGAGCGGGCAGCGGTGAGGATCGCAAACTCCAGCCCCAGCCTGCTGTAGCTCTCGCGTTCGCGCAGGCGCGGAACGAAGGCAGGAACATTGGCATAGGGCATCGCCGCGTAATGCCCGTCCTTCTTGGGCTGGCGCGGCAGGCCCTTGGTGATCGCGCGCATCGGCGCTTCGCTGTCGCGGTATCCCGAAGCATAGGCCCAATCGAGCACGGTCCCGATCCGCTGGCGCACTCTCCGTGCCGTCTCGGGCTTGGCCAGCCAGATCTCGGCCAGCACGTTCCTGATCATCGGTCCGGTAATCTCGTTCACCTGCACATTACCCAGATGCGGGAAGGCATAGGCTTCGAGCGTCCTGATCCATTGCTGCTCGTGTTTCTCATTGCGCCAGGTCTTGCGGTGCTGGGCCAGCACCCTTGCAGTCGCCTCACGAAAGGTCGGGATACCCTGCGCCTTCCTGCGTTCGAACAGCGGATCGAGACCCAGCTCCACCCAAGTACGCACCTCGCGCGCCCGCTCGCGCGCCACCGCCAGCGAGATCTTCGAGGCACTCCCCAAACCGAAGTCCCTGCGATTGCCGTGTTTCTGGACCCTGACCATCCAGCTCTTCGTTCCCGATGGCTTCACCACCAGGAACAACCCGTCACCATCACCGAGTCTGCCAGGTACCGAAGCGGCCTTTACCGCTGTTGCTGAAAGCTTTCCCATAGCTGCCAATATTCCCACACTCGTTCCCACAAATCCAATCGGACACCGGCGGATTGAGAGGGATGAAGTGGGACGAAGAGTGTCTATTAAACCTAGCGAATCACTAGGTTTTTCTACATTCTTCGCGAGTTGTGGGAATTAGGGCCTGGCGGACAGGGTGGGATTCGAACCCACGGTGGGCTTGCACCCACGGCGGTTTTCAAGACCGCTGCATTCAACCGCTCTGCCACCTGTCCGCAGCTCGGTCCGGCTAGCGCCCGTTGCGGCACTTGTCACGCCTCTCCGTCGCCGAAATGAATTTTCCCTGCGACACGTGACACTTGCCATTCACCTGCGGTCTGCGACAATCACGCCATGATTGCGCGTCGCCTGCTTACCACTCTCGCTTCCTGTGCCCTTGTGCTTTCCTCAGGTCCTGCTGTTGCGCAAGAAGGCCTTTCCTTCGACGCATACCTGCAATTGTTAATCGCCAGGGCCCGCGCCGAAGGAGTATCGGAAGCTACGATCCGGCGAATGACCGAGGGTCTTTCACCCAACTATCGCGTGATCGAACTCGACCGTTCGCAGCCGGGCACGCCGACACGCAGCGGTTATCCCCTGGTTGCGCCTTACATCGCCACACACGTCGATTCCGCACGGATCGCAGGTGGGCGACGGGCTTTCGCCAACTATCAAGGCCGGCTTGCGGCCATCGAGCGCGAGTATGGCGTCCCTGGCGAGATTCTTGTCGCGATCTGGGGCCATGAGACAGCCTATGGCTCGGTCAAGGGTGGCTTCGATTTGTCACAGGCTCTCGCAACCCTGGCTTGGGAGGGGCGCCGACGCGATCTCTTTGCGGCCGAGTTCGTCGACCTGCTCAAGGTGGCCGACAAGGGTTACCCACGCGGGGACTTAAAGGGCAGTTGGGCCGGTGCTTTCGGCAATCCGCAATTCCTGCCATCGGTATATCTCCGCCTTGCCGCAGATGGCGACGGTGACGGCCGTGCCGATATCATGAACAACGGGGCCGATGCGTTAGCGTCAATCGCCAATTATTTTCGCGATGCCGGTTGGCGCACAGGGCAGCCCTGGGGCGTTGCGGCAGCCGTACCGTCGGGCTTCGATATCGCTTCCTACCGCACAAAAATCCAGGCACCTGTTTGCGAGCGGGTTCACGAGCGCCACAGCGTCTACAAGACCGTGGCAGAATGGCGATCGCTTGGTGTTCAGCCGCAACGGGCAATCGATCCCGATACCCTCGTAACGCTGTTCCAGCCCGACGGGCCCGGCACGAGGGCGTGGTTGCTCACTTCGAACTACCGCGTGATCCTGGAATATAACTGCTCGAACTATTACGCGATGAGCGTAGGGCTTTTGGCGGATGAGGTTGTGCAATAACATCATAGGTATAGTGGGATATATTACGACGTATTCCCTGCTACTTGCCAAGCCTCGAAGTGCTGAGCGGGTCGTTTTCAAGCCGTGGACAGACTACCGAAGCGCTCGCCAACCTGCGAGCTCAAGGTTATAGCGAGGGGCTTATCAAGACCCTAGACTGACAAGCCGGCGCTGCGCCCGGCGTGGGAGCAGACTTGCGCAAGACTATCATTTCGCTGATCGGCATTGCTGTGGTTAGTACGCCCGTGCCGCTTGGGGCACGGCCGGCGATCGCACCGGCAATTCCAAGCGCCGAAGATGCACCCATTGCCTATCTTTACGACGCCTCAAGCGGGCAGGTCTTGTTCGCTCGCGAAGAAGACCGTCGCTTCATGCCCGCCTCCATAACCAAGGTGATGACGACTTTCCTTGCCTTTGAGTGGATGGAAGAAGGGCGCCTGCTCCCGCAGCAGATCTTTGGCGTAAGGCCCGCGACCTTCGCCGCATGGCATTCGGTCGGATCGACGATGTTCCTGCCACAGGATGCCAAGGTTAGCGCAGACAACCTTTTGCACGGCATCACCACGGTGTCCGCAAATGACGGCGCCGTCGTTCTCGCGGAAGGTGCTGCAGGATCAGTGCAAGACTGGATCTTGGCGATGAACGCCAAGGCGCGCGAACTGGGAATGCGCGATACCCACTACGGGACACCCAACGGCTGGATGGACGAAGGGCGCACATTCACAAGTGCTCACGACCTCGCCTTGCTGGCGCAAGCCATGATCTCTCGACACCCAACGAAGTATCGTCATTTCGTGGGTGCGAAGACATTCCGCTACAACGAGATCACACAAAGGAACCACGATCCCATATCTGGAGTGGTCCCGGGGGCAGATGGCATCAAGACCGGGTTCACAAACCAGGCGGGTTACGGCTTTCTGGGATCAGCTGAACGGAACGGCCAGCGCCTGATCATGGTGGTTGCTGGCAGTCCCACGGGGCGCGGGAGGAACAAGGCAGCGAAAGCTTTCCTGGAGTGGGGCTTCTCGTCCTTCGATAGCCGGCCGCTGTTTGCGCAAGGTGATGTGGTTACGGAAGTCCGTGTGCAGGATGGTGCGCGGTCAAGCGTGGGGTTGCGCGGAAGGGGGCCTATTCGTGTCTCCGTGCCGCATGGCAAGCGGCCCAAGGTAGCGATCTCGGTTCGCTATGAAGGGCCGCTTCAGGCCCCGATCCGGTCCGGCGAAGAGGTCGCCGAGTTGATCGTGGAGGTTGATGGAATGCCGCAGGCCCGACTTCCGTTGGTGGCCGACCGCGATGTTGCCAAAGCGAATGTCGTGCAACGCCTGGCCAACGGTTTCCGGGGGTGGTTCATATGAGTCGCGGGCGCTTCATCACCCTCGAAGGAGGTGAGGGCATGGGCAAGTCGACGCAGGCGAAATTGCTTGCGGATGCCCTCAAAGCAAAAGGTATCCCGGTTGACCTCACTCGCGAACCGGGCGGTACGCCTGGGTCCGAAGCGATCCGAGCGTTGTTGTTGCACCCACCAGGGGAAGGCTGGGATCGGGAGGCCGAGGCGCTGCTCTTCGCCGCCGCTCGATCCGACCATGTCGCGCGGCGAATTCGCCCGGAACTGGAAAGCGGCAACTGGGTGGTGTGTGACAGGTTCATCGACTCAAGTCGTGCCTATCAGGGAATCGCAGGCGGGCTGGGCGACAAGCACATTCTCGCCCTGCACGATCTGGGCAGCCACGGGCTGCTGCCCGACCTGACGATCGTGATCGACGCGCCGCTTCAGGACGTCTCCAATCGGTTGGCCATCCGCGATGCAGCGGGGTCGGACGCCATCGGACGACGCGCCAACGAGTATCATGCATCGGTAAACGCTGCCTTCCTGGCTTTCGCAAAGGCCGATCCGAAGCGGTTCCAGGTCGTCGATGGTGCCGGAGAAATTGACGAGGTCCAAGCCCGGGTAATGCAGGCGGTAGCGCCGTTGTTGGAATCGTCGTGACATTGATCGGACACGGCGAGGCGTGGCGCGAATGGCATGAAGCTATGGCTGGCTCGCGCATGCACCATGCCTGGCTGCTTGCTGGGCGAAGGGGAGTGGGCAAGGCCAGCTTCGCGCTGGCCGCCGCTCGCGCACTGGTGGGGGCGGAAGCAGGGCAGGAACACCACCCAGACATCCTCGTGCTGACACACGGCCCCAAGGACGAGAAGGAAGAGCGCAAGCGGGCCGACGGCAAGCCCTATGAACTGGCCCGGAGCATTCGCATCGCCCAGGTGCGCACGATGCAGCATCGGCTGACTACGCGCCCGACGGCCGGCAATCGCCGCGCGATAATCATCGACCCAGCAGATGATCTCGAGCGCAACGCGGCCAACGCCCTCCTCAAGAGCCTCGAAGAACCTCCCGCCGGCACGTTCTTCTTGCTGGTTGCGCACAGTCCCGCACGACTGTTGCCTACCATTCGTTCACGTTGCCGAGTCCTACGCTTCCCGACGGTATCGGATGGAGAGATGGACAACCTCTTGATCCAGCTGGCACCGCAGGCGAGCGCCGAGACGCGCACCGCTGCCATCGCTGCCGCAGCCGGATCACCGGGCGCCGCGCGCGATTTCGTCGAACTCGAGTTGGGTGACGTGGCCCAGATCATGCGACAAGTCCTGACCGGCGGTGACGGGGATTTTACCTTGAGGGGCAGGTTGGCGGGAGCCATCGGCGCCCGTCCCGACCGAGAGAGATTGCAAGCGGTGCTCGATCTCGCCCGCGCGGCATTGGCCGAGCGACTGGACGGAAGCCAGGCGGATCCCCGCGCGATTATAGACGCCCATGCCGAATTGGTGCGCCTGACCGGCGAGCAGCCGACCTACAACTTCGACGCTGGATTGCTTGCCATGGAAATCGGTACCTTGCTCGCGAACGCTGCCAAGGCTAGCGAGCGGGCCGATGGCTGACAGTTTCTACATTACCACCGCGATCAACTACCCCAACGGTCGTCCGCACATCGGGCACGCCTATGAGGGGATCGCAACCGATGTCATGGCACGCTTCCAGCGATTGCGCGGGCGCGACGTGCGTTTCGTTACGGGCACCGATGAGCACGGGCTGAAAATGGATCAGACCGCGCGCAACCAAGGTCGCGCGACGATCGATCTCGCCGACGAAATGTCGGGCCATTTCCGTGATATGGCGGACCGCCTTAACCTCTCATATGACGAGTTCGTTCGCACGAGCGAGGATCGCCACAAGGCGGCTAGTGTCGAATTGTGGAAGCGCATGCAGGCGGCCGGCGATCTCTACCTCGATCGCTATGAGGGCTGGTACTCCATCCGCGACGAAGCCTTCTACGACGAGAGCGAGCTGGTGGAAGGCGAGGGCGGTGCAAAGCTATCACCGCAGGGCACCCCGGTGGAATGGACCGCCGAAGAAACCTGGTTCTTCCGTCTTTCCGCCTACCAGGACAGGCTGCTCGCGCTCTATCGAGACAATCCGGATTTCATTCGGCCCGAGAGTCGCCGAAATGAAGTGATGCGCTTCGTTGAAGGCGGATTGAAGGATCTCAGCGTATCGCGGACCAGTTTTAACTGGGGCGTTCCGGTGCCTGAAAGCGAAGGTCACGTGATGTATGTCTGGGTCGACGCGCTGACGACCTATCTGACCGGCGTCGGTTTCCCCGATGCCAGTGGGGAAATGTTCCAGCGGTATTGGCCGGCCAACATCCACATGATCGGCAAGGACATAACGCGGTTTCACACTGTATATTGGCCCGCCTTCCTGATGAGCGCGGGTCTGCCGCTGCCCAAACAGGTGTTCAGCCACGGCTTCCTGCTGGCACGCGATGGCGGCAAGATGAGCAAGAGCGCCGGCAACGTGGTGGATCCGCTTGAACTGGCGGAGCAGTATGGCGTCGACAATCTGCGCTATTTCTTCATGCGGGAAATCGCCTTTGGTCAGGACGGGAGCTATTCGGCAGAGGCGATCGTGACGCGCTGCAATGCCGAACTCGCCAACAGCTTCGGCAATTTGGCCCAGCGCACCCTGTCTATGATCTCTAAGAACATGGACGGGCGGCTCGAGCCCTTTGTGCGCGCGCCGGCTGACGAAGAGCTGCTGTCAAAGGTTGTTGCCGCTTGCCACACAGAGCTGCCCAACGAATTCGAAAAGCTGAATTTTAGCGCGGGGATCGAGGCTTGGATGCGCGCAGTCTTTGCCTGCAACCAATATGTCGACGAACAGGCACCATGGGCGCTGAAGAAAACCGATCCCGAGCGGATGAAAGCTGTCCTGCAAACCTTGTTCATCGCCATTCGCGATCTGGCGATCGCCATCCAGCCAGTCGTACCGACCAAGGCAGCTGCAGTGCTCGACATGCTCGGCGTGCCGGAAGGATCACGCAACTACGCCGTTCTTGGCGACACGGATTGGTACGACGCACTCGTTGCGCAAGCCCATGTTATTGCGGCGCCCACTCCGGTTTTCCCACGTCTCGAAGCTCCGACCGAGGCGGATTGATGTTCGTCGATAGCCACTGCCACCTCGAGTATGAGGGCCTGGTCGACGATCAGGCGGGAGTGCTCGAACGCGCACGTGGGGCGGGGGTCCAGGCCTTCCTGAATATTTCCACCAAGCGATCGGAATGGGGTCAGGTGGTCGGCACGGCACGGATGAACCGCGACGTCTATGCCAGTGTGGGCATTCACCCGCACAATGCCGATCAGCACCTCGACCTGACGCGTGACGAACTGCTCGAGGCGACCCGCGACCCCAAAGTTATCGGCATTGGCGAGACCGGGCTGGATTATTACTACGACCACTCGGACCGCAACGCCCAGCAACGCCTCTTTCGGATGCATATCGACGTTGCCCGTGAAACCGGCCTGCCGGTAATCATCCACACGCGCGATGCGGAAAGCGACACGCTGGCGATCCTTGCGGAAGAAATGGGAAGGGGGAGCTTCCCGGCCTTGATCCACTGTTTCACGGCGTCGGCCGAATTCGGGAGCAAAGTCCTCGATCTGGGGCTTTCGATATCGATTTCCGGCATTGTTACCTTCAAGAACGCCAAGGATTTGCAGGCCGTCGCGAAGAGCATTCCGCAAGATCGCCTGTTGGTCGAAACCGACAGTCCGTTCCTTGCTCCCGTGCCACATCGCGGCAAGAGCTGTGAGCCTGGCTACGTTCGCGATACCGCCTCATTCATTGCCAAACTCAGGGATGAGCCGCTGGACCAACTCGCGGCGTATACGACGCAGAATTTCTTCCGTTTGTTCAGCAAGGCGGTGGCGTGAAGCTGCTGATGCTCGGATCAGGCACGTCGACCGGGGTGCCGCGGATCGGTAACGATTGGGGTGATTGCGATCCCGAAGAGCCGCGCAATCGGCGCACGCGCGTTTCGATCGTCGTGGAGAACGACGCCGGACAGCGTATTTTGGTCGACACATCGACAGACCTGCGGGCGCAGCTTCTGGCAAACGAAATCGGCAAGGTCGATGCTGTGTTCTGGACCCATGACCATGCCGATCATTGCCACGGCATCGATGACCTGCGGGTGATGCGCTATGACCGAAGCAACCCGCTACCGGGCTTTGCGAGCAAGATAACATGCGCGCGCCTGCGGAAGCGATTCGATTATGTTTTCGAGGGACAGCACGGTTATCCGACCCTAATGCATTTGAAAGAAGTTGATGAAGTACGGTTAGTTAGCGGCTTCTCCTTCGATTATGTCGAAATGCCACATGGACCAGTCACAAGCACGGGTTTTCGCTTCGAAGCAGATGGCAAGGCGATCGTCTACGCAACCGATTTCAGCGAGATCACATCCGATATGGTCGATTGCTTCAGCGACACCGACGTGCTGGTGGTCGATTGCCTACGCCGTCGACCCCATCCGACGCATGCACATTTGGACATGGCGTTGGACCTTGCGAGCAGGACCCGGGCGCGCCGGACCGTGCTAACCCATATGGACAAGAGCATGGACTATCGTAGCTTGTGCGATGAAGTTCCTAGAAACGTTGTCGTAGGGTTCGATGGGTTGGAGTTGATCGCTTGAACGAAGTGCAGATCGTCTCGCTGATTTCGTTGATGGGATTCCTGATACTCAATATACTGGGCTTCAGGAGCTTCAATGTGGGTTGGCGACGGACGCTGTACATGGCTGGCGCTTGGGCGGGCATCTTCGCCATTGTGATCCTGTTCATCGATCTGGTCCGCTAGAGGGGGTAACTTCCTCTCGGCACGGAATCCTACATTTAACATAATATGTATTATCATCCGTGCGGTTCTCAGCCCTAAGTGGAGAGCGAACGACCGACCCTTCCGTGAAACGGCGGCCCCAGCTATGCGCGTCTCATGTCCGAACAGCTGAACCGTTTGTTGCATATCATGGCGCGATTGCGTGACCCACATCACGGCTGTGAATGGGACACAGCCCAGAACTTCGAAACGATTGCGCCCTATACGATCGAAGAAGCCTACGAAGTCGCTGATGCGATCTCGCGCGGTGACATGCGTGATCTCCGCGGTGAACTCGGCGATCTGCTGTTTCAGGTCGTCTTTCATTCACGCATGGCGGAGGAACAAGGTCATTTCCGCTTCGAAGATGTCGCTCAGGACATCTCGGACAAGATGGAAGCACGCCACCCGCACATCTTCGGAAGCGAAGGCGGCATAATGGAAGAAGGCCGGTGGGAAGATCTCAAGGCAGCCGAGCGTATGGCCGCCGGATCCACCAGCGCCATGGACGGAGTTGCCCTCGCCCTGCCTGCGCTCTTGCGATCACATAAATTGCAGAAGCGGGCGGCTCGTGTCGGATTTGAATGGCACGATGTCAAAGGCCCGATAGAGAAGCTTCGCGAGGAGATATCCGAACTCGAGGCGGCAGCAACCGAAGAGGAACGCCTGCTTGAGGCCGGTGATATCCTCTTCGTAGCAGTTAACATCGTCAGCCGCTTCGGAGTGGATGCCGAACAGGCTCTCCGTGCATCGAATGCAAAATTCGAACGTCGTTTCAAGCAGATGGAAGACTTTTCTCGCGCTGACGGACAGGATTTCGCCTCGCTCTCATTGGATGAGCAGGAGGTCTACTGGCAGCGAGTGAAAGCAGAAGAGCGCAAACGAGCTGAGATTCAGACGACACCTTGAGCCTCGAGCCTGGTGAGTTCCTCTTCCCCGATGCCCAGGATCGAACCGTAGACCTCGAAATTGTCCTGCCCCGGCACTGCGGGGGCTGGCCGCCGGATACCCGACGGAGTCTTTGACAGCCTGGGAAACGCGTTCTGCATTCTGATCGGTCCGCGGGACTGCGTCTCTACTTCAACAATCGCCTCGCGCACCCGAAAATGTGGGTCTGCCACCATATCCTTCGCCGTATAGACCCTGCCCGCAGGGATCGAATGGTCGACCATGGCCTGTTCCACTTCGTCCATCGTCAAGGTCGATGTCCACGCATTGATCCGTTCATCGAGCTCCGCCTGGTGCTCACCCCGCGCAAGATGCGTCATATAGCGAGGATCTTTGGCCAGTTCGGGTTGCCCCATTGCCTCTGCCAGTCGGACAAAGATCCCGTCCTTGTTCGCCCCGATCATGAAGGGGCCATCCTTGCAGGCATAGACGTTGGATGGGGCGATACCTGGTAAGATCGAGCCCGAGCGTTCGCGAATGTAGCCGTTGTGGTCGTATTCGGGAACCAGACCCTCCATCACCTGAAGCACTGCTTCGTAGAGGGCCGCATCGATCACCTGCCCCTCACCCGTCCGCCCCCGGTGATGCAACGCCGCCAGCACGCCCATCGTTCCATAGGTTGCGCACAGCGTATCGCCGATAGATATGCCCATCCTCGCCGGCGGGCGGTCCGGATCGCCCACGATATAACGCCAGCCCCCCATTGCCTCGCCGATGCCGCCAAAGCCCGCGCGCTGCGAATACGGGCCATCCTGCCCATATCCCGACATGCGCACGACGATCAGTGACGGTTTCGCATCCAGCAGATCATCGGGAGAAAGACCCCATTTCTCCAGCGTACCGGGCTTGAAGTTCTCGACGACTACGTCGGCAGTCATGATCAGGCGCCGTACAAGCTCCTGGCCCTCCGGGACACGAAGATTGCAGGTTACCGAGCGCTTGTTTCGCGCAATAACCTCCCACTGAACCTTCTCGGCACCCTGCCCCCACTTGCGCATCGGATCACCAGCCCCGGGAGGCTCCACCTTGATTACGTCCGCCCCCATGTCGCCCAACAATTGGCCGCAAAAGGGCCCTGCAATCAGCTGACCCAACTCGATGACGCGAAGGCCCGCCAAGGCCCCTGAGCCGGAGGTGATCATTTCCGTGCACCTGCCAAGGAATGGTCCTTTGCGGGAAACAGCCCGGCCTTGGCCACCATTGATGGCAGCTGCTTTTCCATCTGCGTTCCAAGCCAAAGATTGGCGTCTATTAGCGCCTCTAGATTCAGCCCGGTCTCAATACCTGCCCGCTGGAGCATGTAGACGACATCCTCGGTTGCAACGTTGCCGGTTGCTGCAGGGGCAAACGGGCAGCCGCCCAAACCACCAATCGATGCATCGACTACGCTCGCACCCGCGCCAATTGCGGCCCAGACATTGGCAAGGCCGGTCCCTCGCGTATTATGGAAATGCACCCGGACAGGGATCGGCGCGATAGCCTCGCGCACGCGTGCCACAAGTTGTTCGACATGCGCCGGGTCCGCCACGCCAATCGTGTCGGCCAGCGCCAATTCGACCGGCCCCGCTTCGCAAAGCCTCGAGGCAATCTCGACAACGTAGTCATGGCTGACTTCGCCCTCGAACGGGCAACCGAATGCTACAGCTATCGTCGCCTGTCCGGTGAGGCCTGCGGCCCTCGCCTGATCGATGATATCGCGGGAGATCTGGACCGAGTCCTGGCTGGTTTGACCTTGATTGGCCATACCGAACCGATCGGTGGCCGTCGCGACCGCGCCTAGCTGGTCGATCCGACCGGTGGCGATCGCGCGATCGGCTCCGCGGCCATTCATAACCAGACCGATATAGGTGACGTCCGCTCGCCGAGGCAGGCCAGCGCACACCTCTTCCGCATCGGCCATTTGCGGTACTGCCCGCGGATTCACGAAACTGGTTACTTCGATGCGGCGTGATCCGGCACCAATGGCGCGTTCAATCAGGATGAGCTTGTCTGCAGGTGAAAGCAGGCGCTTTTCATTCTGCAGGCCATCACGAGGACCAACCTCGACCAGTTCGATAGCTGACGGGTATCTCTCAACCATGGTCAATCGCACTCCGGCCCACCAGCGTCGCTGCTCCTAGAGGCTCTGGTAGCGACCGAAGTCCTTCTCCGAAAGCTTGACGACGAGACGCCGTTTGCCCGTCTCGCCCTTCGCCTCATCGGCAAGGACATTCCCGTGCTGGTGGAGCCAGGCCAGCCTGCGTCCGTCTCCCGCTGCCAGTTCCAGCTCGTAGGTCCGCGCAGCGGAGGTCAGAAGGCTTTCAAGGCGGGCCAGAAGGCGATCGACACCCTCCCCCGTCAAGGCGGAGATCGGAACGATGTCATCATCCGACGCAGCAACCTGCATTAACTCGGCTCGATCTTCGGCTCCAAGCAGGTCAAACTTGTTCCACGCCTCGACGATCGGAATTGTGGTCGTCTCACCCTGGGCATCAACCACCCCAAGATCCGCCAGCACCTGCAAGACCTGCTTTTTCTGCGCATCGCTCGACGGGTTGGAGACATCGCGAACATGGCAGATCACGTCGGCAGCGGTCACTTCTTCCAATGTGGCACGAAACGCCGCAACCAGCTGCGTTGGAAGGTCGGAAATGAATCCAACCGTGTCCGACAGGATCGCCTTTTCGACCCCAGGCAGGGCGATGGCTCGCATTGTCGGATCGAGGGTAGCGAACAGCAGGTCCTCCGCCATCACCTCTGCACCAGTCAATCGGTTGAAAAGGGTGGACTTTCCGGCATTCGTGTAGCCGACGAGCGCGATCACCGGCCATGGCGCCCGCTCCCGCCGTTCGCGATGAAGGCCGCGGGTCTTGCGAACCTGCTCCAATTCCTTGCTCAACCGAGCCATGCGCTGCCGGATCATCCGGCGGTCTGCTTCGATCTGGGTTTCGCCCGGCCCGCCTAAAAAGCCAAAACCGCCGCGCTGACGTTCGAGGTGAGTCCAGCTGCGAACCAGGCGGCTTTGCTGATAGTCCAAGTGAGCAAGCTCGACCTGAAGGCGCCCCTCAGCAGTGGCCGCACGCTCGCCGAAAATCTCCAGGATCAGCCCCGTGCGATCGATGACCTTGCGTCCAAGCTTTTCCTCGAGGTTGCGTTGTTGGATCGGGCTCAGCGCACCGTCCACGACAACGAGTTCGGCTTCGTTCTGTTCGCAGGCGATACGAATATTCTCGACCTGCCCCGCCCCGAACAACAGGTTTGGACGGACCTGACGCACTGGCAGAACGAAGCTGTCTGCCACCACAGTCCCTATTGCGAGTGCCAGCCCCTCGGCCTCTGCCAGGCGCGACTCCGCATCGAGGTCGTACGCGACCCCGCGGATATCGGGACACACGACGAGGGCCCGCGCACCGCGCGAAACTTCGCCCATCAAATCATCGTCGAAACTCAGCTGTCGCTCTCTTCCCAATCCTCGGTCAGGTCGACCGGCGTGGTCGGCTGAATCGTGGACACGGCATGCTTGTAAGCCAGCTGTACGTAGCCGTCACGTTCGAGCAGCATGCAGAAAAGGTCGTAAGCCGCGATCTTGCCTTGCAACATCACGCCATTGACGAGGAACATCGTCACCTGTGCCTCGGCCTGGCGAACGCGGGTCAGGAACACGTCCTGGAGCAAGCGCTGCTTGGCGTTCGAATTCTGGCTTGCAAACTGCGATGCATCGACGGGTTGCGCGGGCATGATCGTGCTGATCGCGTGCTTGTAAACAAGCTGCGATTGGCCGTCCCGCCGCAACAGGATCGAGAAATTGTCAAACCAGGTAACTATGCCCTGCAGCTTCACGCCCTTGACCAGGAACATCGTTACCGGGGTCTTGTTCTTACGAAGCAAGTTCAGGAACGCGTCCTGCAGATTTCCTTGCCGCTGGCCTCCGCCGTCCCCACTCGCGGGCTTTGCCGGCCGTGGACGGGCAGATAGCGTACGTTCGGACATTGCTGTCTCTCCATATTCTTGGCGGAAAGGGTCATCCGCATCTGGGTGCCCACCGCACCCGCAAGCACGCGGCAGGACGCCACGCACAACTTATTTAGGCGATGTCGCCCAATTTCCGCAATGATTGTATTGCTTTTCGTCGAAGCAGTAAGGATTTGAGCGAAATCAGCCCTTGCGTTCGCCAGGCTTTTTGTCGGCCATTCCCAGCAGCTTCAGTTTGCGGTGCAGTGCCGAACGTTCCATCCCGATGAAGGACGCGGTTTTCGAAATATTGCCCGAAAAGCGCCGGATCTGGATCGCCAGATATTCGCGTTCAAAATTCTCGCGTGCTTCCCTGAGCGGCGCCCCCATCAATGCAGCAACCCCGCTGTTACCTCCCAGCTTGCCCCCCAGCACCTCTTCCGGAAGCATCGAAGCTTCGATCTCTTCGAGCTGATCGCGTGGTGTCAGAATGATTGTACGTTCCACCACATTGCGCAGCTGACGCACATTGCCCGGCCAATCATAGGCCTGAAGCGCGGCCATCGCTTCTTCGCTGATAGTGGGGGGACGAATGCCTTGCTCGGCTGCGTAGTGGGTGAAGAATGTTTCCGCCAATGCCGGAATATCGTCACGCCGCTCGGCCAGGGAG
Organism: Erythrobacter sp.; assembly: GCF_038133525.1. Classification (GTDB taxonomy): domain Bacteria; phylum Pseudomonadota; class Alphaproteobacteria; order Sphingomonadales; family Sphingomonadaceae; genus Qipengyuania. The sequence goes on along the minus strand of NZ_JAYPTL010000044.1, from coordinate 9,146 downwards.
GGAACCTCGACCGGAACCACATTCAGGCGATAGAACAGGTCTTCGCGGAAGCGCTTCTCTTCCATTTCCTTCTGCAGGTCGCGAGCCGTCGAAGACACCACGCGGACGTCCACTCCAATCTGCCGCGAACCGCCCACGCGCACAAAGCTTTGCTCTGTGAGCACCCGAAGGATGCGCGCCTGGGTGGACAGCGGCATATCCGCCACCTCGTCCAGATAGAGTGTGCCACCATCCGCCATTTCAAGGAGGCCCGGGCGAACCAGCTTGCCCTCGGCTTCCTCACCGAACAGTTCTTCCTCGAAGCGTTCGGGCGTGATCCTTGCCGAATTGACGATCACGAAGGTCTTGTCGGCACGCGGACTCCAGCTGTGCAGCAAACGAGCGGCAACCTCCTTGCCGGTTCCGGCCGGTCCGCTGATCAATACTCGACTACCGGTGCTGGCGACGCGCTTGAGCGTCGCCCGGACAGCATTGATAGCGGCCGAGTTACCCTGGAACTCTCCGCCCTGAGCCATTCCCTCGCGCAAACGGCTATTCTCACGCCGCAGTCGCTCCGTCTCCGTCGCGCGGCCGACGAGGTGCAACAGCCGCTCGGCCTCGAACGGCTTTTCGATGAAGTCCACCGCGCCACGGCTCACCGCGCTCACTGCGGTATCGATATTCCCATGACCAGAGAAGACGATGACCGGAAGGTCCGGCTCGCGCAGTTTGATCGCGTCCAATACCTCAAGCCCGTCCATCGGGCTTCCGTGAAGCCACACATCAAGCAGGACCAGGGAAGGCCTGCGCGCATCGACTTCCTTGAGCGCGTTGGTGCTGTCACCGGCTGTGCGGCATTCATAACCTTCATCGCTGAGGACACCGGCCACGAGCTCGCGAATATCGCGTTCATCGTCGACGATCAGGATGTCGAGAGCCATTGCCTGCTACCTTCTGTCATGTTGTATCAATGCCCCTCCCCCGATGCGGGAAGGGGATCCCGGGCAAAACGCATAGTGACGCGCGTGCCGCCGCTTTCGACAGAGGAGAAGTTCATTTCCCCTCCGTGTTCCTCGACGATCTTGTTGACGATGGCCAGACCGAGCCCGGTGCCCTTCTCTCGCGTCGTCACGTAAGGTTCGAGAATCCGCTCGCGGTCCTGCGGCAAACCGATGCCGTTGTCTTCGATCGCGATTGTCAGCGAGTTCTCACTTTCGGTCACCGTAACGGCGATCTTCCCGCGATAATCGGGTTCGGCGTTCTGCGCCTTTGCCTCGATCGCTTCAAAGGCGTTCTTGAGGATGTTGGTGATTGCCTGGCCGAACTGGTGCCTGTCGCACTGGATCCTGATGGGCCCATCGTTGGCGCAACGCAGGCTGTAATTGACATGCGGATGTCCCACCTCCTGCAGGAAGAGCGATTGCCTCACGAGGTCGAGCGCATCTTCCGGTCGGAATACGGGTTTGGGCAGGCGTGCGAAGCTAGAAAACTCATCGACCATCTTCCGCAGATCGCCGACCTGCCGGATAATCGTGCTGGTCAACTCGTCGAAAAGCTCTCCATCCTGCTCGATCTGCTTGCGATAGCGACGCCGAAGCCTTTCGGTCGCAAGCTGGATCGGCGTGAGTGGATTCTTGATCTCGTGCGCGATCCGCCGGGCAACGTCCGACCACGCAGCCTGGCGCTGATCGAGCAGCTGGCGCGTAATATCCTCGAACGTAATCACGTGCCCTTCAGCTTCGGGACTAAGCTTGACCGCAAGCGTCAGGAGCTCGCCGCGCCGCGAATGGCTGACCACACCATGGGTCAGGTTGGCTTCGACCATGACAGCGATCTGAGGGGCAAGTTCGTAGAGGGTCGTCGGTTGTGGCTGTGCGGTGGCGTCATCCATCAGCATCGCCTGTGCCGGCGCATTCATCAGCAGGACGTTGCGATCACTGTCGATCGAAATGATCCCCGCGCTAACGGATTCGAGAACGGCCTCGATGAAGCTCCGCCGTTCCTCCAGCTCGGCATTGGCCGAAACAAGGGCATCGGTCTGACGCTCGATCTGCGACGTCATCCGATTGAAAGCGCGGTTGAGCAGGCCGATCTCATCGGCGCCCGTTCGCCCTTCCACCCGCAGAGCGAAATTGCCAGCCCCCACTTCGCGCGCAGCCGCAACAAGATCAGTTAGCGGCTCAACCTGTCGATCGGCAAAGCGCAAGGCAAACCATACGGCCACACCCACCAGACCCAGGCTGACGAAGAACAAGGCAAGATTGAAGCGCAGCTGAAGCGCGCGGGCGCGTTTAGTCAGCTCATCATAGGCCGTCGAGATCGAGCGTGCATTCTCCCAACTGCGAAAGCTTGCAGCCTCTGCGTTACGAGCCGTGTAAAGGTATATCCCGGTATCGCGATCGATCGGTGCGACTGCCTCAATGCGCTCTGGACTGCCCCGAACCACTACCTGCTCGCCCTTTGTGAGCCTTGGCAGAGTGCTTTCAGCAAAAGGCTTCGGATCGCTGTCTTCCGAAATGCCATAGACGACAGCGGTGCGCATGGATCCATCGGGCAGTGCCTGGAGGATCGCGCTCTCGATGACATCGCGCGGTTCCGCCTGGTATTGGTAGACCAGGGCGAAATTGGGATCGGTAACGCGAACCCGCTCGAGGATCGCCCGCATATCCATCGCCATGGATATGGTTTCGTTACCGAGATCGAGCTGGTTCTCTTCGTAATAGTTTTCCGCCAGCCTGTTGGCATTCTCCATCAGCCCGCGGGAATTGTCCGAGAACCAGAAATCAACACCGGACTGGAACAGGAAGGCCGCGAACCCGGCAACAAGCAAGGTCGGCACAGCCGCGATCATGGAAAAGAAGAACACCAGGCGGACATGGAGCCTAGCCGTGCTCCCTGCGGCGCGACGCAAGGCGAGGCGACGCCCCGCCAGGACCAGCAGGGCCATCGCTGGGATCAGCGTCCCGATCAGCAGGCCTGCCACCTGCCGACTAGGCAGCAGCTGCCCATTGGGCGGCGCCGTGGTGAATGCCGCCCAGGTGCTGGCAACCATCACCAGAAATGCGACGCCAAAGAAGACCTCGAGATATCCGAAAAGGTTGGCCCGACGCGACGCCACGACGAACCTGCGCCACCAGCGCGGGGTCGATCGGGACTGGGGACGCGCCTGACTCGCCATCGTGGCCGTCTTACAACAGCCGTGTTGCAATCCTGCAAGTGCAAATGCGACGAAGCGCGCTTTTATCGCCGCTTCGTGAAGGAATCCGGGGTGATCCCCAGCTCACTCAGGCGTTTGCGCAAAGTGTTGCGATTGATCCCCAGCAATTGGGCCGCGCGCAGCTGGTTTCCATCGGTCTCGCGCAAGGCATGTTCGAAGAGAGGCTTCTCGAATGACGCCAATGCTGCGTGGTACAGCGTGCCTCGTGCCGGCCCGTGAACAGAAAGCCAGTCGGTCAATGCACTCTCGAAACCGTCACGAATGGAAGCCGTATTGCCGTCAGCTTCTGCAGGCACACAGTCCTGGACGGTAGTGACATCGATGACCTCGTCCCGGGCAAGCAAGGCCAGGCGAAAGACCACATTGCGCAACTCGCGCACGTTGCCAGGCCATTGGCGTGCCGCAAGCAAGGCAATCGCGTCTTCGCCAACCTGTCGCCTAGGCAGGCCCTCCGTGGCCGCTTGGACAAGAAAATGACGAACCAGAGCGGCGATATCCTCGCGCCTCTCTCGCAACGGCGGCAGATGGATCGGAACAACGTTTAGCCGGTAATAAAGGTCTTCGCGAAAGCGGCCGTCGGCGATCATCGGAACCAAGTCTCGATTGGTTGCGGCAATGATGCGCACATCGACTCCGATCTCCTGGCGCCCCCCCACCCTTCGGATCCGCCCCGACTGGAGCGCCCTGAGCAACCGGGTCTGCGCCTCTGCCGGCATGTCCCCGATCTCATCGAGAAACAGCGTGCCTCCATTTGCCTGTTCGAACTTGCCGATCTGTTGACTGACGGCCCCGGTGAACGCCCCGCGTTCATGGCCGAACAACTCGCTCTCAAGCAGATCATGCGGAATTGCCGCCATGTTGACGGCAATGAAGGGGCCCGACTTGCGCGCGCCAAGTTCATGGATCGCCTCGGCAACCAGTTCCTTGCCCGTGCCGCTTTCGCCCGTAACCAGAACCGTCAGATCATTCCGCAACACGCGAGTGATCATCCGATAGACACCCTGCATGGCCGGGCTTCGGCCGATCAGCGGCAGTGCGCCTTCGTCACTCTCATTCCCATTCGAAACACTGGGGCGGTTGGCCACCGCCTGCCGCACCGCTTGGGTAAGCTCGTCGAGATCGAACGGTTTGGGGAAATATTCGAAGGCGTGGCTGTCACTCGCACGTACTGCAGTATCAAGCGTGTTCTGCGCCGACAGCACGATCACCGGCATATCCGGCGCGTACGCGCGCACCGTGTCGATCGACGCCAACCCGTCGCCATCTTCGAGGATGACGTCAGTCAGCATGACGTCGAAGCAGCCATCCGCCAGCAAGGCGTCGCGTCGTGCAATGCTCTCGCACGCCGTGACGTCAAATCCTTCCTCGCGGAGTGCCTCGGTTATAACCGTGGCAATACCCTTGTCGTCTTCGACCAGCAGGACCGAATGCGTCATCTTTATCCCCTACCCCGCCACCGGCAGGTTGATACGGAAATGGGTAAGGCCGGCTCGCTCGTCACGCTCATGGGCAATGCGCCCGCCCATGTCGCGCAGGAGTTTCCGGACCAACGCCAGGCCAAGTCCTTGTCCGTGTGGCTTGCTTGAGACGAAGGGCTCAAACACGTGGTCACGAAGTGCAGGGTCGATGCCTGGACCTGCATCGGTCACCGTTATTTCGATTGGAAGGCGCGTGGCCTTTCCAAGCCGTATCGCGCTGAACACCAGTCCGCTGACAAAGCGCGTCCTTACCGTCACGCGCGGATGATCGAGCCCGGCGCTGGCATCACAAGCATTGGCGATCAGATTGATGAGCACTTGCTCGAGCGCACCAGCATCGGCAGCCACTGGTGGGAGCGAGGGGTCGAACTCCTCGACGAGCTCACAACCCTCGCCCCGTCCGGCCCGAACCGTGGCCATTGCGTTTCGAATGGCCTCGTGCAGATTGCACGGTCCGCTTACGACGATCGGTTTGCTGCCGAGCTGCTGCATTCGATCAATCAGCTGCGCAATCCGATCCACTTCTGCCGAAATCATCTTTGCCAGTGGTTTGTCGCGCGCATCCACACGCCGGGCCAGCAACTGGCTGGCTCCACGGATAGCGGAAAGCGGATTCTTGATTTCATGCGCAAGGACGGCCGGGGCCCGAAGTTCGACCCGCTCCTCGTCGTCATCGCGCACTTCAGCCTGCCCAACGTCCGAAAGGGTCACCACCCGCCACCCTGGATGGCTCGGCAGCGGTGAGCTGGTAAGATTAACGATCCGGTCGCGCTGAACGGTTCCAACGAGGATCCCGCGAGCAATCAACTGCGTATCGACCGTGATCAGGTTGTCGCGCACCCGCTCTTCTTCGATCGACAACACTTCGAGCAATCGAGTTCCGACCAGTCTTTGCGCGCTGCGGCCCAACATCTCTTCAGCGGCAGCGTTGGCTTCGGCAATACGCCCCTCATCATCGATGAGCACTACCGCAAAGATCAAACCAGCGATCTGAGCAGCTGGCCCGGGTGGTATCGGCGCTTCGCTCACGCAGCCTGGCGCCGCAGCAGCGGCTCATAAAATCGATCAAGTTCATCAAGAACTTCAGATGGATCAGATATGAAGTTTACATGATTCCGAAAATCGGCTGATCCCCGCAGGCCCTTTGTATACCAACCCAGGTGCTTGCGAGCGATCTTTACCCCAACGGGTGGCGTGTAATGATCCAGCATCGCCTTGTAGTGCTCAACCAGTACAGCGTATTGCTCATCGATATCCGGTTCATGAAGTGCTTCGCCGGTGCGCCACCAATGCATTATCTGGCCCAACAGCCATGGCTTGCCATAGGCACCGCGCCCGATCATCACGCCGTCGGCACCCGATTGTTCGAGTGCCCGCGCCGCGTCCTCGATCCCGCGGATATCGCCGTTCACAATTACCGGGATAGCCACCGCATCCTTGACCTTCCGCACAAAGGCCCAATCCGCCTCACCTCGGTACATCTGGTTTCGCGTACGGCCGTGCACCGTGATCATCCTGACCCCGATATCCTCGGCAATTCGCGCAAGTTCGGGCGCATTCAGGCTATCGTGATCCCAACCCATGCGCATCTTCACCGTCACCGGTACATCAACCGCCTTCACCGTCGCTTCCATCAGCTTAACGGCTAGCGGTACTTCCCGCATCAAGGCCGACCCGGCAAACTGGCCGACGACCTTGCGGACAGGACAGCCAAAATTGATGTCGATGATCGCGGCGCCGTTACCTTCCTGCAGCTTAGCCGCCTCGGCCATGCTCGAAGGATCGCAACCAACCAGTTGCATCGACACCGGCTCCTCGATCGGGTCCCACTCTGCCTTCTGGATGCTAACGCGTGTTTCCCGGATCGCAGCTTCACTCGCGATCATCTCGGTTACGTTGAGGCCTGAGCCATAGCGCCGCACGAGCCGCCGGAACGGCAGATCGGTCACGCCCGTCATCGGGGCCAGGATCACCGGTGTATCGATGGTCACCGGGCCGACTTGGATCGGCTTCGGCTGGACCGGAGGGAGAGGGATTGCGCTCATCTTGGAAGTGTGCCTAATAATTGGGCAGGCACATAGTGCGTTGCGGCAATTACGGCAAGTCGCTAGCGCGCGGAGCTGAATGTCGGCACCTCGCGCCCCCCTACCCCCTTTCGCCGCGGTTATCGTCGCCGCGGGCAAGGGTCTGCGCGCCGGTCAGCCACTGCCAAAGCAATTCGCTCTGTGGCGCGGCAAGCCGGTGCTGAGGCATTCTGCGGAAGCGTTGCTGGAGGCCGGGGCGGCGCCACTGGTCATTGCCATCCCAGAAAATGGCGAGGAGCAGGCGAATGTCGCGTTGGCAGGCCTCGACGGTTTCGAACTCGTCAGCGGAGGCGAAACACGCCAGCAATCGGTTGCTGCGGCCCTTGAGCGGATAGGGCATGCCGAGCGGGTTCTTATCCACGATGCGGCACGGCCCAACCTCCTACTCCCGGTCATCGAGCGATTGCTTGACGCTCTCGAATCCCATCCCGGTGCCATACCCGTCCTTCCTGTCGTCGACAGCCTGGCCATCGCTGAGAATGGCGAGATGGCTGGTACGGCGACCCGAGAAGAACTGAGACGTGTGCAAACCCCGCAGGCCTTCCGTTTTACCGATATCCTCGCGGCGCATCGCGAATGGCATGGGCAATCCAACGCGGGCGACGATGCGCAGGTTCTGCGAGCTGCCGGCGGCAGGGTTGCCCTCGTCGATGGTGACGAAATTCTGGCCAAGCTGACATTTGCGGAGGATTTCATGGCTGCATTGCCCGCGGTTCGAACCGGGATGGGCTTTGACGTGCATCGCTTGGGCGCCGGGGAAGAGCTTTGGCTAGGTGGCGTCAAGATCCACCACGACAAGGGCCTCATCGGTCACAGCGACGCAGATGTTGCGCTCCATGCGCTCACCGACGCGATACTTGGTGCCATCGGTGACGGCGACATCGGGACCCATTTCCCTCCCTCAGATCCGCAATGGAAGGGTGCGAGCAGCGACAGGTTCCTGGTTCATGCTGCTGATCTCGTGTGCGAAAACGCTTACACCATTGCCAATGTCGACCTCACCATCATCTGCGAGGAACCGAAAATCGGTCCGCACCGCCCGGCAATGCGTACGCGCATCGCAGAGCTGCTCAGCGTTGACACGGGCGCTGTAAGCGTGAAGGCGACCACGACCGAGCGGCTGGGATTCACTGGCCGCGGCGAGGGAATTGCGGCGCAAGCCATCGTTACGCTCGTTCGGATCTGACGGAGGTTGCATGTCTCGGCAGTCGCTATTGCCCAAGGATATCGAAAAGCTCGCGCTGCAAGTCGTAGAGCAAAATGCGGCTGCTGGACGCAAAGTAGCATTGGCAGAAAGCTGCACCGGTGGTCTGGTGGCTGCGGCGATCACCGAGATCGCCGGTTCCTCGGCAGTGCTGGACCGTGGTTTCGTGACCTATTCGAACGAATCGAAGATGGAGAGCCTCGACGTACCGCTCGACATCATCGAGACCTTTGGCGCTGTTTCAATTGCATGCGCATGGGCCATGGCCAAGGGGGCGCTGGAACACTCCAGCGCAGATGTCGCCGTTGCCATCAGCGGCGTGGCAGGGCCCGGCGGTGGATCCGACCTCAAGCCCGTTGGAACTGTGGTTTTCGCCCGAGTTGTCAGGGGCAAGGAAGGCGAACCAGAGGGCGAGCTGAAGCACTTCGAGCCCATCTCGCGCGCCGAAGTGCGCCGTCAGGCAACGCTTTGCGCGCTGGAGTTGTTGCTGCCGTAAAGTTCGTTGGCACGCATTTCGAACGCACTGACCATCTTGCGAAAGGCGCGGTCGAAATACTGGCCTGCCAGCGCCTCGAACACTGCATTACGGAAAGTGAAGTCCACCGAAAACTCGACCTCGCAGCCACCTTCGGCAGGCGTAAAGTGCCAGTCATTGTCGAGATCCCGCAGAGGGCCGTCGACGTAGAACACCTCAATATGGGCAGGGCGTTGCTTTTCGACCCGCGATGTGAACTTTTCCCGGATCGCCTTGAAGCCAACCAGCATGTCGGCAACCATCTCGCTGTCGCTATCCGATCGAATGCGCGTGGCAACGACCCAAGGGAGAAACTTGGGGTAACTCGCCACATCTGCGACCAGGTCGAACATCTGGTCACAAGTATATGGTAGGAAGCGCGTTTCCCGAATTCCCGGCATTACCCCGCCTGCTTGGCCAGCTTCACTTCGCGCGCCGCACGCATTTGCGCAAAATCGTCACCAGCGTGATAGCTTGAGCGGGTCAGCGGGCTTGCCGCCACCTGGAGGAAGCCTTTCGCGCGCGCAATCGCGCCATAGGCGGCGAACTGCTTTGGCGTGACGAATTCCTCAACCTTGGCGTGCTTCGGCGTTGGCTGCAGGTATTGCCCCATGGTGATGAAATCGATGTCGGCGCTGTGCATGTCGTCCATCACCTGGTGCACGTCGTG
>NZ_JAYPTL010000043.1:0-30572 GCF_038133525.1 Erythrobacter sp. | reverse complement strand
GTTCCAGCACGTCCTGAGGGAACATCTCGGCGGCCTGGTGCAAATTCTTGCGCAGCGCGCGCTGCAGTTCCGGCCCGGCGCCGGGCGCGCGGCCTAGGCCCAAATCGATCCGCCCCGGAAACAGCGCATCCAGCGTGCCGAAATGTTCGGCAGTCTGGACCGGCGGGTGGTTGGGCAGCAGGATGCCGCCCGAACCGATCCGGATCGTCGAAGTCGCATTGCCGATATGCGCTAGAACGACAGAGGTCGCGCCCCCGGCTATCCCGGCCATGGCGTGGTGTTCGGCCACCCAGAAGCGCTTGCAGCCGAACCGTTCGGCGGCGCGTGCCAGATCGGTAGCGGCCGCCAAGGCTTCGCCAATGCTGCCGCCTTCGCGAACCGGGGCGAGGTCGAGGACCGAGAAGTGGGTCATTGCGCGAGCTGCTCGAGATAGGCGGCAGCCTGGGCCGCCTCATCGCTGCCGGGGGCGACCGAAATCACCGATTCAAAGCTCTTGCGCGCATCCTCGTCACGCCCGGCGATAGCGGCGATAACGCCGGCTTCGAGGCCGATGGCGGGATCGCGCGGGTCGAGCGTTGCCGCCTGTTCGATCTGCTGTTGGGCTTCGTCGATCCGGTCAAGGCGGCGCGCAAGTGTTGCCGAGAGCAGCCAAGCCCTTGCGTTGTCTGGGTCGCTCGCGCGTGCGGCTTCCAAGGCGTTTGCCGCCTCTTCCGGTCGTCCGGAGGCTACCAGTGCCCGGGCACGATCAATCTGGAACCCCGCCATCAGGGTTGCATCCGCGGAACGGGTGGCTTCGGCCAGAGCGAGCGCAAACAGCGGTTCTGCCGTGGCAGGTTTGCCATCGGCGAGCGCCGCATTGCCTGCCATACCCGCCAGCCGGGCGCGATAGGCAGGCAGCCCATTGGGTGCTTCGGCGCTGGCAATCTCGAAGATCTGGCGTGCCTCATCGAATCGATCGAGCCGCACCAGTGCCAGACCCAGGCAATGGGACGATTGCGCCAACTCGAGATCGTCTTCGACCACCAATCGCCAGCCATTGGCAAAATCGAGTGCATCCTCAGGCTCACTGGCGGCCATGGTGAGGCAGCGCCGCAGGTAGTTCTCGCGTGGCGAGCTAAGGGCATCCACCGCAGCGATCTCATTGCTCCGGCGCGGTGGGCGATTGATCAATTCATCCGGCAGGCCGGGGATTGCCCCGGCCGATGGATCGAGGCCGACCTGCATCAGCAGCAGGGCAAGTAATGATCCGATCACGCAAGACTCTCCGACAGTTCGGCAACGGTCCGCAGCAGCAAGGCGATATCCTGCTCGCGCGACAGCCGATGGTCGCCATCCTTTACCAGCGTGACCTGTACCGCGTCCGAACGCAACGCACGCGCCAGCCGCATGCTGATCTCCCAAGGTACGTCGGCGTCACGCTGCCCGTGGATCAGCCGCACCGGCACGTCGATCGGGATCGTGTCGCCAAGCTGCAGCTGCGCCTGCCCGTCGGCGAAGAAGCCCGGATGCATCGGAGTCGGTTCGGGTCCATAGGGATTCTCATCATAGACGGTTTCGCCTGCAGCCAATTTGGCCTTGTCGGTGTCGCTTCGTCCCCATTCGGTGAAATCGGGCGCTGCGGCAATGCCGACCAGCCCGGCAAGCCGCGAGCCGAGCGCTTGGCCGACCAGTAGCATCAACCATCCGCCCATCGATGACCCGATCATGATCACCGACCCGTCGACTAGCCTGTCGATCAAGGCCAGCACCTCGTCGCGCCAGCGCGACAGCGTGCCATCGGCGAAATCGCCTTCGCTCAGCCCGCAGCCCGAATAGTCGAGCAGCAGGCAGGCCTGGCCACGTGCCTGCGCATCGGCAAACAAGGCAGTCGCCTTGCCACCGGCCATGTCGGACATGTAGCCGGGAAGGAATACCAGCGTAGGACCAAGGCCGGGTGCGAAGCGATAGGCTATGCTTCGACCATCAGGCAGGGGGTGGAACTGCACTTCGCTCATGGCGCCACGCTGTCGGGTTTCGAGTCCGCATTTGCAAGGGCTGCGGGTCAGAACAGGTCGAAGGATTCGACGTCCTTATCGTCCTCACACATGGATTTGAGTGCCGCGAACTCGGCTTCATTCAAGACTGGCCGGTAGTCCTCGCCTTGTTTGGCTGCGGCTCGGAACGCCTTGGCACGCTCGCGCGCTGCGGGATGGCTGGCCAGCCATCCGGCGACGGCATTGTCGTTGGTCCCCTCACCGCTTTCGTCGGCCAGGCGTTCAAAGAATCCAGCCGTTGCGACCGGCGAGATATCGGCTCTCGCCATGCTCTCTCGGGCATAGGCGTCGGCCTCGCGTTCGGCGTCGCGCGAATAGCCCATCGATGCGATCCCCGCAGCGGTGTTCCCTACACCCGAATTCGCCCCTGCGAGCAGCACCGAAAGCCCAAATTGGCGCAACAATGCGGTCATCACATGCCGTTCGCGCACATGGCCGACTTCGTGGCCTAGCACGCCGGCGAGCTCGTCGGGGCTTTCGGCCTGCTGGATGATCCCGTCGAACAGCAGTACCTGCCCCCCGGGCAGTGCGACGGCGTTGACCATGCCGATATTGGCGACCCCGGCGCGGACCTTGACTGCACCCGGATCGACCTTGGCCAGCATCTTGTTCAGTGCCGCATCGCCTGCTGGTGTGTGGCAGAGCCGGCCGCCCAGGTCGCCAACCATGGCTTCCCCGATCTGGCGTTCCCAGCTTTCGGGTACGCGTGGGCCAAGCCAGTCGGGCGCGGTCAGGAACAGCGCTACCGCAGCAGCGCTGGCGAGCGTGAAAATCGCCGCCGCACGGCCCAAACCTAGCCGGTCGATCCACGCCCCGTAATCGCTCTTGCCAGGTAGCTGGCGCGTAAGTCCCGCAGGCAGATCGCCCTCCAGGCTAAGGCGAAACCCTTCTTCCTTGTCGCGACGATAGATCCGTTGATCGCCCCGCAGCTCGCTGAATCGCAATTCCGACAGCGGCACTTCGATCTTTGACGAGTCAGCATCGAGCTGCAATCGGTCCAACCCGTCCCAGCGCGCCGTGCCCTGGTGGCGCAGCGCATTGTGCCCATCGTACCAGCTGGCAGGGACGGAGAAGCTTTCGTCCATGACCCTAGAAGGCGCCGACGTCGAATGCGTCGAGCAGCCCCTCACCGTGCTTCGCCATGGTCGTGGTCGACTGGGTCAGTTCATCGAGCAGGATTTCGCCCTGCGCTTCGAGGTGCGAGATGAAGAACTTCCAGTGACGATAGGACAGGAAGATCAGACCGATCCCCAGCGTGAACACCACCAGCACGACATCGACCAGCAGCAGCTTGACCCAATCCTTGGTGCTGGCGTTGAATTCGAACTCGAGGTTGCGCCAGCGCAGTGCGCCAATCGCAACGCGATAGAACTTGGCATAGAAAGCCACCGCGATCAGGCCCAGTCCAAGATAGAAGAACAGAGCTGTACCGATGACGCCGAGGGCGATTGTCTCAATCGCGCCCTCAGTCTGCCCTCCGCTGAACCCGGCGGCAACGCCCATGACCGCCAGGACCACCCCGGCCCCGAAAATCAGGAAGGGTGCAAGATAGAACAGCAGGAAGCGTGCGAACACTTCGCCCGGGTCGGCATCGGATTCGAAGGAGAAGGGGCCGAAGCTCATCTTGCGCCAGCGCTCGTTCCACAGGCTTGTCATCGACCAGGGGATCAGCAGGCCGATGGGAATCCACCCGACCACGGTCTTCCACATATAGGACAGGGCAAAGCCCAGCCCTTGGTCGTCGCTGCCGCCGCGAATGCCGCGCCAATGGGTACGTGACAGGCGATAGCGCAGGGCGCGGAAGCGAGCGACGCCGCCGAGATAGAAGATCATGCCGAAGGCGGCGAGGATCAGCGCTCCGCCCAGTGCCTCCTGTCCGCGTGCGATCAGTGCCTGCGCCGCGAAAGTCAGCATGAAATAGGGCAGACCGAACAGGAGCAGGACCATGACGAAGCCGAGGAACAGTTCCTTACCGGTTCCGGACCATTCGAGGGTCTCATCGACAAACCGTGTGTGCGACCAGAGATAGCGCCGCACGCGTGCGGTCCCCCAGAAGCGATAGATTCCCAACGTAACGATGGTCAGCAAAAGATTCGTGAAAGCAATCGGGGCGAATTCGCGCCAGTTGCCTGTAAACACGAAGGCGCTTTGGTTCTCTGCGCCATCGACATTATCATGCATGATAAGGAAAATTCCTTTCGATCCCGAACCATGGATGCTCCGAGATCGAAAGGATAATGTCAATCACGTATCAACCGCCGCAATTTGTTATCGAACATTCGAGATGATCATTGCGGCGTAACTTGCACTGCAAGAAATTCATCGAGCACGGCCTGAAATGCAGCTGGCTGATCAAGCATCAGGAAGTGACCCGCCGGACCGACCGGGCGGAAGGTGATGCCGTCCAGTGCAGCGTATTGCGAAGCATAGAACTGCGTTGCCTGATCCCGGGTGGGAAATATGTCGTTCCAGGAAAAGGCCACGGTGACCGGCACGGTGATATCGGCAATGGCCTGGCGCATGTCGGCATTGATGTCTTCATAGACAAGGCGTGAGACGACCCTCTGGTCGGCCTGTGCCGCCCATTGGGCGACACGTGTCAGCTTCGCCGGATCGAGCACCTGTCCGGCCTGTTCGGCCTGGACCTGCGACAACGATGCAGGGTTCTCGTGTCGTGCGAGGATAGCGGTCCGCAACGCTTCTGCGCGGTTTTCAACCGCGGAAGCGTCGGCCGGGGTTCCCGGTGGGATCATCAGAATCCCGAACCATGGCAGGGCGTCCACCACCATGATGCGGCCTGCCAGGTCGGGGTGCTTCGCGGCCAGCCGCATTGCGATCAGCCCGCCCAGCGAATGGCCGACGATGGCCGGACGCTCCAGTCCGCGTTGACGGATGTAACGTGCCAGCTGGTCGATCAGGGGATCTAGGACCGGACCTTCGGCATTGGGACCCGCTTCTTGCCCGAAGCCGGCAACCTGCAAGGCATGGACCCTGTGCCCGGCGGCCAGCTTCGGGACATTGGCGTCCCAGACCTGTCGCGGTGTCGCCATGCCGGGGACGAGGATGACATCAGGGCCTTCGCCCGAAACTTCGACGCTGAACCGGTCTGTCTCGACGCGCTCGGCCACCACGGCCTCGTCTTGCGAATGGGCCGGAACTGGCAATAGGCACAGGCTTAGCGTCGCGCCCGCAAGCGCGCAGAACGTGGTGTAACGCATGGGTTTGCTTCGCTGGAATGCGCTTAGTCGCGCAGGAAGATCTCTTCGATCGGGAGGGTGAAAGTGTCGGCTATGCGGAAAGCGAGGGGCAGTGACGGGTCGTAGCGCCCGGTCTCGATCGCATTGACGCTCTGGCGACTGACCTCAAGCCGGTCGGCAAGGTCCTGCTGGCTCCAGTCACGCTCCGCGCGCAGGACCTTGAGGCGGTTCTTCACAGATAGCCTCCGTCGTCGCCCGCAGTCAGCCGGTTTACGATTCCGCCGACAGCGAGCCCTAGGCACCAGATCGGGAAAACGAAGAACATGGGCAGGCGCGGAACCAGCGTGAACAGTTCGACCAGGCCCCAGCCGCCGCATATCGCCAGCGTCAATGCCGTGGCGACGAGTGCCTTGCGTGTCTCGAGCATACGCAGATATTCGTCTTCCATCTCGAACAGGTAACGGCCCATGTTCCAGATCCAGCCGACAATCACGAGGCCAGGCAGCAGGCCCCACAGAATTACCCCAGGGGTCGGTTCGGCATCGTCAGGTACAAAGTACGAAGCGAGCGCGACAAGCACGAGATAAAGCACCGATAGGATGATGTGCGTGCGCAGATAGCGCATCTTTGCACCCGGTTTGCCGCTCACGTCAGCAACCCCTTGCGCAATGGCTAGTCCGGCCAAGCCAGACCCCGGGGAACATGACCAGCAGCGCCAAGGGGCCGAACTGGGCAACCTGTTCGGGGATGATCTCGAACACAGCCAGCACGCCGATGCCGATCATGAGGCCCGCCATAGCGACGGCCTTCTGAGTATGGGTCATGACAAACTTCCTTTTCTAGATGTAAAGGAACATTGTCACACGTGTCTTTTGATGTCAAGTACCATTGACAAATTGTGTGGTGTGCTTTCCGCGATTCCGATTGCTCTTGTCTTTCCCCTGTCATCGGGCGCAGGCATCGCCGCGGAGAAGGAGAGTCGTCCCGATGAATGCATCCGTGCCGCCCCAGGCCCCCCACTTGCCCGCCCTCGATCGCCGGACCTTGTTGAAGGGGGGGCTGCTCGGCAGCGGCTTGCTCGCCGCGCCGGTGGCTGCGGGCAGTGAGGCGGGCTTTTCGCATGGCGTTGCCAGTGGCGAGCCCGGAAGCGGCCGCGTGCTGCTGTGGACGCGTTACGTCGCCGACCAGCCGACCACTCTCGAGTGGCAGGTTTCCGAGAGCAGCGATTTCGCCACTACGGTGGCCGGGGGGACCGCCTCCGCGCAACCTGACAATGACTGGTGCACCAAAGCCTGGGCCGAAGGTCTGCGCCCGGGGACATGGTATTACTATCGCTTCGTTGCGCCCGATGGCTCCATGTCCGACATCGGACGAACCAAGACGCTGCCCGAGGGGCCGACCGAACGCTTCCGCATGGCGGTGTTCAGCTGTTCGAACATCGGTTTCGGCTGGTTCAACGCCTATGCCCACGCCGCTGCCGCAGACGAGTTCGACTGCGCGCTGCATCTTGGCGATTATTTCTACGAGTATGAGAGGGGAACTTACCCCTCGGCTGCGCAGACGATCCCGGGTCGCGGCATCTGGCCAGCGCAGGAACTGGTTGCGCTGGGGGATTATCGCGAGCGCTATGCCGCCTATCGCCGCGATCCGGACCTGCGCCGCCTGCACCAGCTCTATCCGATGATCTCGGTATGGGACGATCACGAAAGCGCGAACGATTCGTGGAAGGACGGGGCCGAGAACCACCAACCGGATTCCGAAGGCAATTGGGGTGATCGCAAGGCCGCAGCGATGAAGGCCTATCATGAATGGATGCCCGTCTCGGACGCAAACTGGGCGGCCTATGAGATCGGTGACCTGGCCACGTTGTTCCGCCTGGAAACGCGGCTGACCGCGCGGGCCAAGCAGTTCAGCCTGGCCGAAATCCTTTCAAGCGGCGGCGGCGACGCCGAAAAGACCAAGGCAGCGCTGGTCGCCTTCCGCGATGGCGCCTGGCTCGATCCCGCGCGCGAGATGATCGGCGCGGACCAGCAGGCCTGGCTGGCGGAAGGCCTCAAGCGGTCGAAGGGTGCGGGCAAGACCTGGCAGGTGCTGGTACAGCAGGTGCTGATGGGGCGGATCGTCTCTTCCCCGACCATCGCCGAAGCGCTGCCCAAGGACGTGCCCGACTACGTTCGTCGCCGCGTCCTTTCCGGCGCGATGGCCGGCGCGGAAGGCGTGCCTTTCAATATGGACGCATGGGATGGTTATCCGGCTGCCCGCAAGCGCGTGTTCGAAGCGGCGCTGGCCGCCGATGCCAATCTCATCAGCCTGGCCGGCGACACGCACAATGCCTGGGCCTTCGATCTCGACCTCGACGCCACGCCGGTGGGGGTCGAATTCGGTGGCCAATCGGTGGCGTCCCCCGGCCTTGAAAACAGCCTGCCGCAAATCCCGGCCGAAACGCTGGCGCGCAGCACTGTGGAAAGCAATTCGCAGCTCAAGTGGATGGACGCCTCGCAGCGCGGCTACATGGCGGTCGAGCTGCGCCAGGGCAGTGCGACCAGCGAGTACCGCTTCCTCACCAGCGTTCGCGAAAAGGGCGCGGGCCTGGCCGGCACGAAACGCATTACTACGTTGGCCGGCAGCAAGCGGCTCACCTAGCTTTCGCTCAGGCTGAAGCGCTGGGCCGTGCCGCCACCCGCTCGAACCAGGCGCCGACATTGGCGAGCTTGGGATCGAGCGGCTGGCCGACGACGTTGCCGAAGGCCTGGAAGCAATAGAGCATGATATCGGCCAGTCCGAAGCAATCGCCACCGACATAATCCTGCGTCGCAAGGCGATCGTCGAGCCAGCCAAGCTTGTCCTGTACGCAAGCCTTCAGCCCCGGCGCAGCCTCGGGCAGGCAGCGCATGCGGCTTTCGAACATCGGCAGCCCTTCGGAAAAGCGGAACCCGTTGGCCATCGGCTCGCACACGTTGAGATCGACCCACCGCGTCCACCGCCGCGATTGTGCCCGCGCTTCCGGCGTTTCGCCCAGCAAGGGCGTGCCCGGCTGGGTCTCATCGAGATATTCGCAGATCGCGGTGATTTCGGTCACCACATTGCCATCGTCGAGTACCAGCGCCGGCGACTGGCCGGCCGGATTGACCTTGAGGAATGCCTCGGCGCGGTTCTCGCCGCTCCTCAAGTCGACGGTCTCGCTCGGAAGTTCGATCCCGCGTTCTGCCATGAACATGCGCACGACATGGGGGTTGGGACCAATGCTGGTGATGATCTTCATGTGTTTTTCCTCGGTTTCGGTGACCACCGTTGTCTGTTGCGCGCGGCGCGTCAATCGTCTCCATCGACAATTAACTGCTGCTGCGTTATCTGAACTGCATGCAGTACGCATGTGCCTTGACCACAACTACTACCACCCCGGGTGCCCGGGGGCGGTCGGTCGCGCGCTAAGCGTACCGCCGCCGCCCGGTTTCGGGCGGTGGGCGTTTCCTCCCGAAATCGCGATTAAAGCCAAACGCCGCTTCAAGCGCGCGCTCGCCTGTGCCATGGGCGCGCCAAGCGAAACGGTAAGAGACGATGACGGAACTTCTCAAGATCAGCCTGCCCGACGGTTCGGTGCGCGAAATGCCCCGCGGGAGCACCCCGGCAGATGTTGCCGCGGCCATCGGTCCCGGCCTGGCCAAGGCGGCGATCGCCGCACGCGTCGATGGCGAGCTGCGCGATATCAACCGTCCCTTCGACGGCGACGTCCAACTGGCGCTGGTGACCAGTCGTGACGAGGCGGATGCGCTGGAGCTGGCGCGGCACGATTTCGCGCATGTGCTGGCGGAGGCGGTTCAGGCGTTGTGGCCGGGCACGCAGATCACTTTCGGTCCGGCAACCGATGATGGCTTCTACTATGATGTGAAGGCCCCGGGCGACCGCGACCCGTTCAGCATGGACGACCTGCCGGCAATCGAGGAGAAGATGCGCGAGATCATTCGCGCCGATAAGCCGCTGCGCCGCGAAGTTTGGAGCCGCCAGCAGCTGATCAACAAATGGCAGGCCGAAGGCGAGACGTTCAAGGCCGAGTGGGCGCAGGAACTGCCCGAGGGTGAGGAACTGACGGTCTATTGGTCGGGTGACGACTGGCTCGACATGTGTCGTGGTCCGCACCTTCCCAGCACCGGCAAGCTTGATCCGCAGGCCTTCAAGCTGATGCGCGTTGCCGGGGCCTATTGGCGCGGTGACCAGCGCAACGAGCAGCTCACGCGTATCTATGGCACCGGCTGGCTCAACAAAAAGCAGCTCGATGCGCACCTCCACCGTCTGGAAGAGGCGGCGAAGCGCGATCATCGCAAGCTGGGTCGCGAGATGAACCTGTTCCACCTGCAGGAAGAGGCGCATGGTTCGGTGTTCTGGCACCCGCAAGGCTATGTCATCTACCGCATGCTCGAGGATTATATCCGCCGTGCTGTGCAGGGCGCCGATTGCCGTGAGGTGAAGACGCCACAGGTCATGGACGCGCGCCAGTGGGAGCGGTCCGGCCACTGGGGCAAGTATCGCGAAAACATGTTCGTCATCCCGGACGAGGTGCCCAACATCGAGGACGAGGGGCCGCTGGTGTCGGACGCGGCCGACTGGATGGCGCTCAAGCCGATGAACTGCCCGGCGCATGTCCTGATCTTCAAGCAGGGCATCAAGAGCTATCGCGACCTGCCACTGCGACTGGTCGAAAACGGCTGCTGCCACCGCAACGAGCCGCATGGCGCATTGCACGGTTTGATGCGTGTGCGCCAATTCACGCAGGACGATGGCCATATCTTCTGCCGCGAAGACCAGATCGTCGACGAGGTGCGTAATTTCTGCGAGCTCGCCGACCGTGTCTACAAGGACTTCGGCTTTACCTACGCGGTCAAGCTGGCGCTGCGCCCCGACCAGCGCTTCGGCTCCGACGAGGATTGGGACAAGGCCGAGGAAGAGCTGCGCCAGGCGGTGATCGATGCCGGTATGGCGACCGAAGAATATGGCTGGGAAGAGCTTCCGGGCGAAGGTGCGTTCTATGCGCCCAAGCTCGAATGGCACCTGACCGACGCGATCGGCCGCACCTGGCAGGTGGGCACGATCCAGTCGGACCGTGTGCTGCCCGAACGGCTCGATGCGAGTTACATCGGCGAAGACGGCGAACGCCACCGTCCGGTGATGCTGCACCGAGCGATTTTCGGCTCATATGAGCGCTTCATTGGTATCCTGATCGAGCATTTTGCGGGCAAGCTGCCCGTCTGGCTCGCGCCGACGCAGGCAGTGGTGGCGACGATCGTCTCGGATGCCGATGGCTATGCGAACGAGGTGGTGGCCAAGCTTGAAGCGGCCGGCATCCGTGTCGAAGGCGACCTGCGCAACGAGAAGATCAACTACAAGGTGCGCGAACATTCGCTCGCCAAGGTTCCCCACATGCTGGTGGTGGGCAAGCGCGAGGCCGAGGAAGGCACGGTTGCGGTACGCACGCTGGGCGAGCAGCATCAGAAGGTGATGACGCTCGACGAAGCCATCGCAATGCTGCTCGACGCAGCCACGCCGCCCGACCTGCGCTGAAGGCATCGACGCAGTGGAGATTGCGGGCTTTGCCCTGTGGCAGGTGGGGATCGCGCTCGTCGCGACCCTCGCCTCGGCCTATGTCCGCGGCCTTGCCGGCTTCGGGCTTGCAATCCTGCTGGTGCCGGTTCTGGCCCTGGCGCTGAAGCCGGTCGAAGCAGTGCTGATCGCCAATATGCTGGGCCTGATGATCGGGCTGACCGAGATCCGCTGGCTGATCAGCCAGGCCGAGAAATCGGCCTGGCATATTGCGGGGGTGGTGGTGTTGACCACCGCACCGGGCATGGCGCTGCTGGCGATAACGCCGACGCCCGTGGCCCGGCTGCTGATCGCATTGGTGGCGCTTTCGGCCTTCGTCGCAGTGCTGATCCCGCCTCGCGAACCTGAGACGCCGGGGCGGATTCACACGCTCCTCACCGGAGCAGCCAGCGGCGTGCTGACCGGCTTCGCCGGGATGCCAGGCCCGCCCGTGGTCCCCTACTATGTCGGGCGCGCCATCCCGCGCGAGGTCGCCAAGGCTTCGATGGTGCTGGTCTTTACCATCGCCTCGACCACTGGCATCGCTTCCGGATTGGCCCTGGGCACGATGCATTGGCGCCTGCTGTTGCTGGCGCTGGCATTGTTCCCTGTGGTGCTGATCGGCAATGCGCTGGGGCGCCGCGCATTGGGCAAGATCAGCGACCGCGCATGGCGTATCTTCGCTGCGACCGTACTCGGCGCGGCATCGTTTGCCGCGCTGTTGAAGCTGCTTTAGCTCACCAGCTGCGCAGCCAGCACGGGCCCAGCGTTCTTCGCGCGCAGAACCAGTGCATAGGCATCGGCACCCGGAACGGCGAGCTGCGCGGGCGTAACGCGGATGCCCTGTTCGCCTCCGGTCCACTCCGCGATCGGGCGCTCGTCGACCACGACATTGGTATAGCCGATGGCACGATTGCCATTCTCGCCTGCTGCGATCCGCACCGTAACGTGCCGCTTGAGGGCGATCAGCATCAGCTCCGCCTTGGCCGGCGTTTCCCCGGCAAGCCCGACCGCGAGGCCACCATCCTTCAGGCGCTTGGTCGAAATCGCCGCCGGGCCCGCGGCCTCTTGCGCGACCATCTGGCGGATCACCGCTTCATTGGAGCCAACCGTGCCGCGGCGCCCATCGACCACGATCTGCGGGGTATAGACGCCGTTCTCGCCAGCAAGCCTGCGGGTTGCGTAGGCGCGCTGGAGCCGCGTGTTCTCTTCCCGAGCGAGCGTGTCCTTCCAGCCCAGGCGGTCCCAATAGGTGACCGGGCGCGAGATCACCACGAGAGCCTCCTCGCGTGCGAGCTTCTCGGCGAGGCGGTCGGCAGGCGGACAGCTGCTGCAACCCTGGCTGGTGAACAGCTCGAGCAGCACCGGTCGCGCCGGGCCTTCGACTGCAGCGATCGCGGGCGATCCGCCCGGCATCAGCGCGGCAAGCGCGGTTCCGACAACGGCTGCGGCAAGGGCGGCGGGCACGAGCTTCATGGCAAGGATCTCCTCTGCGCCATGGTTCGGCGCAGCGAAGTCATTGGTTACTGTGCGAAAGACTGCTTGTTCAGAAGGGCAGCGCCGGACCGGCAAGGACCAACGCGAGGCCGCAGCCGCACACGATCAGGGCACGCGCGGTATCCGCCAGCTGGAGCTGGGCGACATGATTCCGGGCCTGTGCGATTGCCTGTGCCATGCCGATATTGTCCGGCGGAATTCCTAACGAAGCGTTAAGCCTGCCAGTCGGCGGCGGGCATTTGCTGGCTGGCGCAATGAAATCCCCCACCGCCCGCCAGAACGGCATCCCCGGGCAGGCCGATTGTCGCCCGATCGGGGAAGAGCTCGGCGATCGCGGCGACACCTTCGTCGTCGAAGGGCGAACCAAAGGTCGGCACCACCACCAGATGGGTCGTGATGGCGAAATTGGCGTAACTTGCCGGTTCGATCCGGCCATTGCTGGCGATGCGCCCGGGTGAGGGTATTTCCTTGACCAGTACCCCGGCGGCTTCGGCTCGCGCTTTGGCATCGGCATAGATCGCGGCATTGGGATCATCGCTCCCGGTCGCGCGCGGCAGGCACAGTGTATTTGGTGCGACGAACCGCGCAAGGTTGTCGACGTGCCCATCGGTGTGGTCGTTGATCAGGCCGTCGCCCAGCCACAGCACGCGAGTAAAACCGAGGTCCTGCTTGAGCCGCTGCTCGATCTCGGCCTGCGTCAGCTGTGGGTTGCGGTTGGGGTTGAGCAGGCACTGTCCGGTCGTGGCGACCAGCCCCGTGCCGTCCCCGTCGATCGCCCCACCCTCCAGGATCCAGTCGCTGACGGTAACTTCGAGCCCGGCATCCTCTGCCAGTTCCGCGCCGATCGTCTGGTCGCCGTCCATCAGGTACTTGCCGCCCCAGCCATTGAAGCCGAAACGCCGTGCACTCCGGTGGCCGGTCCCGTCGTACAGGATGAGCGGGCCGGTGTCGCGCAGCCATACGTCGCCGTAGTGCCGCTGTTCGAGGGTAACGGCCGAGCTGACCAGCGATCTCGCCCGGGTCTCGTTCGCTGCATTGCGGACCAGCAGCCGGACTTCCTGCCCACTATCGGCCACCGCGCTGGCGAAGGCCGCGATCTGCTCCTGGGCGCGCGGGAGCACGTCGGGCCATTCATCGGCGTCGTGCGGGAAGCCGATCCACAGCCAGTCCTGGGGTGCCCACTCCGGGGGCATTGCAAAGGGCATTGCTCGCCTCTCCGTCGCGATTGGGATCAGCAGCCTTTGTCCGCAGCGGCGCAGCTTTCATCGCGCGTCGCCTTGAACTCGTCGCCCTCGACCCAATTGGGCCAGCCTTTCGACATCGCCATGCTGCGGCCGATCCGGTAGTAGAGCTGCAACTGCTGCATCAGGCCCGAGAGGTCCCAGCCCGCGTCATATTCGTCGCTCGGCTGGTGGTAGCGGTTGACCGTGTAGTCCTCCGCCATCTTTGCTCCCGCTTCCTTGCCACCCTGCTCCAGGTCTTCGCCGGCATCGATGTAGAGCATCGGTACGCCGCGCTTGGCCATGCTGAAGTGGTCCGAACGATAGTAATAGCCCTTTTCGGGCGTTGGTTCGGGCGTGCCGGTGCGCTTCTCCACGGAGAGCGCCCAGTCGAGAAAGCGATCGAGCTCGCTCTTGCCGCCTCCGACGGTGGTCACATCCTTCGCGCGCCCTCCGGGCAGCAAGCCGTCGATATTGAGCCCGCCGACGGTCTGCACCAGCGGGTAGACGGGGTTTGCGGCGTAATATTCGCTGCCCAGCAGACCCGATTCCTCCGCAGTCACGGCAACGAACACCTGGCTGCGCCGGGCGGGGCCAGCCTTGGCGCTGGCTTCGGCCAGAGCGACAAGTGCTGCCGAGCCGGTCGCATTGTCGACCGCGCCATTGCAGATACCGTCGCCGCTTGCATCGGGCTTGCAGCGGCCGAGATGGTCCCAATGTGCCGAATAGAGGACGTATTCCTCTGGCGCTTCGGTTCCCTTGAGCAGGCCGACGACGTTCTGCGATTCGAAGGTGCGGATCGAATTGGTGAAATGGGTTGAGGCGGTCACGCCGAGAGGTACTGCCTTGAAGCCCTTCTGCTTGGCGGCGGCTGTAAGCTTGGTGAGGTCCTGCCCAGCCGCATTGAAGATGCGTTCGGCGACGGGCATCTGGACCCACCCATTGACCAATGTCTGGTCGGCGCCCTTGTCGCTGCGCTGGGCATAGACCTGCGGCCCGGTCCAGGAAGATTCGACCACGTTCCAGCCATAGGCAGCGGGGAAGGTGTCGTGGATGATGATCGCGGCGGCTGCACCCTGCCTTGCCGCCTCCTCGTATTTGTAGGTCCAGCGTCCGTAATAGGTCATCGCGCGACCGTTGAAGGTGCCTTCGAGACCCTCGGTCTCATAATCGGGGTCGTTGACCAGGATGACTGCGGTCTTCCCCTTCATGTCGAGCCCGGCATAATCGTTCCAGCCCCGCTCCGGCGCATTGATGCCGAAGCCGACGAACACCAGCTCGCTGTTCTCGAGCCTGGTTTCGGCATCCTCGCGATAGGTCGCGCCGACCCAATCGTTGCCATATTCGAAGCGCATCGGGGCGCCGCTGCCGCCCGCTATGGTCAAGGGCGCGAAGTTCTGGCCGCCGATCTCGACCAGCGGAACCTTCTGTACCCAGCTGCCATTGTTGCCCGGCGCCAGCCCAGCCTTCTGGAATTCCTCGATCAGGTAGGCGACGGTCTTTTCCTCACCGGGCGTGCCGGGGGCACGGCCTTCGAACTCGTCGGATGAAAGCTTCTCGATTACGCGCCGCATCGTGTCTTCGGACAGGTCGCCCGCTGCGATCTCGGGAACATCGAATCCGCCACTGCCGGCATCGTTTTCGCCTGCATTCATCGAGCAGGCGGAAATCAGCAGCGCCAGGGCGGCGGCGATCGGGAGGCGTTTCATCAGGGTTCCCTTCGACATGATCATTTTGCGCGGGCTTGTGTCAGCATGACTGCACGAGGGCAAGCTTGCGCATGCGCCATCGCGGCGGCAGGAGGACAGGCAATGCTTGCCGACTGGTCCTCTGCACTTGCTCGCGCCCGGGCGCACGCACCGTTCCTTGCGCGTGCATTGCAACGTCGCCCGGAGCTGGTTGCAATGCTGGAAGCTGGAAATGGCGACGAAGCGCTTGGCCTTGCAAAGGAAGCGCACCATGGTGACGTCGCGACTGCGCTGCGGCGTGAACGCCTTTCGCTCGCGCTGGTGCTGGCGATCGGCGATCTCGCCGGGGCGTTTTCCCTGTCCAAGGTCATGCGCGAGCTGTCGACTTTCGCCGATCGCGCGCTGCATGAAGCCGTCGGTGCGGCCATTGCGGCGCGGGTCGAGGGCGCTCCAAACACCGGGATGATCGGCCTGGCGCTGGGCAAGCATGGCGCGGGCGAGCTCAACTATTCATCGGACATCGATCCGATCCTGCTCTATGACCCGGCGCAGCTACCCCGACGCGAGCGTGACGAGCCCGGCGAAGCGGCCCAGCGTTATGCGCGCGAAATCGTACGACTGCTCTCCGAAGTGACGCATGAAGGCTATGTCTTCAGGGTCGACCTTCGGTTGCGTCCGGCTTCCGAGATCAGTCCCCTGGCGCTTTCGCTCAACGCGGCGACGACGCATTACGAAAGCTCGGCGCTGGCATGGGAGCGGGCCGCTTTCATCCGGGCGCGCGCCTGTGCTGGCGATATCGCTGCCGGCGAAGCGTTCCTCGACCATATCCGGCCTTTCGTCTGGCGGCGCAGCCTCGACTTCGGCGCAATCGACGAGATCCGCCGCCTGACCCGCCGTATTCGCGAACAGCAGAGCGGCCCGACAGAGCCGGCGCCGGGCTTCAACCTCAAGCTGGGGCGCGGGGGCATTCGCGAAATCGAGTTCTTCGCCCAGACGCACCAGCTGATCCACGGCGGTCGCGACCCGAGCTTGCGGCACCGTGGGACGCGGGCGACGCTCGATGCACTGGCGGCGACAGGCCGGATTACGCCCGATGACGCGGCCATCTTGGGCGAGAGCTACGATGCGCTCCGCGTGATCGAGCACCGCCTGCAGATGGTCGAGGACCATCAGACCCACACGCTTCCCGCCGGCGATGCACTCGACAATGTTGCACGGCTTCATGGGCTGGCGGACGCTGGGGCACTGCTGGCCCATTTGCGCGAAGTCACCGTTCCGGTGGGGGCCCGGTTCGATGCGTTGCTGGCAGAAGACGGCAAGACTGTAGCTGCGGTTCCTGCGGAAGGCGGCGGCACAAAAGTGTCGCAGGAAGCGACCGAGCGCGTGGCGTCCTGGACCGACGGCCAGTTTCCGGCCTTGCGCAGCCAGGCTGCCCTGGCGGCCTTCGACACCATCCGCCCCGCGCTGCTTGCTTCTATCGCGAGTTCGGATGAGCCAGACCGCACGCTTGCGCGATGGGAGACGATGCTCGCGCGCCTGCCGAGTGCGATCAACCTGTTCCGCCTGCTTGAAGCACGCCCGGGTCTGTTCGATCTCGTCGCTGACTGCCTGACCCTGGCCCCGCCGCTGGCCGATGAACTGGCGCGCAAGCCGGACCTGCTCGACGCACTCATCGACCGCAGTTCGCTCGACCTCCCCGAGGACGTCCAAGCTCTTGCCGATGCGATGCGCCAGCGCGAACGCGGCGACGATTACGAGAAGCGGCTAGACCGGATACGCATCGTCACAGGCGAAGCGCGCTTCGCCCTGGGGGTGCGACTGATCGAGGGTGTGCAGGATCCCCTGGAGGTCGCTGCGGCACTGTCGCGTGTGGCCGAAGGGGCTCTGCAAGTTGCGGTGGAGGAGGCACAGGCCGAATTCGCACTGCGTCACGGCGTTATCCCGGGGAGCGAACTGATCGTCCTGGGCCTGGGCCGATTGGGCGGCGGCTTGCTCACCCATGCATCCGACCTCGACATCATCTATCTTTTCACCGGCGCACATGACGCCGAATCCGATGGTGAACGCCCGCTTGGCGCCACGCTTTACTACAATCGGCTGGCGCAACGGGTGAGCGCGGCGCTGAGCGTGCCGACGGCCCAAGGCGCGCTCTACGAAGTCGACACGCGCTTGCGGCCGCAAGGCAATCAGGGGCCCCTGGCGGTGAGTGTCGAGGGCTTTGCCCGCTATCAGCGCGAAGACGCTTGGACGTGGGAACACATGGCGTTGCAACGCGCACGAGTGCTGGTTGCCAGTGACGCCGCACGCCGTGACGTCGAGGCGGTTGTGGCCTCTATCCTGATGCAGGAGCGCGACCCGGTGAAGCTCAAGGCGGATGTCCTCGAGATGCGTGGCGAGATGGCGCGTCACAAGGCGCCGAAGGGGCCGCTCGACGCCAAACTGCTGCGCGGTGGACTGGTCGACGTCGAATTTCTGGTCCATTTCCTGCAACTGCAGCACCGGACCGCATTGACGCCGAATCTGCGCGACGCGATTGCCGATCTGGTGACGGCAGGTCATTTGCATCCGGGCGTCCGCGAGGCGCGCGATCTTATGACCAGACTGCTGATCGGTTCCCGGCTCCTGGCGCCGGACCTCGATCGCCCCAACGATGCCGCAGCGGCAATCCTTGCCCGGCAGTGCATGTGCCAGGACTATGAGGAAATGCTTGTACGGCTGCAAAGCTCGCGGCGTGACGTCGCGGCGGCGTGGCTGGAAGTGTTCGATGAAAGACTGGAGATAGACTGATGAGCGGAAGCGTGCCCGGCGTGGGCGATCCCATGCCCGATATTGCCATGGAGACCCTGGAAGGCGGCACGGTGCGCCCTTCTGATTTCCGGGGGCGCAAGGCGGTGATCTACTTTTATCCGAAGGACGATACGCCCGGTTGTACCACCGAGGCGAAGGACTTCTCGGCGCTCAAGGCCGAATTCGACAGGGCGGGCGTGGCGCTGTTGGGGGTGAGCAAGGATCCGCCCAAGAAGCACCAGAAGTTCATCGACAAGCACGGCCTTTCGATCGATCTCGCCACCGATGCGGAGGATGGCGGCCTTTCGGATGCGCTGGGGGTCTGGACCGAGAAGCAGATGTACGGGCGCACCTATATGGGCATGGTCAGGGCAACTTACCTGATCGCCGAAGACGGGACGATCGTGCAGATTTGGCCCAAGGTGAAGGTCAAGGGTCACGCTGAAGACGTGCTGGCGGCAGCGCGCGGCGCATGACGTCGGGGCGGCGCAGCATCGCGGCAGCGATCCGTGCTGCGCTGCTCACCGGCGATCCGACCGCCAAGGTCTTCGCCGCGCGCCAGGTTGCGCGCGATTGGCGGCTCGGGCGGCTCGATCTTACCTTTGATGTGGAGATGCCGGAGCGCCCGGAATGGCCCGCGGCACTGGAGCTGCTGCCGCCCGGGCGGATGCCCAAGCGCGGCAAGATGGGTTCGGAACGGAACCGGATCGCGCTGTGGCACGCATTGGCGCATATCGAGTTCGTCGCGATCGATCTTGCCCTCGATATGGCCGGGCGATTCGGCGATTCGATGGGGCAAGTCTTTGTTTCCGAATTCCTTTCTGTCGCTGCCGATGAAGCGATGCACTTTGCGCTGCTGGCACGAAAGCTCGATTCGCTGGGTTCCTGCTACGGAGCGTTGCCTGCGCACGACGGGCTGTGGAGCGCGGCGCGCGATACCTCACACGACGTTGCTGCGAGGTTGGCCATCGTCCCCATGGTGCTCGAGGCGCGCGGACTCGATGTGACCCCCGCCACACTCGAACGAGTGCGTGCGCAAGGTGATGAAAACGGGGCGAAAATTCTCAAACGAATCCTTGACGACGAAATTCGCCATGTCGCGATCGGGTCCAAGCACTTTCACGCGGTGGCCGCCCACCGTGGCGAGAACGCGCGGGAATTGTGGCGGAAACTGGTGGAAATGCACTTTTCCGGGGGGCTCAAAGGTCCGTTCAACGACTCAGCGCGTTTGGCAGGCGGCTTACCGCGCAGCTACTACGCCGCTATTGCCTGATTAACTTTTTCACCGTTAACCCAAACTCACGAGACGCCGGGGGGTTCCGGCTTTGTTGAATGACTTCGGTGGCACGGGCGGGGGTAGTCCAAGTCGTCGGGAAACGAACGGGCGCAGAAGCGCCGGATGGACGGGTTTGCAATGGCTTCCAAGCGTCACTCGCTTGCACTTGCGATTATTGCCGCTGGGCTTTCGATCGCTGCCGCGCCGGCACATGCCGGTGACACCAATACCGCCGCCGCAGTGGGAACCATCGACGTAAGCCGCGTTGCCGGCACGGTCGAAGACGGTGACGATGCGCAGTTCCAACAGCTCTTCGCCAGCTGGCAGGAAGTTGGCCGCCCGGCAGGCATCCCGACACATGCGCTGGTTGCAGTGCCGTCGCGCATGCCGCTCGATCACACGATCCTGACCAGCGATTTCGGCATGCGCACGCATCCGGTTTTGGGCGGGCGTCGCAACCACAAGGGTGTCGATCTTTCGGCGCCGATGGGCACGCCGATCTATGCCACCGCCGATGGCTATGTCAGCAAGGCGGAATGGTTTTCGAGCTACGGCAATTTCGTTTCGCTCGAACACGGTGCCGAACTGCAGACGCGCTATGCCCACATGTCGCGGATCGTGGTTGAACCAGGTGCGCGTGTCAGCAAGGGCGATATTATCGGCTACGTCGGCTCGACCGGCCGTTCGACCGGCCCCCACCTGCATTACGAAGTCCGCATCGGTGGCGAAGCCGTCAATCCGATCCCTTACATGGTCGAATCGGATGCGCAGCGCGCCTATGCGCTGGCGATGGGCACCGGCGGCCAGGGCGACGGCGACGATAACTGAGCCATAACGCCCCATCGGGGACAGGAAAGCAGGGCGACGGGGCTTCCCGCCGCCCTTTTTTCTTGCCCGCGCCGGTGGCTTAGGTAGGTTTCTTCTCGCAACTGGACGAGTCCGCAAAGGACCGGCGGAGGAGAGAGGAAAACCATGCACCCGATAGCCCATGCCAAGGTACGCCCCGACCATCCGGCCCTGATCATGGCCGGCAGTGGGGAAACCGTTACCTATGGCCAGATGGACGAATACGCCAATCGCTTCGCCCAGCTGATGCGTGCGCGTGGCCTTGGCCGGGGCGATCACGTGGCGATCCTCATGGAAAACACCATCGACTATCTCCAGCTGGTCTGGGGGGCGCAGCGTTGCGGGATCATGATGGTGCCGATCTCCACCCGGCTGACCGTGCCCGAGATCGCCTACATCCTCAATGACAGCGATGCGAAGCTGCTGATCACCAGCCACTATTTCGATGAGGTGATCCCCGGCATTCGCGCGGAGTGCCCTGGCCTGCCGATGCTGCTGGTTGGCGGCAGCGGCGAAGAAAGCCTCGCGGCGGCTCTGGCGGCGCAGTCGGCGGCGCCGATCGATGACCAGCAGGTGGGGCAGTATATGCTCTATTCTTCCGGTACCACCGGCAGGCCCAAGGGCGTGCGCCCCGCGCCGCCGACCGATGAGGACATCCAGCAGGTCACGCCGCTGATGGGTCTCGCGGTGATGGGGGCTGGATGGCCCAACGATGGATCGATGGTCTATCTCTCGCCCGCGCCGCTTTATCATGCCGCCCCGCTCGGCTGGTGCACCACGGCGCATCGTCTGGGCGCGACAGTCGTGGTGATGGAGAAGTTCGACCCCGAATTCGCACTGCAGACGATCGAGAAATATCGGGTTACCGACAGCCAATGGGTTCCGACCCATTTCGTACGCATGCTCAAGCTCGAACCCGAGGTGCGCAGCCGCTACGATCTGTCGAGCCACCAGCGGGCGATCCATGCCGCCGCTCCATGCCCCGTCCCGGTCAAGCGGGCGATGATCGAATGGTGGGGCCCGATCATCATCGAATATTATGCCGGGTCCGAAGGTATCGGCATGACCCTGATCAAGTCGGAAGACTGGCTCACCCACCCCGGCAGTGTCGGCCGGGCGATCCACGGCGTGCTGCATGTCTGCGGACCGGAAGGCGAGGAGGTGCCCGCGGGTACCGATGGCCTGCTCTATTTCGAGAACGACACCGTCCCGACCTACCATAACGACCCGGCGAAGACCGCCGAAGCCATGCACCCCAAGGGCTGGATGACACTGGGCGATATCGGCCATGTCGACGAGGACGGCTATCTCTACCTCACCGACCGCAAGAGCCACATGATCATCTCGGGCGGGGTCAATATCTACCCGCAAGAGATCGAGAACCTGCTGGTCACGCATGAGAAGGTGATGGATGCGGCGGTGATTGGCGCGCCCTGCCCCGATTTCGGCGAGAAGGTCGTCGCGGTGGTCCAGCCGATGGATATGGCCGATGCGGGCCCTGCCCTTGAGGCCGAGCTGCGCGATTTCCTCGCGCCCAGTCTGTCGAAGATCAAGATGCCCAAGCTGTTCGACTTCCGCGCGCAGCTGCCGCGCGAAGCGAATGGCAAGCTGTACAAACGCGAGCTGCGCGATGAGTACCTGCGCAAGGCCGAAGCCGAGACGGAGCAGGCCTGATGGCCACGCAGGACAAGCCCCGGCTCGATCCCCAGACCGCCCGCGCGGTCATCGATCCGACCAGCTATGCCGCATGGGATCCGCTGCTCGACACCTTCGATCGCCTGCGTGAAGACATGCCCGTTGCCTGGGTGGAAGCCAGCGAAGATGCTGTTCACCCGCCGTTCTGGCTGCTCACCCGCTATGACGATGCGATGCGCGTATCGAAGGACAATGCGACCTTCCTCAACAATCCGCGCACCGTCGTCTTCAGCCTGACCGAGGGTATCGAGTTCGCCAAGCAGTTCAGCGGCGGCAGCGAGCATATGGTGGCGAGCCTGGTCACCTTCGATGCGCCGATCCACATGAAATACCGCAAGCTGACGCAGGAATGGTTCATGCCCAAGAACCTGCGCGGCATCGAGGACGAGATCCGCAAGATCGCGCAGGCAACCGTCCAGCGAATGATCGATGCGGGGCCTGAGCTCGATTTCTGCAAGCTTGTCTCGGCACCCTACCCGCTGCACGTGGTTATGCAGATCCTCGGCGTGCCTGAGGAAGACGAGCCGCGCATGCTGACCCTTACGCAGCAATTGTTCGGCGGTTCGGACGAGGACCTCAACCAATCGGGCATCAAGGATCTTCCGCCCGATGTGATCACCCAGATCGTGGCTGGCGCGGTCAAGGACTTCGAGGCCTATTTCGCCAAGCTTACGGCTGAGAAGCGCGCCAATCCCAGCGGCGATGTTGCCAGCACCATCGCCAATGCCATGGTCGACGGCGAACCGCTCAACGATCGCGACATGATGGGCTATTACATCATCGTCGCTGCGGCCGGGCACGATACCACTTCGGCCAGCACCGCTGGCGCGATGCTGGCGCTGGCGCAAGACCCCGAACAGTGGGCCAAGGTAAAGGCCGACCGCTCGCTGCTCCCCGGGATCGTCGAAGAGGCGATCCGCTGGACCACGCCGATGCAGCACTTCATGCGTACCGCGGCCGAGGATACCGAGGTGGGCGGCCAGAAGATCGCCAAGGGCGACTGGTTGATGATCAACTACGTCGCGGCCAATCACGATCCCGCCGTGTTCGACGATCCGCGCCATTTCGATGCCGCGCGCAGCCCCAACCGGCACCTCGCCTTCGGCGCGGGCGCACACCAATGCCTGGGCCTGCACCTTGCCCGGCTCGAAATGCGCATCCTGTTCGAGACCCTGCTCGACCGCATCGAGAGCGTCGAACTGGCAGGCGAACCCGCACGCTCGAAATCGACCTTCGTCGGCGGGCTCAAGACGCTGCCCTTACGCATCGTGGCCCGCTGATTGGCGGCAAACGAAGGGCCGGCTGGTGGAACGCGAACGGCGGCTGTGAATTCCGTGACCTTCGCTTGAAAGGCATGGAATTCCGCGACTGTTCGTTGTGCGGATACCGAGGCGCCAAGCTGTAGGAAAATCGGTCCCGATACGGGCGCGTGCTGACTTCGCGCGGGGCGCTCGACGGAAGCCCCGTGGAGGCAAAATCGAACTCGGTTCGTCGCATATTCCTACCGGGCGACCCCGGTAATCGCTAAATTGGCACCATGAAAAAAGACGACGGATAGACACTTTTCGACCTAGGTCGGGAAGTCGGTTTTACTCACCCTCAAGAAACAGACGAAAGGAGGGCTGATGGCAATACTCGAGGCCTACAATATGCCGTTTGCTGCGGCTCTTATACTCATGGCTATGCTTGCAGTTCTGCAAGTCATCGGACTGGCCGATATTTTTGGCGACGCGGATTTCGACTTCGATACCGATGTCGATGGCGACGCTGCGATCACGGCCGGACCTCTCGATGGGCTGGCCAGCGTGATTGGCCTGGGCCGCGTGCCGTTGATGGTGTGGCTGGCGCTGTTCCTTGGCCTTTTCGCCGCGATTGGCGTGGGGGTTCAGGAACTGGCGATCGAGTTCACCGGCGGTCCGCTCGACCGATGGCTGGCTGCAGTCATTGCCGCAGGGGCTTCGCTCCCCGTGACGGGGGCGATTGCACGGCCGCTTGGCCGGATCCTGCCGCATGACGAAACCACTGCGGTGAGTACCGATACGCTGCTTGGCCGCCGGGGCGTCATAACCGACGGCATCGCACGGCACGGCTCACCCGCCCGGGCGCGCGTCGCCGATGTGCACGGCCATCCACATCACGTGATGGTCGAGCCGCACGAAGCTGGAACCGAGCTGCATGCCGGGGACAGCATCCTGCTCGTCCGGCGCGAAAACGAACTCTTCTACGCGACCGCGCTCGATCTTCGCGCGCTCTCGCCAAACTGATTTCACAAAGGAGAAATACGTGGAAAATCTCATCGATCTGGCAGTGCCCGTTGGTGGTATTCTGCTTGTTGTACTCATCATTCTCTTCGCGCTGGCCCGGCTCTATCGCCGGGCGAGCAAGGAGATCGCTTTCGTGCGCACCGGCATGGGTGGCGAGAAGGTTGTGATGAACGGTGGGGCCCTGGTGCTGCCGGTGTTCAACGAAACCATGCCGGTGAACATGAACACGCTGGTGCTGCCCGTAGTGCGCCGGGATAACGAGGCGCTGATCACGCTCGATCGTTTGCGGATCGACGTAAAGGCGGAATTCTACGTCCGCGTTCGTCCCGACGCCCAGGCCATCGCCATGGCCGCGCAAACCCTCGGCCAGCGCACCATGCAGCCCGAAGCGCTCAAGGATCTTGTCGAAGGCAAGTTCGTCGACGCCCTGCGCAGCGTCGCTGCGGGCATGACCATGAACGAGCTGCATGAACAGCGTGCCGACTTCGTCCAGAAGGTGCAGCAGGTATCTTCGAACGATCTGGCGATGAACGGGCTGGAGCTGGAATCGGTCTCGTTGACTGGTCTCGATCAGACCTCGATCGAGCACTTCAACGCCAACAACGCCTTTGACGCCGAAGGTCTCACCAAGCTGACCGAGCAGATCGAGGCGCGCAAGAAACTGCGCAACGATATCGAACAGGACACGCGCGTGCAGATGGAGACCAAGAACCTCGAAGCCGACCAGCGCAGCTTCCAGATCGGTCGCGACAAGGAATATGCGCGGCTCGAGCAGGAGCGTGAGGTTGAGACCCGTCGTGCGGCCCAGGCTGCGGAGATCGCCCGCGAACAGGCGGAGCGTAGTCGCGAGGCCGAAGCCGCCCGGATCGAAGCCAAGAAGCAGGTCGACGCGCAGCAGATCGAGGCTGATCGCCTGGTTGAAGAAGCCCGGATCGATCAGACCCGCGCGCTCGAAATCGCCCGGCAGGAACAGCAGATTGCGGTGCAGAACAAGAGCCGCGAGGAAAGCCAGGCCAAGGCCGAGGCCGACGAGGCCCGCGCCAAGGCGGTCGCTGCCGAAGAGCAGGTCGTCACCAGCCGTGAGAGCGAGATCGCCGAGCGTAACAAGAAGATCGAACTGATCGAGGCGGCCAAGATCGCCGAGCGCGATGCGATCAAGATCAAGGTCGAAGCCGAAGCTGAAAAGGATGCGGCGACCAATCGCGCCGAAGCCATGCGCCGCGAGGCGGAAGGTGAAGCCGAAGCCGAAAAGCTTCGCGCCGAAGCTGCACGGGTGCGCTTCGAAGTCGAGGCTGCTGGCCAGCGGGCGATCAACGAGGCGGCGAATATCCTGTCCTCGGACCAGATCTCGCTCCAGACCAAGATGGCCCTGCTCAAGGTCTTGCCCGAGGTCATCCGCGAGAGTGCCAAGCCGATGGAAGCGATCGATTCGATCAAGATCGTCCAGGTCGATGGACTTACCAATGGCGGCGGCAAGTCGTCGGGTGGTGCAGCCTCGGTTGGCAACGGTTCGGGCAACCTTGCCACCGATGCCGTCAGCGCGGCGCTGGCCTACCGGGCGCAAGCGCCGGTGCTGGACGGGTTGATGAAGGAGTTGGGCCTCGATGGCTCGTCGCTCGGCGGGCTGGCGCAGGGTGTGGTTGCTGAGCCCGAGCTGGCGAGCGACGTGAGTGACCTGCTGGCCAACCAGCGCAAGGCCATGCCGCGCGCCGAGGGTGAGGAGAGCCCGGCAAACTAGGCCGGAACTGCCAGACGAATGAAGGAAGGGGGTGCCGCGGCGCCCCCTTTTTCCGTGGTCAGTCCGCCAGCATCCGGCGCATGATCGCACGCACTTCGTCGCCCATGTCCTCGCGTTCCAGCGCCAGCGCCAGCGTCGCCTCGACGAAACCGGTCTTGCTGCCGCAGTCGAAACGGCGGCCAGAGAAGGTGACCGCGTGGAAGGGCTGGTTGCCGATCATCTTCGCCATCGCATCGGTCAGCTGGATTTCACCGCCTGCACCCTTTTCCTGCGCCTCGAGTACGCGCATGACCTCGGGCTGGAGGATGTAGCGCCCCGAGATGATCTTGTTCGACGGGGCCTGCGCGACCGGGGGCTTCTCGACCAGTCCTGTCACCTCGGTAAGCGTGTCCGACAGGCTGGTGCCAGGGGCGATCACGCCATAGCTCGAGACCTCTTCCTGCGGCACCTCCAGCACCGAAATGAGATTGCCGCCCACCTCATTGTAGGCCTCGACCATCTGCTTCATGCAGCTGGTCCCACCGCCCTTTGCCGCAATCATCAGTTCGTCGGGCAGCAGGATGGCGAAGGGGTCGTTCCCGACAATGGCGCGGGCACACCAGATTGCGTGGCCCAATCCCAGCGGGACCTGCTGGCGCACAGTGATGATGTCGCCCGGCGTTCCGCGAGTCGCCTCAAGCACCTCGAGATCCTTGCCGCGATCGCTCATCGTGCGTTCCAGCTCATAGGCGACATCGAAATGTTCGACGATGGCGGTCTTGCCGCGGCCGGTGACGAAGATGATCTGCTCGATCCCGGCTTCGCGTGCCTCATCAACCGCATATTGGATCAATGGGCGATCGACGATCGGCAGCAGTTCTTTCGGGATCGCCTTGGTCGCGGGAAGGAATCGAGTGCCCAAGCCAGCGACGGGGAAGACGGCCTTCTTGATCGGTTTGTGCTTGGTCATGTTCGTCCAGATGACTGTTTGTACTTGGCGTGCCGGGGGTGAAGGTGACAAATCATCCTTGCATCGCCCTGCGACAGGCGTGTGACGCTTGCCAGCCATCGCGGTGCAGGTAAAGGCATCAGATATGGACAAGCTTCTCATTCGTGGCGGCAACCGCCTCTCGGGTTCGATTCCGATCTCGGGCGCAAAGAACGCTGCGCTCACCCTGATCCCTTGTGCCTTGCTCACCGAGGAACCCGTCACGCTGCGCAATCTCCCGCGCCTGGCCGATATCGACGGGTTCCAGCACCTGATGACGCAGTTCGGCGTGGCGCATACGATCCAGGGTCAGCGGCCGGAAGATTTCGGCCGCGTGGTCACGCTGGAGGCGACCCGCCTTACCAGCAGCGTTGCGCCCTACGATCTCGTGCGCAAGATGCGTGCCTCGATCCTCGTGCTCGGCCCGATGCTGGCGCGGATGGGCGAGGCGACGGTTTCGCTCCCCGGAGGCTGCGCCATCGGCAACCGCCCGATCGACCTCCATCTCAAGGCGCTCGAAGCCTTCGGCGCGCATATCGAACTGGCGCAGGGCTATGTGCGGGCAATTGCCCCCGATAGCGGCCTGCCCGGTGGCGAATTCGATTTCCCGGTGGTCTCGGTCGGTGCGACCGAGAACGCGCTGATGGCAGCGGTGCTGGCCAACGGGACCAGCAGGCTGATCAACGCCGCGCGTGAGCCCGAAATCGTCGACCTGTGCAATCTCCTGGTTGCCATGGGGGCCGAGATCGAGGGGATCGGCAACAGCGAGTTGACCATCCACGGCGTAAAGCGACTGCACGGGGCGACCTATCGCGTCATGCCCGACCGGATCGAGGCCGGCTCTTATGCATGTGCCGCGGCGATCACTGGCGGTGAAGTCCTGCTCGAGGGTGCCGATGCCGAAGACATGGGTTCCACCATCCATGCCTTGCGCAACATCGGGGTCGAATGCGAAGGCGTGAAGGGCGGTGTGCGTGTGGCGGCCAACGGTCCGCTCAAGGCACATAATCTCACCACCGCACCCTATCCCGGTCTTGCCACCGATATGCAGGCGCAGTTGATGAGCCTGCTGTGCAAGGCAGAAGGTGCCAGCATGCTGACCGAGACGATCTTCGAGAACCGCTACATGCATGTGCCCGAATTGCGCCGCATGGGCGCCGATATCGAGACCAGCGGGCGCACCGCCGTGGTGCGTGGACCGGTCAATCTGACCGGGGCCGAGGTCATGGCCACGGATTTGCGCGCCTCGATGAGCCTGATCATCGCCGCGCTCGCGGCGGAGGGTGAGACCACCGTGCGGCGAATCTATCACCTCGACCGGGGATATGAGCGGCTGGAAGAGAAGCTCCAACTTGTCGGCGCGGACATCGAACGCGTAGGAGACGACTAGGTCGCAAAACCTTCGGCGGAAGGGAGGCTGCCCATGTCCGGCAGCGATGCGACATTCGCGGGTTCGATACCCGAGAACTACGATTCATTCCTGGTCCCGGTGCTGTTCGCGCCCTTTGCCGATGATCTGGTAGCCTTCGCCGCCGATCTCGAGTTCTCCGACGTCCTCGAGATTGCCGCCGGGACGGGTGCTTTGACAGCGCGGCTGGCCGAAGCCTTTCCCGAAGCGGCGATTACCGCGACCGATCTCAATGCGGCGATGGTCGATCTCGCAGCGAGGGAGCATGCGCGTGCCAATGTCGCATGGCAGGTCGCCGACGCGCAGGCGCTGCCATTTGGCGATGGCAGCAAGGACCTCGTGCTCCACCAATTCGGCGCGATGTTCTTTCCCGATCGGGTTGCGGCCTATCGCGAGATGCGTCGTGTGCTCCGGCCCGGTGGAACCATGCTGTTCAATGTCTGGGCCAGCCTGGCGGCGAACCCCGGCAGCGAAGCGATCCACCGCAGCCTGACCGAAGTGCTGGGTGACCCTTCTCCGGGTTTCATTGCCCGCACGCCATTTGGCTATGCCGATCCGGAACAGGTCTTTCTCGATGTGTCTTTGGCCGGCTTCAGCGATGTCGTCGTCGAACCCGTCCATGCCGCCAGTCCGCCCGGCTCGGGGCACGCATTGCTCCGAGGGATGACCGAAGGGAGCCCACTTGCGCTCGAGCTCGCCCAGCACGATCCCGCCGACGTTGCACGGGGTATCGAGGCAGCCCGTCAGGCACTCGACCGGCTTGAATTGCGAGGGCTGCTCGAGATGAAGGCCTGGCGTGTCGTGGCCAGCGCTTGAAAGGCGCATTCGTCCCGCCCGACACTGCTTTCGCACCACCGCATTTTGACCTGGCTGGCTGGACCTTTTCGGCGGTTCGCGCGTTGGGTCGCAGAGGAAGGAGCGTCCGATGCTACGCAAACTGGCTGTGATAGGCGGGCTCGCTCTTGCCGGATTCAGGCTGTTCCGCAGGCCGGGCACGAAGCCCGCCTTTGCGGCTGGTCAAGGCGACGTTCGAATTCGCGATGCAGGTCCGCAAGCCATGCGGGGCCGGCCGGGCGAGGCATGGACCAAGGTGGACGAGCAGAGCGACGAGAGCTTTCCCGCCAGCGATCCCCCAGCGAATTACTGACCGACGCGGCCGTAGCCGGGCAGGGACCCGAGCGAATACCGCGCACCTTTCTCATTCCAGACCAGCCAGATGCGAATTGCGCCGGCCAGCCCGGGCGGGTTCTCGGCCTTGATCCGCTCGGCGTCGATTTCGGCGACCAGCGTATTGATCGACATGTCGCGCGTCGCTGCGGCTTCGGTCAGCATGTCCCAGAACATCGGTTCAAGGCTGATCGAGGTGCGGTGGCCCGCAATGCGGACCGAGTATTTCTTTGGGGGATGGTAGGGGGGAATCATCGAGGGCGCTCTACATAAGCGCCTCCTGCGGAACTACGATTTTTTTGGGGTGGCTGGCTTCCGGACCTGCGGATAGATTCGCAGTCCTTATGGCAAGTAGGGCGGTGATATCGCGCATGGACGCTCTCGGCGAGTTGACGGACAGGGAGAAGGAAACCCTCCGCCTGATCGTTCGCGGTCACGATGCAAAGTCGATGGCGAGCGAACTCTCGCTGTCAGTTCACACGATCAACGAACGGCTGCGTGAGGCGCGCCGCAAGCTGGGTGTAACAAGCAGCCGCGAAGCCGCACGGCTCTTGCTCGAACGCGAAGGCGCCGACCCCCAAAAACTTGCAGACAAGGATTTGGGGGAAGCGCGACAGGACAAACTCAGTGAGGGAGACTCTGCAACGACGGTGCAACCTGCTCGTCGCATCTTTGCAGGAGTCTCTCTCATGATCACACTGTTTGCTGCCGGGCTTTTCCTTACCTCGCACTTTGGCGGCACCGAACTAGGAGGAGTACCGGCTGAAGTATCTGCGACCGACGAAGTCGTCGTCGGAGCGGCGCGGAACTGGCTGGAACTGGTTGATGCAGGCAATTGGCAGGCCAGTTTTGACGCGGCGGGAAAAGCCTTCCGCGACGTCAATACGGTGACGTCTTGGTCGAACGTCGCGAAACAGGTCAGCGCACCGCTCGGCAAGGTCATTTCGCGCGAATTGCTCACGGTACGCTATCTCAACGCCCCACCGCACGGCTACCAGGAGGTTACCTTTGCAACACACTATACCAATAAAGCCGACCCCGTGATCGAGACGGTCACGCTCGAACAGGAAGGTAGTGCGTGGAAGGTCGTCGGGATTCTGGTCGACTGAGGGGGCGGCGGGCGCCGGCGGCATGGCCGGCACCCCCCGCAGCGAAAAAAAAATTGTGGGCGCCCGTGTTGGAAATGGTGGTGCCCGGGTAGAAATAAGCAAGAAA
>NZ_JAYPTL010000042.1:29347-30926 GCF_038133525.1 Erythrobacter sp. | reverse complement strand
AACCGGCACGACATGCGAAGTGCGGGTGCACAACCTGTCGGCCACCGGAATGTTGCTGAGCACCGATGGGCACTTCGACCTCGATGAACCCTTGCTAATCGTCTTCGGCGAAGCAGGCGAGCGGCTGGCGCGGATCGTCTGGTCTGCCGATGGGCTGTTTGGTTGCCGCTTTGACGAGAGCCTGACCAAAGCCCAGATGAGCGCCATCGTGCTGCG
The DNA here is from genome assembly GCF_038133525.1 of Erythrobacter sp. Taxonomy (GTDB): domain Bacteria; phylum Pseudomonadota; class Alphaproteobacteria; order Sphingomonadales; family Sphingomonadaceae; genus Qipengyuania. Next base: position 30,710 of record NZ_JAYPTL010000042.1, on the reverse strand, counting down.
TTCGGAGCCGATACCTTCGGAAGCCGTCACCCAGTCGATCGAAGCATCGCAAGATGAGGGTTTCGGCGTGCGGCTCAAGCGCCTGCGCAAGACCACCGGCCTTTCGATGGTCGATTTTGCCAGCCAGTTCGGGGTGACCAAGCCGACCTTGTGGAAGTGGGAAACCGACAGGGCTCGTCCGCGGAGGGCGGTGTTGCGCCAGCTGTCGGCCTATTTCGGCCTGAGCGAACAGGAGTTGCTTTACGGGTCGAAAGGCGTGGCTGACCGTTCGGTGAGCGTTGGCGAAACGCCGAGTGCGGATCACCCGACAGGCTCGCTTTCGCATGTTGTCGAACGAAGCCGGTCAGCCATCGCGCGTGAGGCCGGGGTGTCGGTAAAACAGGTCACCATCGCAATCGATTGGAACTGACCCAAAACCGGGCATACCCGGTTGCGATTCGCGCAACCCCATTCGCCATGATACAAAGCCGCGGGACTCGGGAGGGGTTTTGTGCGGTCCATAGTGCGTGCCTGCATATTCGGAACGATGGCGGTGGCGAGCTTCGCCAGCGTTACGCCCGCGCATGCGGGGGATGGCCAGCCTGTCACCGTGGCGGCGAGCGCGACGAGCGATTTCGCGATGGATTTCGACGACATGGCGATGGATGATCACGACGTGCCGGTCATCCATTTCGGCCGCGCCGTGGACCTTGCCGGTGCCGATATCGAGCCGGTCGGTCACGGCAGTGCGATCCTGCCTGGTGCCATTCCGCGCGGCCTCCCGTTGGCGGGTGCGCGGGTCACCAGTGGCTTCGGCAGGCGCTATCACCCGATCCTGGGTGAAACGCGCTTCCATTCAGGTATCGATCTTGCCGCGCCGATAGGGACACCGGTGGTCGCCACGTCCAGTGGGCGCGTCGCCAGCGCCGGTTGGCAAGGCAATTATGGGATTCTGGTTGCGCTCAACCACGGGGGATCGGTCGAGACCCGCTATGCCCATCTTTCAGCAGTTGCCGTGCGTCCGGGGCAGGCGGTCGAGGCCGGCCAGGTTATCGGCTATGTCGGGTCAACTGGCCGCTCTACCGGGCCGCATCTGCATTATGAGGCCCGCGTTGCAGGACGCGCAGCCAACCCGGGCGGAGGCGATTGAGCGCCAACGCTAGCGACTACCCAGAACCACTGAATCGGAAGTCGGATCGTAGCGCAAATCGATGCCCGACTTGCGCAGGTCAGCAAGGCTGACCAGCCCGCTGCCGCGGACCGTGCCGGGTACCTTGGCATCATCCAGCAGGCTACGAACTTCGCTTGCATCGACCAACAGGCGGGACCCGCCATCGACATGGATCGGCAGGCTGCCGATATCCTTCTGACCCAAGCGCACGAC
>NZ_JAYPTL010000042.1:27927-29337 GCF_038133525.1 Erythrobacter sp. | reverse complement strand
CGAACTACAATTGCTTCTCCGCCCACCGCGTCGCCACCGGCGCCTGGGGTCAGGATGTCAAATTCCACCGGGATGAAGGCCGAGGGCGCCGTTACCGTACTTGCCGCTGGGGCAGATTGCGACTTGGGTGGCACCGGGTTTGCTGAGGTTTCCGAAACGCTTTCGGCGATTGCCTGGGCGACCTCTCCCGACATGTCGGGGTTAGCGGGTCCCTCGCGTCGTTCGGGCAGGCGGACCCGGTTGTAGTTCGGCATCGGCACGCATTTCACGAAACCGCGCTCCCAGCCAATGGCAAGCGTCGATGCGGCAAGCTGAATAGCAGCGGCGAAGATCCCTGCCCACAAGAGCAGCAAACCCAATCGCCTTCGCCCCCTGCGGATCGTGCTGTGCACGCCGAACTCCTCCAACCACCGCGGCCGGTGCCTAGCACAGCTGGATTATCGGTGCGAGATGCTTGGGCCCGGAGACGGTATCGGGATCAGTCAGGCAGCCAGTCGGCTGCGGTAGGTCACGTTCACCCGGGCCGATAGCATCAAATAGGGCAGCCACACGAACATGCTGACCAGCACTTTGGTGACATTGCCCTGCAGCAGCTCGGCCAGTGACATCGCGACTTTGTGCGGGAGGTCGGGCTGCATGCCGACCGCCTGCGCGATGGCGAACTGCATGCCGATATCGATCGCCCACACGATCGCCAGCATGCGCGGGAAGAATGGGACGGTCCGCAGCGCCATGACGAAGCAGACGACATAGAGGAAGTTCATCGCGATAACGTCGAATGCCATTGCCAGGAACAACGCTCGACCCCAACCGGGGGCCATCTGGCTCATGGCCGGGATCGCCAGCATGAATTCGGTGCTGCGGAACACCACGTTGAGCAACATGCCGATGAGCAGCGATGCCATGAGCCCTGCGGGGCCGAACAGCGGGTGCTTGCGTGCGGAGTTAAAATCCAGCTTGCGCCAACGTCCGATCATCGCGAAGCGAAAGCTGGGCTGCCACTTGATCTCGCCTTGCGGGAATGCCGCCTCGGCGAGCCGCAAGCCTATGATGGGTGCCAGGCCGATCAAGGCATAGGGCAGGAATATGCCGGCGAATTCGGTGAAGGACATGATCGGGGTGGCGGCGCTGGCCATCTTGACCGCGGCGAGCATTAGCCAGGCGAAGATCCACCAGGGCAAAGCCGCCTCGAGGAAGGGCCTGATTCCCTTTGCGATCGCCCGCGAACGCCGTTCGATTGCATCGGCATAGCGCTGCGCGGCCTTCGCGATTGTGTGCCAGTTTGGAACCATTACGGACATCATGGGCTTTGTGAGGCCGGGATTCAATTCAGGGGGCCGATACGCGGTTTCCCGAATCAAACGGCTGTTTACGGAGCTAAACGGTTGCGAATCACGGACTTACGGGTCG
>NZ_JAYPTL010000042.1:12121-27917 GCF_038133525.1 Erythrobacter sp. | reverse complement strand
TACGGGTCGCCAAAAGCGTTGCCTTGTTGCCATCTATCCCGAATAAGTTAACCAAAAAATTAAACTTTTCGCCCTGCAAGTCATTGAAAAAGTGTACAAAAAGAAACCGGTTGCTGAAAAGTTGACTGGTTTCTCAACTGTGGAATTATACAGGGGTTCCGTGAGGGAACGGCGTTTCTGAACCGGCGTGATCGTCGGAATAACAGAAAACGGTCGCGCCGGTTCCAGAGATACCCGCACGGACAGGGCAAGCCGGAAATAGAGGCCGGAGCCTTTGTGCATCAGGTGGGGGGACCCCTGCCAGCTTGTTTAGGGTATAGTATCATGACCAATTTCCTGAAGACCTTCGTCGCTGACGAATCGGGCGCCTCGGCGGCCGAATATGCGCTGATCCTTATCGTGGTCGGCATTGCCATTGTTACCGGTGCCGGCATTCTCGCCGACTCGATCGGCGGTGCAATGACGCGCACTGGAGCCTGCATTGACGCTCCGAGCTCCACCACCTGCTAAGACAGGATGGGTTTGGGCGGTCCTAAGCCGGGGCCGCCCATACTGCTTATTTGGGCAGACGCACTGGGGGGTGAAATGGAACGGCGTAATATCATCATCATCGCTGTAGCACTCGTGCTCGGATTGTTCGCGGTCTACCTCACCAATGCCTATTTTTCAGGCGTCGAGGCGCAGCAGGAGCGCGTTGCCGAAGAACAGCAACTGGTTCGTGTCGCGGTCGCCGCGCAGGACCTTGAGTTCGGATCACCGCTGACCACCGATACGGTGCGCCTGGTTAATTGGCCCTCGCAATCGGTCCCGCCTGGCGCGATTACCGACATGAGCAAGTTCGCCGGTACCGACGTTGCCATCCGTCCCATCGCGCAGGGCGAGCCGATCCTGCAATCCCGCATTTCCACCCGCGCCGTGCTGTCCGAGAACATACCGGAAAACATGCGTGCGGTGACCATTCCCGTCAACGAAGTGGCCGGCGTTGCCGGCTTCGTGACTCCGGGCGATGTTGTCGATGTCCTGATGACCCGCACCATCCCGGGCGGCGAGGAAGAAAAAGTTACTTCAGTGGTGCTCGAGAACGTCCAGGTGATCGCAATCGACCGTCGGGCTTCGGAAACCAGCACCGAGCCGCAAGAACTCAAGATGGCGACCTTGCTGACCGACCAGTACAATGCGCAGAAGCTCGCGCTTGCGTCTGAAAGCGGCCGGTTGACCCTCGTCTTGCGCAATGTCGAGAACCAGCTCGTCGGCGGGACGCAGGTCGTGACCACGCGCGATCTTCCGGGTGGGCGGCTGCGCTATACCTCGCGTAGCAGTGCCAGTGCCCCGGCCCGCAGCGGCGGTGCGGTCCCCTATCGTCCATCCGGAACGGCTCCGGCGGGTGCGATTGCGCCCACCCATAGTGGCCCGACCATGACAATCTATCGCGGCACCGAGGGTGCGCGCCAGGAGGTGAACCGTGGCACGAACTGATCTGATCCGCCGCGCGCTTGCCGCTGCGGCCCTGCCGCTGGTGCTGGCTGCGGCCATCCCGGCGACCGCGCAGTCCACCGGCGCCGGCATCCATGCCGGTACGCTGGAGATCCCGGTCAACAAGAGCCAGGTGGTGACGGCCGATCGCCCGATCGCCAAGGCGCTGATCGGCAATGCCGAAATCGCCGATATCGTCGCGCTGACGGAGAACTCGCTCTACGTTCTGGGCAAGGGGATGGGGACTACCAGCCTCACGCTTTACGATGCACGCGGCCGCGTGCTCTCGGTCATGGACGTGTCGGTCGGGCCCGATGCCGAGGCATTCCGCACTCAAGTTGCTCAGCTACTTCCCGGTAGCGACATCGACGCGCATATCTCCGGCGAATCGCTGGTGCTGACCGGCTTGGCCAATGATGTAGGCACCATCGACCGGGCGGTTCGGCTGGCCAGTACCTATGCTGGCGAAAAGGTCGTGAACATGATCTCGCTCGGCAGCAGCCAGCAGGTTATGCTGGAGGTCAAGTTTGCCGAGGTCAGTCGCTCCGTGGGTGAAGACGTCGGTGTTCGTGGTTTCGGTATCGACCGCGGTGGCGACTTCGGTGCCGCCTTCGGCCCAGGCGCTGGACTTACCCCCGGAACTGTTGATGCTCCGGGCGATATCCTTAGCTTCTCCGCAATTCGCGACAGCTTCGGTGTGATCGGCGCGACGTTCAATGCATTGGGTATCGACTTCGACGCCTATCTCAACGTGTTGGAAGAAAAGGGCTTCGCAAAGACCCTGGCAGAACCCACCCTGGTCGCTCTTTCCGGAGAAAAGGCATCGTTCCTCGCTGGCGGTGAGTTCCCGATCCCGGTCGTTCAGTCCGGCGGCGGGGGCGGGACCGGTGACGAGAACGGCTTTGGCCGGGTCAGCATCGAGTTCAAGCCTTTCGGCGTTAGCTTGGGTTTCACCCCGACGGTCCTTGGTGACAACACCATCAACCTCGTCGTCGAACCCGAAGTCAGCTCGATCGATCCAACGGCCTCGATCCAGGTCAATGGTCTTTCGATCCCTGGCCTGCAGACCCGCCGTGCCTCCACCACGCTCGAATTGCGCGACGGTGAAAGCTTCGCCATTGCTGGCCTGTTGCAGCAGGATTTCAAGACCACGGTCAACCAGGTCCCGTTGCTCGGCAGCCTGCCGATCATCGGCGCGCTGTTCCGCTCGACGCAGTTCCAGAAGGGCGAGACCGAACTGCTGATCGTCGTAACGCCGCGACTGGTGAAGCCGATCAAGCCTTCACAGGTTCGCTTGCCTACCGATCGCGTGCGTGATCCGGAAGCGGCGACCACCATCCTTTCGGGTGAATCCTACGATCCGGTGCCGGCTGGTGAACTTGCCGCACCAAAGGAACCCTCAGCCGATCAGGGAGGCGATTATGAATACTGACAAGCTGCTGCGCTGGGCGTTGGTTGCAACCCTTCCCTTGCTGGCTGGCTGCGCCGACAAATCGATTTTCGATGCGCCAGGTGATGCCTCCTTTGGTGAGGCCAATCGCCAGACGATGATGGCGCAGGTCATCAACCCTGAGCCTGAATATGACGGCGAGATGGTGACCAGCGGCGAACACGCCGCCGATGCGGTTGAGCGCTATCGCACCGATACGGTGAAACAGCCCGACAACATCAAGACGACCGATGTCGGAACGGGTTCCGGCCCGAACTGAGGACATGAGAGGCGGACATGAGTTGGTTGCGGAGATTCAGGAGCGATGAAAGCGGGGCCAGCGCCGCGCTTTACGCGCTGGCTCTCCCAGCGCTTGTCGCCGCAGTGGGGATCGGGTTCGACTATGCCCGCGTTGCTGGCATGGATTCCGAGCTTCAGAATGCCGCCGATCAGGCGGCCCTCGCGGGGGCAACCCAGCTAGACCAGCTGAGCGGTTCGATCACCCGGGCCACGGCCGCAGCCCGCAACGGGCTGGCGACCAATGCCACCTTGTTTTCCAACGATGCCGGCGGGGCAACCGTTACGCTAGGTGATGTCGGGACGGGGGTCTTCTTCTACGAGACGCAGGCTGACGCAGAGGCTGGCACCAATCCGGTCGATACGACCGCGGCGGACGCAGATTCCAAGGCTCGCTTCATCCGGGTCAAGGTTGATACGCGCAGGGCGAACTATGCGCTGACACCGGTGGTCGGTGCCTTTTTCGGCGATATCTCTGCCGAAGCTGTGGCGGGTATCGGGTCGGCCGTGTGCCGCATCCCGCCGCTGATGATCTGCAACCCCGACGAGCCGTTGAACAACACGGATGAGGATGTCGATTTCATCGCTGCCAACCATATCGGCCAGGGCCTGTTGGTGGTGCAGCAGGGTTTCTGGGATCCCGGCGCCTTCGGTTTCCTTGACTTGGGCGCAGGTGCGACCGGCGTGGAGCAGGCGCTCGCCTGGGTCTCGCCGACCGGTAATTGCGTACCGGTCAATGGTCCCGAAGTCATCGACGCAGAGATCGAGCCTGGCCTCAAGGCCTCGACACAGGAAGCGATCAACACGCGATTCGATGTTTACGACAGCTGCCCGGCTGGCGGGACCTGCCCGTCTTCGATCAATGCGATCAAGGACGTAACGCATTTGTCGGATACTGCCGGCGTTCCAAACTTCAGCAATGGCAAGGCCTGCACCTATGGCCAGAACGGCGAGAGCAATGGCTGGGCGATGCAGAGCTCCACCTCCGATCGCTACCTGCCGACAGCTGATGCGGCGCTACCAGCCACCACGACACCCATCGCGATGGGCCACCCGCGCGATGTTTGCCACTCGATCGATCCGCGGAGCTGCGGTCGCTTCGGTGACGGCTTCTGGGATCGCGATGCCTATTTTCGTTCACGCTATGGCTGGACGTCTGGGCAGTGGCCAACCAATACCGGCCTGACGCTATCCGGTCCGGCAGGACGACCCAATCGTCCCACTCGCTATGAAGTGTACAAGTGGGAAATCAAGGAGCGCGGCAATACGATCGGTGGAGCCAAGGTCTTGGGTAACATCGTGAATGGCACCCGGACCAACTACGGCACCCCGGTTTGCAGCCCGCACAAGTCCTATGGCTCGGGTTCGGTCCCGGCGGACGATGTGGCCGACCGCCGACGGATGTCCGTGGCGGTGATCAACTGCCATGCCGAGAATGTGCGGGGCAAGAGCGGCCCCTACCGGATTCGTAAATTCATCGACGTGTTTCTCGTCGAACCTAGCCTCAAGCGCGATCGTACAGCGAAAACCGATATCTATATGGAGATCGTCGGGGAATCGGACGCCAGCGCCGTTGGTGAAACAGCAGGGACGGTCATCCGCCGCGATGTTCCGTTTCTTATCAAGTGACCTGGTTGCGCACCCTCGTTCGCCGGCAAGACGGCGCCGCCGCAGCCGAGCTTGCGCTGCTGCTGCCCTTGTTGGTGCTCATGCTGTTCGGTGCGCTGGAAGTATCCTATTACTTCTACAACCAGCACCAGGTGGTGAAGGGCGTGCGCGATGGCGCCCGCTACGCCAGCCGGCAGAGCTTCACTTCGATCAATTGCGATACCGGTTCATCGATCCCTTCGGCGGTTGTCACGGCGATCAAGGAAGTTACGCGGACCGGACGCCCATCGGGTGGATCCTCGCGCGTGCCCGGCTGGGTCAATGCTGATGTCACAGTGGCGGTCATCTGTCCGGGGACAGCAGTGACGACAGGCATCTACACCGGTGAAACGAATGCCCCGGTCATCAGCGTGACCGCGAACGTCGATTACCAATCGCTGTTCGACGGGGTCGGCGTGCTGACCGACAGCTATCAACTCAACGCAACCCAGCAAGCCGCGGTGATGGGCATATGACGGGGCGGACCATCCTTCGCCGCTTCATCGCGGACCAGAGCGGCGGTGTGGCCGAATTCGCCCTGCTGCTGCCGCTGATCATGCTGTTCATGCTGGGCCTCATCGATGCCGGGCGATACGCCTATGATTTCAATCGCGGCGAGAAGGCGACCCAGGTAGGCGCCCGCGTAGCGGTGGTCACCAATCCGCTCGTCACTCAGCTGACCACCTACACTTTCTCGGGTGTCACGGTTGGCGGGGTTCAACTGGGCCAGGGTGACCGCATTCCGCAGGCAGCGCTGGGCACGATTACCTGCACTTCGACCGCGTGCACGTGCACGGTGACACCGTGCCTTGGCGGTACTCTGACGCTCGACACGGCTGCCTTCGCGGTCATGGCGAACCGCGTGAAGCAGATCTGGCCGATGGTCGAGGATGCGGACATCACGGTGGAATATTCGGGGTCCGGGCTCGGTTATGCGGGTAACCCTTCGGGAATGGACATTGCCCCGTTCGTTACGGTTCGGCTGACCAACATGGATTTCACTTCGATATTTCTATTCGGCGGGACCGTAGGGTTCCCCGACTTTCAATATACACTCACAATGGAAGATGGAGCAGGGACGCAATACAACTGAGAGGCATTACATAAAAGATAACATAATAAAAATGCCGAAATAATTGATGGATTACATGGAAGAACTTGGAAAGAAAACTATGGGCCACGGCGAATACATTGCTGATCGAATGAAGGGGGCTGAGTTGCAACTGTCCGCACCGCTTTCGGTTATCGCTTCGCCCGAGCACATCGAGGCGCTCCGATCCTCCAGCGGTGCGGAGTGGCTGGCCGATGCCAACTACATTCCGGTCGGCCCCGGCGAGGCCATTCCTGAGCATCAGCTTGGCCAGTCCGGCATCGTCCTGTTCGAAGTCGACCCGGCGATCCCCGCCAGCATGGACCGTATTCGCCACTTGCATCGCTCCCGCCCGGGAATGCCGCAAATCGTCGCCATGCGCGATGTCGACCTCAAGCTGGTTCGCACGCTGGTACGCGAAGGCGTCGCCGATGTTGTCGAACTCCCCTTCTCTGCGGAAGAGATCCTGCAGACAGTGGTCGCCGTTCTCGAAACGCATCGCGAAGCTACCGTCAGTGAAGTGCGGCTTGCGCCGTTGATTGCGGTGACGCGGGCGCTGGGCGGCTCCGGCGCGACGACGATCGCCAGCCATTTGGCTGCCGATCGGGCCGGGGGCGAGCGACGGGCAAGGGTCTGCATATTCGATCTCGATATCCAGTTCGGCCGACTGGCTGAAGTGCTGGGCCTGACCCCACGGCGGACACTGAGCGACCTGCTCGATGCGGGCAAACGCATGGACGCTTCGCTGCTCCATACCGTCGCTCAGAGTCACCCGAGCGGCCTCGACCTGATCGCGGCGCCCGCCGAAATCATCCCGATCGAGGCTGTGCGCGCTGAAGACCTTGCGCGGGTCATCGACCTTGCCCGCCAGGAATACGACTATGTCGTGCTCGATCTTCCTGCCAGCTTGACCAACTGGTCGCTCGGTATCCTGGCCGGAGCCAGCAGCATTATCATGGTCGTGGAACAGAGCCTTGCCAGCTTGCGGCAGGCCCGGCGGCGGCTCGATCTGTTCCGCAACCTTGGGCTGGACCATCGCCTGGTCTCGATCGTCGTAAATCGGACCGAGAAGAAGCTCTTCAGTTCGATCAATATGGGCGACGTTGAAGAGGCGCTGGGGCGTCCCGTGTTAGCGGGGATTTCGAGCGATCATACAACGCTCAGTTCGGCGCAGGACCAAGGTGTGCTGGCCGGATCCGTCCGCCGGAAGAGTCCGTTCGTGAGCGATATGGAGAAGCTGTCCGAACTCGTTGCGGCTGCGGTAGCGGAGAGCGCGCGATGAAGTGGCAACTGGGCAATCGCGGTGAGCCGAGCACTATCTCGAGCGATGATACGGGTGAACTTCCTGCAGTCGACCTTCCGTTCGAGGTTGATGCGGAGGTCGAGAAACTCCTCACCCTCAAGACCACCATCCATCGTAAACTGCTGGACCGGATCAATCTGAGCATGCTCGAGCGCCTTTCGCGCGAGCAGATCGAGGAAGAGATCGGGGACATCGTACTCGGCTTGCTGATCGAAGAGGACGCGGCGCTCAACGCGGCCGAACGCAAGCGGTTGGTGGGCGAAGTGCTCGACGAACTGCTTGGCCTCGGCCCGCTCGAACCGCTTCTCGCAGACGATACGATTACCGATATCCTGGTGAACGGACATAAGGACGTGTTCGTCGAGCGTTTCGGCCTGCTCGAGCGCGTTTCGACCCGCTTTCAGGATGAACGGCACCTGCTGCGTATCATCCAGAAGATTGTCAGCGCGGTCGGAAGGCGCGTCGACGAGTCATCGCCCTTCGTCGATGCCCGTCTCGCCGATGGCTCGCGTGTCAACGCCATCGTTGCCCCGCTGGCGCTCGACGGTTCGCTGCTTTCGATCCGCAAATTCGCCAAGAAGCGGATCGGGATGGAAAAACTGATCGAGCTGGGCAGTATTCCTGCCGCGGTGGCCGAGGTGCTCTCTGCCATTGTTCGCTCGCGTCGCAATGTCCTGATCTCTGGCGGTACCGGTTCGGGCAAGACGACCCTGCTCAATGCGCTGTCGTCCTATATCGACGGGCGCGAACGCATCGTGACGATCGAGGACTCAGCCGAACTTCAGCTCCAGCAGGAACATGTCGCCCGGCTGGAGACGCGGCCGCCCAATATCGAAGGCAAGGGCGAAGTCACCCAGCGCGACCTGGTGAAGAACGCCCTGCGTATGCGCCCTGACCGCATCATCGTGGGCGAGGTTCGCGCCGGCGAGGCCTTCGACATGTTGCAGGCTATGAATACCGGTCACGACGGGTCGATGACCACGGTTCATGCCAATACGCCGCGCGATTCGCTCGCCCGTGTCGAACAGATGATCGGTATGAGCGGGGTCGAGATCTCGGCGACATCGGCGCGTGCCCAGATTGCCTCCGCAGTCAACGTCGTGATCCAGATCGGTCGCCAAGCTGACGGCCGCCGCCGGCTGCTGAGCCTATCGGAATTGGTCGGCATGGAAGGCCAGACGATCTCGATGCAGGAAATCTTCCGCTTCAAGATGGAAGGGCGCGGCGAGAACGGTGAAGTTCTGGGGCGGCATGAAGCCACCGGCATCCGCCCCAAGTTCCTCGACAACGCAGCCGAGCACGGCATTGCCTTGTCTCCCGAACTGTTCCGCCCGAACCTCGATCTGGGGAGGGTCTGATGCTGTCGGGTGACCTCACGCGCCTCCTCATCCTGCTGGCGGTCTTTGCCTCGATCTTCCTCGCTTCGCAGCTTTTCCTGCGGGTTGCAGTGGAAGGGCGCGCCCATATCGGGGCGGTCAACAAGCGGCTGAAACTGATTGCGACAGGACATAAGCGCGAAGAGATCATCGGTGCTCTGCGCAAACACGATCCGATGGCGACCTCGATCAACCTCGGGATTTTCGGGGGTCTATACAGGTCCTTCCAGCGCAATTTGCTGATGGCAGCCGTGCCCTTCGGTTTCGCACAAATCCTGCTGGGCATTGCTGCGCTGTTCGCGCTGGTGATGCTGGTAGTCACCATGCTGGCATTGTCGTCAGGCTATACGCTTACCCTCGGGGTGATCCAGCTGATCATCGCCGTTGCGCTTGCATCGGCGGTGGGTCTGCCGGTCCTCGCGGTAAGTTTCCTCGCGCAGCGGCGACGCAAGACGATGCAGGAACAATTTCCGGTGGCGCTCGACGTCTTCGTCCGCGCCCTGCGGGCCGGGCACCCCGTCTCATCCGCGATCGAACTGCTCACCCAGGAAATGAACGATCCGATCGGAACCGAGTTCGGCCTCATCGCGGATGAAATATCCTACGGTGCGGACCTGAACGAAGCGCTTGACGACATGGCGGAGCGCTGGGACCTCGACGATCTGCGCATGTTCAGCGTGTCGCTCTCGGTCCAGAATGAGACCGGAGGCAATCTGGCCGAGATTCTCGACAGCCTGTCGAGGGTCATCCGCGAGCGGGCCAGCCTCTATCTAAAGGTTCGCGCGCTCAGTTCGGAAGGCCGCATGACCGGGTGGCTGTTGACTGGACTTCCGGTGCTGACCTTCGTGATCCTGTTTTCGATGAATCCCCAATTCTACCTCGAGGTGGCGGGGGACCCGATCTTCATGATCGGATTCCCGACGATGATCCTGTGGTTCTTCATCGGTGTCTTCTGGATCAAGAATCTCGTGAATCTGAAGGTGTGAGATGCTGAACTTTCTTGTCACCAACCAGCTGGCTAGATTGTCGCTCCTCGCGCTTGTCTTTGCACTGGTCATCTTCGCCGTGATCAGCGTGGGGCGGATTTCGGCCCGTCGCATCGAGACCCGCCAGAATATCCAGCAGATTGCCGGGGGTGGCATCAAGCGCCGCGATACGCTGCAGGATAAGCGGACCAGTGCCTGGACCGAATTGGCAGACCGGCTCGAACGGGCTGGTTTGAATCTTTCCGATACCCAGGGCGATGTGCTGCGCGAGAAGCTGCTGGCAGCAGGTTATACGTCACCCGCCGCGCCCAAGATATTCACCCTTGTACGACTGGTTCTGATCTTTGCGCTCCCGCTCAGCCTGCTTGGCTACATGCAACTGGTTGGATCGGAACTTAGTGGGACCAAGCTCTATCTTTACGGCTCTCTGGCCGCTCTGCTTGGGCTGTATCTTCCCAATCTGATCGTCGCCGCAAAGGCCGATCGCAGGCGTGAAGCGATAACCAATGGATTTCCCGATTGCCTGGACCTGATGCTGGTTTGCGTCGAAGCGGGGCTGGGGCTTGAGGCGTCGATGGACCGTGTCGGTCGCGAGATGGTGCAATCGCATCCGTTGATTGCGGGCATCCTGCTCGAAGTGACCCTGCAGCTGCGCGCTGGCGCGCGGCGCGAAGACGCCTTGCGGCGGATGGGCGAAAAGAGCGGGGTGACCGAGATCAAGAGCTTCGCGACACTGCTGATCCAGTCCGACAAGCTTGGCACCAGCGTTTCGGATACGCTCAGGGTCTACTCGGCTGAAATGCGCGAGAAGCGCAGGATGCGCGCGGAAGAGCGCGCCCACCGCTTGCCGGTGCTTATCTCCATTCCCCTCGTCGTGAACATGCTGCCGACCATGATCGGCGTGTTGATGATGCCTGGGATTATCAGGGTCATTCGCGAACTCTTGCCTGCAATGGGAGGAAACTGACCATGCTTGAATTCAGGAAAATCTTGGTGGTGGCCACGATGGCCGCAGCCGTGGCCGGATGTCAGTCATCGCCTTGGCATGGCCGCTTCATGTCCAGGTCGGATGCACCCACGCTGCGAGGTAAGGATGCAGGCCCGTTGCAGCTCGAGGAAGGGCGGCAATACCTGCGTGAGGGCAATATATCGCGCGCCGTTGCCGCATTCCAGCTGGCGCGGCTGGATAGCGACAGCGCCGCCGAAGCCAATAACGGGCTGGCAGTGGCCTATGCCAAGCTGGGCCGCCCTGATCTGGCGGAACGCTATTTCCGGACCGCGATCCTGCTGCAGCCCGACGATACACGCTACGTCGCCAATCTCCTGCGCCTGCAAGGCCAGGTGCTGATGGCGCGGCAAAGGACCGCGACCGCCAAGCTTGCGTCGGCTGCGGCCGCCCCTGATGCGGCTCCTGGCCCAAGGGCCCCGGTCGCTATCGATCGTGTCCATCGCGTCTCTGCGGGTGAATTCCGCATCCAGACGGCTGAACCGGTGCAGGCGCCGACCATGAAGGTCGAATACCGCCAGGCCGCCGTCGCTCCGGCCCCGATCGATGACCAGGCGGACACGCCAAAGGCACCAGAAATTGCCATGGCGACTGCGCCGGCTTCGCGATCCTTTGAGGTGGTATTCGCCCCGTGGCTGCAGAAATAGCGCTGGCCCTGGCGGCCGCGCTTGGGTTGATCGGCGCCGTCTGGGACCTTCGGACCCGCCGCATCCCGAACTGGCTGGTATTGGCGATGGCAGTTGCGGCGGCCGCTGCGGCTGCCCTCGGCCCGGATTGGACCCTAGTTGGGTCAACCGCGATCCATGCGCTTATCGCCCTGCTTGTCGGCATGCTTCTTTTTGCCGTGCGGATGATCGGTGCAGGCGATGCGAAATTCTATGCCGCTGCTGCGTTTGCGATCCCGTTGGACCGGGCATTGCCAATGCTCGGTTGAGCGGCCTCGTGATGGTGGCCCTGATGACCATCTGGTACCGCGGTTTCAAACTGGTCCGAGATGGCAAAAGGCAGAGCTGGACCTTGCCCTATGCGGTCCCGATCTTTTGCGGATTCCTCGCCGAGTCGTGGCCCAGAATCGCCTCCATTTTGTGATGATTGCTCCCACGGTTTCCTTTTGATCGACCGATATCCGGGCAACCGAGGTCACTATTGGGCGACTAGTCCAGCCTTGGGACACCTCGGAAATTCCCCTCACACCCTCGTAAAAGACGCGTTTACAGCGTGTTGCATCGAGATCGTCGACTCTGTGGATGGTTGCTTAAAAGAATCCCTAAACGGTTAATTCTATTGCAACCATACCAGATCGCTGATTTCATTGTGAGAACGAATCATCGCAAGTCGGGAACGTCCCGACCTTGCGAAGTGAACCGGAACGGGCCGCGAAGCACTGGATCGAAGAAGGATTGCGCCCGATTGGTTTCGGGCGAAGCTTCGGTGTTTTCGGTGTTTCGCGTGCGGCATCGACATCGTCGGTGTCCCTCCGTTTCGTGCGGAGGGACTTGTAATGATGGACTACACTGGTCGCGGCATCTCGGAAGATGGCCAGGAAAACCACGACGAACTGTCCAGTGAGCTGGGCCGGGGCCCCCTTGTCGCCATGGCGCAAGCGGGCCTTGCCGCCGAGCAGACCCAGATCGTCGGGCCGGACAATGTCGTCCGTCTCCCTGCAGGTGTTTCGCTCGATGCGCTTGCGGTCGATGGTCGAGACCTCATCATCACGCTCGAAGATGGCTCGGTTATCCGCATTCCGGATGGCGCGATCATCGTCCCGCAATTCGAAGTCGATGGCGTCAGCGTCCCGCCGCAAAACATTGCGGCACTCCTGACGGGCAGCGAGCCCGAACCCGCCGCCGGCAGCGTGCAGAGCTCGGGTGGCAATTTCGCCGGCGATGTTGGCGATATCCAGGACGCCTACGCGCTCGGCGACCTGCTTCCTTACACCGAGCTTTCCTTCCCCGAGACCCGTGAAGAGGAAATCTTCCCCGGTGTGGTCAACGACCCACCGGTGATCGTGATTGTAACGCCGGACAATCCGGCCGGCGCGATCGCCGCGATCGCATCGGTCGATGAAGCGGGCCTGCCCGCGCGTACAGTCGATGGTATTGCCGAATCCGCTGGTACCGCTTCGGAAACCGATGTCGAAACCACCACCGGTACGATCGTATTCGACGCGCCTGATGGTGCCGCTGCGGTGCTGATCAACGATGTTGCAATCACCGCCATCGGCCAGACCTTCGTCTCGCCCTTCGGCACGCTGACGATCACCAGCATCGATCTCGCCGGTGGACGGATCGGTTTCAGCTACACGCTCGCCGACAACCTGTTGGGCGAAACGGTCGATGGCTTCTTCACGATGACCATCGTCGACACCGATGGCGATCGGGCTTCGGCGACGCTCCAGATCGAAGTCATCAACGATACGCCGATCGCGCGCGACGATTCCGCGGCGCAAGACTCGGAATCCGCCCCGGTCACGGTCGATGTCTTCGCCAATGACACGCCCGGTGCCGATGGCGTCGCCCTTTCGACGATCCAGTTCGTCGACGGCACTCTCAGCGGCACTGGCACCCTGGTGAACAATGGTGACGGGACCTTCACCTACACGCCCGGACCGGGCGAAGAAGGCAATGTCACTTTCGACTACACCATTACCGATGGCGATAACGACACTGCTCGTGCGACGGTCACCATCTCGCTTGTCCCCGATACGGTTCCGACCGGTGGCTTGGTTACGGCTACGGTGGACGATGACGGCCTGGTCGGCGGCAATCCCAATTCGACCACTGGCGATCTCGACGCCAATGTCGGCGACGACGCGGCTGACACCAGCGAAGCCAGCTTCACCGGCACCCTCGCCTTCAACGTAGGCGTCGACGCGCCCGCATCGGTGGCCTTCGATCCGGCGCTCAATGGCGCGACGGCAACCATCGGTACCGAGCAGGTCACCTATTCGCTTGCAGGCAACGTCCTGACGGCGACCGGCCCGCGCGGCGTGCTGTTCACGGTCGAACTGACCAATGCCGCCACCGGCGAATACCAGGTTACCCTGGTCGACAACGTACTGCATGCTGGCGGCCCGAACGACGAAGCGATCGACGCCACCACCGCGATCGGCTTCATCGTGACCGACAGCGATGGGGATAGCGTCGCGACCACGCTCAATATCGTGTTCGACGATGACGCCCCGACCGCCTTCGACAATGTCGCAAGCGTCGAAGAAGGCGGTACCGTTGGCGGCAACCTGCTGTCCGATGGAACGGATGATGTTCCCGGCGCCGATGGCTTTGCCGGAATCATCGGCCTCACCAGCATCAACACCGAAAGCGGGACCACCACCGTCGTCGACGGCAATCTGGTGATCCAGGGCCAGTATGGCACGCTGACCGTGAACGCCACGACCGGCGTCTACAGCTATGTCTCGACGCCCAATTCGACCAATACCGATGCGACCGACACCTTCACCTACACGATCGTCGATGGTGACGGTGATACGTCGACCGCGACCCTGACGGTCGGCATCGACAACGTTGCCGGCAACGTCAGCGATAACGACGCGCTGGTCAACGAAGCAGGTCTGCCCGGCGGTAGCGATTCCGCCAGCAACAGCGAAATCGCCAACGGCCAGATCACCGTGTCGGATGCCGTCGGACCTTTCGTCTATACTCTCACCGGCTCGAGCGACGGTACCTACGGGACCCTGGTCCTCAACGAAGATACCGGTGCCTACACCTATACGCTCGATACCCCGTTCACCGACGGCGATACGGGTGAGAATTCGCGCAATGTGGTGAATGGTGCCGACAGTTTCGCCTATGAAGTCCATGATACCGCAGGCAATCTGATCGGCTCCGGCACGATCAACGTCAGCATTATCGACGATATTCCCGACGCAGTCGACGAACTCGCACTCGCTGTCGTAGAGGGTGACCCGACGGGTCTTTCCGGCAATGTCATCGACAACGACGTCGAAGGCGCCGACGGTGCCAGCGTCACGTCGGTCAATATCGACGGCACGGATTATCCGGTCGCTGCGGCAGGTACGACTTCGGTCATGACCGCCAACGGCACCTATACTTTCGATGCGCTTGGCAACTGGACCTTTGCTCCGTCTGCCGGGCTGGATCAGACCAATGGTCCGATCGATGCGTCGTTCACCTATACGCTGACCGATACCGATGATGATTTCGATACGGCGAAGCAGCCGATCACCATCAACGACGGTAAGGATCCGTCGGCAGGTGACCCGATCAGCCTGACTGTCGACGACGAGAACCTTGCAGACGGCTCGGACCCGGCGACCCCGGTCACCGATGCCGCTTCGATCGTCTTCACCGAAGGGTCAGATCCGATCGTCTCGATCATCTTCGACGACACTCCGACCGCGCTCGACAATCTGGGCGGAGGCCTGACCTGGGAACGTGTTTCGGACACACAGATCGTCGGCCGCAGCGGTGCCGACACGATCGTTACACTCGATCTCTCGGTGGTCGGTACCACGGCGACTGTCACCGTCACCCTGAACGACAACTATGCGCTTCACCCCAATCTTGGCGATGATCTCGCCGCGCTGGGCTCGGTGCTTGTCGTTGCGACCGATCTCGATGGCGACCAGGCGTCGTCGTCGGTATCCGTCAGCGTATCCGACGATCTTCCGACCGCGAACGCGGGTGTCGAGCTGACCGGTTCGGTTGACGAGGATGCGCTTCCTGGCGGCATCGAAGGCGGCCCTGGCGATATCGACGGTGGCGCGGGTACGGTTGGCCTGACCACGGGTGGCAGCGTTGCGACGCTGTTCAACTCGGGTGCGGACAGCCCGCTGACCTATGCGTTCGAGACGGCGGCCTCGACCCAGACCTACCTGACCGGCCTTGGGCTGACCTCGGGCGGTGTGGCGCTGAGCTATGTGGTGAGCGCAGGCTCGATCGTGGCGACCGCTGGCGGCAGCCCGGTGTTCACGATGACGCTGAGCTCGACGGGCACCTGGCAGTTCACGCTGGAAGGCGTGCTCGACCATGCCGGCGACGACAGCGAAGACGACATCGACATCGACTTCGGTAACCTGGTGGTTGCGACCGACGACGACGGCGACAGCGTGACCGGCACGGGCTCGCTGGTGGTGACGGTCGACGACGACACGCCGACCGCGAACGCGGGTGTCGAGCTGACCGGTTCGGTTGACGAGGATGCGCTTC
>NZ_JAYPTL010000042.1:259-12021 GCF_038133525.1 Erythrobacter sp. | reverse complement strand
CGACAGCGTGACCGGCACGGGCTCGCTGGTGGTGACGGTCGACGACGACACGCCGGTTGCGTTTTCTCCGACGACAGCGAGTGTGAACAACACGGCAGGCCCAGTTTCCAGCCCCATTGCACTCAATTTCGACGCGGCTGCGGGCGCGGATGACGTCGGAGATGTGGTGTTCAACATCACCAATGGGACGCCCTTACTCGATACCAACGGAAACGCTTTGAAGTTGGCAGGTGAGGCGCTGTTCCTTCAGAATGTTGCAGGCTCTGACGGCCACGTTGTCGAAGCCCGCACGGCCGATGGTGATCTTGCTTTCACTGCTACGCTCAATCCGGGAGGCGACAGCTACACGATCGATCTCGACGGAACGATCTACAATTCGGAACAGTTCAGCTTCACCGACCTCTCCGGCACGGTCGGCGGCGGCAACGTCAACTACAAGGGCCTTGGCATCGGTTCGGGTGGAACGCAGGATATCCTGATTTCCGGAAACGGATCGGTGAATACGAACTCGACCGAGATCGGCATTGCTAGCGGTAACGATGTGGGCGCTGGTGACGTCGTTCGTTTTGATCTGGTTTCGAACCTAGCGGTTGAAGCGGCCGCTCCATCGAATGGCAACACCGGTTTCACCCATACCGGGCACTACGAAGTCGCTAGCTATATCCAGAAGATCAGCTTTGTGCAGGGCGGGGGGAGCAACACCACCGGCTTCACGGTCACGATCCGCAATGGCGATAATGATTTCACCTATCTCGGTGACCCGACTGGCGAAACCGCGCCGCCCGACATCACAGTCCGAGTCTATAGCAGCGATCCGGCCACTGGTGGGACCTTGCTGGCGACCTTTACCGACACCGATAACAGCGTCGTCGTGACTGGTGTGAAAGAAGGAAATTACATCCAGGTCACGTCGAGCGATCCTTTCTCAATCGTCGAGTATTCCGACCAGACGGGGCGCCCATTCAAGCTCGGTGCGATCGAAATCGAGACAGCAAATACGCTCAATCCGTTCGATCTCAACCTGCCGATCACGGCGACCGACGGGGATGGTGATAGCGTTGATTCGAGTATCACCGTGCACCTCAATCCGGTGGTGGCGCCGGTCGTGCTGGACCTCGATGGTGCCGGCAATGAATTTGCGTCGTCGTCGGCGAACCTGGCCTACGACTACGATGGCGACGGCGCTGCAACTGCCACCGCCTGGATCGGAAAGGGCAGCGCCATCCTGGCCCATGACGCCAATGGCGACGGCATGGTCAACGATGCGTCCGAGTTCGTTTTTGGAGGGAATGGCATAACCGACCTTGAAGCGATTGCTGCCACCCATGACAGCAACGAGGACGGTGTGCTTGATGCCCGCGACGCGGCATATGGCAGCTTTGGGGTCTGGATCGATGCCGACCTCGACGCGACCTTCGATGCGGGCGAGTTTGTCTCGCTGGCGGATGCCGGGATCGCTTCGATCAACCTGGTGTCCGATGGCCTTGAGAGCCAGGCAGCTGACGGCAGCGTGACGATCTTCGGCCAAACCACGTTCACCTGGGCTGATGGCAGCACGGGCGAGGTCGCCGATACGGCCTTCAGGACCGGAGTTGATCAGGTTCAAGCCAGCGTATCGACCGCCACCTTGGATGGTTCGGGGGCGAATGGCTCGAATGAATTGCGCCAGGACTATCGTGCCTTCGAACTGGCGGCGATCGCGGCAGGTGCCGGCTTCGCCATGCACCAGAGCTTCGAGTTCGGCTCGTTCGCCTTTGCCAATGCACTCGATCTGGCCGATGCCGGTTTCGTACCGGTCGAAAGCTTCGGACAGTTCGCCGACTTCTCGGTCGCGAGCCACTCGGTAGCAGGCGGAGAGTTCGGGCTGTTCGGCCATTCGGCGACGAATGGCGCGGGTTTCGAAGCGCGTGATTTCGGCAGCCTGACGCCTGAGCCGGCATCGGCTCATTTCGCCGACGCGTTCGACCAGGGGCTCGGTAACGCTGCCCCGGTCTATGAAACGGTCGCCCAGCCGTTCCTGCAAGACTTTGCCCAGGCATTGCCGATGGCAGAAGCGATGGCTGGGATGGAGCAGCTGTTGCTGCTCGCCAACGGCGGGGTTGGCAATGGCCAGGTCAATCAAGAGGTCGCCGTCGAAGCCCTGGCGCAGCTCGCCCAGGATGTCGGCATCGACGATCTGATCGATCACTTTGCTGCGGCTGCCGGTGAGGCGCCGGTGCTGGGTGCGATGCACTCAACCGGGGTGGAGCAGCTCTCGGCATTCCTGGACCTGCAGGTCGGGCCCCAGCACGCGGGCGGGCTTGCGGTCGACATTCTTCACGACGCGGCGGCGATGGCGGACGCGGTAAGTCATGCCTGAGAGGCGAAGTAGAGCAACGAGGGGACGATAATGGTACACCAAAGAGTTTTGGCGGGGCTGGCGACAATCGCTGCCGGCCTGGCAGCCACGCCGGCCCTGGCCCAGGACGACTGGTCGGGAATGGATCTGTCGACCCTGAAGGGGCAAGTGCAGCAGCGCTATGACGAAGCTCTGGCGCTGACCCTGGATGGAACGACGGTCAACGCCAATGATCCCCGTTACATCTGGGCGTCCGAGGCCAAGGTCCAGTGCGGTATCGCGCTGGGTTACCTTAAGTCGAGCACGCGGGATTCGGTATCGCTTGGCAAATGCGCAGCCGCCTATGACCGCATGAAGAAGGTTCCGCGCCCGCCCGTGGTGGTTCCGCCGCCACCGCCGCCGGCACGGCAATGCGACCGCGAGCTGCCGGGCCTGATCTTCTTCGAATTCGATTCGGCCACGCCGGGACCGGACGCGACGCAAATCATCGAATATGTGACCGAGAATGCGACGCCCTGTAACTGGCGTTCGTTCACCGTGGTCGGCCACACGGACCGTTCGGGCTCCAATGCCTACAATCTTGGATTGTCGCAGCGGCGTGCCGACGCGGTCGCATCGCTCATGACGGCCGGTGGCATCCCGCAGGGAGCGATCACCACGTCCGCGCAGGGCGAAGAGCATCCGCGCGTACCAACGGCGGATGGCGTGCGGGAATTGCAGAACCGCCGCGTCGAAATCCAGGTCAGCGAATAGGAGAGGGGACCCATGCACAAGCACACCCTGGCTGCAATTGCGGCGATCATGTTGGCCAGCACGGCGCCGTCGGCGATTGCGCAGGCCACCGATGGTGAAACGGTTTCGATGCAGGAGGCGATTGAAGTCGCAATGCAATCGAACCCGGAAATCATCCAGGCACAGTTCAACAAGGAAGCGATCGAATTCGAACGCAAGCAGGCCGAAGGCCTCTACGCGCCGCGGGTCAATATCGAGGCTTCCGCCGGTGTCCGCCGGCTTGAAAACAACACAAGACGGGCCCTCAACATCGCAAACCAGGAACTCTATCCATTGGAAGCCGGAATAACCGGCGAATGGACGGCCATCGATTTCGGCCGCCGCCGCGGCGAACTGCTCCGCCAGGCGGCAAGAGTTGACGGCGCGTCGCTCCGCGTCGTCGAACGGTCAGAGTTCATCGCCCTTCAGGTCGCACGGCAATATCTCGATATCCTGCTGCAGCAGCGCGTTGTCGCCGCTGCACAGGACAATGCCACGTTCCACGAAGCGCTGGTCGCCGACCTCGGTCGCGGGGTCGACCAGGGTTCGATCAGCATTGCCGATCGCCAATAAGCGGAAGAACGGCTCGAGGCTGCACGAGTTCAGCAGGAAGAGGCACTGCAGGCGCTGCAGAATGCCAATATCTCGCTGCGCCGCCTCACCGGGCTCGATGTTACCGGTGTGACCCTGCCGCCGAACCTCGTGTCGGCCATGCCGCCTGATGTGGCTTCGGCAGTGGGCATGGCTCGCCTGCGCAATCCGCTGGTGCGTGAGGCCCAGGCCGATGTCGACGCTGCGAATGCGCTGGTGACTTCCGCGAAGGGCGATCTCTATCCGACCATTGGCCTCGAAGTGCGGGGCCGAATCGGCGAAGATGTCGACGGGTTCCGTGGCGAAACCAACGACGTACAAGGTCGTGTGGTGCTGCGCTGGAACATGTTCGATGGCGGGATCAAGCACGCCCGCGTTCAGGAGACGGTGCGGCAGGCCAGCCTTGCGCGCTATGCCCTGCACGAACGGCAGCGCGAAGCGGAAGAAGACGTCCGCCTCGCGTGGCAGGCGCTGGAAACCCAGGGCCGGGTCGTCCAGGCGCTCGATCGCCAGAGCCAGGTGAGCGATGACCTGCTGCTGTCCTATCGCAGCCAGTTCAATGTTGGACGGCGCTCGCTGCTCGACGTGCTCGATGCGCAGAACACCCGCTTCAACACGCAGGTCCGTCTCGAAACGGCACGCTTCTCACAATTGTTTGCTCAGTATCAGACGCTTGCTGCTACGAACAACTTCCTGGAGGCTCTGAAGGTGGCACCTGGTGCCGGCGCCGGAGCTGCCGAGAGGGAAAGGTTCGATTATGGTCCGCCCGTGCCTGCGGAACTTCAACGTCGCGTCTACCCCCAATAGGGGGCTGGTGGTGTATGGTGTCGAAGATTGAGGGCATCACCGAAGGTGCGGCGCTCGATCCATTGAGCGAGTGCGTTGCCGAGCTGGCAACGCGCTACGGACCTGCGTTCGACCCATCGCTGCTCAATCAGCTACCGCGCAATGCGGAAGGAAGGCTGCCCTGGCACCAGGCCGGGGCAGCCCTCGAATTGTCACGCCTGAATTACGATCCCCTGCAGCTGCGCAAGCTGCCACGTGCGGCTGCCAGTTACCCCGCCTTGGTCCACCTGTCGGGGGGCGATGCTGCAATCGTCCTCGAGACGAACGGGCAGGACCTGCTGGTCTGGCAGCCAACAACGCGTACCGAACAGTGGGTGCCGTTCAACGAACTGCAGCAGCTGTATGCCGGGTCACTGATGCGGATCTTCGGCAACCCCGACGAGCTGCGAGCCAATGAGGCGCCGTGGCATGAAAAGGCCCGGTCGCATTGGTTCTGGAGCGAGCTGCGCAAGGAGCGCCGGGCTTTTGCGCCAGTGTTCCTGGCATCTTTCCTGATCAACCTGCTGGCGATCGCGCTGCCGATCTTCACCATGAACGTCTATGACCGGGTGATACCGAATAAGGCCGCCGAAACGCTGTGGATCCTCGGCGCCGGCGTGGTGATCGCCTTTGCCTTTGAGTTCGCCTTGCGCCGCGCGCGGACTGCGGTGATCGACGAGATTACCCGGCGGCTCGACCTGCGCCTGTCGCAGAAGATTTTCGGCCGCCTGCTGGCATCGCCATTGTCCGAACGTCGCGGCCATACCGGGTCGCTGGCCGCGCGCGTGGCCGAATTCACCACAGTGCGCGATTTCTTCGCCTCGACGACGGTCGTCATGGCGATCGACGTCCTGTTCCTGTTCGTCTTCGTCTTCGTCTTCGTGATCGCGATCATTGCGGGCTGGCTGGCACTGGTTCCGCTGACCATAGTCATGGCAATGCTGGGTGCAGGCTATGTTCTCCAGCGCCGGGTCGTTGCCGCATCACGCGATGCCCAGGCCGACCACGGATTGCAGCAGACATTGCTGGTGGAATCGCTTGGCGGGATGGAAACTCTCAAGAGCCTGGCCGGTGAGGGCGCGATGCTGTCGCGCTGGCATCGCCTGGCCGAGATCGGAACCCATTCGCAGCAGCGCCTGCGCGATGTGAGTTCTTACGCCGTGGGCCTGGCCCAGACATTCCAGCAGGTATCCACCGTATCGCTGGTGATCGGCGGTTATTACCTGTTCGCCGCGGGCACGATCAGCATGGGCGCGATCATCGCCATCGTCATGCTGTCCTCGCGTTCGCTTGCACCGGCAGGACAGATTGCCTTCTTGCTGACCCGTGGGCGGCAGGCACAGGATACGCTCGACAGTATCGAACGCATGTTCGACGGTGGGGATGAACGGCGCAGCGGAAGCAGCCTTTCGTCGTCGACGCTCGAACAGCCGACAATCAGGCTGGATGGCTTGTCCTTCTCCTATGGAGAGGAATCGCATCCCGCGTTGGCGGACATCAATCTGACCATCAATCCCGGCGAGCGGGTGGCCATTGTCGGTCGTGTCGCCTCGGGCAAGTCAACGCTCGGCCGCGTGTTGTGCGGGCTCTACCCGCCGAGCGCGGGGGCGCTGCTCATCAATGGCGTCGACAGCCGTCAGTTCCGCCCTGAACAGATCCGCCGGGCATTGCGGTTTGTCGGTCAGGATGCGGTGCTGTTTACCGGCTCGATCAAGGAAAACCTGTGCCTGTCAGACCCGACGGTCGATGATGCCAGGCTGATCGCCGCGCTCCAGATGACCGGGGCGGATCAGTTCCTATCGCGCGATTCCGGAGGCTTCGATCGTCCGGTCGGCGAAGACGGACGGCACCTTTCGGGCGGACAAAGGGCGTTTCTTGCCTTGAGCCGCGCGCTGGTCGATCCGGCCGAGCTGCTGTTCCTTGACGAACCGACGGGTGCCATGGACAGCGAGACCGAAAAGCTGTTCGTCGAGCGACTGGGCAAGGCTATCGGCCCCGACAAATCGCTGATCATCGCGACGCATCGTCCGGCGCTGTTCGGCATCTGCAATCGCCTGATCATTCTCGATCGTGGCCGCGTCGTTGCCGATGGCCCGGTAAACCAGATTCTGGCGCAAGCCGGTTCCGCCCTGGCGCAGGGGCAGAAATCATGATTGCGGATAGACTCAGGCGCGCGCTGGCCGGCGTCGGCGTGCTGGTTTCGAGCCTGCTGGTGGGCAGCGCTGTCGTTCCGCCTTCGTCGGAATCTGTGCGTGCCATGTCGGTGGCCGAGCCCGAACTTTCGGCCCAGATGGCCAGCATGTCGACCGGCATCGACCAGCCCCTGGCGGTTCTGGGCGACGGAGCGGAAGCGCGCAATGCATTGATCCCGCTGAGCAAGGTAAGGCTGGAAAGCCCAGGCTATCTGCGCCGCGTCGAGATGTCGGCCACCAGTGAGGGCACCGCTGAACGCTGCCTTGCCCAGGCGATCTACTATGAGGCGGCGCTGGAGCCGGTTTCTGGCAAGCGCGCCGTGGCGCAGGTGGTGCTCAACCGTGTGCGCCACCCGGCCTACCCCAACAGCGTCTGTGGCGTTGTCTATGAAGGCGCCAGCAAGCCGGTATGCCAGTTCAGCTTCACCTGCGACGGGTCGCTGTTGCGGAGCCCGGTCAAATCATATTGGGACCAATCCCTGCGGATCGCCCGCGACATGCTGGACGGTGATTCCGTCCCCGAAGTCGGCACGGCGACGCATTATCACGCGGACTATGTCGTACCGCGCTGGGCTTACACGCTTGGCAAGATCACCCAGATCGGGCGCCATATCTTCTACCGTTTCCCCGGCGCCTATGGATCGGCCGGCACCTTCAACCAGCGCTGGTCCGGACGGGAGTTTATCCCGACGCTCGATTTCGCCAATTTGCGGTTGAAGCTGGCGGCGCACCAGGAACTGCTGGACGCTCAGGCGGGTGATTTCGTTCCCGGCACCACGGTTGTCGCCGACGTGAAGGATCGCCACGCGGAAAGCGATGTCGGCGGACGCCTGGATACTACCACGCAATGGCGTCTCGAAATTCCCGATCCGGTCACGTTGAGCGCGGGGTACCGGGCGGCACAGGCAGGCCAAGGGCCGGCTGTATCGGTGATGCCAAACAATTCAAACGAGCTCGGAACTTCTCAATGACATCGCTTAGAGAGCGGTTTGCGACCCTCGACGCGCCGCGCAAGGTAATCGTCATCTCGGCCATCGGCATGGCGCTGTTGTTCCTGTGGTCGAGCTTCGCGCAGGTCGAACAGATCGCCCGCGGCACGGGGAAGGTCATTCCGTCGAGCAAGGCGCAATTGGTGCAACCCTCGGAACCGTCCATCATCGCCGAAATCCTTGTACGCGGGGGGCAGGCCGTAAAGAAGGGCGATCTCCTGGTGCGCCTCGATGACGCGCAGTCCGCATCTGCCCTTGGGCAGCTGGAAGAAGAGAACCGCCGGCTCGCGGTGCGGGCCCAGCGGCTCGAGAACGAGGCTTCGGGTGCCCAACTCGGCTGCGAAGAAGGAGCTCTTTGCGAAGAAGAGCAACGCCTGCAGCAGGTGCGGACCGCAACCGCGCGAGCGCGCGAGAATGCGTTGAGCTCGGCGATCGAGCAGCGCCGCCGCGACCTGCAGGAAGCACAAGCAACCGAAAGCGCGCTGGTGAACAGTGTCCGGCTGGCAAACCAGCAGGTTCAGATGCTCGAGCCGCTCGCGCGCCAGAACATAGTGCCGCAGACCGAGCTACTGCAGGCCCAGCGCGATTTGGTTGATACGCAGGGTCGGTTGGCGGCCGCCCGGCAGGCGGTCGGCCGTTCGTCGGCAGCTATTCGCGAGGCGGAAGCCGATTTGAGCCAGGCGCGGCTCGATTTCCGCCAACAGGCGCTGGCCGAACGCAGCGAAGTCACGACCAAGCTGGCGGTGAACGAAGAGAGCATTCGCGGCGCGGCTGCGCGCCAACAGCGCAACGAATTGCGTGCACCTGCCGACGGTGTGGTCAACGACGTCCAGATCACCACCGTGGGTGGTTTCGTGAACGCAGGTGAGAAGATCATGCAGATCGTCCCAGTGGGCGACAAGCTGCTGGTCGAAGCGCGCATCGAACCGAGTGACCGGGCCTTCATTAAGATCGGCGACCCCGCGAATGTGAAGGTCACGGCTTATGATTTCTCGATCTATGGGGGCCTGCGAGGGCGGGTGCAGCAGGTTTCGGCCGACAGCATCTATGACGAGGCTGAACGCAAGGCTTTCTATACGGTCGTGGTGGAAACTGATCGGTCCTATATCACCAAGAACGGGCAACGCCTGCCGATCGTCCCGGGCATGATCTGCGATGTGGAGATCATTACCGGTCGGCACAGCATCTTGGCCTACCTCTTCAAGCCGATAAACAAGGCCTTCGATCGCGCTCTGACCGAGCGTTGATCATTCCCGGCCTCAGTAGCCGTGCAGGAAACTCCTGCGGCCGTTGAAGCTGAGCACCGGCTGGTAGTCATAGCCCTGAGCAGCATCGAGCACGGTATCGGTGGCGTTGTCGAGCATGCGATAACCAGCGGGCGTGCGCACGATCAGGACCGCATGATCGGCCCTCCGCACCAGATCGCGTGCGATCGTCAGGTACATGTCATCGGGGTCCACCCCGGCCGCCAGCAACATATGCATTTTGAGCAAAGCGATGTCTTCGCAATCGCCCTTGCCCAGCTTGAGCGTGCGGCGTGGCCCAGCCCAATAATCCGCTTTCTTGAACAACGCCCAGTCGTCCGCATAGGCGATGGTATGGTTGACCCAGCGGTTGACGGCCTCCATGCGGCTATCCAGCGGATCGCCGGAGGCGAGGATTGCCCGTGCTTCCCCGCTGAACTGCGGCTTTTCCTGGCTGACGCGATCCCATGAGGCGTCGAAGCTGGTCCTTCCGATTGCAACCTTGCGGCTCGCCAGGAATTCGTCGGGTCCCGCGACCCGCGTCGTCACCAGTGCAGCCGAAGGGCCGATGCCCGCGGTCGGCGCACAACCGAAGCTGGGTGCAACAGCGGCGAGAGCGGGCGCGAGTGGCTTGACGTCGGCCACAGCCAGTGTCGGTGGGGCGGCGTTGGGGATCAGCGGTCCGAATGCGTCTGCCCCAGCTTGCTGCGCGCGCATCGTCTCAAGCGCGCTTGCCGCGCCGCCCAGGACGGCCGATGCCTTGGTGGTGCCCGCTGCATCGCCGCTCTGAGAGGCGTAGCCGCTGACAGGGTCGAACGGGCGGGCGGGACAGGATTCTGTTACCAGCGTCGAGGCGAAGCTCGGCAGCAGTAGCGTTATCAACCCGGCCGATTGGGTGGCCACCGCCGGTGGCGCGACACTGGTGGCCGAAGCGGGAGCCGCCAAGCATGCGATCGCAAGCACCGAGCCGGTAGCGGCCCGTCGCAAGCTGTTGGTGATGAGGTTCCCACGCTTCATGGTGCCGTGGATACGGAACCAACCTCAAGGCACGGTTTCGGCTGTTGGTTAACGCGGCGTTGGGATTCGGCGGGTGCAAGGACCCATGGAGCACCTTTGCCTACCCGTTCACGCGGCCTGCTCGGAATCGGACGAGAATCTGCGGTGGGGCCAGGTTAGTCTCGCGGTGCAGTCACTTGGCGAGGAGGCGAGCGTGGCAGCGTTTGTATTTGCCGGGGGTGCAGCCGGTCGCGGTGGTTATGATCGGCTTCGGACCTATCCCTGCACTGGCCGCTCGTCGGGCGGCTGTATCTCTTCTCTCCTGGCGCGGACGCAGCCGGGTTAGAACGGAGAGACATATGCTGACTAGAACGGAGCGGGACGAAGCAGTGGCAAGCCTCAGGGCGTTTGCCGATCGCTACGCAGGCCTGCAGATCGAATCGACCGGGGCCACGGCCGTCAATTATTCCGGGGTGCTCTACAATGTGAAAGGCAGCACGCCCGATCCCAAGATTGGCGGCCTGACGTGGAAAGCATTGCTCGAACGCTATGGCATCAGCGGCGCGTGCTATGCCAACACGCCGACTGCGCCGTCGGATTCAAGCCATCCCGATTTCAGTGTCGGCGGCCACGTAACGCCCAACAAGGATGGTAGCGTGCCTACCGGCGGAAACTGCTATCTGATGCCGCTGTGTTACTGGCACAACGGCAAGGCCAACGATGAAAAGGCCTTCAATCACAGCCAAACCGCCATGCTGCAGCTCAGCGGCTATATGACGGGCGATCTTGCAGCCACCTTCATGGCGCGGATGGCGGGGGCGGCACCGCTCGCCTTGGTACAGCTCGATGATTCAGGGCTGGCCTATCGCAGCATTGCCGATGATCCTGGTGCCATCGATGATGCGCTGCAAGCTGTTGGCGCGAAGCCAGCTTATATCCTGCTCCGGCGGCGGGGTGAGGGGGATACGGCCACCTATACGATCGAGCGGTCGCAGTTCGCCGATTAGGGGTGGGCATACAAAAAGGGCGGTGCCTCGCAGCACCGCCCTTGCTTGATCAGCGAAAGCTGTTCGAAGCGTAAGCTTGGGCTTACTTCAGCTCGACGGTACCGCCGGCTGCTTCGATCTTGCCCTTGATGTCTTCGGCTTCGGCCTTGTTCACGCCTTCCTTGAGCGCCTTGGGAGCGCCTTCGACGAGAGCCTTGGCTTCGGTCAGGCCCAGGCCGGTGATGGCGCGGACTTCCTTGATGACCTGGATCTTCTTGCCACCGTCGCCGGTGAGAATGACGTCGAATTCGTCCTTCTCTTCGACTGCGGCGCCAGCATCGCCACCACCAGCAGGTGCGGCAACGGCAACAGCAGCGGCGGCGCTAACGCCCCACTCTTCTTCAAGCGCCTTGGCAAGCTCGGCGGCTTCCATGACGGTCAGCTTCGACAGTTCTTCAACAAGCTTGGCGATATCGGCCATGATGTTTCACTCCAAAATTAGGCTGGGGCTCCGCTCGGGAATACCCCAATGAATAAGTCGCTGTGTGCGATGAACCTGGCTTACGCCGCTTCCTTGGCGCCATAGGCACCGAAGACGCGGGCGAGCTTGCTCGCGGGGGCGTTGACGAGCTGGACAACCTTGGTTGCCGGCGCGTTGACGAGGCCCACGATCTTGCCACGAAGTTCGTCGAGGCTCGGCATCGAGGCGAGTGCCTTGACCCCTGCTTCGTCGAGTGCAGTCGCTCCCATGGAACCACCGACGATTTCGAGCTTGTCGTTCGTCTTGGCGAATTCCACTGCCACCTTGGCAGCTGCAACCGGGTCTTCGC